>DEXR01000017.1:13425-37204 GCA_002364245.1 Flavobacteriaceae bacterium UBA3179
GCGGTAGGCGGTGCCATTTCAAGAAAAAAGAAGGTCGCAAAATTCAGCGGGTATTTTCAGATGGCATTGGCAACACTTGGTTTTGCAGAGGTATTAAGAAGGTTTTTTACCAGTAGTGAAACACCAATGTTCCAGTGGATGATTGTAGTTTCCATTTTAGCCCTACTGGGGAACCTTATTTCGCTTTGGTTGATAAACAAGGCTAAAAGTAAGGAGGCCCATATGCAGGCCAGTGCCATTTTTACGTCCAATGATATTATTGTAAACGGTGGGGTTATAGTGGCAGGGGTACTGGTCTATTTTCTGAATAGCAAATGGCCCGATTTGGTGATTGGCGGCATCGTCTTCACGTTTGTAATGCGGGGCGCCATAAGAATTTTAAAATTATCTAAATAATGCAAATATATGTTGCACAAGACGTTGGGAAACAATAGGAAATTATGAATAAAAGTAGTGTAGCATTATTGATTTTACTGTTGTTGGCAATAGACCAGGCCATAAAGATTTATGTGAAGACCCATTTTTATTATGGCGAGGAGTATTACATATTTGGCCTGGATTGGTTTCGCTTACATTTTTTGGAAAATCCCGGGATGGCCTGGGGCTTTAAATTTGGGGAGGGATATCTGGCAAAGCTTGTTTTGATCCTATTTCGCTTCGTAGCCGTAATTTGGGGGACTTTTTATATCAAAAAGATGATATGCGAGGGATATGCAAAGATCTTTATAATCTGTGCAGCATTTATATACGCAGGTGCATTGGGTAACTTGATTGACGGCGCATTTTACGGACTGATCTTTGAAAAAAGTGATCCGGCAGTACAAAACGTTGCAGAAATATTCCCGTCAGGGGGTGGATATGCTGGATTTTTAAATGGCAATGTCGTGGATATGTGGTTCCTTCCCATTATTGATACAAGGCTTCCGGAGTGGCTGCCATTTTGGGGAGGTAATCAATTTACTTTTTTTGACCCTGTATTTAATACCGCAGATGTCTGGATTAGCACGGGAGTGATTTTACTCCTGATCTTTCAAAACAAACACAATAAAGACCAGAAAATATCGAATAAGAAAAAGTTGAAATATACTGAGGGTAACAGAAAAATTATAAACAACGATTAGTTATGAACGTTTGGCTTTGGGTAGTAGTATTGGGATTGGCAGCTTGGGCTGCCCATTGGGGTGCGGACCAACTCTTGACGCCTTTAAAGATGCTCCGTAAGCAATGGGGGCTTACAGCTTCTGCAGGAGCAGCTCTCCTTGCCATTGTGACCGCCAGCCCCGAGGTAGCTGTAAACGTTACCAGTGCAGCCCGGGGAGTATCGGAAATTGGTCTGGGCAACCTTTTGGGTTCCAATATAATTTCCATTCCGTTGATGGTTAGCATAGCCTATTTCGCTTCCAGAAAGCAATTTAAAAATAATAAGGAACACCAAAAACATCTGGATGCCAACCTACTGGCTCTGAACAAACGTTCTGTTTCGGTATTGTCCATCCCCTACCTGGCAATCATTGCTTTGGTAGCTATACTAACCCTTCCCAAAGCCTGGCGTGGATTACAACCCATCGATGGCTATATTATGCTGGCTGCCTATGCTGCTTTTTTAACGCATGCCATTATAAAAGGCAGGGAAAAGGGCGAAAAAGTAGAATGGGACAAAAAGAAAGTCTGGTTATCCGTGGCCGGGGCCCTGGCCATAGCTGTGGGTGCTTTTTTTATTGTTAAGGCAACAGAAAATATTGTTTCGGCCCTGAATATTTCTGAAATCGTTGGGGGATTGTTCATCACGGGTATAATGACCACCGCGCCTGAAATATTTAAGACCTGGAGCGTGGTGAAAGGAGGCGAAGTAACGGCAGGCACCACTAGTGTTATCGCAGATAATGCTGTTACGATGACGGTCGCCTTTTTCCCGTTGGCGCTGGTTACTACCCCTATCGAAGATTTCCAGTTGTTTTGGGTGAATCTTGCCTTCGTTGGACTGATGCCGCTTTTGTACTCCCTTTTTGTCCATCAAAGCAAGGAACTTCACGGTTTTAGCAGATGGCAGATATTCGCGTTCGATGCAGCCTATATCGTCTATCTATTGACAATGGTATTTTTTGTTCTAAAACTATTTTAAAATAAAACATATATGAAAAAGAAAAAACTAAATCTAAGAGACCTCAAGGATCCTTCAATTGAAAATAAGGTTTCATCACAACTGAGCATTAAGGAATACATCCCTTCCATATTCAGTTTTGTGATGTTGATAGCGGGAATTGCTATTGATTACTTTGATACGTTTCCGTTCTTCAAAGGATGGATTCGCATAGTATGGTACACGGTAGCCTATATCCCTGTGGGATTCCCTGTAATAAAGGAAGGCTGGGAAAGTATTAAAAAGGGGGATTTCTTTACTGAATTCTTCTTAATGTCCATTGCAACCCTCGGTGCTTTTGCCATAGGCGAATACCCTGAAGGTGTAGCCGTAATGCTATTTTATGCCGTGGGTGAACTGTTCCAAAATGCGGCCGTTAACCGTGCTAAAGGAAATATAAAAGCTTTACTCGACGTAAGGCCAAATGAAGCTTTGGTTTATCGTGACGGCGATTTTGTTTCAGTCAATCCCGAGACTGTTGAGATTGGTGAAAAAATACAGGTACGTGTAGGCGAAAAAGTTCCACTTGATGGTATTCTGCTGTCTGAAAAGGGTTCTTTTAATACGGCTGCCTTGACAGGCGAAAGCAAGCCTAATACTATTGCTAAAGGCGATAGTGTTTTTGCAGGAAGCATTAACCTTGATGGCGTAATCGAGATTGAAACCACAAAAGAATTTAAAGACAGTTCCATTGCACGAATTCTGGATATGGTACAGAATGCAACCGCCAGAAAATCAAAGACCGAATTGTTCATCAGAAAATTTGCCCGGATTTATACGCCTATCGTTGTATTCCTTGCCATCGGACTTACATTTCTACCTTACTTTTTTGTAGATGATTATGTGTTTAGGGATTGGCTATACCGAGCATTGATATTCCTCGTGATTTCGTGTCCTTGTGCGCTGGTCATTTCGATTCCTCTCGGCTATTTCGGCGGTTTGGGTGCGGCATCGCGAAACGGTATTCTTTTTAAGGGTGCATCCTTTTTGGATGCAATGACTCAAGTGAACACAGTCGTAATGGACAAAACAGGAACTGTTACCAAAGGGGTTTTTAAAATCAAGGAAATCAATTCCATCACATTTGAGGAAGTCAAATTTATGAAGTATTTGATGGCGATGGAAGAACAATCTACCCATCCCATTGCAAAGGCAATACTGGAATATAAAGCGGACGGGGCGGATTATGAGGCAACCGATGTTTCAGAAATTGCAGGAAAAGGTTTAAAAGGAACAGTCAACGGAAAAACGGTGTTGGTAGGTAACAAAGCTTTGATGACCTCAAACAGCATAGAAGTCCCTTCGGAAACGGATGGCATTGTAGAATCAATAGTTATGGTGTCCATTGATGGGAAATTTGCAGGTTATGTAACCATTGCAGATGAACTAAAGGATGATGCGCACCAAGCCATTAAAAAAATTCGAGATTCAGGAATTTCAAAAATCATAATGCTATCAGGTGATAAGGATTCAATAACTCAACAAGTTTCAAAAGAATTAAATATCGATTGGGCAAAAGGTGGGTTGTTACCTGAAGATAAACTGAATGAGGTTGAAAAGCTTAAAAAGCAACCTGAAACGAAAGTCGCATTTATCGGCGATGGCATTAACGATGCACCCGTATTGGCAGCGAGTGGTGTGGGTATTGCGATGGGCGGTTTAGGAAGCGATGTCGCCATTGAAACGGCAGATGTCATCATCCAGACCGACCAACCGAGCAAGATTGCAAGAGCTATTAAAATTGGTCGTTCAACCCGTAGGATTGTCTGGCAAAATATTGGGCTTGCCTTTGGGGTTAAGGTCATTGTACTAATTCTCGGTGCAGGTGGATTAGCGACAATGTGGGAAGCCGTTTTTGCTGATGTTGGTGTTGCTTTATTGGCTATTCTCAATGCTGTTCGATTGCAGAAAATGAAGTGGAACTAATTATTGTCCAAGTTATATTTTGATTTCAAGTCTTAAAACTCTAAAAATATACTCAAATTTCATTAGTTTTGTATTTGATGCAAAAACCAAATAAAATAGCGGCATTTTTCTTTTTAGGCTTGTTTAGCCTATTGATGTTGCATCAGGCTTTTCCACATTTGCATCATCAGCACGAGGAAACGCATTCCCATTCAGATATTGCCCATACTGGCGAACATCATCATCACGATGACAGTTCTCACGAAAAGAAAGAATCACCATACGGTTTCTTTGGATTTTTTATGGATATGCACGTCCATTCCACGGTGTCCAGCGACGTTGTTGTACTTAAAAGGAATACTGTTGAGCGGCAAACTATCGTAGATGACAATGTCGTAAAACTTACTTCTGATTTTCAAGAATTTTATGTCGTTGATAATAGGCAAAACGATAAACCGCCAATTTATCATCCGCCCAATAGGCATTTTAATCCTTACCTCTCATCCCTCGATTTACGGGGCCCACCATCTTTAGGTTAATCGTTTAGGAATACCTACCGCTACGGCAGGAATCCTCTTATACTTTAAGATTAAACCTAAAACTTCAAACAATGAATAAATACATCGTATCCGCGATTTGCGGATGCCTGTTCTTCGTTAATGGTTTCTCACAGGATAAAAACATTGGGGAACTGCTAAACGTAATAGAACAGAACAATACTGAGTTAAAAGGCTATCAATCTTTCATTGAAAGCCAACAGCTCGAAAACAAGAGCACCAATAATTTACCCGACCCACAGCTTTCAGGCTATTATTTGCCCTTTGGCGATAACGTATCGGGAAATTACACCGAATATGAAATATCGCAATCCTTCGAATTTCCGACGGTTTACGGTTCACGCAGTAAATGGAACGACTTAAAGGCGATACAACTGCAAACGTCCTATGCCAAAAAGCGGCAGGAAGTTTTATTGGAAGCAAAATCGGTATTGATTGAACTCGCTTTCCTTCGAAAGCAGAAAGCTATTGAATCCGAAAGGCGAACCCAGAGCAAACAGGTTTTCGACCAGGTTCAAGAGCTGTATGATAAGGAACAAGTCGGAATTTTGGATTTGAACAAGGCGAAAATCGCTTGGATTCAAGAGCAATTCGTTGTTCAACAGATTGAAAGCGAAATCCAAATTGTACTGTCCAACCTCAGAACATTGAATGGCGGGAATGCCATTGATGGCTTTACGGCAGGTATCGATTTGCCTACTGAGGTTGCTGCGGTCGAAAAGCTTTGGCAAGAAAGATTGGCCAGAGACCCTTCGTTACAAGGTTTAAAGGCTGCTGAAACGGCTTCGCTTCAAAAAGTAAAACTGGAAAAAAACAAGGTGCTGCCCAATATGGCACTTGGTTACAATTATCAGGGTGTTAGCGGCAGTAATTTTTCGGGTTTTTACGGGGGTCTTTCCATTCCGTTGTGGAACAGCAAGAACAAAGTTAAAGCGGCCGAAGCCGATTATGAGTATCAGCAATCGAATACGCAAGTCATTACCGCCTCGCTCTATGCCCAATTTCAAGAAACATACAATCGATACGAATTGATGCTCGAAAAATACAATGAGTATCAAACCACAATGGACAACTTAAACAGCGAACAACTGCTCTTTAAGGCCTATATGTTGGGCGAATATTCGTTTATGGATTACTATGTAGAGCTTCAGTTTTACCGCAATGCATCTGACAGAATGTTGCAGATGGAAAAAGAAATACAATTACTTCAGGCACAATTATTAAAACATACATTATAAACCTTTAAAACAAAGATTATGAAAATTTCAAAAATAATATTTGCAATAGCAATCGCATCAACATTTTTGGTAAGCTCTTGCAGGGAAACAAAAAAAGAGAGTACAGATGACCACGGTCACGAACACAATGAAGACGGAAGCCATATGCACGAGGAAGACATAGAACAAGAAGAATTTGAAGTAGGAAAAGATTCTATGGAAACGAAGACAAATGACCACGGGCACGACCACGATGCAGACGGTAACCATTCAGATGACGGTTCTGATACCCACAAACACGATGATGGTTCTGAACACCACGACCATTAAAACTCAAATACATTCAAAAGATGAAATATATAATAATTGTGCTTGCCTTTTTGGCAATGTCCTGTAATAACAAGGCAGAAGATGCACACGCACATAATGCAGATGGAAGTCACGTGGGCGAAGAAATTCCACGATTGAACCATACTATCTGGACAGATAAAACAGAACTCTTTGTTGAGTTTCCTGCGCTTATAGTGGGCAACGGCAGCAAATTCGCAGCCCACTTTACGGTTTTGGATAAACACCAACCCGTTCGGGAAGGTTCTGTAACGGTAAGTTTGATAAAAGATGGTAAAGGAATCAGAAATAAGGCAGATGCACCGTCATCACCAGGTATTTTTTCGCCTGCTATACAACCAAAAGAAGCTGGGAACTATCAATTGGTTTTTGAATTGACGACACCAGAGTATTCGGATAAAATTTCCATTGATGATGTAATGGTATATGCCACTACGGATGAAGCCATAAAAGCTTTAGGTATGGAAGAAGAAGATGAGGCCATCTCGTTTTTAAAGGAACAAGCTTGGAAAATCGATTTTCAGACCGCACCTGTTGTTTCTGGTAAAATCTACGATGTCATAAATACGTCCGGTGTTTGGATGCCATCGCCAGGTTCAACAAAGTCCTTGGCAGCAAAATCCAATGGTGTGGTAGATTTTGAGGTAAATAATCTTACTGAAGGTACAGCGGTAAAACAAGGTCAGTTATTGATGAGCTTAAATAGTCAAGGTTTGGCATCCAATAATTTAAGTACGGATATCGCTTCCGCGAAAGCGACATTCCAACAGGCCAAATCGGAATATGAAAGGAAGAAAGAGCTATACGAATCCAAAATAGTCCCAAAATCTGAATTTGAAAAAGTAGAGAGCAGTTTCGAGATAGCCAAAGCCAATTATCAATCATTGGTGTCCGGTGTCTCGGGCGGAAGCAAACAAATACGTGCACCTTTTGATGGTTTTATCAAATCCATAACAGTTTCAAATGGCGATTACGTAGAACAAGGCGTAGCGCTTGTAACAGTTGGGACGCATCAATCGAGAGTTTTAAAAGCGCAGTTAGCACCCAACTACGGACTTGCGATGGGCAATGTGCAAGGTATATGGTATCAAGATATTGATAACCAATGGAAAGACGTAACTGATGCCGAGGGCAAAATCCTTTCGATTGGTAAGGACGTGGAACGTGAAAACCCTTTGATTTCTGTTTTTGCGGAAGTCAATGCCACCGTCGATATGCCAATAGGAAGTCTAACACCTGTTCAGATAGCGATGGGAAATGCAACACAGAACACAATGATTCCTGTGAATGCTCTCTTGGAAGACTATGGAAGCTATTCAGTTATCGTTCAACTATCAGGCGAAAGTTTTGAAAGACGACCTGTTAAGATTGGAAAGCGCAATGGCGAAAATGTAGAGATACTGGAAGGTCTGCAAGTTGGCGAAGTGGTGGTAACTACAGGAGCATATCAAGTTAAAATGGCTTCAATGTCGGGTTCAACACCGGCGCACGGCCACGAACATTAAAAACGAAGAGAAATGTTAAATAAAATATTATCAATTTCACTTCAAAACAGATTGCTCATTTTATTGGGAGCGGTTGCATTGAGCGTTTTGGGAATCTATTATGCGCGTACAATGAACGTGGACGTATTCCCAGACCTCACGGCACCTACGGTAACCATTCTTACCGAAGCCCACGGAATGGAATCTGAAGAAGTAGAGAAATTAGTGACCTATCAACTGGAAACTGCCTTAAACGGTTCGCCCAATGTAAGGCGAATTCGTTCCTCATCGGCGGCAGGTGTTTCCATTGTTTGGGTAGAATTTGAATGGGGAACGGATATTTACCGTGCCCGACAAATCGTGAGCGAACGTATCCCGATGGTACGAGAGAACCTACCCGAAGGCATAGGAGCACCAACGATGGCACCTATTTCATCCATTATGGGCGAAATAATGCTCTTGGGAGTGACATCAGACAGTCTTTCGCCGATGGAACTGCGAACCTTATCCGACTGGACAATCAGACCTCGCATAAAAGCCATTGGCGGTATTGCAAATGTGGTGGTCATTGGCGGCGATTACAAGCAATACCAAGTATTTGCCAATCCCGAAAAGATGAAGTATTACGACGTAAGCCTATCAGAATTGGTAGAACACGTTAGGGAGGCTAACGAAAATGCCCCTGGCGGTATTATAAACCAATATGGCAATCAATACATCATTAAAGGAAGCGGTAGAGCCTATGTGCTGGAAGACTTGCAGGAAGCGGTTCTAAAGCAAGTAAACGGCCAGACCATAAAGATTAAGGATGTGGCCACGGTACAAGTAGGAGCTGCCGATAAAATTGGCGATGGCTCGTTAAACGCAAATCCCGCTGTGATTCTGACCATTTCTAAACAGCCCGATGTAAACACCTTGGAGCTGACAGACCGCTTGGATGAAGCGATTGCTGATTTAGAATCCTCATTGCCAAACGGGGTCAACATCAAAAGTCAAATCTTTAGACAATCCGATTTTATTGATGCTTCTATTAGTAATCTAAATATGACCCTTTTAGAAGGTGCATTTTTTGTAATGATTATCCTTTTCATCTTTCTGATGAACTGGAGAACTACCGTTATTTCCTTGCTGGCTATTCCTATTTCATTATTGGTTTCCATCATCATATTAAAATGGTTGGGTTACACCATAAATACAATGAGTTTGGGTGGTATGGCCATTGCTATAGGTGCGCTGGTAGATGATGCCATCATCGATGTGGAAAATGTGTATAAACGCTTGCGCGAAAATATCAGAAAACCGAAAACAGAGCGGGAATCGACCATAAAAGTAGTACGTGATGCTTCGGTAGAGATACGAAGTTCCATTATCATCGCTACCTTAATTATTATTGTATCATTTGTGCCCTTGTTCTTTTTAAGCGGAATGGAAGGTCGCTTGTTGCAACCGCTGGGAATAACCTTTGTAACATCAGTATTGACCTCATTGGTAGTTGCCGTGACGGTCACGCCTATTCTGTGTTCCTATTTATTGAACAATGAAAAGCTTTTGAACAAGCAGGCTGAAGGTACACGCGTGGAGCGATGGCTACAAAGACGGTATGGAGCTCTTTTGGAACGTGTAACCAGAATACCCAAAACCATTATAGGCGTAACCGTGATTGCCTTTCTGTTAAGTCTGTTGGTTGTCACACAATTAGGGCGGAGTTTTCTTCCTGAATTCAACGAAGGCTCTTTGGTAATTAGTGTTGTCGGTCCCCCGGGAATGTCTTTGGAAGAAAGCAACAAGACAGGTAAATTAATCGAGACTATACTATTGGATATGCCCGAAGTAGAGGTCGTTACCCGAAGACAAGGCCGTGCCGAACTGGACGAACACGCGCAAGGTGTCAATGCTTCTGAAATTGATGTGCCTTTTGTCCTTGAGGACAAAACAAAAGAAGAGTTCTTTGAGGAAGTCCGAAACAAATTGAGCGTTGCACCAGGTGTCAATATTACCTTGGGACAACCCATCGCCCACCGTATTGACCATATGCTTTCCGGAACACGCGCCAATATTGCCATCAAGATATTTGGTTCAGATTTACAACAACTATTTGAAGTAGGCAAAAGCGTGGAACAGAACATCAAGGACATTGATGGATTGGCAGATGTTGCGGTTGACCAACAAATTGAAGTACCGCAAATACGCATCAAACCCAAACGCCAGATTTTGTCGGCTTATGGAATGACGGTGGGTAATCTTATGGAACAAGTGGATATCGCTTTTGCGGGAGAAGAAGCGGGCGAGATTTATGAAGGACAGCAATATTTTGATTTGGTGGTCCGTTACGAAAAACCGTTTCGCGACAATATTGAGAACATCAATAAGACCTTGATCAGTTTACCGAATAGAGGACAGACCACGTTAGGCGAATTGGCTACGGTACAATCCGTGAGTAGTCCAAATACCATCAATCGGGAAGATGTGCAACGAAAGATTGTGGTAGCCGCCAATGTACAGGGCAGGGATTTGCGTGGTGCGGTAAACGAAATAAAGGAAGTTGTGGCCAATAACGTGAATATGCCAGAAGGCTACCGTGTGCAATATGGTGGACAGTTTGAAAGTGAATCCAAGGCATCACAACTACTCTTGATAACGGCTATCATCGCCATAGCCATTATTTTCTTGTTATTGTATTATGAATTCAAGGATGTAAAACTGGCGTTTGTAGTGTTGATTAATTTACCGCTGGCATTAATTGGCGGCATCTTAATTGTCTATTTCACATCAGGCATCATCAGCATAGCTGCGACCATTGGATTTATTAGTCTTTTTGGGATAGCAACACGTAACGGTATTTTATTGGTTTCTCGTTATGAAGATTTGCGAAAAGAAGGAATCCAAGGCTTTCAATTGATAAAGAAAGGAGCATTAGATAGATTGAACCCTATACTGATGACCGCCTTTACCACAGGTTTGGCCCTGATTCCGTTGGCCTTAAAAGGTGGCGAACCAGGTAGTGAAATTCAGAGCCCTATGGCAGTTGTGATTTTGGGTGGTTTGCTTTCAGCTACTATTTTGAACTTGGTGGTAATTCCTTGTGTGTATCAGTTGGTTATGAAAAAGGAAAAATAGCAAACGAATTACAACTAAAAACCTTCTTACTATGGTAGGAAGGTTTTTTTATGTATTAATTTTATAGTTCCACTCAGCCCATTCCCTTTATTTCGTGAAAAACTACATTCCCGTGCCAAAATCGTGAATTAAATTCGCTTGAAATCCGTCTTATTTTTCACAAAGTCTATTTGTTTTTTAATTCAGTTATATTGTGTGAAATTTTAGCTTAAATGGAAAAACTAACGGAAAATAAAACCATTGAATTACTGATGCCTCATTTGGTTCAACAAGGCTATGAGATAGAGAGTTATTGCTTGGGCCAAACGAGAGGATATGATATTGTAGCTGTTAAGAATGGCAAAAAATTATTAATTGAGGTAAAAGGTGCAAAAGCACATAAGGATTCGCCAACAAAGCGACGAGATTATTTCAACTCTGGACAGATTAAAACTCATTTGGGTAAAGCAATTATTAAATGCTTAGAAACCAAAGTTGCGTTCCCAAATGCAAAAATTGCCATTGCGCATCCCGAGGATGAACAAATAAGAAAAGCAATAGCCAGTATTATTCCAGAGCTCAATAAGATAGGTATACAGCATTATTGGGTTAATGCTAATGGAACGGTAACCCTTGAAAAATAGTTGATTTTGAATACAACAATGAATTCCAAATTATCTTCTTTATTGCATTTCTTGAATGAGAACAGATATTATAATAAAAGGCTTCAGTCAAATTCTTATAACCGGTTTTTAGCGCCGTTCGATTCACTCGAAGATAAATTGTATTCAATTCTTCATCACGTAGCGAATACACAAAGCCAACCTAAAATTGACTTACTTGCACCTTTTTTTCAGAAAGTATATTCGAATAAATTACAGCTTCATAGTTTTAAGGCATTCATCGATTTTCTAACAGATAAAGAAAATGGTGCCTATAATTATGAATCTCTTTACTATGGTATGTTGAGACAAAAAGGATGGGGCAACAAAACATCTGCCTTATTTACCAAAACCATTTATCATTTACATAATGGTAAGTATGGATTTCAAAATTCAATATGGGACGATGCGCCGAAAATCATTGACAAAGAAGAAAAAATCTTCTTACCTGTCGATGCTGTAATTGAAGCAATTTTCCATCGTATTGACCCAACAATTAAATGGAATTTCCATAAAATTAATAAACTGCTACAGCATAATTATTCTTCTGAAGAAATGGAAGTTTGGGACGACCTTTGGTTCTGGGGATTTATAAATCAACGTGGTTCTGGTCTAACAAGAGAATTTGTTTGGAACGAATCCAAATATTGGGCATTACTTGAGACTGAAAAGAATAGTGTTGTGATTGAAGAGATAAAATTGAAATCGTTGCAATTCCTTTCCTTATTGAACCCAAAACAGTAACATATGTATTTGCTATTATCATATTCTAAGTTTGTCTGAATTTAGATAGGTTTAATTTCCAATTATTACCACTTAATCTATATAGTGGCAACAATTTGTTTTCAAATATTCGCCACTTTTTTGTATTTTTGGCAAAGTTTTGATTTTTAACTATGCCAAAGATTATTGAAAATAAACTGATAGAAGCTTTCAAAGACCGTAGTTCTTTTGATAGGGATGCGCTATATAACTTCTACCTGGATTTCGAACCGGATCTAAAAGAAAGTACATTTAGTTGGCGAATTTATGACCTGAAGAAAAAGGACATAATTAAAACCATTGGTCGTGGACTTTATGTTATTTCCTATAAACCTAAATATAAACCTCTTCTATCAGATAGTGTGTTCAAGATAGCCCGTAAAACCAATGAGCGTTTTGAAGACATAAAATATGCCATTTGGGAAACCCAATGGCTCAATGAGTTTTCTCAGCACCAGACGTCAAATCAAATGATTGTCGTCGAAGTAGAAAAAGAATTTGTAGACTCACTCTATTACTACCTAAATGATAATCTAAGAATGGATTTTTTCCTAAATCCAGATGAAAAGGAAATTCAATTCTATATTTCAGAAAGTAACGTGCCAGTTATTATTAAACGTTTGGTGACAAGGGCACCCATACAAAAAATAAAAAATAAAAAAGCGGTAGTGCCCATTGCAACACTTGAAAAGATTATGGTGGACCTGTTTGCAGATGAAACTCTGCTACATTTTTACCAAGGTTCTGAAATGGTAAACATCTACGAGAAAATAATTGATAGATATAGCATCAATTTTACAAAGTTGTTCAGCTATGCCAAGCGAAGAAAAAAAGAACAGGAAATAAAGCAGTTTATAAGCAACAACATTCCAAATTTTTTAGAAGATATTCAATATGATTAACAACAAAAGTTTTGAAAAGGAATGGCTGAATGGCTTCCGTGCAAAAAAGGAACATAAGGGAATCGATGTAACCATTCTGGAAAAAATGGTTCACGCACTATCATTACTCGAACATTTAAAAGTTTCAGGACTCGATTTTGTTTTCAAAGGGGGAACATCACTTGTGCTTTTGCTAAAAGAAGGGAACCGATTTTCTATTGATATCGATATTATTTCGAGCGTTGAGCGTGATAAATTAGAAGAAATTTTGGATGCAGTTGTAGCCAATTCACATTTCAAAAAGCACGTGCTTAATGAGCATAGAAGTTATAAGGAAGGTGTTCCAAAGGCACATTACACCTTTGAGTTCGAGTCGGTATATAATCCAAACGTTCCTGGAACCATTCTTTTGGATATCCTTTTTGACAGTCCGCACTATCCAGAACTTATAGAATCGCCCATTGAAACACCTTGGCTGTCAATCGATGGAACTGCTACAACGATTACTACGCCTTCGGTAAACGCTATTTGTGGCGATAAGCTAACAGCTTTTGCACCAGATACCATAGGCATACCATACTACAAAGGCGACCAGTTATTTGCAATGGAAATCTGCAAGCAATTGTTCGACTTGGGAAAACTTTTTGAAAATATTACTGATGTAGCAATGGTAAAGAAAAGTTTTTCAGCTTTCGCGAAAGCAGAACTATCCTATCGAAGTTCAGACAAGGATTTTAGTAAAAGGAAACTCAATGAAAAGGATGTGCTATGGGATTCCATAAATACCTGTGCTATTATGGCAAGACGAGAACGTAACCCAACCGCTGAAAAGAAAAAGAAATTTGCAGATTTAAGCTCTGGCATACGAAGCTTTGGTAGCGCATTTTTAATGACAGGACATTTTAGGATTGAAGAAGCATTGGCAGCTTCGGCCAAAGTAGCCTATTTGAATGCTATTATTCTACAAAAAGAGGATGTTGAAATAGAATATTATGAGAATCAGGATACAAAGGAATTGGTTATTAAAAATCCAGATTGGGCCTTTTTGAACAGATTAAAACGCCAACCCGATAAATCTATATTTTATTATTGGTACAAGGTGGTAGAACTATTGTAAATTAATGTGAATGGAATTAAAGTATATTATAGAAATCTGTGTCGCTATCGACATCGCAATTTTGGGTATAGCATATCCTATTATCGTGGATAAAATATCCAATATAGGTCACAAGTTTTCATCAAACTATCTGGCTAATGCTTTTGAAAATGAATTTCCGCAGACAAAACTTTTTGGGATATTTCCCGGAAGGTCAAGAAGAATAACAGTATTTGAATGGGTTTTGTTCTTTACAATCGGCTCTTTTATATTCTTAATATTAGACCGTGAACCACTTTTTTGGAAGGATAGTTGGATGATGCAAAACTCAGCAAAACTTCTGACGCTATTCTTAACAGTATCATTGGTTGTCATTTTTATTATTTGGTTAGATAAGGTTTCGCTGTACAATGGCAAGTCCACACGTTTGCTTACCTATATAATTTCCGAATACCGAAAGCTAAAAAAAGGCCAAGATGGCAATTACCATTTCAAGATTATTAACGAACTGGCAATATTTGCCATTAGGACACAGGATAAAGGTTTAGAAGAAACATTGGTTAATTTCTACACGGAAGAATTCAATAATTACCGTGCTAACTTCATTAGACCAAGAGAGGAAGAAAAACCAGATGGATTTGAAAACTTTAAAGTTGAGTTTAATCACGAGTTCCACTATGGTATCAGGGAAATCATTAGAGAAGTTGCCAAAGGTAGAAATGAAGACTTACAAAGTCTCGAATATTTTGTTGTAAGTGGCGTATGGTTAATGGGACAAGGTATTTTTGAAACACCCATCTCAAATGACACCTATAAAGAACTTTGGCGCAATGTTGTACTTATATCAAACAATCCCAAATTTGTAGGTAACTATTGGGGTACGGCACATCAATATTTTAATTTTGGATTGCAACGAGTCTATGGCACAGATTACAGTTTTGAGACTAAAAAATATGATAACCAGTCGTTAATAGATAAAAGAGACAACGAAAGAAAACGTTTTTTTGAGTTTCACTTGGCATTAGGAGGCTTATTAATATATCAGAAAAACTATGAAGCACTTAAAACGCTGTTTACATACACACAACACCAGCCACCTAAATATGTTCTGCTGCCTAATAATATGACCGAGATTTTTACGTGGTTCAGTAGCTTTAAAGACGAGTTTGGGAGAGGTTATTACCCTATTGATTTATCATACCCTTTCCCAGGATTGGATAATTTAGGGAACAGAAGGCGTGTTACATTCTACATCTGTCAGTATTTGACATTGCTTTTTCTAAGGCAGTTTAAATTGCCAAAATACAATACCTACGATAACTTCACAGGACAACCTACTTTACCACAAGCCGAAGTGTTAGAACTATTACGATGGCAAGAATCCATAAATTATTTCAGGTTTTGTTTAAAAAAGGTGTTGAAAGATGAAAATCTCTTAAATACAATATGATATGAAAAAGAAGGAGATAAAGAAGCTAAAAAAGAAGTCATCAAAATTTATTGATGTTCTCGAATCATCAATTGAAGAGGCTATTGAGGATGCAAGATTAAATGCGGATATTGACTACGAAAAAGAATGGGAATTCTATGAAAAATCTAAAGATGCGATTGTTGGAGCATTAGAAAAGTTTGATAGTATTCAAAATTCAAAGAAGGATTTTGAAGGAGAGCCTACTATTTCCTTCGGTGTAAATGGTACAATGAATTTATTTCAAAAATCTGCATTTACAACCGGAGATATTCCACATCTAAATGCAGACACGATATTATCACAGCAGATAGTTTACCAGAACATCAATTATTATATTCCCAATGCGTTTTTATCAGCTCGGAAAAAGAGGTATCTTCTTCGTAAAGAAGATTTGGTAAAAGGGATAGAAAAATTAGGTTTTGATGTGGACAGAGATATTATGGTAGCAATGAATCTTAATATATATGGTATCGATGATTTCCAGAACATTGAGGAACATATTACACGAGTTCCATCTACAGGACTCAAAAATGTACTATTCGTTCTACCGAAAGCCGATTTGCCTATCCTAAAACATAAAGAACTTGAGGATAGTGAACAAAAAGAACATCAATTGGGCATATTAGATGATGATAGAAAAATCTATGGTTCTTTAATCGACCTAACACAAGATGCCAATGCGAATCAAAGAGAAAAATGGAAAAATTCAAACATTGATTTTGCGACCGATTTAAAAGTGCAGCTAACTATAGCTTTTATTACTGAAGTTGTTTGGAAAGCCAATGCCAATGTAGTTCAAATTAATATTGAAACTTCATTAAAGGAACAAGGCATCGTAAATGAGCTGTCTGATATAGAGAAGTTGGTGCCAAAAAAGGAAACCAATGATTGAGTTCAGAAACCCTCATCATATAGAACCACCAAGCGTTTTGAGACAAATTCTATCTCATCCCGCAAATGACACAGAAGTTATTGAACTTGCAGTTTTTCAAGAACATCGTTACGCATTTTTCTATTGGAACAAATGGATGCAAGACAACAAACCTAAGAATCCACCTTGTTTGGTCTCATTGGATTGGCATCAGGATTTATGCTATCCGTGTGAAACAGAAAGAGAATGGCTTGATAAATTGGATTTGACAAGCGATGCAGAAGTCGCTTTGTTTTCTTGGGCCAAATTAGCTGGAAATAACGATGGGCATATTCTGTGTGCGGCATATCTTAACTTGATTGGCGATATTTATGTGCATTGTAGGCAAGAAATGGGACCAAATACTTGGCAAGATGAAGAATTGATAGACACCTATGGCAACAAACACACCATCAAAAAATTCAAAACTTATGAAGGTCTTCAAGATGCGCTTTTGAAGTCGTCAGAGTCGTCCGTATTTTTTGATATTGACTTGGATTTCTTTTCAGTAAATAACGGCCTGAGTGATGGCTCGTTCGAATTCACGTATCTTCAAGAAGAAGAAATAAGAACGATGTTGGATAAAGACCATCCGCTAATAAGTTGGATTTTTGAGCGCATAAAAGAGTTTACTATTGCAACAGAACCTGAACATTGTGGTGGGCTTTTAAAAAGCAACAAATTTCTTGACCTAATTAGTGACATTTATTTCAACCCAGAGTTGTTTGCCCCAAAATGCAATTGGAAATGGAAACCAAAGTATTAATAACCCACTCAGCACATTCCCCTACATTCCATGCTCGCCTGCTGAAAAAGTAGGCAACCACTTCATTTCGGGAAAAAAGCTTCACTACCTATATCTTGGACACAATACCCAATTTCAGCTTTCCATTCCGTTAACCCTTCCCGATGCTCTGGGAAGGAACGCTACATTCCCGAGCCAAAATCGTGAATTAAGTCCGCTTTTTAATCGGAAAGCCATCGGCTTGATTTTCTTGACAGGATTTTCGGCGCGGACTTCTTAAGCCCTCACTCGAAAATCCTTAAAAACCAAACCGCTGTCTTACACATTTTAAGGGGTTTATAATGGATAAAGCCTTTGTTGTTTTTCGGGTCGTCGAAAAACAGGCACGACATAACCAATTCTAACTTAAACACAGCTACTTATCTCGCTTAACTGTCGGTACGCTCAAACGCAACTGCGTTTAAAAGAATTGCTAATGCCCTTATGGAACTTGTCAAGACTGTACGAGTTTTAGTGAAAAATAAGGTTTCTACTTCCTTGAAAATCCAAGGATTTTACTACGTCGCAAACACACCTGATTTTACCCGAAAAGTCCTGACAAAACCCACTCTATCCATTGTGCGGTGCACGAAAGAAAAGAACAAACACCCCTTAAAATTTAATCTGTTTTAAATCAATAGGGGAAATATAAATCACTTAAATATTTTATTATGAGTACTATTAGAAATCACGTACAATTGATTGGAAACGTTGGTCAAGAGCCAACCATTACGAACCTTGAAAGCGGTAAGAAAGTAGCCCGCTTCTCACTCGCTACGAACGAGTATTACAAAGACAGCAAAGGAGAAAAGCAAACGGACACCAACTGGCATACCGTAGTAGCTTGGGGCAAGACTGCCGAAATCGTTGAAAAGTTTGTCGAAAAAGGCAAAGAAGTAGGAATTACAGGGAAACTAAAGACCCGAACCTACACGACCGATGATGGCAACCAACGCTATGTAACGGAAGTTGTAGCCGATGAAATCCTATTACTTGGAAGCAAAAACGACAAGTAATCTCAAAATTAAAGAGGGCGTTCCTCTGGAAAGTTGCGCCCTCTTTTTCATTATCCATTAATTAAAATTAGATAACAATGAAAGCACAAGTTAACGAAATAAAAATAAGCTACAAAGGAGGGTTAAAATCCTCTGAGTGGCAAAAAATAAGTAGTTCACAAGATGCGGCTGAACTGCTCTTTGAGGATTGGGATAAAGATACAATCGCCATACAGGAAACTTTCAAAGTTGTATTGTTGAATAACAGTAACAAAGTGAAAGGTGTCTATCAATTGTCACAAGGCGGAATTACAGGTACACTAATAGACCTTCGGATTTTATTTGCCGTCATTCTAAAATCCTTATCGGTAGCTATAATTCTAACGCATAATCACCCAAGCGGTAAATTGGTACCAAGTGAAGCAGATAAGCAATTGACGAACAAGATTAAGAACGCATCGAAACTGTTTGATATAAAACTTCTTGACCATTTAATACTAATTCCAGATGGGGATTATTATAGTTTTTCTGATAATGGACTTTTATAAATTAGAAAGCTATGATTTATTTGAATTTTACCGATTTGAGCGAGGAAACACAAGAGCGATTACTTGCCAATTCTAAGGAAGATGTAAAGGAAAAATATGGCAAGGATATTATGGAATATGCAACCAAGCATAATACCAATTTGGATAAGATGCTTGATGAAGAAGCACTTCGGAATTTGTATTCGTACAAATACATTTTCAACATATAAATTGTATGAAATTAAAAGCAAGCACCTCTAAATTTTAGAGGTGTTTTTCTATGCAATTAATATATAGTCGAGAAAAAAACGTATCTTTATTTCGCTGAAATTCAGTATTCAAATTTAAGTAGGGTTATCCACTTTTCGACTTTCGCCGATAACCGTACACATCGAAAAATAACATATCGGAAAATCATTTTCCCTGAAAATGGCAATCGGCTTTTTAGCCGGATTGTATAGATTTTTGTCACGCTTGCGCGTGACGAAAAGGAATAGCAAGAGGGTAACACGCTGCGCGATGTTTCAGATTCCTTTTCGTTTTTAATTATCTGATAATCAGTTAATTAAATTTATTATAATTTCTTGACAATCAACGATTTGCGACAAACGGGCTGGAAACGCCCATTTTTAGGGAAGATTTTGCGACAAATCGGCGAAATATGGACTCATTTACTGGAATTAGATTTAAAAAGGAAACCGCAAAACGTTTCCAAACTTTCTCACGGACTTACTTCAAATCGCACACCGAAGCGATGTCCACGATGCTCGATTTTTTCTTCTATAATGAAATTTCGCCAAAGGAAAAATTAGGTCCAACGGGACGTACCATTGAAGCTAAATTGCTTAAAAGAATCAATGCCGTAATTGCCATAATGCGAGACGTGGAAAAGACACAAACCAAACCTACGGTAGCGATGATTCAATCCCTTTTTGAGACCGAAGAACCCACCAAAAAACCGCTGATTGTAGAAAAGAAATATGCCGAAGAAAAGAAGGAAGTCCGCTTTCGCGAAAAGAAAAATCAAAGCAACCAACTCTAAACTTTCGAGCTATGTACATCACAATCACATCTCAAAAATTAGGCAACAATTATTCACAAAGTTCAGCTGATTTTGTAGGCTATTTGGAAAAGGAGAATCAAGGTTTGGAACAACACGAAATGGAACATTTTTTTAATCAATATGGCGATGAGATTTCCGCTGAAGAAGTGGTCAAAGAAATTGATGGAAATACCGCAAAATTGAAAAAGAAAGAACCCAAGTTTTATTCTATCACGGTTAGTCCTTCAAAATATGAATTGCGAAAACTTCAGAACAATAGTCAAGATTTAAAAACCTACACCCGTGAGCTGATGAAAGATTATGTTGCCAGTTTCAATAGGGAAATCAAAGGGCGACCTGTCAGTATCGACGACATAAAATACTATGCGAAAATTGAACATCAAAGAACGTTCAAGGGAACTGATTTTCAGATAAAAGAAAACCAACCCTACGCTACAAAAATACTTCAGCTGAAAACCGAAATCAGAAACATTCAAGAAGGACGAGCTGAAGGGAATTTTAAAAGGATGGAAAAGGAAATTGCCAAATTGGAACGCCAAGCACCACACCAGCAAAATGGAAAACGGATTGTCCAGGGAATGCAAAAAGATGGAAACCAAAGTCATATTCATATCATCGTGAGCAGGAAGGATGCTTCAAATTCGGTCAGTCTTTCCCCAGGAAGTAAACACAAAGCTTCCGAAGTTGAAATGCACGGCAAAAAGGTAAAGCGTGGTTTTGACAGAGATGCCTTTTTCGCGAAAGCGGAAAAAACGTTTGACAAAACTTTTGGCTACAAACGCAACTTTGCTGAGACCTACAAAGCAAGAAAGGATTTTATAAAGAATCCCAACCTGTATTTCGCTGCCTTGATGAAATTACCTGCAAATGAAAAGGCTTTGGCTTTCAAAATGACTACCAAAAGTGGCTTGCCAATTGTTCCAAGTATTCCAGTTAGTCAAGCACAAATTGCACTTCGGGTTTTCAAACGGTTAAGACGTGGTGCTGAAGTGGCCATCAAATCAAGTTCAATAGGAATTTAGCGTATGGAAATGGACAATCTCATAACAGTACTTTCAATTATTGGTGTGGCCAGTACTGTTTTCTATGCGATGTTTCGAGTGAGCAAGTATGCGCTTTTCTTGAATTTCGTAATGCTTTCGTGCTTGGTTTTCTATTTAACTGAAGGGAACGAATTAGTATCAATATTGCTGTATCTGGTGTGTCCTCTAATGCTAATTAATATAGGGTTCTATGTCTTTCTACATAAAACGGAAACCGTCCAGAATGGCGATAGCAAGTACCAAGTCAAATTTGCAACCACAAAGGGAAATTTCAAGTTGGATAACATCAAAAGGGGCGCATCCATAATAGGTTCTGCCGGAAGTGGAAAGACCGAAAGTGTCGTGTATGGCTTTTTAAAACACTTCTGGAAAGAGCACTTTTGTGGAATCATTCACGACTATAAAGATTTTGAACTGACCGAAATGGCGTATCCGCTTTTTAAGGATAGCGATATTCCGTTTAAGGTCATTTCCTTCGATAAAATAATCCACAGGGTAAATCCTATTGCGCCACGCTATTTAGAGAACGAGGAAAGCGTAAATGAGGTGTCCAGGGTACTTATTGAAAACCTCTTAGAGCAAAGGGAAGGTGGAACTACAGGAACAACAAAATTCTTTAACGATGCCGCTGAAGGATTGATTGGTGGATTAATTTGGAAACTAAAAACAACCTATCCACAATACTGCACACTTCCACATTTAATAGCCATATATCAAATGCTCGATACGGATAGCCTTATCCAGTTTTTGGAAACAAATACCACATCGAGAGCGATGGCAGATGCTTTTATTAGTGGTAAGGATTCAGACAGGCAGACCGCTGGTGTAAAAAGTACTTTGGCGAATGCGCTGAAACGAATCAGTACACAGCGGATTTTTATGACACTATCCGCAGACGAAGTCCCATTGAATATCAATAGCGAGGAAAATCCTGCAATTATTTCCGTGGTCAATAACCCAAAATATGAAACGTCTTATTCGCCCGTTATTGCAACCATAATACATACGATTACCAAGCAAATGAGCGTGCGCGGTCAAAGACCGTCTTTTCTTTTGATGGAAGAAGCGCCGACTATTCGCTTATTGAATATGCACCGAATTCCGGCAACGCTCAGAAGTTATGACATCGCTACTATTTATGTGATGCAGGACAAAATCCAAAATGATATGATGTATGGCGATAAGGCAAGTAAGGCTATTTTAAGCAATCTATCCTATCAGTTTTTTGGCAAGGTCAACGACCCAGATACTGCCAAATATTACGAGCGCTTTTTTGAAATCATCAAAGACCCAACGAAAAGCATCAGTCGTGGACATAACTTGGATTTTGATACACGAATCACAACAGGCGAAAAGGAAATCCCTAAAATTAGAGCAGATGTGTTCTTTAGATTGAAACAGGGCGAGTTTATTACCTATGCTGATGGAAAGGATAAGAAAGTGCAGTTTAAGTTTTCAAGAATCCAAAGGCAGCTTCCTGAAGAATCGAAGCAGTTTTCTCAGGCTGATTTAGCAACTAATTTTACGAAGATATATAGAGATGTAAAAACGATATTTAGTTAACCAATTATGGTTATTATTGATAAATATTATGATTTCACTATTTTGATAGGATAATATAATTTTCTAAAATTGTTTGAATATGTTTATGCACAATAAGTATGAGGCTTTTAAATTGAATTATTTTTTTAAAATGATTTTAGTCAATTATCATTTTTTAAATAGGGGGTTTTTTAAGAAAAATGAGAAAACCAATAGCAACTAAAATAATGCTTCCTGAAATTAGAAATGGATAATAAAAACCACCGGTAACCAACCAAGTTCCTAAAATGGGACCTAAAATCTGACCAATACTGTTTGTTGAACTTTGTATTGAAATATTTCGACCTGTATTTGTTTTGGATAACAAGGATACCGCAGACAGCAAATTAGGTGTAACCATAGCACCACCAGCAGCAAACACCACAATTAAACCGTACACAACAAATTCATTTTTGAAAAAAGGAAAGACAATTAATGAAATTCCTGAGATGAATAACCCAAAGCCGATTTGCTTTTTAGTAGATAGAATCTTTTCCCCATAACTGGCAAATACAGGCTGCAAAACAGCCATTATTGAACCACACAGCATAAAACCAATACCAACCTGGTTGCTGTTAAACCCTAATTCGTCTTTACCGTAGATTGAAAAAACAGTTTCAAACAAGGTCACTACAAATTGGATGACAAATGATAGCGCCAATAGGACAAGGAAATATTGGCTGAACGAGAAGCGAAAAGTGAATTTTTGAATTGTAAATTTATGGACGCGAACTGAATTTTTTAACCATTTTACAACAATGACTAAAACAATAAAACCTAATAATGCAGCAAATAAAAAAGGTGTGGAAAATCGACCCAAATGTAGTTGACCAATTGCATACTCAAAATGAAGGTCTGATTGCGAAAGAAAGCCACCGATAACGGGTCCAAAAATAACCCCTGAACTAATGGCTACACCAGACCAGGCCATTATCTTCGTTCTACGTTTTTCTGAAGTAATATCACTTAAATATGCGTTGCTGACAGGAATAACTGATGAAGTAAATATGCCGCCAAAAATCCGAGCGATATATAGCATCGTTAGTGATGTTGCAAGCCCAGTTAGCAATTGCATTATTACAAAGCCAATCAAACCAATAATAATGACGGGTTTACGACCATATCTGTCAGATAACTTTCCCCAAACGACAACAAAAATTAATTGAAATAGTGGATAAATGCTGGTAAGCAGCCCAATATGGAAGTTGATTAAATCGGTGTCGAGATTGTCTTTTAAAGCTAATCTTTCGGTATAGT
>DEXR01000027.1:0-210 GCA_002364245.1 Flavobacteriaceae bacterium UBA3179
TGAAGCTGAAAAAGAGCATCAACACATTGTTGATTATTTAGAAAACAATTCTTTCGGAAAGGCTTATTTGGTGGGCAGCAATTTCCATAACACAAAAGCTGAAAACGTTCACATTAATACCTTTGAGAGTTTTGATACTTTTAAAAAACAGTTTGTATCTGAAGATTTTAAAAACTGCTTCTTCTTAATAAAAGGCTCTAGAGGAATGGC
>DEXR01000027.1:451-32204 GCA_002364245.1 Flavobacteriaceae bacterium UBA3179
ACTGGATTCGAACCAGTGACTTCCACGTTGTCGACGTGACACTCTGAACCAACTGAGTTAATGACCCTTTAGTCCTGTAAAACTACTATTTATTTTAATTTTTTGAGTGGTTTTTTCTTGATCATTCCACCTTTTGCATCTTTTACCGATGCCATAATAATAAACGCCTCGTGGTCAATTTTATCTATTTCGGTTTTAAGCCTCGACATCTCTAAACGGGTAATTACCGTATAAACTACATTCGTATCTTTAAGCGGTTGCCCTTCTTTAGCAAAGCCATTTTGAGCTTTGTAGATTGTACAACCACGCCCTAAATTATTCACGATTGCTTTTCGTATTTCTTCATTATGTTCAGAAATTATACTAACTCCCATAAACTCTTCAACACCGTCAATAACAAAGTCTACTGTTTTTGATGCTGCGAAATACGTCAATATAGCATACAGCGCAATTTCAACAGAAAGAAAATAAGCCGCCGTTAAGAAAATAAGAACATTAAAAACCAAGATTACGTTTCCTACCGTCATACTTGTTTTTCGGCTTATATAAATTGCCAAAACCTCGGTACCGTCAATTATAGCACCGCCACGAATAGCCATTCCAATACCCAACCCCAAGAAGAAACCACCAAAGGTTGCTATTAGTATACTGTCTTCTGTAATTGTTGGGACAGGGATGAAATAAAGGGAAAGCGATAAAAACAAAATACCTAAAACGCTTTTTATTGCAAATCGCTTGCTGATAGCAAAAAATCCTAATATGAGAAACGGCAGGTTTATACAAAAGATTAGAATTGGCAACTGAATACCTGTCAACTCACGAACAATTAAAGAAATACCTGTAACTCCACCATCAATAAACGAATTAGGTAATAAAAACCCCTCTAATCCGAATGTAGCAGATAATACACCTATAATTAAGTAAATGAAGTCTGAAATCTCATGTTTTATCTCAACCTCGAGATTCTCAGCTTTTTTTTGAATTTGTTTATCGGTAGGTTTCTTGTCCTTGTCTTCTTTTTTATAGCGGCTTTTTACACCTTCAATTATTATGTTTCGTATTATTGGGTTCACAAGCGAAAAAATTTATTGAACTAAGATAAACAACCTACTTTTAGTGGGCTTGATTCTATTTAAATATTTTAAAAATTTCTAAAAAATAAAAAAACCCCGATGAAATATTTCATCGGGGTTTGCTGGTGGGCGATGAGGGATTCGAACCCCCGACCCCCTCGGTGTAAACGAGGTGCTCTGAACCAACTGAGCTAATCGCCCTTGCTGTTAGCGGTTGCAAATATAAGCTACTTTTTAATTCCCGCAAACAAAAAATTAAAAAAAATGAAATTATAATCTGCACTGTGTATCTCTAAGCATTTTTTAAGATTATAAAATTACGTTAAACCTATAATCTGCTAGGTAAGTTTACGTTTATTTGTCAAACTTCAGCGTTTTAATAGCATGAAAAAAGAAAGGCTAAAAAAATTAGGCAACTTTATTTTAAAAGTATTCCTGCTCATAACTGGGTGTATAAGTATTTTTATAATAAGTGTCCGTCTTGGGGTATGGGGTTCAATTCCAAATACTAAGGAAATACAAGAGCTTTCACAGTATGAAGCTTCGGAAATTTACGATGTAAACAACGAACTTATTGGTAAATTTTATCTCTCAAATAGACAGCCTATTCCTTATTCTCAAATTCCAAAACATACTATTAACGCCTTAGTTGCTACAGAAGACGCTCGTTTTTATGACCACAATGGAATAGACATTAAAAGTTTATTCCGAGTGTTTTTTAAAACCATTTTATTGCAAGATGCTTCAAGTGGAGGTGGCAGCACCATTTCTCAACAACTGGCTAAAAACTTATTCAGCAGAAAAGATTATGGAGTTTTTACGCTTCCGGTTGTTAAAACCAAAGAAATGATTGTCGCCCGCCGATTGGAAAAAAATTATACTAAAGAAGAAATTTTAGAGCTCTATTTCAACACGGTCCCTTTTAGCGGAAATACCTACGGAATTGAAAGCGCCGCACTTAAATATTTTAATAAAAAAACTTCACAATTATCCCCAACCGAAGCCGCAACCTTGATTGGGACCTTAAAAGCAACCTACACTTATGACCCTAATAGGTTTCCAGAACGGAACATAAAAAGAAGAAACACTGTTTTACAACAGATGAATAAGTACGGTTTTTTAACCAATGCTGAATATGAAACCTATCGACTAGATTCCTTAAAACTAGACTTCGGAAATTATGATGAACAAAGCGGCCTCGCACCCTATTTTAGAGAAGAGCTGAGAAACAGAATGCTTGCTTGGTGTAAAGAAAACACAACCAAAGAAAAGCCTTATAATTTATACACAAGCGGACTTAAAATCTACACTACGCTCGATAAAACACTTCAAGAGTACACCGAAGGGGCTATGGAAGAGCACCTTGCTAATCTTCAGAAATCCTTTGAAAAAGAATATGGCAAAAATGCTCCTTGGCTTACCAATAAAGTGTTAATTACCTCTGTGCTAAAGAGAACAGAGGCATATAAAAAATTTAAGGCCAAAAATCTTTCAGAAGAAGCAATCATGGATTCTTTAAAAACAAAAAGAAAAATGTGGTGGCACGATATTGATGGCAAGAAAGAAGTTACCGCTAGTACTATAGACAGTGTAAAACATTACTTAAAATTTCTAAATGCCGGTACCCTTGCTATAGACCCGCATTCAGGGGCTATAAAATCTTGGGTTGGTGGTGTTAACTTTGAACATTTTAAATACGACCATATTAAAAAAAGCAAACGACAGGTAGGCTCGACATTTAAACCTATTGTCTATACAACCGCTTTAGAACAAGGTATAAAGCCTTGTGATTACTTTTCGGCACAGGAGGTGGAATATGAAAATATGGAAGGTTGGAGCCCATCTAATTCTGGGGATATTGATGAAAAATATTTAAATTATAACTTACAAACTGCGCTAACCAAATCAATAAATACGGTTTCAGTAAAAGTATTGGAAGAAGCTGGAATTGAAAACACCATCGCACTTGCCGAAAAATTAGGGATCACTTCAACCTTACCAAAAGTCCCTTCCTTGGCGTTGGGAACAGCCGAGCTTTCCATTTCTGAAATGGCCGGAGCATATGCTGCTTATGTTAACGAGAGCAAACCAGTTTCGCCTTATTATTTGGTAAAAATTGAAAATAAAAAAGGTGAATTGTTAGAAGAGTTTAAAGACAAAGATACCTTGCAACCCGCTTTTTCTGAAACTACGAGACAAATTATGATTGAAATGATGCAATCGGTAGTAAATAACGGAACGGCATCCAGAATGAGAAACACGTATGGTTTACAAAACGATATCGCCGGAAAAACGGGCACCACACAATCCAACAAAGATGCTTGGTTTGTTTCGGTTATGCCAAAATTGGTGACTGTCACGTGGGTAGGGAACGATGATCACCGCATTGGTTTTAAAACGACACGTACGGGACAAGGCGCCAATGCTGCACTACCGATTGCTGCTAAATTATTTCAGAAAATGAACAAGGACACTACCTTTAACTCAATAACCAAAGCTCGTTTTAAAAACCCAAATGCTGCCGTTATAGAAATGCTGGATTGCGAACCCACCAAACGTGATGGCTTTTTTAAACGGTTGTTCACTAATCCAGATAAGAAGAAAAAAGCCAAGTTTAAAACCAAAAATTAAACCACCTCGGCAACTGTAAACGTACTTCCGCCAATGTAAATTAAATCTTTTTCTGAAGCGTTTTCTAAGGCTGAAGTATATGCTTCGTTCACTGATTTGCTTGTTGTTCCCGCTAAACCAAATTCTTTACCTGTATTTGCTAAAAAAGAAGCGTCCAAGCCTCTAGGAACATCAGGTTTACAGAAGTAGTACATGGCATTTTTAGGGAATAACGGCAAGATACTTTGTAAATCTTTATCATTGACAACCCCTAGAACGATGTGTAGTTTATCAAAAAATTCTTCTTGAATTTGCTGAAGCACCAACTGTAACCCTTCTCTGTTGTGCGCCGTATCGCAGATAACTTTTGGGTTTTCTTGTAGCGTTTGATAACGACCTTGTAAGCCTGTATTTTTAACTGTGTTCAACATTCCTTTACGAATGTTCTCTTCTGAAACTTTCCAACCATTCTTTTGAAGGACTTTTAATGCAGAGACAGCTGTTTTTTTATTTTTTTGTTGATATACCCCCTTCAAGTCTGTTTCATATCCTGAAATCGTTTCATTTTCAGCAAAGGTGATGAACGCATCATTTTCTAAAGCTATTTTCTGAAACACTTCTTTGGTTTCCGGGACCGTTTCGCCAATGACCACAGGGATGTTGGATTTAATAATACCTGCTTTTTCAGTAGCGATTTCAGCGTATGTGTTTCCTAAGAAGGCTGTATGATCAAAACCAATATTGGTAATAACTGAAATTTCTGGCTTTATAATATTGGTGCTATCCAGCCTACCTCCCATTCCTACTTCAATTACAGTAATATCTACCTTTTGTTTACTGAAATAATGAAATGCCAAGCCTACTGTCATTTCAAAAAAAGAAAGTTTATTTTCTTCTAAAAAGGGTTTGTTTTCAGTTACAAACGTGATTACTTCTTCTTCAGAAATCATCTGTCCATTTACCTTGATACGTTCCCTGAAATCTTTTAAGTGTGGTGATGTATAAAGTCCCACTTTATATCCGGCTTCGTGTAAAACCGATGCTAACATATGACTCACCGAACCTTTTCCGTTGGTGCCAGCCACGTGAATGCTTTTAAAATTTTTTTCAGGGCTATTAAGGTGCTTTGAAAGCTCCAGCGTGTTTGATAAATCTTTTTTAAAAGCAGTTTTACCCACGCGTTGGTACATAGGTAATTGGGTAAACAACCACGTTATTGCTTCTTGATAGTTTATAATGTAAAGATTAAAGGGTTATTTAAAGGAAGCAAAACTACTATTTATTCCGAAAGGCTGAAATTATAGATAATCTTTCCTATTTGCTTAGCAGGTGCTTTATCGTCTGCATTAAACCGAGTAGCAAGTGCTGCTCGCCTTGCAGGTTCTAATAAACATTTTGAGTTGTTTGTTGTTCCGCGTACACCAGCAGTTGCACTGATAACTTGGCCATTTCTATTCACTTCAATGCTTACTACTACTTTACCAGCTTCGTTGCAGTCTTGAACGTATTTTTCTTTATTAAGGGCTTTACGGCCTCCCAACAAGTAATTTCCGTCACCATCCAAACCTTTACCAGTCCCGTAATAGCTTTTAGCATTTGGGTCGCCATTAGGATTTCCTTTATCACCAGCAGTATCATCGTTCCCTTCACTCCCTTTTGCAGTACCATCGCTTTTAGGGGCATTAATTAAGTTTGATAACGCATCGGTGGTGGTTTTATCTGGCTTGGGATCGGGTTTTTTAGGTGTTTCTTTAGGCTGTTCTTTTACGGGTGTTTCTTTTTGCACCTCTTTTTTCTTTTCTTTTTTAATTACCGGGGCATCTTCAACATCTTGGGTAACCACTTCTTCCTTTATTTCGGTTTTAGGTTGTGAGACAGGTGGTGGTGTGGTTTCTTTAGGTGCTGCTTTAATAGGTTCGGTTGGTTGAATATTACCGCTACCGGTTTCAGTTGTACCAAAATTTACGGCTATACCATTTTCAGGCGGTGGGTCCAAATAGGTTAACCCTACATAAAACAGCAAAATAAGGATGATCACGTGTAGAATTACCGTGATGGTCATACTCTTTTTTTTATGTTTTGTGTCTAGTAAAGACATTGTAAATTAAAATATTAGGTTTTAGTTTTTTTTTGCAGCAGGGATTGAATACGCTACCGTGTAGCGATGAAAGCCCGACCCGATTTAGGGTGCTGCCCAACTTTTTAGTTTGGGCGTACTGCCAATACTATTTTGTAATTATTTTTATTTGCCAAATCCATTACAAAAACAGCATCTTCAATAGGTACGCCTTCTTCAGCTCTCAAAATTATAGTGGGTTCTTCTTGTCCCGCTAATATACTTTTTAGTTCTTTCTCCATGGTATATTCGCTTACGCGCTCTTTATTGACATAATAAGCACCTTCACTTGTTATGCTTACTGATGCTTTTTGAACATTCGTAGTTTTACCTTTTGCTTTTGGTAAAATTAAATCTAACGCATCTGGGGTAATGGCAGGCGAAGTCAACAGGAAAAACACCAGTAACAGAAATACAATATCTGTCATAGAGCTCATACTAAACTCGGGGCTTATTTTATTTCTTCCTCGTAAATTCATTACGCTGGTTCGTTTAGTAAGTCTAAAAAGTCAACCGCTGTGGCTTCCATTTGGTGTACAACCTTATCGGTACGCACCACTAAATGATTGTACCCCATATAAGCGATGATCCCTACAATTAAACCTGCAACGGTTGTGGTCATCGCGGTATAAATGCCTTCGGCCAAGGCACCCATTTCGGCTTGACCACTACTAGTTGCTAATTGGTGGAATGCCAAAACCATACCAATTACGGTACCTAAGAACCCTATCATAGGTGCGGCACCAGCAATAGTTGCTAATATACTAACGTTTTTCTCTAGTTTATACACTTCTAACCTTCCTGCATTTTCAATGGCTGTATTTATGTCTTCTAACGGACTACCTATTCGAGAAATACCCTTTTCGGTAAGTCTTGAAACAGGGCTATCTTGCTGTGCACATAGTACTTTGGCCCCTTGAATATTTCCACCAGCTACGTGATCTCGAATTTGATTCATAAAATTACTGTTGATTTTTGAAGCTGCTTTGATAGCAAAAAGCCTTTCAAAGTATATATAGACAGCTACAAACAGTAAAATAAACAATACCCCAATAATAATCTGGGCTGCAAGCCCTCCGTTCATTACGAGTTCAAGTACGGAAAGTGTTTTTTCGGTTGTTTCAGGATCTGCGGCTTGTGCCGCTTCTTCTGCACCTTCCTGAATTAAGAAGTTTAGCATAAATTATTTACAGTTTTATAGGATAACGACAAATGGTCTTAGAAATTGTTAGGCATGTTGAAATAACACTCTTTCAATCAACAGAAACACACCTGCTCCGGCAATGAAGCCAATAAAGGCTAACCAAGTTATTTTTTTAAGATACCAGATAAAGTCAATGCGCTCCATACCCATTGCAGCAACACCTGCTGCTGAACCGATTATGAGCATACTTCCACCCGTTCCTGCTGAATAGGCTATAAAATGCCATAGCACTGAATCTGTCGGTGAATCGTACATACCCATAGATGCCGCTACCAATGGAACGTTGTCTATAATGGCAGAGAAAATACCTAACAGTATTACAACAACATCTTGATTAGGGATTGCCATATCTAAATGTTCTGCAGCATAACGAAGTGTACCAACATCTTCCCCATTAACAACACCAAAGACCAAAGCTTCTAACCCTGCTACCGCCATTAATATCCCTAAGAAGAATAAAATACTCGATATTTCAATCCTCGATAAGGCTTTATGCGCTGAATATAGGTGACGTCGTTCACCGCTGAAATCTTCTTCTGGGTGAATATACTCCGAAACTAGCCACACAACACCTAAAGCTAACATCATCCCTACGTATGGAGGTAAATGTGTGATGGTTTTAAAAACCGGGACCGAAACAATCATTGCCAGCCCTAAAAACAACATAGTTTTACTACTCAATAAACGTTCGGCAGTAGCGTCTTTAGTTGAATCTACATTTATACTACCTTGAAAAGGCTTTAAATAACTAGCAACAAAAAATGGAATGATAAAGCAGACAATAGAAGGCAACACCACAAACTCAATTAAACCTGCTGCTGTTACTTTATCGTCTATCCAAAGCATGGTAGTGGTTACATCACCTATTGGAGACCAGGCACCACCAGCATTTGCAGCAATAACCACTAATGCAGCATACCACAAACGGTCTTCTTTTTTGTGTATTAGTTTTCGCAATAAAGTAACCAGTACGATAGTTGCTGTAAGGTTATCAATTATTGCTGAAAGAATAAAAGCTAATATCCCGATAATCCATAGTAATCTTCGCTTACTTTTTGTTTTTACCGCTCCCTTTAAAATTTCGAAACCACGATGAAGATCTATTATCTCAACAATGGTCATCGCCCCAATAAGGAAGATTAAAATTTCTGCTGTTTTTCCTAAATGATGGAGAAGAGTGTTTTCAAACCCCTCTTCGGCTTGTTCCCCACCTGTGAGAAAATTAAAAGCATTATCGTGCGAATCAATCACATCGAACCAGCCACTGTGGAAACCTACAGCAAGTACGGCCCAAATTAAAGCCGCCATAATTAAGGCGGGCACAGTTTTATCTAATTTTAAAGGATGTTCTAATGTAATGGCTAAGTAACCTATTACAAAAATTAAAATAATAATTGATTCCATTTTCTATGAGGGTGTGTATATTATATCAACTGTTTTAAGGCAATTTCAAAAGCGGTTTTACTAATGTTCGTTTTTGTACTGTTATTATCAAACGTATTTTGAATAGCATTTTTAATGGTCATAGATGTGTCATTAAAAATAGCTTCATCTGTCATTTGTACTTTTCGTTCCATGAAATAAGCAAACACGCGCGCCATCCCACAATTACTTATAAAGTCGGGTATTAAGCTTACACGTTCATCTGTATATTCCATTATGGGACCAAAGAAAATTTCTTTGTCTGCAAAAGGCACATTGGCCCCACAACTAATCACTTCCAGCCCAGTATCTATCATTTGCGATATTTGTTCTTTGGTTATTAAACGAGAAGCGGCACAAGGAGCAAAAATTTCAGCATCTACTGTCCAGATCTTTTTGTTTATCTCTTCAAAAGAGAGCATATTTTCTGCAACAAGGGTGTTTCCATTTTTATTCAGGAACAACTCTTTTATTTCTTCAAAAGAATAACCATCTTCATTGATAATTCCGCCTGCTCGATCTATTATACCCACAACCTTAGCACCCATTTGAGATAAGTAGTACGCTGCCGCTGCACCTACATTTCCGAAGCCTTGAACGATAGCTTTTTTCTCTTTTAAATTTCCGCCGTAAATATCATAATAATGACGTACGGCTTCTGCCACACCATATCCAGTGACCATATCGGCGACTGTATACTTACGCATGACATCTGGCGAATATGTAGTGTTTTCCAGCACTTTAATTACACCTTGCCGTAATTGACCAATTCTATTGATTTTATCTGCTTCGGTAGGAGTAAAATGTCCCGTAAAAACACCTTCTTGTGGATGCCAAACACCACTTTCTTCAGTAATAGGTATTACTTCGTGTATTTCGTCTACATTCATATCACCCCCGGTACCATAATAAGCTTTCAATAAAGGTGAAACCGCTTTGTACCAACGTTCCAGAACACCTTTCTTACGAGGATCAGCAGGGTTAAAATTAATTCCAGATTTTGCTCCTCCAATAGGTGGTCCAGAAACCGTAAACTTCACTTCCATTGTTTTTGCCAAGGACAAAACTTCATTTTTATCGAGACCTTCTCGCATACGTGTACCACCACCGGCAGCACCACCTCTTAGCGAGTTTATAACGGTCCAGCCTTCGGCTTCAGTTTCGGGATCATTCCAGTGAAAAACAATTTCGGGAGATTTATCTTCGTACTTTTTAAGTAATTGTTTCATTAAATGGTAAGTTAAGCTACAAATATAAAAAACTTAAAAACGGTTGCTCTTCTTTTTAGCTAATTTTTAGATGTTAAAAACTACTCCAGACGAATGATCTTTTTTTGCTCCGGTCACACTTGCTAGGCAATTTACTTCATCTCGAAGTTTTAAAACGCCCAATAACCCAAAAATTAGCGCTTCTTTATTTTCTATTAATTCGGTGGAAAGAATTACTATTTCAATATTTCTAATAGCTTGCAGACGTTCAATTAAAAAAGAATTATAGACTCCACCACCTGTAATCAATACTTTTTTTCCTTCGGAAAATTGACACGCCAACTGTATGGCAATATGCTCTGTAAAAGTGCGCAATATATTTCTTGGTGTTTCTTTTGAAGCTTCTAAAATAGGAAACACATACGCCTTTACCCACTCCAGCCCTAACGATTTAGGCGGGTCTTCATTATAAAAATTTAAGTGATTTAATTGGTTCAATAAGTCTTTGTTCAATTCGCCAGAAGCGGCCATTTTCCCACCTTCATCATAAGATTGCCCTAGTTTTTCGGCATATAAATTCAAAACAATATTTACCGGACAAATATCGTAGGCAAATCTATTTCCCTTTTTTTCAAAAGAACAATTTGCAAAGCCACCAAGGTTTAAGCAGTAATCAAAATTTGAAAAAAGCAGTTGATCACCTATAGGAACTAAAGGCGCTCCTTGTCCTCCTAGTTTAACATCTTGAACCCTGAAATCACAAACTACTTTTTCGTTAATTAATCTTGCAAGTTTTGGTAAGTTCCCTATTTGTAACGTGATCCCTTTTTCAGGCTCATGCAAAACAGTATGACCGTGGCTGCAAACAGCATCAATAGCTGTAATTTCGTGTTTTGATATAAATGCTGAAATTATTTGGGAAAGGTATTTAGTGTAGTTTTCGTTTAATTCACTGAGTTTATCTTCGGAATAATGAACAGCTTCTTGCAATGTTTTTTTCCAGACAGCAGGGTATTCTATTGTTTCAGAAGCACCTATTTTAAAGCTCCATTTTTTTTCTTCTGAAACATCAAAAAAACACTCTGCCACGTCAATCCCATCGAGAGAAGTGCCACTCATCACACCGAGAACGTGGTAACTGGTTTTTTTCATATTGTAAAATTAATGAAATAACATCCTCTAAACGCCTTTTAAAAGAGGAATTAAATTTTATATTGAACACGAAAATTCAACCTTTTTAATATTTGTTGCCTGTCCGCTAACAGTAGGTTTGAAATTTACTTTAATTACGGTATCTTTGCACGACTTTTAGTAATACATTTTTAAAACAAACTTATGGATTTCAGTCTTTCCGAAGAACATATCATGATTCGCGATGCAGCACGCGATTTTGCAAATAACGAATTAAAGCCCGGGGTCATTGAGCGTGACAACAAACAAGAGTTCCCTGCAGAACAGGTTAAAAAAATGGCCGAGCTTGGCTTTCTCGGAATGATGGTAGATCCAAAATATGGCGGTGGCGGTATGGATACCGTGAGCTACGTTTTGGCAATGGAAGAGTTGAGTAAAATTGACGCTTCGTGTTCTGTAATTGTATCTGTAAACAATTCGTTAGTTTGTTGGGGACTGGAAACCTACGGTTCTGAAGAACAAAAACAGAAATACTTAACAAAATTAGCCACTGGAGAATCCATCGGGGCATTTTGTTTAAGTGAGCCAGAAGCTGGTAGTGATGCAACTTCGCAGCGCACTACTGCAATTGACAAAGGTGATCACTACATTTTAAACGGAACTAAAAACTGGATAACCAATGGTGGCACAGCCGATTATTATCTGGTAATCGCTCAAACCGATAAAGAAAAAGGACATAGGGGAATTAACGCCTTTATAGTTGAAAAAAGCTGGGATGGTTTTGAGGTAGGCCCTAAAGAAGATAAATTAGGAATTCGTGGAAGTGATACGCATACATTAAACTTTAACGATGTAAAAGTTCCTAAAGAAAATCGAATTGGTGAAGATGGCTTCGGATTTACATTTGCCATGAAAACCTTAAGTGGTGGCCGCATTGGTATTGCTGCACAAGCCTTGGGAATCGCAGCTGGAGCATACGAGTTGGCTCGCGACTACTCTAAAATTAGAAAAGCTTTTGGTACTGAAATTTCAAACCACCAAGCTATTGCCTTTAAATTGGCCGATATGCATACCGAAATCACAGCAGCCCGTCATTTAGTAATGAAAGCAGCTTGGGATAAAGACCAAGGAAACAACTATGATATGAGTGGCGCAATGGCGAAATTGTACGCCAGTAAAGTAGCAATGGACACTACTGTTGAAGCGGTACAAGTACACGGCGGAAACGGTTTTGTAAAGGAATACCACGTAGAACGTTTAATGCGTGATGCAAAAATCACACAGATTTACGAAGGAACTAGCGAAATACAGAAGATTGTTATTTCAAGAGGGTTGTTGCGGGATTAGTCTCAGCACATCGACCTCTCTCAGTGACCTACATATAAAACAAAAACCCGGCTTTTTAAGTCGGGTTTTTATTTATGTAAAATTTAAAGGCACGCATACTGCAAGGTAGCTGAGCGAAGCCGAAGCTATAAAAAGAAGTTCCATACCAACCCAAACCGTATTACAGCATCCCGATATGGATAGCCAGGGGCAGAAAATTGGTCATTTGTACTTTTAAACAATTGATTAAAATGCTCCCATTTAAAGAAGATTCGAGTTTGTCTAATTTTAGCACTTAAAAATAAATCTACCAAAGGAAAACCACCTAATTCTTGGTCATTTTGCACATAAAACTCTGCTAAAACTGGGTCATAGGCATTCATATTATATTCAGTAAAGTATTTTAAAGTAACCCCAGTTTGTAAAAACAGTGCTTTTTTAAACAATTCATCTTGAAAATACAAGGTGTTTCTTGTTACAATTTGCGGAACGTTAAACACCTCTTCCCCACTCACTGCTTGTTGAAACAACACTGTATTATCGAGGGCGAATTTTCCATAACGGAATTCTTTTTGAGCTTTTACCTTTAAATAATCCACCCGGTCACCAAATTGCTGTGGGGTTGGGGTTGAATCGTTTTGCTGAATAGCATAATAGGTATAATCATCTATTCCGGTATAACTTACTGAAGCATTTAGTAGTTTTTTAGATTGTAGCTCAAATTTTAATTCTTGCGTTTTTACGTTTTCAAAACTGTTTTGCCAGTTGTAATTTACATAATCACTCTGGTAGAGCTGATATCCAAAATTAGGCGCTACAGAATGCACCTTCACAGAGGCTTCTACTTTATTATCTTCATTAAATGAAAAAGAAGCCGCTCCCGTTAAATAATTAGCATCATAATCGCCCGAAATATTGATGGCTCCTTTTCCTGAAAGCTCAAAGCCACGGTATTGTTTTTTATACCCAGCCCCAAACTGAATTAAATTTCCTTGTAATCGGTTTGAGATGCGTCCTTCGTCTAAAATTAAAACCGAATTGTAGCCGTAATTATAATCTGTATAACCCGCAAAAGCACTAATAGTCCCTATAAGGCTGTTTTCTAACCGAGCATAGCCTTGTACATTAAAATCTTCTAAATTTGTTCGTGTACGTAAATTTGAATTTTCATACGACTCCCCGTAGCCTTCATAAGGAGCATCTTGCGTGTACAAAAATGATTTTTCTTCAAAGCTGAAACGGTTCCCGACTGCCAACACATTATAATTGGTGCTATCTCGTTGACTAATTAATTCATACTCATGATCGGCATAAAAACGCAATCCTTTTAAAAGGTTTTCGGCATCTTCAAAATTTACATCAATTCGTCCACGATCATTAAATTCGGGGTCATCATTCACAAACAAATCGATTGAATTAGGTGGCAATCCACCGTTTTCTTCATTTAAAATATCTTGGGCAGCAATGTGAGCACGTATTTTATATCGTTTACTCTTTGTATGATAATTGGTAGTAAAGCGGAAATTTCCGGTACTGGTTAAAATATTTTGATAGGTTCCTAATGACCGAACCCCTTTGTAAGCCACTGAAAAATTAAACTGTTCATTGGTGTTTACCGTAAAAAAAGCGTCCAACTGCTGGCCTTGTTCAAAGGCAGTTTTAAAGTATAGCTCAGATAATGGTGTGGGAACACTGTAATATTTCATATCACCAACATCCATATAATTAAAATGGTGTGATTGCGCTACAAACAACGGCTTCAAATTCAACTCATCAAAATTATAAGCCAACGAATTATAGGGTTGCCCTACATTTGAAAACGGTAACAATTCAAAATTATCCTTTCGCAAATAATTAAATTTATATAATTTTTGAACACTTAATGTAGTATCCAAATGTGTTGTATCGCGATCTGCTGAAATGATTTTGTATAATTCAATAGGTGGCTTTTCCGGTTTTTCGGTTTTTTCAGAAGGGTCATCCTGAGCAAACAGGCAGTTTCCAAAAGGGAGAAAAAGAAGTAGTAAAAGTAGGTGTTTCATTGATTTTTTACTTTCAAGGCAAAGGTATACTTTTGAACGGAATTCTTTATTTTAAATTTTAATGCTGAAGCTTAAAATAAATAAAAACCTAATAGAATGTGGTACAGACGAAGCCGGAAGAGGCTGTTTAGCAGGCCCTGTTACCGCTGCAGCTGTTATTCTACCTGATGATTTTAGCCACCCTTTTTTAAACGACAGCAAACAACTTTCAGAAAAAAAGCGGATTGAACTGAAACAAATAATTGAAAAAGAAGCAATTTGTTACGCATACACACACGTAATGATGAATGAAATAGACGAAATTAACATTCTGAATGCTTCTATTTTAGCGATGCACCGTTCTATTGAAAAATTAGTGCTTCAACCTCAATTTATCGCCATAGACGGCAACCGCTTTAAGCCCTACGGAAAAACACCTTTTGAATGTGTGATAAAAGGCGATGGTAAATACCTGCATATTGCTGCTGCATCAATTTTGGCAAAAACTGAGCGAGATGCTTTTATGGCACGCATTCACAAACAGCACCCAGAGTACAATTGGAAGAACAACAAAGGCTACCCCACTAAAGAACACCGTGAAGCCATTAAAAAATTGGGGGCAACCGCATATCATCGTAAAAGTTTTAAACTGCTACCTGAGCAATTGAAACTGCCTCTTTAAAACCTAACAAAGTATTATAGTTTCTTTTTTAATCTTTTTAAAGTGTTACATATGAGATATACTTTGTAACATATCTGTTACTCTTGACAAGTATTGATATATAATTTTATAGTTATAAAAATAAAAGCAATAGATAAAAATGCTTTTTATAAAGGTTTATTAATAACTAGTAAAATTTAAATTATGTCACACAAAGTAATATTGCCTTCACGAACTAATAAGCTAGACGAACTTAAATCAGATTTAGGAAATCACGGTCTAAATACTGGAAACGCAAAACAGGCATTGATGCAAGCAGCGGTAAAAAGTGAACAAATGGCAGGAAAGGGTTGCCGTTATATTGAAAACATTACCAATGGTAGAAAAAAAGATTGGATTAAAAACTTCAACAACAATACATTGCTTCGAACTTGGTTTGGAAAAGTAGACCGTAAAGGACAGGTAAAAAAAGTACGAAACCGAATGCGCTCAGTTAGCCGAAGAATAAACAAAGGTTTAAAAATAAGATTACGACCTCAAGGAGAAAGAACTTCTAATGCGAGAAATGAAATGGGGCATTTCAGCGCTCGTAAATTTATGGTTTTCCCAAAAATATTTAAAAATGGTATTGACACTGATAAAATAGCCTCTATCTACATTCATGAACTCGTCCACCTTTGGTTTACAGATCAAAAATTAAACGGTGAAAAAGTATACGATTCAGATACTGCTAAACAATTAGCAAGAGAAAACCCAAAAAGTGCTCGCAAAAGCGCGGAAAATTATGAAAGGTTCTGTATCGACCTATGGTCTTAAGTATATTTTTAATTAATAACCATACATAAAATTAAATATCTAACTGTTAACAACCCGTCAATAAATCGTCAACAAGTTAATTTAATCTAGGCAAATTACTTGTTATTTTTGTACAGATGGGGTACACTAAAATTTTAGCAATAGTTTTTGTTGTTTTGCTTTGGGGCTGTGATCAATCTGCTTCAAAAAAAGGGGATTTAATCGATTTTGTTCCGCAAGACAGCGATTTGGTATTAAAGATTTCAAATTTTGAAACCTTACAGAACGATTTAAAGAATAGCGCGCTTATTTCAGAATTCAGCAACACAAACCTCACCACCTATTTTTCTGAAACGCACAACCTTTTTAAATACCTCAGCCCAAAAAACGAAAGCTACCTTTCAATAAGCGCTCGTAATGATAGTGTAACCGATTACACTTTCGTTGCTCGACAGGATTCTACCGTTTTCAAAACCGATTCCATTCAAAACCGCTCAGTTGAAACTTTGAAATTTGATGACATTTCCTTGCAACGCATCACCATTGATAACAAAACAGCATATTCTGCTATTCAGGACAGTGTTTTTATAGCCAGTAGCTCGCAAGAAATAATCACAACTATTTTAAAGGGAAAAAACGAACAGACACCAAACTTTAAAAAAGCTATTTCGGTTAAAGAAAGCAGTGAACTTACAGCTGTCATCAACAACCCAAAGGTGTATGTAAACGACTCAACCAATGTGAACTTTGCTACAAATATAGCTTTGGACATTTCAGTATTGCCCAATGCATTCACGGCCACTGGAGTTGCTTTGGCGCGAGATACCGTACCACAATTACTTCGGGTTTTCGAAGGGCAGGTACCGCAACAAAACGATTTGGAGCAAATAATACCTAATGACGCCTTAGCTGCTAATTCGTACACGTATAATAATGCCACAGCTTTGAGCAAGAACCTACAACCGTTTCAAAAATTAAATTCTTCTGAAAACATAGGAAATATTTTAGGTTCGGTTAATGAAGTAGGTGAAATTTTTCTGAAAGAAGGAAATGCAATCGTATTAAAAAGTATTGACACTGATATGACCAATGAAGCGTTGGGACGGTTTATTTCAGAAAACAACTCATTTCGAGAAACGACTATTTATGATTTTAACCAACCCAATTTATTACATCAAACCCTTAACCCATTAGTTAGTAACGCTGAACTATCGCAAGCTTTTCAATTGGATGATTTTTTTGTGATTTCAGAAAACGAAGCGGTTACACAAGCCATTATTACTGCTTATAAAAACAATGATGTATTAGGTAAAAGCCATTATTTTGAAGATGCTTCAACGCAATTGAGCAATGCTTCTTCCATTTTAATTTACAAAATGGGAAATCGAATTACAGACGCGGTTGCGCCATATTTTTCTACGGAAATTTCAACTATTTCCCTATCAAACTATCCGTTGGCCTTGCTTCAGTTTACATACGATCGTGATTTTGCACACGTAAATTTGGTATGCAAAGAAGCTTCAGAAAATAAACAGCAAAAAGGAACAGTTTCTGAACAATTCAGCATTGAACTGGAAAATACTGTTTTAGGTGAACCTCAGCTATTTACCAATCACCGGACCAATGGAAAAGACATCGTTGTACAGGATATTGGGAATAAGTTGTATTTTATTTCAGAAGAAGGAAAAACGCTTTGGACCAAAAAAATGGACAATCCCATTCTTGGTAAAATCCATGAAGTGGATATCCTGCGCAACGGCAAAAAGCAATTGGCTTTTGTCACAAAAAACAACTTTTATGTTTTAGACAGAACCGGAAATAATGTGTCGCCTTTCCCACTTCAATTTAAAGATGAAATAACACAACCACTCTCCGTTTTCGATTACGACAACAACCGCAAATACCGTTTTATCATCACCCAAGGCAAAGAGTTATTTATGTATAACAACAACGGGAAGATTGTAAAAGGGTTTACTTTTGAAAAAGCCAAAAGCAATATAGTGTTACCACCCCAACACATACGCATGGGCAATAAAGATTATATTGTTATTGCTGAAGAAAACGGCCATTTGAACATTTTGCACCGAACTGGAAAAGTACGTGTTCCGCTCTCAAAAAAGTTTGAGTTTTCTGAAATACCTATTGAAGAAGAAGGAAATAACTTTGTGGTAATTACTAAAGACAATAACAAGGTAAGTATTTCGCAGACTGGAAAAACAACTACACAAACCCTCGATGTAAGTAACAGCTATGGTTTTGTGGTAAACGGAAACGTAAAAGCCACTATGGATGACAACCTATTGCGCATTAACAGTAAGCTCACTGAATTACCATTTGGTATTTACACCCAACCAAAAATATTTATGGTAAACCGAAATAAATATATTACCACGACCGAAACCCAAGAAAGCAAAGTTTATGTTTTTAATGCATCTGGAGATGCTTTAAATGGTTTTCCTGTTTACGGTACTTCTGCTTCAGAAATTGGTAGGTTATCCTCAAAAGGTAAAGTTGGCATAGTTGTTAAAGGCTCAGAGAAGGAAGTTGTTTTATACGGTATTTAAAAAAACGCTGTTTTAAAGCCATTGGTTTTCTTCTATTAATTCACTCTTATCAATTATTCCTTAAAAGCCAATTGTTTAACTATCTTAATTTTGTTACATTTAAGATAGACAAAGACCCTTATGCTTCAACGCTACGTAACTACCATCCTCTTACTTTTAGTTCCGTTTTTACTATTCGGACAAGAGCATACATCTATTAAACTAACAAAAATAGAAGAAGAAGTTTCTAATCTGTGGATTTCATCAATAATACAGGATAATGATGGCTTTATTTGGCTGGCTACACAAGATGGACTGTATCGTTATGATGGTAGCAGCTTCAACACCTATCGATATAATCCGCTGCACAAAAACACCCTTCCCGCAAACTGGATACGCTGCATTGCACAATCTGAAAAAGGATATTATTGGATAGGAACGCAAGGTGCTGGTTTAGTTAAATTTCATGCTAATGAAAATATTTTTGAACCATTATCCATTTCAAAAATTGATCAGCCAGAATCAATAGGAAGCATTATATATCAACTTTTGCAAACCAGTAAAGGAGCTCTTTGGGTGGATAGCGACACAGGATTATTCAGAAAAAGTAAAGATTCAGACACTTTTGAAAAGATAAGCGGCCACTCACTAAATATCTTGCTAAAAGAAACCCCTCAAGGAAAAGAGCTTATAAAAATAAAAGACACCCTCTATTTTTTTGAGAATAATAGCTTGGTGCCTGTTCTAAAAAATACCCCTATTGAAAGAATGGCGATCACACCCAATGGCGATTTAATCTATAGGTCTAACAAAAAGGTATTTGTATATGATTTTAAGACAAATCCAAAAAAGATTGATGTTCCAGAACCTATTTATTTTATTTCGAACATTCAAGATAAATCCTGTTTTTTAATCAGTCCCAATAATTTTTATAAATACGATCTTTCTACACAAAAGGTGGAGCGGTTGATAAATAACAATCCTAATTTTTCCATTCAAGAAATCAATACGCTGTTTTTAGACCAACAAGAAATATTATGGATTGGTTCACGCAAAGGACTATTTAAAGAAAATAAAGCCGGAAAAGTTTTTACCGGTAACATTCCATTGCATGCTCGCCGTATTGTCGTTTCTAACGATACTACCTTTATTGGCGGAATGACGGGGCTTCACACTTATTCAAAAAAAGAAGAAACGTACACCTCGGTCTTATCAAACCATAATATTTTTTCACTTCATAAAACAAATAAAGGTATTTGGGCCGGTGATCTTACAGGCAATGTTCATTTTATGGCCACAAACGGTACTATCACTACTTATCCTATTGAAAACAACAGTGAGAAACTTCTTAAAATATATGGTATTGCCGAAGATAAAAACGGGTATTTATGGGTTGGTTCATGGGCTGGCATCCATCTTATGGATAAAAAAGGAAACGAGCTCAACACCTATAAACTTAAGACCAGCACCAAAGACGATGAACTAAAAACCCTACAAATTTTAAGGGACAAAAATGACAATCTTTGGGTAATTACCGTAGGGAATGGTGTTTATAAAATACCTGATATCTCTAAAATCACTTCAGAAGAAAAACCTTTTGATTACACAAGATACCTGCATAAAAAAGGAGACGAAACCACCATTAACACAAATGTACTCTACGAGGTACACGAAGACCAGAAAGGGAACCTTTGGTTTGGGTCCGATTACGGAATAAATAAATACAATGAAAAAACAGATGCCTTTGAAGTCCTAAAAATTGACGATGAAGCATTCGACAAAAAAACCATGGCCATTGAAACCGACACAAATGGACTATTGTGGGTAAGCACCATACGAAGTGGTCTGTATGTGTACGACCCCACTGAAGAAAAACTGCTAAACCTTAACCAAACAGACGGATTAATATCCGATGCTTGCCTTTTTACCTCCAGTACTTTTGCAAATAGCACCCTCTATTTTGGAACCGACGAAGGGATACAAATTATAAATCCTGCTAATTATTCGCACCCCGATGTTTTTGATGCTCCAATAATCACGAGCATAAAAGTCTATGGAAATAAAACAGATGAACATCATAGCACCATACTCAATAACAACCAAATAGAACTAGATTATAATCAACGGGACTTTAGTCTTCATTTTTCTCTACATGATTATCGGTTCCCCACCAAGGTTAAATATTATTACAAATTGGGGGAAGAAAACAAAAACTGGCTAAAAGCTGAAGGAAACACCGTGAATTTTTCCGATTTAAAACCCGGTGAATATACCTTTTTTGTAAAAGCTGCCTATCAAAACGTAAATGACACCCCTATTTCAAAAGCTACCATAACGATAGCACCCCCTTGGTATAAAACATGGTGGGCCTATTTGTTTTATCTTATAGCATTTGCAGCTTTAGTCTACTTTTATTTTTACCTTAAATACAAGCAAAATGTTGCCCATAACAAATTAAAGGCCATTGAGGAAATTGACGTTGCAAAATCCAACTTCTTTGCAAACGTATCTCACGAGTTGCGCACTCCCTTAACATTAATAAAAGGGCCGGTTGAAGACCAATTGGCATCAGGAAAGCTAACAAAGAGCGAACGTAAAAACCTCTTGAATGCACAAAACAATACCCAACGCATGGAAGCATTGGTCGAGCAGCTATTGGCACTTTCAAAATTAGAAAGTGGCATTGTAAAACTAAAGGTACAGCCTGGCAACCTTTCTAAATATATTGATGCACAAGCCGAAGCCTTTTCTTTCAGTACCCACGAAAAAAACATTCAATATACCATTGAGACCTCTTCAAACAATGGTGTAGATTGGTTTGACCGTGATATTATGGAAACAATACTTTTCAATCTTGTGGGAAATGCTGTTAAATATACGCCAGAAAAAAAGAGCATTACAATTACTGGGACAAAAGAAGGCTCCTATTATTCACTTAACGTAGAAAATACAGGCAGTTATTTGAGCCCTGAAGAACAACAAAAAGTTTTTGAGCGCTTTTACCAAATAAACGAGCAAATAAGTGGTACAGGCATTGGCCTCTCATTAACAAAAGAATTGATTGAACTCCATAAAGGGAGCATTTCGGTAAAAAGTGACAAAAAAGGGGCTACAATTTTTTCAGTAAAAATACCTGTTGAAAAACAATTCTATGAGACTTTTGAAATACTTACCGAGAATCACGACAATCAAGAGCATCCAGAGCTCACTTTTCCTTCTGGTATAAATAACTCTGAACAATTGGCCTTAAAAGATGCGCCTATTTTATTGATTGTAGATGACGCTGCTGAAATACGTAATTATATCACTTCTATTTTTGAAAATACTTATAAAATTTATACTGCTGCCAATGGAACTAAAGGTCTTTCGGTAGCAAAAAAACGAATTCCCGATGTTATAATAAGTGATGTAATGATGCCCGATAAAGATGGCTTTACGTTAACCAAAGAGCTAAAAGAAGCACCTTTAACTTCGCACATTCCTATAATACTCCTTACTGGAAAATCTAAGGTTACCGATAAACTGGAAGGATTAGGCATTGGCGCAGATGCTTATCTTACAAAACCTTTTAGCCCTCAATTGGTAAAAGCTACGGCCAAAAACCTCATTGAAAACCGAAGAAAGTTACAAGAACGTTTTTCTCAAGACGTAATTTTGCAAGCAAAAGATATTGCCATCTCTTCTGCTGACGAACAATTTTTAGAACGGTTACAGGAGGTTATAGACAATAACATTACAAATTCTGAATTTACTACTGAAGATTTCAGCAAAGCCATGTTGGTAAGCCGCATGCAACTACACCGAAAATTAAAAGCCCTTACTGGTTATTCCACCACTGAGTTTATACGAAACCAAAGGCTAAAATTAGCAGCGCAATTACTTAAAGCTAATAAAATTTCAGTTTCTGAAGTTGGGTACACAGTTGGCTTTAACGATGCCTCTTATTTTGGAAAATGCTTTAAAAAGGAGTTTGGATGCGCCCCTTCCGATTATGCTCTTTAATAAAATATTCTATAAAAATCAATAAAGACAAATAACCACATTGCTGTTACATAATTATTAGTAATGGTTACAATAGTCATACTCTTTCTGAGGGCCACAACTTAACTTTACGGCATATTACTTCCCAATATCATGAACAAGATTAAAAAAATTTATACAGGAATTTTGCATTATGGACCAAAACATGATTTATACCTGAACATAACAAATCTGAAAGACGGAAAATATGTGCTCTATATAAGCCATAAGAACAAAATCATTAAAAAAACAACCTTTAAAAAGCAATAATCAAACTAAGTTAAACTATTTAAAACAAGAAATCATGAAAAAATTAATTCTATTTAGCCTTTTAATTGTAAGCATTATACTAACAAGTTGTGCTTCAGCAATTCCCGACAGTGACAATGCCTACCCTACCGTATCTTTTTCATTTCTACCGGCAAACAGTAATAGTGGTGGAGAAGAAAATATAATTATAGGGCATGATGGAAAAGTATCCCTAAATGGTACAACACAAACTTTCAATTTTGACAGTGATGTAGTGTACCTTAAAAAAAACAATGAATACGGCACTTTGTTTGTGGTAAAAGACGACCGTAATCCAGCTGGCGACAAAGGTTCTATTAAAAGCGCAAGTTTAACTATGCCCGACAATTCTATAATCAATATATCAAATGTTACAGATATTGTATCGGGCAATTGGTCAGAAGGTGGTCTTTCAACAATGCCAAATACAAGAACATTTAGGTTTACGGGCGATCCTAATAATGTACGGGATGGTGCCGCGATATCCCCCAATTTAACCCCTTTACTTGAAAGTGCGGATGGTAGCGGCATCGATAATTTTGAGTTTAAGCTTACCGCAGAAGACCACCACAGCAATTCTTTAACTAAAGTATTGGTGGTCCGTATTACCAATGCTGAAAGTCATATTGGTTTTGGGGATCTTGACTAAAGGTTAAAAACCCTCACTAGCACAGGACAAATTAATCAGTACATTTAAAATAGTTGAATTGGAAAACAGACCACCCTATTATTAACCTTAAAATAATTTGGTGGTTGTTTTCTTATAAAGCTCTGCCTTAAAAAGTGCTGCAAAATGTTTCAGTAACTTTTCTTTTACTTCTTCCATTGACAGCTGTGACTTTCCCAATTCAACATTTAAAGATGTTACTGCTTTTCCTTTAATGCCGCAGGGAATCATATTATCAAAATAGCCTAAATCGGCATTCACATTTAGTGCAAAACCGTGCATGGTCACCCAGCGGCTAGCACGAACACCCATCGCGCAAATTTTACGGGCAAAGGGAGTGCCTACATCGAGCCAAACACCCGTTTCGCCTTTAGAGCGTTCAGCTTTCAGACCATATTCCGCGAGGGTTAAAATGACCATTTCTTCTAAAAATCGCAGATATTTGTGGATATCTGTAAAGAAATTTTCCAAGTCTAAAATAGGATAGCCTACAACTTGCCCAGGGCCGTGATAGGTAATATCGCCACCACGGTTAATTTTGTAAAAGGTAGCGCCTATTTTGGCCAGTTTTTCTTCAGAAATTAAAAGGTTTGAAAGATCGCCGCTTTTGCCTAATGTGTATACATGAGGGTGCTCTACCAACAAAAAGTAATTAGGCGTTTCATAATCAGTACCTTCACGACGGTTTTTCACCTTGGCATCCAATATTTTTTGAAAAAGCGATTCTTGATAGACCCAACATTCTTCGTAATCTTTTAACCCTAAATTTTCAACGTGAATATACTTATTTGCCATTCCAAATCTTATAATATTACAATACACAAAATTAATAGTATTAAAATACTTTTTGGGGCTATTTAAAAAAATAGCATTACAGTCATCAAAAACATGAGCTATTTCTTTAAAAAGAGGCCAAAGCACACTATATTTACGGTAATTATTCCGAAAAATCAGAAAATGATGAAAAAAATTACCACCAAAAACCTTGTAATCTTACTCTTTACCCTTTTTGGTTTTGGGTTGCAAGCACAAAACCCATCATCTTTATGGAGCCGTATAGCACCTGATGATGTTGAAACGCAGAACAAAGAAGCACGAAGCACAATGCCTTCTGATTTTGAACTGTTCAGTTTAAAGACAGAAGATCTAAAAGTTATTTTAACAAATGCTCCTGCAAGAAGGTCAACTTCAAACTCAAACCTTATTATAGAACTTCCAACTGCAAATGGACTTCAAAAATTTGAGGTTTTTGAAGCTGCTGTTTTAAGTGAAGGGTTACAAGAAAAATTTCCAGGCATTAATTCCTACGTAGGGCAAGGAATAGACGATCCATCGGCGATAGCTCGTTTCAGTGTATCTTCTATTGGGGTAAATGTGGTCATTTCTTCAGCCAACCACAAATCGTTCTATATTGATCCTTACACAGAGGATAAAAGAAATTACATTGCTTATTCTACGGCTTCGCTCCCAGCAAGCCCAAACAGTTTTGAATGTTTGGTGGAAGATACGGTAGCACCTTTATTGGATGCCCCAGAAAACACAAAAAATCCAGACGACGGCAAACTACGAACATTTAGACTTGCCATTGCTTGTACAGGTGAATTTGCTCAATTTCACTTAAACGAACAAGGAGTGGACCCCAACGCCTCAGATGCTGTTAAAAAAGCGGCTGTACTTTCGGCCATGAATGTTACCATGACACGGGTAAACGGTATATATGAAAGGGACATGGCAGTAACCATGGTTCTTGTGCCGAACAACGAAGATATTATTTACTTAAATGCTTCTACAGATCCTTTTACAAATGGAAGTGCCGGTACTTTAATTAACCAAAGCCAATCAGTAATAGACTCCCAGATAGGTTCGGCCAATTATGATATTGGTCATACTTTTAGCACGGGTGCTGGAGGTTTAGCTCAATTAAGAGTACCTTGTACTTCATCAAAAGCAAGAGGTGTAACCGGTATAAGCCAACCAATAGGTGATTTTTACGATGTAGATTACGTTGCTCATGAAATGGGACATCAATATGGAGCCAACCATACTTTTAACAATTCGTGTGGGGGGAATAGGAACAACCTTACTGCTTACGAACCAGGCAGCGGTTCTACTATTATGGCATACGCAGGAATTTGCAATCCTAACGTACAAGCGCATAGCGATGATTATTTTCATGCCGTAAGCATTCAAGAAATGTGGGCCAATATCACCACGGGAAATAGCCAGTGTGCCGACCAGAGCAATACCAATAATAATGCGCCAACAGCAGATGCAGGTCCTGATTATACAATACCTAAATCTACTCCATTTGTTTTAAAAGGAACTGGTACCGACCCCGATAGCGATGTGTTATCATACTGCTGGGAACAATATGACCGGCAAATAGCTCCAATGCCTCCTCAAAACACCTCAACTGTAGGCCCTGCCTTTAGGTCTGAACAGCCACTTGCATCTCCAAACAGATATATGCCGAAAATCAATACCGTATTATTTGGAAATACCGAATCTACGTGGGAAGTCGTGCCTTCAGTAGGTCGCGATATGGTTTTTAGATTAACTGTGCGAGACAATGTTGCAGGCGGTGCTGCTGGTGATAATGATGCCATGGTAGTTACTGTGGACGGTAATTCAGGTCCTTTTGAAATCACATCTCAAAACAATGATGCGGAATGGAAACAGGGAACGCAACAAACTATCACATGGAATGTCGCCAATTCAGACCAAGCTCCTGTAAGTTGTGCCAACGTTGACATTATGTTAAGCCTTGACCGACAAACGTATGATATAGTATTAGCTACTGCCACCCCTAACGATGGTAGCGAAACCATTACCGTCCCTAATGTTCCCAATGGTAATGATGCACGAATCATGATTGTAGGCAGTGACAACATCTTTTTCGATATCAATAACGACGATATACTTATTGATGAAAATCTGAGCATTGATCAAGCCACTCTTGAAAATTTTAGCCTTTGGCCAAACCCAACAACAGGAATTGTAAACCTTGAATTTGTAACCACCACTTCAAGCAACGTATCGGTAGCAGTTTACGATGTTAGAGGAAGAAAAGTTGCTGGGCAAGAATACAACAACCAAGGCGGAACTTTTAAAGAATCATTTGATTACAGTTCTTTAAATTCTGGAATGTATTTTATTACCGTTACCAATGGTGACAAAAAAGTAACCTCTAAACTTTTAAAGAATTAATTCTCTTTAAAAGAATAGTATTGAACAAAAAAAAAGGGTGTCTAAAATTAATTTTAGACACCCTTTTAATTTTTATAATCGTAAAACCTTATAGCTGTACCGTTCTACTAATATTAGAGAGTTTGTGCGAAGTTTTATTTATAGCAAACTGAAGATTAAATTCTAATTTGTTATTGTTTTTCAGCACGTGTAATTTGCCGTTTTCTACTTTATAAAACCCTGCTTCGCCTTTACAGTAACATTGTTTTCCGTAAAGTAACTTTACGTCTTGTAAGCCTTTCCCTTTTTTAGTAAGCTCGTTTGTATTAGGGGAGATTTCAAAATGAATAGTTTCGCTATAATTGCCATCAACCGTTCCTTCCGGACCTTTTTTCGAAAAAGTATAGATGACCACCATATTATCCCCGTCTTTTATCTCTGGGTAATACATAGCTGTGGCTTCGTCTTTTTTTAGTACTATCTGTTTGTTTCTCTGTACTTCTAAAGTACAAACCCCATCTTCAGGGCATGATGCTTTGCTGTTTTCCATTAATTCAGTTTCATTTTCTTCAGAAGAAGAAACTTGTGTTGTTTTAGTCGTATTGCAGGCGTTTACCATTAATAAGGGTAATATTAAAAAGAAAGCTTTCATAAAAAGATTGTTTAAGTTTTGAAGGTAAAGTACTTAAAATTTAATAAGGAATAAAATCGTTACTCTTCAAACTCTATCTGAAGGTCTAAAACATCAGGGTCTTTAAAATAGTCTAAAAACCGACGTTCTATAGTGATTGTTTTTCCATCCAAGGAATAGTTCGCATCTTTAATAGAAGCCGATTTTATTTTCTTCGGAAACGTATATTTTAATTTATAATTCATGCTACTCATAAACATTTCGGCTTCTTGCAGGCTATCTTTTTGTTTTTGGTAGGCGACTTCATCTTTAATATAGGCATCACGTTTAAAAGATTCACCGGTATAATCATACCAAACCCCTATAACATCGCTGGATGGGTCACTTTTTACTTCAGCATTACCTCTTGGAGACTCTGGCATAATGGCCGAGGCTTGATTTAAACTACTCATTAGGTTGTTTGCTTCGTCTATATTATTAAAATCTACAAAAACGTCAATAAATAAATCGCTTGTTTCAGGGTCCATGACAGTCCGAATACTATAATCTTCCAGCTTTTTTAATTTTTCCTGATCAGCTTTTGGCAACTTAGCAATACTATCTTTCTTTTCTTCTAAAAAAGCTGCAAAAGTAACTGTGCTGTCCATTTTTACCATGGTACTGTCTATACCCATAGATTGGGTCATGGTCATCATTTCTTTCATATCGATATTCATGGACATACGCCCACTTCCATCTTCATTTATGGTGAGGGTTTCGGTAAACTGACAACTTACAATTGTGAAAGCGAAAACAAGTAAAAAAAGTAATTTTTTCAACATAACTTTATCTATTTGGATTATTTAAAATAATAAGTGCTGCAATTACACCGGGAATCCATCCTAATATAGTTAAAATCAACACAATTAAAACCGAACCGCATCCCTTGTCTATCACTGCCAACGGGGGAAACAAAATGGATAGAATAACTCTCCAAACACTCATATGTTACTAATTTACAAATTAAACTTCACTTATAAGTCTTTGAATTTTCCTTTTGTTACAGCTATTGGTTAACAGCATCTTTGTTGGTATCTTTGTGGCTTCAATTTTAGACACAGAATATGCAACTTTCAGAACAAGAACAAGTACGTCGCCAAAAACGCGAGCAACTACAGCAAATGGGTATTAATCCATACCCAGCAAATTTATATGAAATAACTGCTACAACCGCAGCTATAAAGAAAGATTTTTCTGAAGGTAAAAAAGTTACAATCGCTGGTCGTTTAATGTCACGCCGCATTCAAGGAAAAGCTTCTTTTGCCGAACTACAAGACAGCGAAGGCCGTATACAAGTGTATTTTAACCGTGATGAAATTTGCACTGGGGAAGATAAAACCCTATACAACGATGTATATAAAAAATTGCTGGATATAGGTGATTTTATAGGTATAGAAGGAGAGTTATTCACCACAAATGTTGGCGAGAAAACAGTAATGGTGAAAAACTTTACGTTGCTTTCTAAAGCATTACGCCCATTACCACTTCCTAAAATAGACAGTGAAGGAAATAAATTCGATTCATTTAACGATCCAGAACAACGCTACAGGCAACGTTATGCAGATTTGGCTGTAAATCCACACGTAAAAGAAGTATTTAAAAAGCGAACTAAGCTCTTCAATGCCATGCGAACGTTTTTTAACGAGCGTGAGTATTTTGAAGTAGAGACACCCATTTTACAACCCATTCCTGGTGGTGCAGCAGCTCGGCCGTTTGTAACACATCACAACTCACTGGATATTCCGTTGTATATGCGAATTGCAAACGAGTTGTATTTAAAAAGATTGATTGTAGGTGGTTTTGATGGTGTGTATGAGTTTTCAAAAAACTTCCGAAATGAGGGAATGGACCGTACCCATAATCCTGAATTTACCGCAATGGAAATTTATGTAGCTTATAAAGATTACAACTGGATGATGGATTTCTGTGAACAACTGTTAGAATTTTGTGCTACCGAAGTAAACGGAACAACCAAAGCTACCTTTGGTGAACATGACATTGACTTTAAAGCACCTTACCCTCGTGTAACCATGGCAGAGGCTATTGAAAAATACACTGGATTTGATATCACCGATAAAACCGAAGCTGAACTTAGAAAAGCAGCCGAAGATTTGGGTATTGAAGTAGATGATACTATGGGTAAAGGAAAGTTAATCGATGAGATTTTTGGTGAAAAGTGTGAACCTAACTTTATTCAGCCTACTTTCATAACTGATTACCCAAAAGAAATGAGCCCATTGTGTAAAGAGCACCGGGACAACCCAGAGCTTACAGAGCGTTTTGAACTTATGGTCTGCGGTAAAGAAATCGCCAATGCATATAGTGAGCTAAATGACCCTATTGATCAGCGCGAACGTTTTGAAGCACAATTAAAATTAGCTGATCGTGGTGATGATGAAGCAACACAATTTATAGATTTCGATTTTCTACGAGCGTTGGAATATGGTATGCCACCAACCAGTGGAATGGGTATTGGTATGGACCGATTAATTATGTTCCTTACCAACAATGCTTCTATACAAGAAGTTTTGTTCTTCCCGCAGATGAAACCTGAAAAGAAGATTACAGTAGAGCTTAATGATGAAGAAAAAGCGGTGTTTGAATTATTGAAAAAAGCTGATAAAATAGACCTCAATGAACTTAAGGATCAAAGTGGCCTCAGCAATAAAAAATGGGACAAAAGCATTAAAGCGTTGACCAAACACAAACTTGCCAAAGTAAACAAAACCGATGACGGACTTTTTGTAGAAATGGTTCATTAATAAATCAGGCCATTTCAGCAATTGCTAAAATGGCCTTTTTTAAACATCATTCACAAATAAGCCTATATCTTTTGGCATAGATGGCCCAATATTTACTATTTACACCTGTAAACGATGTTAATTAAAACTAACAAAAAGATAGTATCTTTTTACATAAGTCTGTCTATTTGTTAAAACCTTTCACTACAAACCTATTTTTATGAAAATTTACTGTAAAATTCATTTTTAACACCCTCAAAAAAGGTCGGTTAAATAGAAATAGTTAATTTTAGGCAAACTATTTCAGCAAATGAAAACATACCTACTAAAGCTATTTCCGATAATTTTCTTATTGATAATCGTTTCCTGTGGCAGCGACGATGATTATACGCCCAATGAAACAGAGACCGATACCGAAAATCCAACCCCACCTACAAATCTAAGGACTAGTAATAAATCAGAGAATAGCCTTCAGCTAAATTGGGATGCTTCCACAGATAATGTGGGCGTAGTGAAATATGCTGTTTTTCAAAATGGCAATGTAATTAATGATGAAGTGACTGGTACTTCCTTGCCCATCCAAAATTTAACACCTGAAACCGAATACAGCTTTTCTGTCATCGCTTTTGATGCCGAAGGAAATGAATCAGAGAGCAGTGAGATATTAAACACCTGTACACTTGCAATAACCTTAGAGTATAAAACAAATTTGTCTGAAATGGGCGTTTTTACGGGAAGTCTTTCTAATATGGAACCCGCCGAAGGAGTCCAGTTATATGAAATTAACAGCACCCTTTTTACCGATTACGCAAAAAAACAACGCTTGGTACGTCTTCCTAATTGTGAAGCAATGGCGTACAATGGAAGCGACCTATTGCCTGAATTTCCTGATAATACTTTAATCTCTAAAACCTTTTACTACAATAAGAATGATCAAGACCCAAGTGAAGGAAAAATTATTATTGAAACTCGAATCCTTTTAAAAATTAACGGAAACTGGCAAGTAGGAAATTACATTTGGAACGAAGCACAAACCGAAGCTGTTTATACTGAAAACGGGAGCATAAAACCCATTAGTTATACAAACAGTGATGATGAAACCTTAAATGTTGATTATGAAATCCCTTCCAAACAAGATTGTTTTACGTGTCATAATAACAATAACACAACGTTACCTATAGGAATGAAGCTACGTAGTATGAACTTCACTCCTTCTTACACCAACCAAAACCAACTTGCTTATTTAGAAAGCATCGGTATTATGGAAAGGGTAACTTCAGAAAACATAAGTACGCTGCCAGACTGGACAGACGATGCAACCTACGATATTTTAGAACGCGGTAGGGCTTACATTGATATTAACTGTGCCCATTGCCATCAACCAGGAGGAGCTGTAACGAATTTTAATCTCGACTTTAGGTTCGAGACCCCTTTTGATGATACGGGTATTTATGCCAACCGAGGAGAGATTGAAGCCCGAGTGCAAAGTACAGCCCCAGTTTATAGAATGCCACAATTAGGTCGCACCATTGTACACGAAGAAGCAGTAACCATGTTATTGGAATATTTGGAAGCTATTGAAAATTAAATTTTCATCTTCTTAAAGTACTATAAAAGCTGCCTAAAAGGCGGCTTTTTTTATAAAGTCATTTCTTATACATTAAACTAAACAATAAAATAACAGTCCTACTTATATAACTTAAATATAAAAATGATGAAAAATGTATTAATTATTTGCATTGCTTTATTAAGTTTTAATGCAATAGCACAAAAAAGAGATGCCTCTAAGAGAGAAGCTAGGACTGAAATGAAACAAAATTTAACTGCTGAGCAAAAAGCAGAGTTGAAATCTAAAAAATTGACTTTAGAACTTGATTTATCTGAAAATCAGCAAAATGAAGTAAAGCAACTATTTCTGAAAGAAGCTAAAGAAAGAGAAGGCCTTAAGGAGGACCGTAAAAACCGAAAAGACCTATCTGAAACAGAACGTTTTGAGAAAAAAACGCAGATGATGGATAAACTAATTGCTCATAAAAAGCAAATGAAATCTATCTTAAACGAAGCACAATAT
>DEXR01000027.1:32288-32928 GCA_002364245.1 Flavobacteriaceae bacterium UBA3179
GAAAAAACCGTGGCTAAAACCTGATAAATATTAAAATTGGCTTAATTTTTGGTATACATGTATTAAAATTGGTTACTTTAGTCGTAACCTATTAAAACAAAAGTGATGAAAAACATAGTTAAAATACTTGTTATTGCCATTATAATGGGAGTTGGTGCACAAAGCACATACGCACAGAGTCTTTCACAAGATGCTGACAGACCCGAAGTAATAGCAAAAAAGAAAGTTACCGAAGTTTCAACTAAGTTAGAACTTAATGACAGTCAAGAACGGGCTTTGTTTAGGTATTACACTTCCTATGAGATGAAATACAAAAAGAACATTGCTGGAAAAGACTTAAATGAACCTAAGGTTGCTGCCGAAAAGAAAGAGTATATGGACGATTTAAAGGCAAATGTAAAAAAGACCTTAAATAACGACCAGTACAAAAAATGGCTGGCTTTACTTAAAGATTAAGCTTTTTAATATAAAAGTACAAACCCTCCAATGTGTCACGTTGGAGGGTTTTTTATTATAAGGTTTTAGCTACTTTACCACACGCTTCAATTGTCGTGTCTAGGTCTTCATACGTTAATGCTTCAGTTAAAAACCACGTTTCAAAAGCACTTGGAGCAATGTAGACTCCTTCAGCCAATAAGCC
>DEXR01000027.1:33128-37588 GCA_002364245.1 Flavobacteriaceae bacterium UBA3179
GTGTTTCAGAAAAATGTACCGATATCATAGAACCTACCCTGTTAATTGTATGTGTTACACCAGCTTCAGTAAGTACTGTTGCTAATCCTTCATGCAAATAAGCTGTTTTCTTTTCTAATGAAGTGAATATTTCAGGGCTGTTGTTTAGTTCTGATAACATAGCCAAACCAGCTGCCATTGCCAATGGATTACCGCTAAGTGTTCCGGCTTGATACACTGGGCCTTCTGGCGCTAAATGACTCATAATTTCTGCTCGTGCAGCAAAAGCACCTACTGGTAAACCACCGCCTATCACCTTTCCGAAGGTAACAATATCGGCATCCACTCCGTAGCGTTCTTGCACGCCACCCTTCGCTAAACGGAAACCAGTCATTACCTCATCAAAAATTAATAAAATATTATTCTCATCACATAGTTTACGTAACCCTTCCAAAAAACCTTTTTTTGGGGGAATACATCCCATATTACCAGCTACAGGTTCTAAAATAATACAAGCGATTTCTCCCTTATTTTCTGAAATTACCTCAGCTACATTAGCCAAATCATTATAATTTGCCAACAAAGTATCTTTTGCTGTACCTTCCGTAACACCAGGACTGTTAGGTGTGCCAAAGGTGACAGCACCACTCCCCGCTTGAATTAAAAACGAATCGCTATGTCCGTGATAACAACCAGCAAACTTGATAATTTTATCTTTACCTGTAAAACCACGTGCCAAACGCACTGCACTCATACAAGCTTCGGTACCACTGTTCACAAACCGTAATTTATCAATATTTGGAACCATAGAAACAGCTAACGAAGCTATTTCTGTTTCAATTTCGGTAGGCATACCAAAAGAAGTCCCCTTTTCAGCTTTATCAACTACTGCTTTTACAACCGGTTCGTGCGCGTGACCTAAAATCATAGGACCCCACGAATTAATATAGTCTATCAGTTTGTTTCCGTCGGCATCATACAAATAAGCTCCTTTGGCTTTTTCTACAAAAATGGGTTCTCCCCCTACTGCAGTAAATGCTCTTACAGGGGAATTAACGCCACCGGGAATTACTTTCTGTGCCTCTTTAAAAAGGGCACTGCTTCTTTTATAGATCATAAATAATTATTGATTTTTTACTGAATGCAAGTATAAAACCTGCCCAATGGATATGGTATTCGAATTCAATCCATTGTATTCTTTTAAAGTTTCTACTGAAATATTATAACGCCTTGATATATTGTATAATGTGTCACCGCGCTCTACAGTATGGGTTTCTATTTTTGTTTGGTCTGGCTTTGTAACTTGTATGGTACCGCCAAGTACATTTTTGTCATACTGTGTTAACCCATATCGCTCTATAATGCTTATCAGTTTATCGGGGTAACGCGGATCGGTAGCATAACCGGCTTTTTTAAGCCCTTTTGCCCAACCCTTGTAGTCGTGTTTTCTTAATCTGAATAAATCTTGATAACGGCTACGTTCTGTCAAAAAAAGAGAATGATCCCTAAAGGAATATTTTGGGTCTTTATATTTTCGGAAACATTCTTGTAGCTCATCATCATCGTGATATACTCGATCCCCAGTCCATTCGTGACATTTTATACCAAAATGATTATTAGCTCTTCGGGTAAGGTCTCCGCGGCCCGCACCACTTTCTAAAATACCTTGCGCTAAAGTAATACTGGCGGGTATGCCGTATTGCAACATTTCTTCCATCGCAATCTGACTGTAATTGTCAATATAGGTTGCAACAACCTCGGCATACGAAGCATTGGGAGGCGGGGTTTTAATCTCAGTTTTTTTAGGCAGTTTTATAGGTTCCTTGCGAGTCTCTTTAACAACAACACGTTCTGTACGAGTATTTTTTTTAGAGGATACAGCTCTTTTTTTAGACTTGCAACTACTAAGGAATAATGTGCTAATTAGCAACACAATACAAATTCTATATAGCATATTATATAATGATTTGTGGCAGATTTTTCTTCTTTAAACGTTGGTTCATACCTGGAATACCTTGAAGCCCTCCCGTATGGACTGCAAAAATACGGCTATTTTTTTTGAAATACCCACGTTTCAACAAGTCTACAATACCAAAAAGCATTTTCCCAGTATAAACCGGATCTAATGGAATGCCGGTTTTTTCATAAAATTCATTAATAAAACGCACCAATTGTAAATCTATTTTAGCGTATCCGCCAAAACAATATTCATCTATAACTTCAAAGTTGGTTTTTGAGGTATATTTTTTTACTTCTGAAATTTGAAAATTTCCTTTTAATGCAGAAAACCCTATTATTTTTTGATTGGGTTTTGATGCTTCTATAAGTCCTGCTATAGTTCCCCCAGTTCCTACTGGTGCACAGATGTAATCAAAAGTATCTGAGTTTTCTATTTCAGATAGGATTTCTTTACAACCTTTTACAGCCAAATCATTTGTTCCGCCCTCAGGTATTAAATAAAAATTTCCGAAGCTTTTTTTGAGTGCTTCTATTTGTGAAGCTTCATATTTATCCCTGTATGCTTTTCGGGTAATAAAGTGCAATTGCATGCCTTGCTCTTGAGCAAAAGACAATGTAGGGTTTTCAGTTATTTTGTCTGAAAGCTCTTCTCCTCTTATTATTCCTATGGTTTGTAACCCTGTTGATTTTCCTACAGCAGCGACAGCAGCTATATGATTAGAGTACGCACCACCAAAGGTTAATAAGATGTTATGGCCATCTTTAACTGCTTTCTCAATGTTGTATTTCAGTTTTCTGAATTTATTACCTGAAACAAACGGATGGATCTGATCTTCGCGTAGTATGTAAAGATTTGAAGAGGTTTCAAAAAAAGAAGCTAAAGGCACTTGTTCAATACCTGAATGAAAAGGGAGGTTTAAAAAAGAGGCTGCGAAGTTCTCCATATGCTTTCTATAAGGCTAAAATAATTAAATTATTGTACCTCTTAAAAAAATAAGCTATTCGAGTAATTCCATCTAAAAAAATAAGGTTAACACATTGAAAACTAACAAATATGTAGGATATTTCTTATATTTCTTAAAGTTTAATGTATTTCGTCGATTATTTTTGTTTTTAATCTATATTACTACTTATACTTGTCATCTCGAATCAAATAACTATTAACCCTTATGAAAAAATCTTTAATTATTAAGTTTTGTATTTACTATTTTTTAGTCTTTACATCATACAATTTATCCTATGCTCAAGTAGGGATTAATACAACAACACCTAATGGTGCTTTAGATATAACAAGCACTACATCAGGTGTAGTTTTTCCTCGAGTTAAACTGGCTGCAACAAATATAGCAGGACCTGTAGTTAACCCAAATGGAGGTGGAAATCCCGTTGCCGCAACGTTTGTTTACAATACTAATACGACAACCAATGGCCCATATGAAGTTTCGCCAGGTTTATATATGTGGGATGGTTCAAAATGGATTGCAATGTTTAACAAGTTTGATTCTGAAAGGTTTCAGCAAGACCCTTCTACAGTAACAGCAGATCCATTTGACCCTAATCAATTTCGAACTCAAGACGGCTCTCAAAACATTACCGGCTTAATAAACAGGAAGTTTACTCCAAAATATACAGGAGTATATGAACTAAAATTAAGTACCAATTTTGGATCTGGTCAAATTGAAACTCCTGGAACTGGTCAAGTAAGTGTGGGCACACAAGAGGGACTTTTCATCTTTAGTTGTAATAATGGTATTGGAAATATTGAAGTATATGCTCATTCTTATTCTTCTGTAGATAAACGCGGTAGTAGTCCAGATGATAAAAGATATGCTATCTGGAGGGAATCAACAACTACTAAATACGTTTCTTTAATTGCAGGAACCGAATATACTTTTAATTTAAGTTTCACACAATACTCTAGTGATCGTTTTGATGCTAGTTCTAGTGGAGATGGAAGAGGTTATATAGGTTTAGATATACCTTGCGAAGTAGTGTGGAGTTTTAAGAAAGAAAACTAGCTAGAAACCAAGACTCTTTTATAAAAAACTTAACAACAATCAAATAAAATGAAAAAAACACTACTAATCTCATTATTTATTTCAACCATTAGTTTTGCACAAACGCCTTGTTCTGGCGGTTCTGCAAGCGGATATCCGTGTAATGGTCTTACACTTCAAAGCCATATTAGCGCTGCCGATTTAGGAGGCAATGAAGGTCAAGACTCTTGGGGGTGGACCGACCCAATGAGCGGAAAAGAATATGCCCTAGTGGGAATGGATAATGGTACCGCTTTTGTAGATATTTCCGATCCCGTTAACCCGGTATTTATTGGAAGGGTAGAATCCCATACAGGCAGTAGCCTTTGGAGAGACGTAAAAGTATATAATAATCACGCATATATAGTGAGTGACTCTAATGGTAATCATGGAGTACAAGTATTTGATCTTACCCGTTTAAGAGATACTGAAATACAAGGCGAAACACTCCCAATAACTTTTAATGAAGATGGACATTATGGCGGG
>DEXR01000027.1:37702-37957 GCA_002364245.1 Flavobacteriaceae bacterium UBA3179
GATGGACATTATGGCGGGTTAGGTAGTGCCCATAATATTGTTATTAATGAAGATACTGGATATGCATATGTTCTCGGGTCAAACAGAAATGGAGGAGGACCTCGTGTTTTAGACCTATCAAATCCTAAAAACCCTACTTTGGCAGGCGATATTTCTGCCTACGGATATTGTCACGATGCACAAGTAGTGCTTTATGATGGCCCGGACCAAGATCATCAAGGAAAAGAAATATTAATCGGAAGCTTTAGTAGCTCA
>DEXR01000008.1:0-3508 GCA_002364245.1 Flavobacteriaceae bacterium UBA3179
TATGCAAACTGAAAAAGTAGTAAATCACATTGTAAATTGGTTAAAAGAATATGCAACCAATGCCAATATGGATGGTTTTGTAGTAGGCATAAGTGGAGGTATTGACTCTGCCGTAACATCTGCCTTATGTGCCAAAACTGGACTTAGAACATTGTGCCTAGAAATGCCTATTCATCAGGCTCAAAGTCAAGTTACTCGCGGCCAAGAGCATATTGCTACTTTAAAAACCCATTATGCAAATGTGAGCGATGTTAAGGTAGACCTCACTTCTGTTTTTGAACAATTTAAAACCGAAGTACCACAAACCAACGATATTACTTTTTTAGACTTGGCTCTGGCTAACACCCGTGCGCGATTACGTATGAGCACCTTATATTATTTTGCAGGGTTGCATCGATATTTAGTAGCAGGTACCGGAAATAAAGTTGAGGATTTTGGTGTAGGTTTTTATACCAAATATGGAGATGGGGGAGTAGATTTAAGCCCAATAGCCGATTTGCTTAAAAGTGAAGTGTATGAATTAGGACGTTTTCTTGAAGTGCCTACCTCTATTTTAGAAGCTGCCCCAACAGATGGTCTTTTTGGTGATAGCCGTACCGATGAGGATCAAATTGGAGCTAGTTATGACGAATTGGAATGGGCTATGAAAATGAAAGAAAATGGTAAAAAACCAACCGATTTTGAAGGAAGAAAACAAGAGGTTTTTAACATTTACTTACGCCTAAATACCGCTAACCAGCACAAAATGAACCCAATTCCTGTATGCAATATTCCTAATTCCTACAAGGTTTTATAGTATTCAACGAGTTTTCTGTACGTTGAACGAATAATCTCTCATACTGACAATCTTTTTTTTAGTTTTGATTTGTAGTATAAATATTACAAACCTCACACTTTTTGCTCCCTTAAAAATTATTAAGGAATACTAACAAAGAGACTAATGAAAAAAATTGTCATTGCAGATCATCATCCGGTAACCCGTAAAGGGATTTCCTGTATGCTGAAAAAGAAAAAAGATGAATTCTCAATACTTGCAAAAGTTAATAACGGAGAAGAGCTTTACAAAAGTTTACAGGACCATAGCCCTGATATTCTCATCATGGAAATAGACATGCCGCAAATTAACGGCATTAACGCGCTAAGAAGCATTAAAGAATCTTTTCCACAAACTAGGGTTTTGATATTTTCAACACACCCAGAAGAAATCTATGCGCTTCGTTCAATAAAATCAGGTGCTGCAGGGTATGTACCAAAAACAGCTTCCACTAAAGTGTTTTTAGACGCACTTGGCAAAATTGCTAAAGGTGGAATTTTCCTAAACGAAGAACTTACTTCTACATTTACAAGCCGTAATGTAGGTGAAAGCAGTGCGATAAGCCGTTATAAAAAGCTTTCATCCCGCGAAATTGAAGTATTAAACTTACTTTCTAGAGGAAAAAGAAACAAGGACATTGCCAATGCACTTAACATTAACGAAAAAACAGTAAGTACTTATAAAACAAGGTTACTTAAAAAGTTGAAAGTAGATAACCTGGCAGATTTGATACACCAGTCCCGTATGTTTCAATTTGGGTAATTATAACACCCTACGTAGTTTTTCCGAAATTACTTTTTTAAGTGTAATGTAATCCACAACATCTTGCAGGTCTACTTGTGAGCCCTCTGGGTTTTGTTCTTTAATAGCATCTGAAAGCTCTTTAATCTTTTGGTTCACTAATTCGCGACGTAAATTTAAAATAGTTTCACTCACAACTTGTGAAACAGAGTGTTCTTTTTCTTTTACATAAATTTCATTGCGTTCCCAATCGTGCAAGCTGTATTTTTCTTCTTCCATTAAAATATCGGTCACCGCCGATGCTTTTTCAGGTTGCAAACTATTTACAAAAGCATCTACTTTTAAATCCTCTTCGCGTGTTAACCGGTTTATAATGTCATAATATAAATCTTTAAAAGCGTCATTGGTAAATTCAATTTCATCCTCTTGAAGATCTAAAAATATTTTCTGAAATACGGTTGTCGTTTGCATTTCGGGCTTAAAAGTAACATCGCCCTTTTCATCGGTATCAAGAATCAGCTCCTCAAAATCCTCTTCTTTTGTACCATACAAAAGTAAAATCTCTATAATTTTACGCTCTAGCTCATATTGAACATCAATCTTTTCGGCTTTTTCTTTTTCTGAAGGAACAACCTCCATCGATCTCTTTTCAGGCTGTTTTTTTCGAGAAGCATCTCGTTTATCTTTCTGAAGCAACTGAGCAAGGGTATTGAACAGCACTTCTTCTGAAATATCCATAATACGAGCACATTCCTTAATATAAATCTCCTGCTTAATTACATCAGGGATTTTTGAAATGCTCACCACCATATCACGAATGGTATCGGCTTTTTTTATAGGATCGTTTTTTGCTTCTTTAGCTAACAAGGATGCCTTAAACGAAATAAAATCTCGAGAATTTTCTTCTAAATAAAGCGTCAGCGTTTCCAACGAGTTTTTCCGTGAAAAGCTATCGGGATCTTCTCCTTCTGGGAACGTACAGATTTTCACGTTCATTCCCTGTTCCAAAATTAAATCGACACCACGAAGTGATGCACGTAACCCTGCTGCATCACCATCAAAAAGAACGGTGATATTTTGAGTAAGTCTATTTACCAATCGAATTTGTTCTGGCGTCAATGCTGTACCAGAGGATGACACCACGTTTTCAATTCCAGCTTGATGAAATTGAATGACATCTGTATAACCTTCCACTAGATAACAGTTATCCTCTTTAGCGATGCTTTGTTTGGCATGATAAATACCATACAGCACTTTACTTTTGTGGTAAATATCACTCTCCGGCGAGTTGAGATATTTGGCTGCCTTTTTATCGTTTGTTAAAATACGACCACCAAAACCCAAAGTACGGCCGCTCATACTACGGATAGGAAACATGACCCGACCTTTAAAGCGGTCGAACTGTTTCTCTCCCTTTACTATCGTTAAGCCCGTTTTTTCAAGATAGTCGAGTTTATACCCTTTTTTTATGGCGTGATTGGTAAACGCATCCCAACTATCGGGTGAGAAACCTAAATCAAACTTTTTAATGGTTTCTTCAGTAAAGCCCCGTTCTTTAAAATAACTAAGACCAATTGCCTTTCCTTCTTCGGTTTTAAACAACACGTGCTTAAAATAATCTTTCGCAAACTCGCTAACTAGGTATAAACTTTCACGTTCATCAGCTTGTTGCTTTTGTTCGTCGGTCTGTTGGGTTTCTTCAACCTCAATCCCATACTTTTTGGCGAGGTATTTTATAGCTTCTGGATAGGTAAAATGTTCGTGTTCCATTAAAAAAGCAACCACATTTCCGCCTTTTCCGCTACTGAAATCTTTCCAAATCTGTTTTACCGGTGAGACCATAAAACTGGGCGTGCGCTCATCACTAAACGGACTGAGCCCCTTGAAGTTACTACCCGATTTTTTTAATTGTACAAAATCACCAATCACCTCCTCTACGCGAGCGGTTTCAAA
>DEXR01000008.1:3592-4246 GCA_002364245.1 Flavobacteriaceae bacterium UBA3179
TCCTCTACGCGAGCGGTTTCAAACACATTATCTATGGTGGTTTTTGCTATCAAATTTCAGGAAGTTTATTAAAACAAATATAATAAATTGGTAATCGCTTTTAGGATTTAGTTTCAGAAAACAAAAAAGCCTCTTTTCAGAAAAAAGAAGCTTTTAAAAACATGGCTATTCAATATATTAATCAACATCAAAACGAAGTCCTAAAGAAACATTTCTTTGATCGATTGGGTTGTCTTTAAAAATGGTGTTTAAGTCATATTTTAAATAAACAGCTGTTCCCTTCCAGCCTATGTAACCGCTTACACCGTAGATAAAATTATTGGTGTTGTAATTTGCTTTCAGTTTCTCTTTCACATCTTCTCCATCCTCGGAATATTTTAGCTTTTGACGTGAGCTAAGGTTAAAACCAGCATACCCGCCAACACCGACTTTAATTTTATTGTAGGTGTTGTATCTAAAATATTCATCTTTTTCTATTTTTTCTGAAGGGCCAAACTCAAAATGAAGCGGAAATACTAAATTATCCATTCGAAACTTAGATTTATCCAAATCTAAACGGAACTCCTGTAATTCAGTTTGATCGCCGGTATCTACGTAGTATCTGTTATCAGTAGGTTTCAGACCATTAAACTGAAAAGAAAAGCCATATTTTAC
>DEXR01000008.1:4356-55106 GCA_002364245.1 Flavobacteriaceae bacterium UBA3179
CCATATTTTACGCGCAACCAATTGGTGTTTTTAAACACGCGGGTTCTCCAAGCCCAGCCTATTTCGGCAAAACGGCTCCCTCCTATTTTAAAGTCTGAATCATCTAAGGATTGCCCATCCGTAATTACATTATTTAAACCAAATGCTAATACAAAAGCGCTGGTTGTTCTACGGTCGTATTTTTTAGCTTTATTTTTTTTACCTAAAAATATATAAGAGTCATCTTCATCATTATTAGAACCAATACGAATCACAACTCGTTCAGAGTCGTCGGCTAAATTTTCATCGCCACCATTTCGCTCTAACAAAGCTATTTTATTATCGATTATCGCCAAACGGTTTTCAATGTTCAGCGCTCGTTTTTCGGCAGCTTCTTCTTTTAACTGTTCTGCTTCAGGTAATGTGATTTCGTTACTGTCCAATCGTTGATTGATGTCTTCCACTTTGTTTTTAAGCGCTTCCTTTTCTTCGGTCACAACTTGCTCTTGTGCGGCTTTTAAAATAGCAATATCGTTTGCTAAATCGTTTTCCTGTGCTTGTGCTGAGACAATAGTCAGCAACCATACCGTCAAAACGGTACAATACGTAAATATTTTCATGATTTGTGTGATTTAGTGCCTTTTGGCTTCCCTCCCAATTAAGGAAGGGATTGCCTCTGGGCGTGATTGATGAATGAATTGTTGTGTATTAATTATTACGTTCGGTCACGGCAGTCCGTATTTTATTGAACCCTTCGCCTAAAGCATCGAAAACTTTTTCCCTAAAGCTTCTTTCTAGCTCCAGTTCCACATCTAAAAGCAGGGCTGCAGCATCTACTTTTTGAGTTTCAGGATTAAGTATTTGCCTGGTTTTAATATCCCGCTGTGCATTGGCTAAAAGCGCATCAACTTCTTCGGCGGTTACCGTATTGTTTTTATCTTGGATCTCTTTTACCTGTGCTACTACTTCGTTAACCTTGCTCTCTATAAAATATTCGTCGGTTTTATTCTCTACTTTGTCATTCGGAATAAATTCTTCTTTAAAATTGGTTTCGGTTTTAGCAATTGCTTTATCGTTTACTTTTTCTTCAGAAATTTTTATTGGTTGTTTAGGCTGAAGCGTATGTTTTGATAATTGCTTTTTTGGAACTTGTTGTTCCGATTCTTCTTTCAAAACACTATTCTCTTGAACAGCAACTTCTTCTATATTTGTTTTCTGTGGAACATTTTCCGTTTGTTTTTCAGAATCTAACACCTCTTTATTGATTAGTGTTTCAACTATCTCTTCAGAATTAGAAGCCTCATCTGTTTTATTGAACAACAACGACCCGATTACTAAAATACTTACCAAACTGGCTGCAACGGCATACCAAATAAAGTAACTTTTCTTTTTTTCGGGTTTTCCTAAACGTGCATTCAATTTTTTCCAAGAGTCACTGGAGGGTTGTATTTCCCGTTCTTGTAATTTTTCGCGAATGGTATCTTCAAATTTATTGGGCTCCATAATTCACGTCATTTTGATTGTTAATATTGTTTTGAAGCATCTTGCGGGCTTTTGACAGTTGTGATTTTGATGTGCCTTCGCTTATTTGCAATAACTCAGCAATTTCGCTGTGTTTGTATCCTTCTACAGCATATAATACAAAAACGGTTTTATAGCCATCTGGCAAACTATCTATCACTTTTTGTATTTCGGCTACTTCAAAACCTGTATCAATGGTCGTTGCGTACTCAAGTGAGTTTTCAATAACCGACTCATCTTTAAAATAAAGCTTCTTCTGTCTTCGCAATTCGCTAATGGACTCATTTACCATTATACGGCGTATCCAACCTTCAAAGCTGCCTTGATCGCTAAAAGAGTCTAACTTTGTAAATACTTTGTAAAACCCGTTGAGCATGACCTCTTCGGCCAAGTCATTATTCTTTAAGTATTGTCTACAAACACTTAGCATTTTCGGAGCAAAAAATTGGTACAGCTCGTGCTGTGCTCGACGATTGCCTTTTTTTGCTTTTTTTATAAGCGCTTGATAGTTTTTATGTAATGAAATTAGTTTCACAATATGCTTCGCATGGCTTTCTATTTATAAAGACGCAACTTTAATGCAAAAGGTTGCCTGAGGCGTAAAAAATTTTAGGTTTCAGGTTTAAAACCAACAATGTAACCTATTTCAGAAAAAGAAACAATACACGTATATTGACTCTCAAATACAATTACATTATGAGAACAGTATTGCAACGTGTAAAACAAGCTTCCGTAACGGTAGAAGAAAAAGTTGTTTCAAAAATAGACCATGGCTTTTTGGTTTTATTGGGCATTGAAGATGAAGATACTCAAGAAGATATTAATTGGTTGTGCCGAAAAATAACAAGGCTACGGGTTTTTTCGGATGACGACGATGCGATGAATTTATCCATAAAAGATGTAGATGGAGCCATATTAGTTGTAAGTCAATTTACTTTGCACGCCAGCACCAAAAAAGGAAACCGTCCTTCGTTTATTAAAGCCGCCAAGCCAAATATAGCTGTTCACTTGTATGAAAAATTCATTCAACAACTTGAAAAGGAGCTTAATAAAAAGGTGCAATTAGGTGTTTTTGGGGCGATGATGGATGTTGCTTTAATCAATGACGGCCCTGTAACAATCACCATGGATTCAAAAAATAAAGAATAATTTCACATTTTTTTAACAATTGTGTATATTGCGCCCATGCGAAAACTTATTGCCCTAAGTGTAGTTATTTTATCTACTGTTTCCGTTTATACGCAAGAAGCACAATATTCTGTTGCGGCGTTACTGCCAAACCTAACAAAAAATGCCAATAGCGTATTATTGGATGAAAAAATAGAAATAGATATTACCAAAAATGACCGGATGATTTATAAAAATCATAGAGCCGTTATGGTATTAAATAAAAAAGGCAACAGCAATGTAGATGCCTATGCGCATTATGATGATGACGCTAAAGTAAAAGACATAGAGGCATGGGTATACGATGCTATGGGGAATGAACTGGAACATTTTAAAGAACGGGACTTTAAGGATATAAGTGCCTCAGATGGTTTTTCAATTTATAATGACGATAGAGTGTTATATTTAAATTACACCCCAACTACATATCCTTATACGTTGGTCTTCGAGTCGGTTACCCAAAGTAATACCACCGCGCACATACCAAGTTGGTTTCCGCTCGGAGGTTATTACACGGCTACAAAAAATAGTGAGTACACCGTTAAATATAATCCTTCCAACAAACCTAAGGTTTTAAAAAACAATCTTGAAGGGTATGATATTTCAGTTTCTGAAACTCCAGAATCTTTTATTTGTAAAGCCGAAAATTTAGAAGCAATTAAACGGGAAGCATATAGTCCTTCATACCGAAATATTTTACCGCATGTAAAGTTTGCTCTTAATAATTTTTACCTAAAAGGTGTTCCTGGTTATGGAAAAGACTGGAATGAATTTGGTGCTTGGATGGACAAAACACTTTTAACGGGTGTAAGTGAACTATCCCCAGCAACCGTTGCCAGGGCTAAACAATTGGTAGCCGGCGAAACAACCAATATAGGGAAAGCCAAAAAAATTTATGAATACCTTCAAAAAAAAGTGCGTTACATAAGTGTACAGATTGGGATTGGTGGCTGGAAACCCATGTTGGCAGAAGATGTTGATAAGTTAAGTTATGGTGACTGTAAAGCATTAACAAATTACACAAAAGCCCTACTGGATATTGTAGGCGTACCTTCCTATTACACTGTCTTATATGCCGGAGATGAAGAAGTAGACTTCGACCCTGATTTTGCTGGAATACAGGGTAATCATGCCATTTTGGGCATACCGGATGGAGATGATATTGTTTGGTTGGAATGTACTAGCCAAGACACCCCTTTTGGATACGGCGGAAATTTTAGCGACGACCGGGATGTATTGATTGTTACACCAGAAGGAGGTAAAATTGTACACACAAAAGCTTATACATTTAAGGATAATGTTAAAAAACATACAGCAACCATCACCATCAACCCCTCCGGTGCTGTACAAGCAAATTTTAAAGGAACTTATACAGGTTTAGCATACGATGATAAATACAGACTTGGCAACCTTGATGCTGATGACCTAGAAAAACAGTTTAAAAACAGATGGTCATATATAAATGGATTTAATATTGAAAACACTAAACTAAATAACAACAAAGATGAAATATTGTTTTCCGAAGAACTTTCAATTAACATGCCGAGCTATTGTTCTTCTATAGGCAATGATTTGCTTTTTGGCCTTAACGTTTTTTCGCAATCGGTTTCCGTACCGCCACGGTTTCCAGATCGAAAACAAAAACTTAGAATAGCTGAAGGTTTTACTGAAACCGATACGCTAACAATAAACATTCCCGAAACCCTCAATATCGACAGTCTCCCTAAAGCGGTAAGCATTGAAAATAAATTTGGAAGCTACGCATTTTCAGTTTCAAAAATTTCAGAAAACACTATTGAATACAAGCGTACTTTTATTTTAAAAAAAGGAACCTTTCCCGCTTCAGACTATAAAAATTACCGGTCCTTTTTACGAAGGGTCTCTAAAATGGACCAATCAAAAATTTTATTAAATCAAAACACCTAACCATTACTTTATACTTATGAAATTTATTTTTACCCTTATCATTGCATTATTTTGTTTTCAATTTGGTTTTTCACAAGATTACAGGTTTGGAAAAGTCTCAAAAGAAGAACTACTAGAAAGACAACACCCAACAGATTCTACTGCCGATGCTGCTATTTTATACAGAGAAACAAAAACGCGGTTTGAATATACCGAGTCAGATGATTTTTTCACGCTAACCGATGTATATGAGCGTGTAAAAATTTATAACAAAGATGGATTTGATTGGGCAAATAAAACTATAAAACTCTATCAAACCAGCGGAAGTGCTGACGAAAAAATTACCGGCTTAAAAGGTTACACTTACTTTATGGACGGAAATAAAATAAAAGACGAAAGATTACGCAACAATGGTATTTTTGAAGAAGAATCTAGCGAGTTTTTAGAACTTACAAAATTTACCATGCCCGCCCTTACCGAAGGTTGTGTAATTGAATATAAATACACGATTAAATCTCCATTTATAACAAACATAGATGCGTATAGGTTTCAGGAACAAATCCCGATAAACCAAGTAGAAATGCGTTTTGCAGTACCGGAGTACTTTAATTATAAAATGCACCAAAAAGGATGGGTTCCCTTTAAAATTGATGAGCAAAAAAGACCTCGCACCATTAATTTTTATTACACAACTCCAGCAGATCCTGGTATAGGTGGCACTGGACTTCCTTCAAAAGAAAGTACCCAAATAGACCTTTTAGAAAGTATATATGAAGTGAGCCTTAGCAATGTACCTGCATTATACGATGAAGCATTTTCAGGGAATATAGATAATTATAGTACTTCTTTAAAATTTGAACTTTCCTATGTTGATTACCCAGGTTCTCCATTAAAAATGTTTACAACCACTTGGGAGGATGTTTCAAAATCGATCTATGAAACTAATGCTTTTGGCGATCAGTTAAAACGGGACAATTATTTTGATGATGATATAGACCAACTTTTAAGTGGCGTTAGCAATCCTACTGAAAAAATGATAAAAATATATGAGTTTGTAAAGCAAAAAATGAACTGGAATAAATTCGTTGGCCTTTACGCTCAAGAAGGAACTAAAAATGCTTATAAGAAAGGATCGGGTAATGCTGCGGACATTAACTTACTATTGGTTGCGATGCTTCGCTATGCAGGCCTTAACGCCAATCCAGTGTTGGTCAGCACAAAGTCACATGGGATTCCGCTGTTTCCTACACGCAACGGGTTTGATTATGTAATCGCTGCTGTTGAAAACGGCAATAGCGTAGTGCTTTTTGATGCTACTATTAAAGAAGGAGAACCTAATGTGTTACAGCCAGAATTATTAAACTGGCAAGGTAGGATTGTTCGGGAAGACCGCAGTTCTTCATGGGTTTCTTTATACCCATCTAAACACGCCGTGCAAAGCACGATGATGAATTTAAAAATCAATAAAGAGGATTATTCCATCAAAGGATCTACACAAAACCGATTTACGGGTCATTATGCTTTAAGTCAACGTAAAAGCTTTATAAACGTTAAAGAAGAAGATATCCGTAAAAAACTGGAAGAAAACAGTGGAGAGACCGAAATTTCAAATATTACCTTTGAAAATTTAAAAAAACTGTACCAACCCGTTTCATTAAAATATGATTTTGAAAACTTTGATGCCGTTGAAGAAATAGGCGGTAAATTATACTTTTCTCCATTATTGTTTTTAGCTATGGACGAAAATCCATTCAAATTAAATGAACGCAATTACCCTATTGATTTCAATTACCCTATAAAAGACAGATACATAGTTACTGTTGATATCCCTGAAGGCTATACGGTAGAATCTGTTCCCGAAAGTGCCGCTTTTACATTGGGCGAAAACTTTGGAATATTTAAATATATCATCAATAATGTGGGTGGAAAACTGCAAATATCGGCAGAGTTTGCTTTAAACAAAGCCGTTATGCCCGCTCAGGATTATGCCAACATTAAACAGTTCTTTAAATTAATGATCGATAAAGAGCATGAGAAGGTGGTGCTTACTAAAGCGTAAGGCTCGTTAAAAGTTTTGGGTTATTGAACTGCAAAGTAAACAGAAATTAATAGCTTAATAAAACCTATCGCTATTGTGTCTTTTTAAATAGGGAACCTGTAAAAAAACACAATAGGACTATGTACATGAAATTGAATGGTAATTTGTCACTAAACTCAATGAAATTGAAGTATTTTTGAATAAAAACACAACCCAATGAACATTGAAAATGCACAACAAGCAGTTGACGAATGGATCAAGGAACACGGTGTACGTTATTTTAACGAACTCACCAATATGGCACAACTTACCGAAGAAGTAGGTGAAGTAGCCCGCATTATCGCTCGCCGATATGGAGAGCAAAGTGAAAAGGAAAGCGATAAAGACAAAGATTTGGGCGAAGAACTGGCAGATGTGCTTTTTGTAGTGCTGTGCCTGGCAAACCAAACCGGAGTAAACCTTGAAGATGCGTTCCATAAAAAACTCGATATAAAAACCAAGCGCGATCACGACCGTCATCACAACAACGATAAATTAAAATAATGTTCAAACAAATAATAAACCACAAAGGGTTTTGGCGATCCGTTCTATTTTTAGGACTGGCATTTGTAGTTGTGTTTATCTTTATTAAATGGGCCTTCGAAGGGTTTAGTGCTAATTTTTTTGATGAACGCAACCCTTATTTATTAATAGGCGGAAGTTTATTGGCAGGTTTGATATATGGTTTTTTTATAACATATGGAAAGTTTAAAAACAAATTGAAACAGTAAACTGCATTTCATGAAAGCTGTACTCACAAGCAAAAACACCAAAGAGCTTTCGGCCACCATTCAAGTTTCAGGCTCTAAGAGTGAATCCAACCGCTTATTGATATTGCAATCCCTTTTCCCTAATCTTAAAACTGAAAACCTTTCGGAAAGTGATGACACAATGGTGCTGCAAAAAGCATTGTTATCAAATCAAGGCGAAGTGGATATTCACCATGCTGGTACCGCCATGCGGTTTTTAACAGCCTTTTTTGCAAGTCAGCAAGATGCTTCGGTTGTATTAACGGGTAGTGAACGCATGCAACAACGCCCTATTAAAATTTTGGTAGATGCTTTACGGGATTTAGGCGCAGATATTAACTATCTTAAAACCGAAGGCTATCCACCCATTGCCATTTCAGGTAAAAAAATAATAAAAAATACTGTTAAAATTGCTGCCAATGTAAGCAGTCAATATATTTCGGCTTTATTATTAATAGCACCTTCTTTACAAAATGGGTTAACCATTAACATTGAAGATAAAATCACATCAGCTCCATATCTTCAAATGACAGCTGCGTTGCTTCAAAAGATTGGTGTGCCGTGTATTTTTTCAGAAAATAAGATTGAAGTGAGCCCTATTTCAGAAATTGATGATATTGTGGTTTTAATAGAATCTGACTGGAGTTCGGCGTCCTATTTTTATAGTATCGCAGCACTTTCCGAAGCATCGACCATAACTCTAAGGGGCTATTTTAAAAATAGTTTACAAGGCGACTCTATCTTGGCAACCATTTATGATACGATGGGTGTCACCACACACTATAATGAAAAAGATGCATCCATCACCCTTTCAAAAAACAACAAACCAATTGCCGATCACGTATTACTAAATCTTGCCGATGCACCAGATATTGCACAAACTATTGCCGTAACCTGCTTTGGGCTGGGGCTGGGCTGCAAATTAACTGGGTTGCATACCTTAAAAATAAAAGAAACAGATAGATTGCTTGCTTTACAAACCGAATTAAAAAAATTAGGAGCCAAGATTTCAGTCAGTAATGACACTTTAGAATTAATGGTTTCAAAAAACATTAAAGAAAACGTAACCATAGAAACCTATAACGATCACCGTATGGCAATGGCTTTCGCCCCTTTGGCATTAAAAAAACCTATTAAAATTAATGATGCCGGGGTGGTTTCAAAATCGTTTCCCACCTACTGGGAAGACATCCAAAAAACCGGCTTAAACGTAGATTTTAAATAATAATTGCTTATTTACTTGACAACCCCTATGTTGAGGTTGTATATTTGCAACTTTTCAAGACAAAACACCACTTTTTATGGGAATGAAACTTTCTAATTTCAATTTCGACTTACCAGACGAATTATTAGCAGAATATCCAGCATCTAACCGTGATGAAGCCAGGTTAATGGTTTTAAACCGAAAAGAGAAGACCATTGAGCATAAAATGTTCAAGGATCTCATCGATTATTTTGAAGAAGACGATGTATTGGTACTTAACAACACCAAGGTTTTTCCGGCACGATTATTTGGTAATAAAGAAAAAACAGGAGCACGTATCGAGGTTTTCTTGTTACGCGAACTGAACCCAGAAACCCGTCTTTGGGATGTTTTGGTAGATCCTGCCCGTAAAATTAGAATAGGAAACAAGTTATATTTTGGCGAAGACGAATCGTTGGTAGCTGAGGTAATTGACAATACAACCTCACGAGGACGTACACTTCGTTTCTTGTTTGATGGTTCGTATGAAGAATTCAGAAATAAATTAACAGAGTTAGGCGAAACACCATTGCCAAAATACATTAAAAGGGATGTGGAACCGGAAGATGCGGAGCGCTACCAAACAATCTTCGCCAAAGAAGAAGGAGCTGTTGCAGCACCAACCGCTGGATTGCATTTCTCAAAGCATTTGTTAAAACGCCTTGAAATAAAAGGTGTTAACTTTGCTGAAGTAACCCTTCACGTCGGTTTAGGAACTTTTAGCCCAGTTGAGGTGGAAGATCTTTCAAAACATAAAATGGACTCTGAAGAGATTGTATTACCACAAAGTTCAGTAGATACCATTAATACTGGAATCAACAGAAAAAAACGCGTTTGTGCCGTGGGGACAACTGTAATGCGTGCGTTAGAGAGTTCGGTATCGTCAAACCTTATGCTAAATCCCTATTCAGGCTGGACTAATAAATTTATTTTTCCTCCATACGATTTTAGTATAGCAAACTGTATGGTGACCAATTTTCATACACCGAAATCTACACTATTAATGATGGTTTCTGCCTTTGCCGGTCACGATTTTATGAAAGAGGCCTATGCCGAAGCCGTAAAAGAAAAATATAGGTTTTACACCTATGGCGATGCAATGCTCATTATTTAATAAAATAAAAACACTACTTTCAAAAAAAATCCTGACTTTACATCAGGATTTTTTTTGTTTTCTGTTAAAGAGAATTTTCTGTTTACAAAATAAAAAAGTATCTTGTAGTATTCTATTCGCATCAATATCAAGAGCGTATGAAAAAAATTACTTTTTTCTTCTTTTTCATTTTTTCTATTTCCACGGTGTTTTCCCAAAAAACTACCCAGAACACCCCTATTAGCTGGCATTTAAAAAATACCGATGATGTTACTACCATAAACCTTCCTCCTCTGGATCTTGAGACCCTACAGCATGAAGATAGTATAAACGATCACGATAAAAGTCTTCCTTGGCGATATGGTGTTAAACGAAGTTTAAAATTAGATATTCATAAAGATGGGACCGTTACTCGCTTGGATAATGGGGCTAAATTATGGCGCATTGTCATCAATTCACCAAATGCTGTTAATTTGAGTATTAATTTTGATGATTTTTACATACCTAATGGTGCTAAACTCTTTATATATAATGACGACAGAACCGATGTTTTACTTCCTTTAACAACCAACCAGAACCGTAATAACCAAAAACTGGGATCTTGGTTTGTAAATGGCGATAAAATTTGGATTGAATATTTTGAACCCGCATCTGTGCACGAAGAAGTGCTTTTAAATATAAGCAGTATCATCCATGGCTACCGAATGGGCCAAGTGGAGCGATATGTTGATGGAACACGTGGGTTAAACGATTCAGGAGATTGTAACTATGACGTTAATTGTCCAATTGGTGAAGACTTTGACAATCAAAAGGATATTCTAAAAAAAGCGGTTGCTTTACTTAATTTAGGAAACGGCTATTTATGTTCCGCGGTTCTTATTAACAACACTAACAAAGACAAAACTCCTTATTTACTTACAGGAAATCATTGTCTAGACAATAGCGATCCCGCCTTTTGGTCCATTAGATTTAACTGGATGAGTCCAAGCCCTATTTGTGGGGAAGATGAACCGAGCCCAGATCTTCAAACTAATTTTACAATGAGCGGTGCTGAACTAAAAGCATCTAATACATTAAGTGATTTTGCATTGGTAGAGTTGTACAATAAGATTCCTTCTTCTTGGGACGTTGCTTTTGCTGGTTGGGATATAACTGATGAATTACCTCAATTTGAAGTAGGAATTCATCATCCTAATGGGGATATTATGAAAATATGCCGAGACAATTCAGGAGCGATCCATGAAACTGCAAACGGCACCGAAGTATGGCTGGTCGGTGGTGTATCTGTTGGCGAAGGAAATGGGTGGGAAATAGGAACGACTGAAAGTGGTTCGTCTGGTTCGCCATTGTTTAACCAAGACGGAAAGATTATTGGGCAGTTATATGCCGGCAATTCATCTTGTAATGGATTGGAAAACAATAATGATTATGACATCTACGGAAGATTAGCTGTTTCTTGGGAGGCAGGTTTAACCCCTGAAAATCGACTTAAAGAATGGTTGGATCCTAATCAAACAGGGCAAACCCAACTAGAAACCATACAAAACCTGCTGAACGTTCCGGATTTTGATATTACAGGAGAGTTAAAAATATACCCCAACCCAGCTTCTGAAACCATTACAGTAATGAACAGCCGCTACCCTAACCTATCGTATCATTTTTATAGCATAACGGGTCAACAAATAAGTCACGGATCTGTCTCTAGTACTATGAACACCATTTCGGTAGCTCAGGCTGCTGAAGGTATGTACTTTTTACAATTGACAGATTTAGACTCTAATTCCAGTATAACCAAAAAGATAATTGTTAGTAGGTAATTTTTTAATTGGTCTTTACTGTTATTGCAACTCTAAGAAGACTTCATCGAATATCTTTTAACTCCTGCTTCAAATTAAGATTTAAAATTCAGTTGTCTTACCGCAAAGCTTTCTAACATCTAAACATAAATAGTTCTTAAACGTTCTAAAAACAAATTTCTATACCTTAATTTTGCCATCTTATGGTTTCAGAAAAAAAAGACATCCGTGCATTATCAAAACAAGAGTTACGTGACTTTTTTGTAAGCATTGGCGATCAAGCCTTTCGAGGCAACCAAGTTTACGAGTGGTTGTGGAATAAAGGTATCCACAATTTTGAAGATATGACTAATATCTCGAAAGAAACCCGCAAGCATTTAGAACAAAACTTTGTGATAAACCATATTGAAGTGGACAGCTTGCAAAAAAGCAACGATGGCACCATTAAAAATGCCGTTAAATTACACGATGGATTTGTAGTAGAGTCGGTATTAATCCCGACTAAATCAAGAACAACAGCGTGTGTTTCTTCACAAGTTGGTTGCAGTTTGGATTGTAAGTTTTGTGCCACGTCTCGATTAAAGCGAATGCGTAATCTAAACCCAGATGAGATTTTTGATCAAGTGGTTGCAATCCACAAAGAAAGTTTACTCTATCACGACAAACCACTTTCTAACATTGTCTATATGGGAATGGGCGAACCATTGATGAATTATAAAAACGTGTTGGAGTCCGTTAAAATGATTACTTCTGAGGAAGGCTTAGGCATGTCACCTAAACGAATCACGCTTTCCACATCGGGTGTTCCTAAAATGATAAAAAAACTGGCCGATGACGAGGTTAAATTCAACCTGGCCGTTTCCTTACATTCTGCTATTCAGGAAACGCGAGAACAGATTATGCCATTTGCTAAAAGTTTTACGTTACCAGACCTGCGAGAATCACTTGAATATTGGTATGCTAAAACAAACCGTCGCATTACCTACGAATATATAGTTTGGAAGGATATTAACGACACTGAAAAAGACGTAGATGCCTTGATCCAGTTTTGCCAATCGGTACCTTGTAAAATAAACTTGATTGAGTACAACCCTATTGACGATGGCGAGTTTCAACAAGCGGCAAATTCGGCACTTGATATGTATATAGAAAAGTTAGAAAAAAATAGAATACCGGTTACCGTTCGTAGAAGTCGCGGAAAAGATATCGACGCCGCTTGTGGGCAATTAGCGAATAAGAGTTAAGGTTTTAAAATAAAAAAGCTAGTTTAATTAATCTTTCAAAAGAACTTAATTGTGCTATGATAGGTCAATACTTTTGGGTTTTTACTTATTTTTGAAACAGTAATGAAAATTGTTTCCCAAATAAAACTTCCCATTGAGACCGAAATGGAGCTTTTTGAAAAAAAGTTCTCGGGAGCCATGTCATCGAAAGTTGCATTGCTCAATCGCATTACCCATTATGTAGTAAACCGAAAAGGGAAACAAATGCGACCTATGTTCGTTTTTCTCATTGCAAAGATGACGGGCAACGGTATAGTGGAAGAGCGAACCTATCGTGGAGCTTCGGTTATTGAGCTTATTCATACTGCAACTTTGGTACACGATGATGTTGTGGATGACAGCAACCGCCGGCGTGGTTTTTTTTCCATTAATGCGCTTTGGAAAAACAAGATTGCCGTGTTGGTTGGTGATTATCTGCTCTCAAAAGGATTATTGCTATCCATTGATCATGAAGATTTCGATTTGCTTAAAATCATTTCGGTAGCTGTTCGTGAAATGAGCGAAGGCGAATTGCTTCAAATTGAAAAAGCCCGACGTCTCGATATTACCGAAACCATTTATTTTGATATTATTCGCCAAAAAACAGCCACACTTATTGCTGCTTGTTGTGCTATGGGAGCGCAATCTGTAAATGCACCTAAAGAAGAAGTAGAAGCCATGCGTGAGTTTGGTGAGTTAATCGGGATTGCTTTTCAGATAAAAGACGATCTTTTTGATTATGGTGAAGAAAAAATAGGCAAACCCACCGGGATTGATATTAAGGAACAAAAAATGACGCTCCCGCTAATTTATACGTTAAATACGGTTCCGCCCAAAGATAAACGATGGGTTATCAATTCAGTAAAAAACCATAATAAAGACAAAAAAAGAGTAAAGCAAGTCATTGCTTTTGTTAAAGATTCTGGCGGTCTTGAATATGCTGTTTCAAAAATGAAGGACTATCAGCAACGTGCGCTGCAAATTCTTCAGAAATATCCAAAATCACCTTATAAAGACTCGTTAGAATTGATGGTGAATTATGTGATAGAACGAAAAAAGTAGGTTTTTGATACAAAACTCTAGTCGTTTACGCGCCTAGAATTTCACTAAAGCACCATTAATAAACATTTATAACTTCTAATAAGTAGACATCCCTACTCCTTTTTATAGATATCCTTCCGGTATCCATCGTCTTCTCCTTCTAAAATCTGTAAGTAACTTTTATAACGAGACCACGCAATTTCTTGATTTTCCAAGGCATCTTTTATGGCGCATTGGGGTTCATTTATATGAAGACAATTATTGAATTTACATTCTTGTTTACGTTCAAAAAATTCTGGAAAATAGTCACCCAGCTCTTCTTTATCTATTTCAACTACACCAAACCCACGAATTCCGGGTGTATCGATAATTTGAGCACCGAAGGATAGATCGTACATTTCAGCAAAAGTAGTGGTATGTTGACCTTGTTGGTGTTGTTCAGATATTTCAGCAGTTTTTATATCAAGGTTATTTTCAATAGAATTAACTAACGTAGATTTTCCTGTACCGCTGTGACCTGAAAACACACTCACCTTATCTTGCATTATGGCTTTCACCTTATTTACATTTTTTCCGGTTTTTGCTGATATGCCAATACATTCATAGCCAATATCTCGATACAAAGCAGCAAGATATTTTATTTCTAATAACTCCTCTTCATTGTACAGATCTATTTTGTTGAAAAGCAAAACAGCCTTAACATGATACGCTTCGGCTGTTATTAAAAAGCGATCTATAAATGTGGTGAAAGTTGGGGGGTTATTTAAAGTAACCAATAAAAAAGCAACATCGATATTCGCAGCAATAATATGAGTCTGCTTAGAAAGGTTGACCGATTTTCTGATGATATAATTATCGCGTGATTCAATTTTATGAATAACACCAACGGTTTCGTCGCCTTTTGTCTCTATTTTGAACACCACATGATCACCAACAGCAATAGGATTTGTACTCTTTATACCTCCTATTCTAAATTTTCCTTTTATCCGGCATTGATAAAAATCACCCTGTTGCGATTTTACAATGTACCAACTTCCGGTGGATTTATAGACAGTGCCTTTCATGGGTACAAAAATCAGAAAATTATTTTAAAAGTATTATTCATTGAAAACATTCTTTTGATGATTAATAGACTCTTGGTGAACAGCTTTAAACATTTTTAGAATAAACTCCTCACTCAATTTTTGATCTCCCCCTTGTAAAATCATTTTATCCAAAATTTCATTCCAACGTTTGGTCTGTAATATTGCTACGTTGTTTTTCTTTTTAAGGCTACCTATTTGATCGCTAATTTTCATACGATTACCCAATATCTCCAACAGTTTGTGGTCTATTACGTCAATTTGGGCACGCATAGTCGCTAATTTATTTCTAAATTCAATCTCATCACCTTCTTCTTTTCTAATTCGAAGATCTACTGTCATTTGATCTAATTTTTGTGGTGTAATCTGCTGTTTAGCATCGCTCCAAGCATTATCAGGGTCATAATGAGTTTCTACCATCAAACCGTCAAAGTTTAAATCTAATGCTGTTTGACATAAATCGAAAATAATATCCCGACGTCCCGCGATATGGGATGGGTCTAAAATGAGCGGTAAATCTGGAAAACGGTTTTGCAAATCGATAGGTATTTGCCATTCAGGATTGTTGCGGTATCGAGTTTTTTCGTAGGTTGAGAAACCACGATGTATTACCCCGAGATTTTCCAATCCTGCTTCATAAAAACGTTCAACGGCCCCTAACCATAATGCCAAATCAGGGTTTATGGGATTTTTAATTAAAATAGTTTTATCGGTCCCTTTTAAAGCATCTGCCAATTCCTGCACGATAAATGGTGACACGGTAGTTCTTGCTCCAACCCACAAAATATCTATATCATGTTTTAATGCTAAATCTACATGGTTAGCATTTGCTACTTCGGTAGTAGTCAGCAGTCCAGTTTCCTCTTTTGCTTTTTGAAGCCATTTTAGCCCCAAATCCCCAACCCCTTCAAAATTTCCAGGACGCGTTCTGGGTTTCCATATGCCGGCACGAAGCACGGTAGTATCTGTATTTTTAAGTTGATGTGCAATTTTTAATACTTGATCTTCGGTTTCGGCACTGCATGGACCTGCAATAACGAGTGGGTGGTCAAGACCAAATGCGTCTAACCAACTTCTTAATTTTTTAGTATTCTCCATAGCTTGTTTTTAAGGCTAATCTGCTAGGTGCATTTTCTAGGTTTTGTTTATAAATTCCTAATATTCTTAGTTGTGACACTGCTTTTTTCAATATAGTTGTAACCTCTTCAAAGAGTGCTGAATTTTTGAATAATACATCAATGTAAAAAGAATATTGCCAAGGTTTACCCTCAATTGGGAACGACTGTATTTTGGTTAAATTGATATCAAAGGTACTTAACAATTGTAGAATATTTGCCAAACTTCCAATGTTATGATCCAGTTGGAATTTAAGTGTTGCTTTATTTAATTCTTCATTGGCAACTGTCATACTTCTACCTATAACCACAAAACGTGTTTTGTTGTTTTTTATAGTTTGAATATTTTTTCCTAAAATTTTTAAACCAAATTTATCAGCTACTTGTTTTCCTGCAATAGCAGCAACTCCTCTTAGATTGTTTTCTTTTATCCTTCGAGCTTCAGAAGCGGTATCTTTCCCTTCGATAATCTTACAATGAGGTTGTAATCGTTTTAAATATTCTTTACATTGTTGTAATGCCACAGGATGTGAGTGTACTTCATTTAAATCATGTAGCGTATCACCTTCTAAGGCCATTAAATACATGTTGATGGTTAAAAAAGTTTCATCTAGAATTTTAAGGTTGCTAGAGTCAATTAATTCATAATTAGGCAATATAGAGCCTGCAATGGTGTTTTCAATGGCGATAACACCAAAATCCACATTAATACTGGTAATGCTTTCGGCTACCGTTTCAAACGAAGGGCACGGCACTAAATCAATTTTTTCTTTCGGAAATAGTTGTTGTGCAGCAAGATGGTGAAAGGAACTCTCTATACCTTGAATGGCGATTTTTAAAGACATATTATTTAAGTTTAGACATAAAAAAATCCCAAACGCTTTGTTCGGGATTGGAATGAGTTTATTAATATATTGAATACCTACATAGCGCTCCCGTTTCTATTGTTAAAATAGAAATACCAAAAGTTAAAAAATGCAAGTAAATGGTTCATTGCTCGTTATTGTAATTCAAAGTTAATTAAATCTTATAATCAACAAAGTTTTTCTTGAACTTTTTTATTTTAGTTTTGTGCTATGTCAATAAGCGTTTCAAATATTACTAAAAACTACGGCGAACAAAAAGCGCTCAACAATGTCTCTTTTGATATTTCAGCAGGAGAAATTGTGGGATTTTTAGGTCCAAATGGTGCTGGAAAATCTACAATGATGAAAATATTGACCACCTATCTCCCTGCTTCGGAAGGAATAGCTACGGTTAATGGGTTTAAGGTTTCAGAAAAAGATCATGACATTCAAAAAAGCGTAGGTTATCTACCGGAACATAATCCTTTGTATTTAGATATGTATGTACGAGAGTTTTTAAACTTTCAAGCTGAAATATACAATACACCAAAAAGTGAAATAGAGCGTATTATTGAACGTACCGGTCTTCTACCTGAAGCAAATAAAAAAATACAGCAACTATCTAAAGGGTACCGACAACGGGTTGGTATTGCCAGTGCACTTTTGCACAATCCCGAAGTACTTATTCTCGATGAACCCACTACTGGACTGGATCCAAATCAGTTAATTGAAATACGAGAATTGATAAAAAGCATTGGAAAAGAAAAAACCGTTCTGCTGTCTACTCATATTATGCAAGAAGTAGAAGCAATTTGCGATCGCGTAATTATCATCAATAAAGGTGAAATTGTACTGGATAAAAAATTAAGTGAACTACAGTCTGGCCAACAACAAATTGTGGAGGTGGAGTTTGATTACCGAGTTGAAACAGTTGCCTTACAACAACTTCCTAATGTTACAAAAGTTGAAAACCCTGGCGGCTATTTTATTTATAACATCTATTTTTCTTCGGAAAAAGATATGCGAAGTTCTGTTTTTGACTTTGCCCACGATAATGGATTAAAGATTCTTCAACTTCATCAGAAAAACACAACCTTAGAAAAGCTCTTTGTAGATCTTACTGCTCATCAAAAATAAGTTGCCCTCTATATAACGCTTCTACCTCAACAATGGGAGGACGGTTTTTTGCCACTATATCTCCTAGGCTCACTATTTTCCCACGAATAGCTTCTTGAGGGTTCACAATCATTTCCTGTGTACCACGATGAAAAACGGTTAATTGGCCAATTAAGAGGTTTGCCGCCTGTATGCGCACATCTCCAGCATAAATACCAAAACTGGCTTTGTCTGCAGTACCCGTAAGGAAAAAATTGGATAAGCCATTGGCTACTATTTGCAAGTTTTCAACTTCAAGATCAAGTTTAAAATCTCCATCAATATGGTACTCATCTTCATTTTCTTGATCTTCACTTATCAAAGTTAAATTAGGGAACGATAAAGTGCCGATACTCTCAACAGACAGCCCTGAACTGTTTCGTATTCTGTCAATATTTGGAGTGGTTACATACACTTTTGTCAATCCATAATCTCGTACCAAATTGCAACCGTTGTTGTTACGAAGGTTTAATATACCATCTTCAACTTGTACTTCAATATCATTTAAAAGGTTTTCACCGGTTTCAACCACTACTTTTTGTGTATCACCTTGTTTTATAAAAAGTTGCGTGCGTTCCCAAACTATAATTTCGCTAAATGCATCAACAATAAACTCTTCTTGAATTATATCTCCAGAAGCTTGAAAACAGTTCAAACCTTTATCTGAATCACATCCAAAAAAAGTAATTAAGGCAAGTATAAAAATTATTTTCTTCATGTTCTGAATCATTTCAGTAATCATTACAAACGGACACCTACTCCAAATTCTACTCCTTCAGCTTTCGCCCAATGGGCTTTTACAGTTACTGAAGCAATAAATCTATCATTATAAAAATACCGTTTCAAACCTAAACGATTGTAAATCCTATTTTCAAATTTATACGGCCAATAAACATAATAACCTAATTGAGATACAAAGGCTACTTTATTAAACCGCAGTTCGTGTCCTACAAATAGTCCAACCCGTTTATAATCTTCATCCCCACTAAGGTTATCTTCTGGGTAGGCAATGGAACGGTAATAAATCAATTCTTTTAAAAAATTAGCAAAAAACACATCCACCCCGACTTGCAAAGTACTTTTATAGTTAATGCGCTTATCTACAAATGCCGAAGCAACATAAAATGGATACTGCCCTTGTCCCACAACATCACTTTCATTCCAGCCAAAACGGAATACAAAATTATACTTTAGGTTTTCGGCGTGGGAAGAGCTTAGCGGATCGTCTTTTACAATATATTCTGGAAACTTTTCGTGATCGAACAAATAGCTAAGTCCGACATTGAATGCCCATGTATTTGTACTATTATTTGGTGCTCGTAAATTAGCATTAGAGTAATGAATTAAACCAAACCCCGCATGAAATCCGAACCCTTTATAGAAATTTTCCTTTACAAAATTAGCTTTTAAAAAAGTGGTACTTAAAAGACGGGTCCCGTAGGCATTATTAATGTAATTGGTTTTAGGATCGTAAGGATTACTTGCATAAGCAATACCTTGACCTAAACGTATTACAAGATTTCTATTAAAAAAATACCAATTGTAATGACCGTACAACCCATAGTTTTCACCTAAAAAGGTGTTATTCATATTCTGGTAGGTAAAAGTAAAACCCCAATCTGGATACTGATAGCGACGCTCCCATTCATTAAATCCATACGTTTTTCTATTGTATGAAAGAATTAAGCCTGTTGGGTGATTAGTAATTAAATGTGCTATATCTGGGTTATGTTCTAAAATACTCCCGTAAAAGTAATCTGCTTCAAGAGAGAAGGGTTTTTCTTCTTCATTTTGTGAAAACACATTACAAGTAACCAGAAAAACTATAAGTACGGAAAGTTGTTGTTTCATATTCTTAAACGAGGCATAAATATACATTAATCCTGAAATATTAAACGGCCTGTGAATAATTCTTCTACATCTACTTCTGGCGGTCTATTTACCGAAAGAACATCGCCTGTACCTTGGATAACTCCTGATATTTTATCTATAGGGCTTACTATCATTTTATTGGCACTTCGCTGCCGTATTTTTAATGTATCTATTAAAAAGTTTTCCCCTTCAAACCTTGGAAACTCATCACTAAAAACCAAAGTCGCATTCTCTGTTGCTCCTGAAATATAAAAAACACTTTGCCCATTGGCTGAAACAGAAAAGTCTTCACAAGCAAGATTAAGATAAAAGTCACCACTTTTACGAGCATCCTCAACACCTCCAGCACTATTACTTGTCAATGTCAATAAAGGAAAATTCAATGCGCCAACCCCCGTAACATTTCGAGATGATGCGTTTCTAATTTCTGTAATATTTGGCGTTGTTACAATAGCTTCTACATTATCATAATCCCGAACTAAGTTACAATTGTTATTATTTTTTATAACTAAAGTTTCTCCAACTATAGTTACGGAAATATCCGGTAATAGGTTTTCGCCAGTTTTAATCAAAACCTTTTGTTCCGCTCCTTGCTTTAATTGTAAGGCAACATCATTTTCTATTCTTATTTTGTTAAAATCATCTACAACGAATTCCTCGGTAACTAAATCACCAATAGTTTGAAAGCAATCTGGAGCGTTTTCTGAATTGCACGAAACCAGCAATAAAAACAGACTGAGTATGTAAATTGTTTTTTTCATTCTTTATATTCTAAACCCAATTCCAAATTCAACACCTTCCACTTTTGCTCCGTGCGATTTTAAGGTTGTTACTCCAAAAATTTGATCTGTTAGATAATATTTTAAACCAGCTCTAATGTAGGTCCTTCCTTCAAAATCGTATGGGTAATAGGCGTAGTAGCCAAATTGTGATACAACCGACAGTTTATTTAGAGTAAGTTCGTGCCCCACGAAAACACCTACGCGCTTATAATCTTCATCACCGGTAAGCGATCTATCAAGTTGAGAGGCCACTAAATAATCTATTTGTTTTTTTAAAAATTCTGAAAAAAAGACGTCGGCACCAATTTGAAACTTACTTTTATAACTCACCCGTTTATCCAAAAAAGTAGAAACCACTAAAAAGGGATGTTGCCCTAAGCCTACATAATCACTTTCATTGATTCCGCTTCGCAATGCTAAATTGAACTTAATAGGTTCTGATATATTTTCGTCGGTTACATTCTTTATATATTCAGAATTCTCTGTTTCAAATTCATATTGCAACCCAACATTGAAAGTAAATGAATTGGTACTGGAATTAGGCGCCCTAAAATTTCCGTTGGAATAATGAACCAGGGCCAAACCTGCTTGTAGCCCAATATTTTTGAATAAATTCTTTTTATTGTAGTTGAGCAACAAATAGGTAGAGCTTAAAAAATCACTTCCGTAAGCATTATTTTTAAAATTGGTTTCCAAATCAAATGGATTGGTGTTATATGCAATCCCTTGACCAATTCTAAAAACGACATTTCGATTTAAAAAGTAGAAGTTGAAATGACCGTATAATCCATAATTTTCACCTAAAATTTCATTTCCAGGATTTTGATGTACCACCGAAACGCCCCAATCGGGATAGTTGTATTCTCTATGCCAGCGTTTTGACCCAAATGTTTTTTTATTATATCCTAAGATAAACCCTTGAGGATGGTCTGTTACCAAATGTGCAATATCTTTATTATGCCGAACAATGGTGCCATAAAAATAGTTTGCATCCATAAAAAACCCAGAACGTGTTTCCTCTTGTGAAAAAAGAAATAGTGGACCAAAAAGAAGTAGTATAAGTAGGCTTTTTTTCATTGACGGCAAAGTAACGCAAAATTTCAGTCTTAAAAAGGCAAGTTTTTTAAATCTACATTTCCGCCAGAAATAATAATCCCTATTTTTTTATTACTAAAAAATGTTTGTTTTTTAAGCACCGCAGCTAATGGTACAGCCGATGAAGGTTCTACTATAACTTTCATACGTTCCCAAATAAGCCGCATGGCAGCAATAATTTCAGTTTCTTCCACACGTATTATTTCAAGGACTAATTTATTGATTATGGGAAAGTTTTGATCGCCCAAATTTGTTCGTAATCCATCGGCAACCGTATTTGCCATTTCGTTGGTTTCAATTTTTCCAGTTTGTAAGGAACGCCACGCATCGTCGGCTTTAAGGGGTTCTCCACCAAACACTTTACAAGTCGGGCTTAAGTAATGAGCTGCTAACGCCGTACCAGCAATTAATCCGCCCCCTCCTACTGGGGTTAGAATATAATCTAAATCAGAATGCTTTTTTATCAATTCAATTGCTGCTGTTCCTTGCCCTAAAATCACATCTATATTATTGGAAGGGTGAATAAAAGTCGCCCCTGTTTCCTTCTGAATTTGGTTTGCTTCTCTTTCACGGTCATCGAGGGTGGGTTGAGATTCCGTAATAATTCCTCCATATTCTTTTACTGCTTCCTTTTTAACTTTTGGGGCGTTTGAAGGCATTACGATATAGGCTTTCACCCCTAAGTTTTTAGCTGCTAAGGATAATGCCTGAGCAAAATTTCCCGAAGAATGTGTTACTACACCTGCCTCCTTTTGAGTTTCTGACAATTGTTGTATGGCATTAATGGCACCCCGCATTTTGAAAGCACCCATTTTCTGAAAATTTTCGCACTTAAAATATAATTTTGCTTCAACTAAATTATTTAACAAAGTTGAAGTAAGCACAGGTGTTTGATGCACAAAAGGCCTCACACGTTTGTAGGCAGCAAGGACTACTTCTTTAGATGGAATCATACGGTATCATTTCTGAAAAGGGAAAATACTATATTTTTTCAGAAATATATAGAAACAGACTTGAAGTTATCCTTTTAAGTGAATGCCACATTCTCTGTTTTCGAGCGCTTTTACAGGATCGTAATAGTCAAGTTCAATAGGAAGATTATGGTTTTTCATATAGTGTAACATTTCAGCATCTGTAAAATGATAAAATGGACAAACTTTTAAAATACCGTCTTTTGTAAAGCTTAAAATGTCAATCGATTTACGATAATTAGTTTGATGTTTTCTAAGGTTAGTAAACCATAGATCAGGTTTATATTTTTGTAATGCTTCTTGAAATGGTTCTAATTTTACTTTTTCAGAAAAAAACTCATGTTTTGGGTTCTCTATAGTTGGTTCTCCTACAATATTATCGATAAAAGCAGTGGTATAATTAGGTGTAAAAATATCAATGTTTAACTGTAGTTTTTCAATTAAGTGATGGGCGTGAGTATAGGTTGCTTTGGTATTATACCCTGTATCGCACCAAACAATTTGCAATTCTTTTTGTTGAAGTGTAGTCGCATACAACAATGCTGCTGAATAGGGACCGAAACTAGTGGTGAGCCAAGGGTTTTCGGCAAATTGTAAGACAAATTTTATAATTTCTGAAGGCTGCTCGTGCCGTAAATTTTGATTAAAAAGATGTATATTCTTTGATGAAATAAACTTCATAGTCTTATTACCCTATAGAATTAGTGGACTTTACAAATATAACACATTCCATAATTACTATAAAGCATCTGTCTATTCTTTAATTATAATATCTTCGAGTGTAGTATTTTCAAAGATTTTAAGGGTATTATCCCTAACCTGAATCATTAATTTGTGAACAGAACAAATAGATTCATCTGGACAATCATCACATTTCTCATAGAAATTTAAACTCACGCACGGTACCATAGCAATGGGGCCTTCCAATATCCTGTATACTTCAGCAACCTTTATTTCATTTGAATTTTTCAACAAATAATAACCGCCTCCTTTTCCTTTTTTAGAACCTAGAAAACCAGCTTTTCGCATACTAAGAAGAATACTTTCCAAAAATTTCTGTGAAATATTTTCGGACTCTGCGATTATAGAAATTGGCACAGGCTCTTCCTCCTCTCGCTTGGCTAGAAATGTGAGTGCCTTTAGTCCATATTTGGTTTTTCGTGATAGCATTCTTTATATAATATAATAAAAACTATAAAATTATGATAATTTATATTCTATGCATACTCTTTTAAAAAAGATTTGAAGCGATTTGTCTAATATTATCACTTTTTCCCATTGAATAATAGTGTAAAAAAGGAGTTTCACTTTTAATAAGCTCCTTACTTTGTGCTATGCACCACTCTATTCCTACTTGACGCACCGCTTTATTATCTTTACATTTTGCAACTTCATTAGTAAGTGCTTCTGGCAAATCTACGTGGAATCGGTGCGGTAATATAGATAGTTGTTTTTTAGTTGAAATGGGCTTTAATCCTGGAATAATAGGGACGGTAATTCCACTTTTTCGGCATGCTGCTACAAATTCAAAAAACTTTGCATTGTCAAAGAATAGCTGGGTAACAATGTATGAAGCTCCTTTCTCTATTTTTTTCTTTAAATAGGCAATATCACTTCGTAGACTTGGGGCCTCCATATGCTTTTCAGGGTAGCCTGCTACACCAACACAAAAATTTGTTTTTGATTGATTTACCGTTTCATCATCTAAATACTTCCCTTTATTCATCTGTATAATTTGTTTTACGAGGCCATCTGCGTAACAATGTCCGTCTTTTTCGGGTTTAAAATATACTTCAGATTTCACCGCATCACCTCTTAGAGCCATAACATTGTCTATACCTAAAAAGTCCAAGTCGATTAAAAAGTTCTCTGTATCCTCTTTGGTAAAACCGCCACACAATACATGCGGGATGGCATCTACTTTATATTTATTTTGAATCGCAGCACAAATACCAACCGTACCAGGACGTTTTCGGACTATCTTTTTTTGCAATAATCCATTTTCCATTTCTTTATAAACATATTCCTCTCGATGATAGGTTACATCTATAAATGGTGGTTTAAATTCCATTAATGGGTCAATACTATCAAAAACAGATTGAATATTTCTACCTTTTAATGGCGGTAATATTTCAAATGAAAACTGCGTGTTTCCGTTTTTGTTTTCTATGTGTTCTATTACTTTCATGTGTCTGCTCTATTCGATTTTAACCAGTTTTCAGCTTTTTCAACTGGAATATTTTTCCGCTTTGCAAAATCGTTTACTTGATCGTTTTTGATTTTCCCCACTCCAAAATACCGTGCTTCAGGGTTGGCAAAATAATAGCCGGATACCGATGCTGCAGGCCACATCGCCAAACTTTCGGTAAGTTGGACACCTATACTTTCTTCTACTTTTAAAAGTTGCCAGATGGTTTCTTTTTCCAAATGGTCGGGACATGCTGGATAACCAGGGGCAGGGCGAATACCTTTATAAGTTTCTTTAATCAATTCTTCATTGGTTAAGGTTTCATTTTTTGAATATCCCCAATGCTCTTTCCGAACCTTCTCGTGTAAATATTCAGCGAACGCTTCGGCAAGACGATCTGCCAATGCCTTTATCATAATGGCATTGTAATCGTCTAATGCCACTCTATATTTCTCGGCCTCTTCGTGTGCACCGAACCCAGCTGAAACACAGAAACAGCCAACATAATCTTGTCTTTTACTTTCTTTAGGGGCTATAAAATCTGCCAACGCAATGTTTGGTCTTCCTTTGGCTTTTTTACTTTGTTGGCGCAAGGTTCTAAAGTACGTAGTTTCTTTTTTTCCTTCGGAAGAATAACTAACTTGAATATCGTCGTCATTAATCGTATTGGCTTCAAAAAGACCGAAAACAGCTTTGCCTTCCAATATCTTTTCTGAAAAGATTTTCTGAAGCATTTCTTGCGCATCATTATACAATTCAGTGGCTTGAACGCCCACTACCTCATCGGTTAAAAGTTCTGGAAACTTGCCGTGTAAGTCCCAACTTCTGAAAAAAGGCGTCCAATCTATATACGCTTCAAGCTTGGAAAGGTCAAAATTTTCCAGTGTCTGTACACCCAATTCTTTAGGTTTTACAATTTCTGAAGTATCCCAATCTATTTTAAATTTGTTCTTCCTTATTTCATTTAAAGGAAGATAGGTTTTGGTCTTTTGACGTTTCAGAAATGATTCTCGAAAAGAAGCATATTCAGTTTTTAAATTGTTTTTATAATCTATAGCTGTTTCCTTTTGCAACAAATCGCCCACCACGGTTACCGCCCGCGAGGCATCATTTACATGAATTACAGCATTATCGTATTGGGTATCAATCTTTACAGCGGTGTGTATCCTGCTCGTGGTTGCACCACCAATAAGCAACGGGACAGTAAAATTTTGCCGCTGCATTTCTGAAGCTAGAAAAGCCATTTCGTCCAATGAAGGTGTAATGAGACCACTTAAACCAATAGCATCTACGTTGTGTTTTTTAGCTTCGCTTATAATTTTATCGGGCGGTACCATAACACCTAAATCTATTATTTCATAATTGTTGCAAGCCAAGACTACACCAACGATATTTTTGCCAATGTCGTGAACATCGCCTTTAACTGTGGCCAATAAAATTTTACCCTTTGCATAGTCATTTGCTCCATCTTTTTCGTCTTCAATAAACGGTAACAAGTATGCAACGGCTTTTTTCATTACCCGCGCCGACTTTACTACTTGCGGCAAAAACATTTTTCCGCTGCCAAAAAGATCGCCCACTACATTCATTCCCGTCATTAAATGGCCTTCAATTACCATAATTGGTTTGGACACACTTTTTCGAGCTTCCTCTACATCCGCTACAATATAAGTGTCAATTCCTTTTACTAAGGCGTGGGTAATTTTTTCCTGAAGTGATTGCTCCCGCCAAGAAAGATCAACTTCTTGTTTTTTGGATGTTCCTTTAACGGTTTCAGCAAAGCTCAATAACCGTTCAGTGGCATCATCACGCCTGTCGAGAATGACATCTTCTACACGCTGTAACAAATCTTTTGGAATATTATCATACACTTCCAACAAGGCGGGGTTTACAATACCAATGTTCATTCCGGCATCGATGGCGTGATATAGAAACACAGAGTGCATGGCTTCTCGTACAGGATTATTTCCTCTAAAACTAAATGAAACATTGCTCACGCCTCCACTAATGCTACAATGTGGTAAGTTTTGTTTTACCCAGCGTGTTGCTTCAATAAAATTAATGGCATTTTTTCTGTGTTCGTCCATTCCAGTGGCGACAGGAAAAATGTTTAAATCGAAGATGATGTCTTCTGCCGGAAATTGAACGATATTCACCAGCAGTTCATACGATCGTTTTGCAATTTCAATGCGCCGTTCGTAAGTGTCTGCTTGCCCTTTTTCATCAAAAGCCATAATAATTACTGCAGCGCCGTAGCGTTTTATTAACGTTGCTTGTTCAATAAAGGTTTGTTCACCTTCTTTTAAGCTAATGGAATTCACAATACATTTGCCTTGTACCACTTGCAGTCCGGCTTCAATAATCTCCCATTTTGAGCTATCTATCATAATGGGAACCCTTGCAATATCGGGTTCTGCCATAACAAGGTTGAGGAATTTGACCATCGCCTGAACCCCATCTATGAGGCCATCGTCCATATTGACATCGATAATTTGTGCGCCGCCTTCTACTTGATGCCTGGCAATCGTTAACGCTTCGTCGTACTTATCTTCATTGATCAATCGTAAAAATTTACGCGACCCAGCCACATTGGTTCGCTCTCCTACATTGATAAAATTACTTTCTGGTGTGATTACCAAAGGCTCTAACCCTGAAAGTTTCAACTGTTTTGTGATAGGCTTTGTCGCGATTCCCTCCATAATTAAGCTGTTTGTAGGTTATTCATGGTACTGAAAAGTCTTGGTTGGTATGTTGAAGCTACGGCTGCAATTGCTTTAATATGTTCGGGTGTGGTACCACAACACCCGCCAACAATATTGACCAGCTTTTTATCTAAATATTCTTTGATGTAGGAAGCCATTTCCTCGGGACTTTGGTCATATTCCCCAAAAGCATTAGGTAGTCCTGCATTAGGATGGGCAGAAGTTGCCGCACCGGTTTGTTTTGAAATCACTTCCAGATGAGGCAATAATTGCTCAGCCCCTAACGCACAATTAAAACCAACGCTCAGTAACGGAATATGCGAAATGGATATTAAAAATGCTTCGGCAGTTTGCCCAGACAAGGTTCGCCCAGAAGCATCGGTTATCGTTCCACTTACCATAATAGGAACATTGCTGTTTCGTTCGGCTTTCACTTCTTCAATAGCAAATAAAGCTGCTTTGGCATTTAGCGTATCAAACACTGTTTCGACCAAGAGAATATCTGCTCCTCCATCTAATAAGCCCTCGGTTTGCTGTTTGTAGGCAATTCGAAGTTCGTCAAAAGAAATCGCCCTAAAACCGGGATCGTTTACATCGGGTGACATGCTTGCCGTTTTATTAGTTGGCCCAATAGAACCAGCTACAAATCTGGGTTTATCAGGGTTCGCCTTTGTAATTTCACCGGCTACGGTTTTGGCAATTTTAGCAGATTCATAATTTAATTCATAAACCAAATGTTCCATTTCATAATCGGCCATGGCTATGGTGGTTGATGAAAATGTATTTGTTTCCACGATATCGGCTCCGGCTTCGAAATACTTTCTATGTATTTCGGCAATTGCTTGAGGCTGTGTCAATGACAGTAAATCGTTATTTCCTTTTACTGAAATATGAAAATCTTTAAACCGCTTGCCGCGGAAATCTTCTTCAGAAAAATTATACTGCTGCAACATCGTACCCATGGCACCATCCAATATTAAAATACGGTCTTCTAATACTTTTACCAACGTGCTCATAACTTGATTTTTTGAAGTGCTTGATCTATATCTGAAATAATATCCGTTATATGTTCCAACCCTACTGAAATACGCACCAGACCATCGGTTATACCGGTTTCTTGTCTGTCTTCTTCAGAAAGCTTGCTATGTGTTGTTGAGGCAGGATGTGTCGCTATGGTTCGGGTATCGCCCAAGTTGGCCGAGAGCGAGCACATTTTCAAATTATTTAAAAACTGTCTGCCAACGTCAATACCGCCTTTTAATTCAATACTTACAATGGTTCCACCTTTTTTCATTTGCTTTTTTGCAATTTCATATTGTGGATGCGACGGAAGAAAAGGATACCAAACGGATTGCACAGCAGAATGATTTTCTAAAAAAGCAGCCAGTTGAAATGCATTCTCGCAATGTTTATCGACCCGCACCGCAAGGGTTTCCAAACTTTTTGAAAGCACCCAGGCATTAAAGGGTGATAATGCCGGACCTGAATTTCTCGAAAACAAATAAATTTCCCGAATCAAATCGGCCCGACCTACGGTAACACCACCCAATACACGACCTTGCCCATCAATTAACTTTGTAGCCGAATGAATCACCAAATCGGCTCCAAATTCAATAGGTTGTTGTAGGTATGGCGTTGCAAAGCAATTATCGATAATTAAAATCAGATTGTACTTTTTGGCAATAGCTCCTAACTTTTCTAAATCTAAAATAGCAACTGCCGGATTGGTTGGTGTTTCAGCATATAATATTTTAGTGTTTTCTTGAATACAGTTTTCTATAGAATCTACTTCATCTGTTTTAAAAAAAGTAGTTTTAATATCCCATTTGGGTAAAAACTTGGTGAATAAACTGTGTGTTGAGCCGAAAACACTTCGGCACGAGACAATATGGTCACCACTATTCAATAAAGCGGCAAACGTTGAAAAAACAGCAGACATACCTGTCGCAAAGGCATAGCCTGCTTCAGCTTTTTCCATTTTACATATTTTCTTTACAAATTCTGAGGTATTGGGATTTGTAAACCGACTATAGATATTCCGCTGCTTTTCTTCAGCAAACGAGGCACGCATATCTTCAGCATCATCAAATACAAAGCTTGATGTTACATACAATGGATTAGAGTGCTCTTTAAACTGAGAGCGCTCCAACTGTGTTCTAATAGCATCGGTTTCAAAATGTGTCATAGTTTTTTTCCGTTCAAGATTATATCGTACGTTATGGCTACATTTCCTTCAAATGTTAAGGAAACAGAACAGTATTTCTCAAAGCTTAAAGCCGCCGCACGTTTGGCTTTTTCTTCATCAATGGTCCCTTCTAAATAAATAGTGGTGTGAATGGCTTCAAATGGTTTCGCGCTTTTTAGTTCCTTACGCTTCCCTTCTACTTCCATGTTATATGACGTTATTTCTTGCCGTTGTTTTTTCAAGATTAAGACAATATCAATCGCACTGCAACCGCCAACGCCCATTAACAATAACTCCATTGGGCTAGACCCATTCACTTCATCGCCTGTTTTATTGTCAATGTTTACAGGAAGTCCCGATGCGCCTTTTCCTTCAAAATGATAATTGTCGTTTACTCTGTTCAATGTTACTTTCATAATTTTTCGTTTTAGTTTAATTTATCACTTAAACGAAGAATATCACCAAATACACCTCTGGCCGTGACGGCCGCTCCAGCTCCAGCCCCTTGGATTACAATTGGGTTTTTACCGTAACTTTCAGTGTAGATTTCAAAAATGGAATCGCTTCCTTTTAATTGCCCCAATGCACTGTTTTTAGGAACAGGCACCAGATTAACGTTTAGAATAGCTCCATCTTCTTTTGACAAATCTCCGTGTAAGTCACCAATGTACCGCAAAACATGGTTTTTCGCCAAGTTTTTTCGCTTTATATGAAAGGGAACATCCAACTCGTGCAATTGATTAAAAAAGGCTGCCTTTGAAATACTTCTTAAGGGTTTGGGTATCAAGTTTTGAATAGAAATATCATCCAGTTCGTTGTGCAAATCGAGTTCTCGGGCTAGAATAAGAAGTTTTCGCCCTACGTCATTTCCACATAAATCTTCTCTTGGATCTGGTTCGGTAAAACCATTGTTTATAGCTTCTTTCAACACCTCGCTAAAGGTTTTTTCTCCTTCTGAAAATTCATTGAAAATGTAACTTAAAGAACCTGAAAACACCCCTTTAATACGCGTAATATTCTCTCCGGAAAGATGCAATAATTTTATAGTATCTATTAACGGAAGGCCGGCGCCTACATTCGTTTCGTATAAATATTCCTTCTTTTTTTCTAAAAGGGTTTTTCGAAGGTTTTTATAAAAATCCAGATCGATTGTATTTCCTATTTTATTGGAAGAAACTAAACTGAAACCACCTTCAACTAATGCTTCGTAATTAAAAACAAAGTTTGAATCTGCTGTATTATCAATCGCAATGAGATTTTCCAGATTATGTTCTTCTGAAAATTTTATCACATCCGTTACGGTATAAGATTTTCCTTTCTCCTTTTTTTCATCCAGCCAGTTTGACTTCACACCCTTTTTATCAAATAATACCGTTTTGGAGTTTGCCACCGCAAAAATGGTCAAGTCTAAATCGCGCCTTTTTGAAATTTCCTTTTGCGACGTAATAATTTGATCGACCAAGCGTGCGCCCACGTTGCCGTGACCGAAGATCACCACATTCACTTTTTTCTTTTTTATGTTTTCCAAATCAATTAACTGAAGTGGCTTCTCTTCTATTCTTTTGTCTATCGTTATGGTGCTCATAATTTGTGTTCTTTTTCTGAAAAATGGGTTGTAAAATGGTTTGTAACTGTTCAAATTCAATTAAAAAAGCGTCGTGTCCGTGTATGGAATTTATTTCGTGATAATAAACATTGCTTTTTATGCTTTTATAGATTTGATACGTGTCTTTAATTTCCTTATTTGTAAAAAAAAGGTCCGTGTCAATGCCTATTAAATGGACATTCCCTTTTATATTTTTTACTGCAGAAAGAAAGTTTCCCGTTTCTTTTGCAATGTTAACGGTGGTTAACAAATGGTTCATCGTTTTATAGGCCTCTAACTGAAATCGGTTTTGTAACTTTTCGCCGTGATGCAATAGCCAACTTTCAACATTGAATACATTTAACTTCTCATTCCGACTACGATTAAATTTTTGCTTAAGCGATTCTGGCGTTCTATACAACGTCATAGCATGAATTCGTGCATCGTGAACAGGCTTTTCAGAATGTTCTAAAATCTGTTTTTGAACTCGGCAATTTGCCAATAACCAGTCGGTCGCTTTCCAATCGGTTGCTATTGGGATGATATTTTCAAACAGATTGGGACGTAATACCGACATTTGCCAAGCAATACTTCCGCCTAACGAACCTCCAATAACAGCATGTATCTTTTCAATTTGCAAATGATTGATTGCATGTAAAAAAAGCTTTGCAACATCGTATACTGAAAATGCTTCGGGGTTTTCAAGTAGAAATCCATCGTAACCATTTCCAGGAATATTAAAAGCAAGTACTGTATAATGCTTTGTATCGATACACTTTTCATCGCCAATAAGCTGATTCCACCAGCCGTTTTCGTCGGTAACTGAGCTATTTCCAGTTAGTGTATGGTTTACCAAAACAATAGGTGCTTCGCCCAAAGGAGGTCCGAAAAGCTCAAAACTTATAGGTATTGTGCCCGAAAAAGCTTCGTTTTGAGTTGTATAGTTTATATGTAAAGTTTGTAATTTCATAATATGGTTAAAACGGCAGCGGAATGGCATATCGCACTGCCGTTTCCTACAGCTAAAATTAAACCAAGACTGTTTTGGTAATTGCTTTAAAAGCCTGTTCTAAATCATCAGTAAGATCATCAAAAGCTTCCAAGCCTACTGAAAGTCGTATTAAATCTTTGGTAACACCAGTAGTTTCTTGCTGATCATCGCTCAACTGTTGGTGTGTAGTACTTGATGGATGAATAATCAAAGATTTGGTATCGCCTATATTGGCCAACAAAGAGAACAGTTCAGTGGCATCTACAAACTTTTTAGCAGCATCAAAGCTGCTTGTTAAACCAAAAGTGACTACTCCACTTTGACCGTTCGGCAGATACTTTTGAGCAAGGTTGAAGTAGTTACTATCTGAAAGCCCAGGATAATTTACCCAAGTTACTTCTTCCCTATTCTGAAGCCACTTAGCAAGCTTTAAGGCATTTTCACTATGTTTTTTAATTCGGATTTCCAACGTTTCCAGACCTTGTAAAATTTGAAATGCATTATATGGACTCAATGCCGCACCAAAATCTCGTAATCCTTCAATTCTAACCTTGGCGATAAATGCAGCTTCTTCAAGTGCTTCGGAATACACCAACCCGTGATATCCAGGTGATGGTTCGGTGAATTCAGGGAATTTTCCGTTGGTCCAATCAAACGTTCCCGCATCGATTATGGCGCCTCCTAAGGCCGTTCCGTTTCCGTTGATGTATTTGGTTAATGAATGAATTACAATATTGGCTCCGTACTGAATTGGATTTAATAAAGCTGGTGTAGCTACTGTGTTATCAACCAACAGCGGAATTTTATTTGCTTTTGAAATTTCGGAAATAGCTTCAATATCCAATACATCCAATTTTGGGTTTCCTAACGATTCAACAAAAATCGCTCGGGTATTTTCTTGAACCGCTTTGTTGAAATTTTCAGTATCATTTGCATCTACGAATGTAGTTGTAATACCCAACCTTGGCAGGGTAACATTTAGTAAATTATAGGTCCCACCATACAAACTACTGGACGCGACTATATGATCGCCAGCTCGTAATAGTGTAAGCAAGGTTGTGGCAATAGCCGAAGTTCCCGAAGCGGTTGTTACGGCTGCAATTCCTCCTTCCAATGCCGCTAAACGCTGCTCCAGAATATCGTTCGTGGGGTTGTTAATTCGGGTATAAATAAACCCAGGTTCCGAAAGGTTGAACAAATTGGCAGCGTGGTCGCTGTCTTTAAAAACGTAACTGGTAGATTGGTAAATAGGCACCGCTCGGGTTCCTCCATTCGCCGTTACGTCGTGTCCTGCGTGCAACGATTGTGTTGCTAATTTTTGTGTACTCATTTTTCTTTTTTTTGAGTTAATGATAAATTAAACCAAAAGTCAAAATGCGCCTATTGGCGTACTTTATAAGAAAAATGTTATTAAGAAGTGAGTAAACAATTTTAAAAAATTGTCTTGTCGTTATCTATCAAAAAATTTCCAATATTTGGACATTTTTGTAGAATGTAGCACCTTCTTTCAAGTGAAAGGGTTGCTAAGGCTTCATAGGGTCTATTCCCTCAGCCTTTCTTGATAACATTTCAATAAAGATTTGAACTTTGTGAGTACAAAGATTGCTAAACATTTTTTGATATTCCAAATTAATTTAACTTTATTTTGAAATTGCTTCTTTTTAAAAATCTATTTTTAATACTATCTTTGTCCGCTGAAAGAGGAAAGATTTGACTGATTGCAACCTCTTCTGAATGTTTTTCTGAATACTATTTTCACTTAGAACATTTCAGATTAAAAAATGCTAAAGGCAGTGTAAACTTCCTTCGACGCGTTCGTCAAATCTTCAGTATATAAAAATTTAAAAAGACCTTTATGGCGTACTTATTTACTTCAGAAAGTGTTTCTGAAGGACACCCAGATAAAGTTGCAGATCAAATTAGCGACGCATTATTAGATCATTTTTTAGCCTTCGACCCCGAATCGAAAGTAGCCTGTGAAACCTTAGTAACAACAGGACAAGTAGTACTTGCCGGAGAGGTAAAAAGCGACACCTACATAGATGTACAACATATTGCAAGGGATATAATTAATAAAATTGGTTACACAAAAGGAGCCTATCAATTTAGCGGTGATTCTTGTGGAGTAATTTCATTGATTCACGAGCAATCACAAGATATCAATCAAGGAGTTGACCGCGAGGACAAAGAAGAGCAAGGTGCTGGTGATCAAGGAATGATGTTTGGTTATGCTACCAATGAAACGGAACATTATATGCCGTTAGCACTTGAAATTTCGCATACGATTCTTATTGAATTAGCAAAATTGCGCCGTGATGGAACCGAAATTCCATATTTGCGTCCTGATTCAAAAAGTCAAGTAACTATTGAATATAGCGACGACAATGTTCCGCAAAAAATAGTTTCTATTGTTTTATCAACTCAGCACGATGATTTTGATGAAGATGAAGCGATGTTGAACAAAATTAAAAAGGATATTATTGAAATTTTAATTCCGAAGGTAAAAGCAAAATTACCTGAGTATGTTCAAAAACTGTTCAATGATGATATTGTTTACCACATAAACCCAACTGGAAAATTTGTAATTGGTGGTCCTCATGGAGACACTGGTTTAACGGGACGAAAAATAATAGTTGACACGTACGGCGGAAAAGGTGCCCACGGTGGTGGTGCTTTTAGTGGTAAAGACCCGAGTAAAGTTGACCGAAGTGCTGCCTACGCGGCAAGACATATTGCTAAAAACTTAGTAGCTGCTGGCGTAGCTGAAGAAGTATTAATTCAAGTAAGTTATGCTATTGGTGTGGTAAAACCTACCTCAATATTAGTCAATACACACGGTACTTCTAAAATTGATTTAACCGATGGTGAAATTGCTAAAAAAGTAGCTGAAATATTCGATATGCGCCCTGCCGCAATTGAAAAGCGTTTAAAATTACGTAATCCTATTTATGTGGAAACCGCTGCTTATGGGCATATGGGAAGGATTCCTGAAACAGTAACTAAAATTTTTGAAAGTCCTTACAAAGGAACTATTAAAAAAGAGGTAGAACTTTTCACTTGGGAAAAATTAGATTATATAGATCAAGTTAAAAAAGCTTTTAATCTATAAAATTCAATTTACTGTATATATTCGAAGCCATCCTTTTTTACAGGATGGCTTTTTTTATCTTTATAAAAACGATTGACTATGAAAACATCAACTATATTATTTATTTCTTTCTTTTTACTTTTTAGCTTCAATTTCACTGAAAGCCAAGCTCAAGAAGATAAAAAACCGCTTTGGGATACTTATGATGAAAGTGCTGAAATTGAAAATCAGCAAAACCATACGAATCCAAGGATGCGTTATAAGTTAATTCAATCGAAGTTTTTAGACAAAAATAAGGTGTTTCAAGAATTAGCTTCATCTGTTTCAGCTTTTTCCCAAACGAGATATGAGCAGTTAAAGCCATATATACTTGAAAAAGGCATCCCCAGTATTCAACAAGCTATTTCCGAAGGCACGTTTAGTTATGAAGAATTAACCCTTTTCTACTTAAAACGAATTTTCAACTACGAGTTAAACACAGAAAAAAGCTTGCACACTATTATTGCGTTAAACCCCAACGTGCTTAAAGAAGCCAAAGAGCGTGATAAAAATAAGACTAGCAACCATTATTCTGTATATGGGATGCCAATTCTGCTAAAAGACAACATCAATACAAAAAGTATGAACACAACGGCAGGAGCGAAAGTTCTAGAAGAAAATAGTCCTACAAAAGATGCGTTTATTGTTTCTCAGCTTAAAAGCAATGGTGCTCTTATTTTAGGAAAAGTAAATCTAAGCGAATGGGCGTATTATTTCTGTCAAGGTTGCCCATTGGGCTATAGTGCTATTGGTGGCCAAACACTTAATCCGTATGGCAGAAAACAATTTGAAACCGGCGGAAGCAGTGCCGGAAGCGGTACTGCAACTGCTGCAAATTATGCCGTTGCCGCGGTAGGAACCGAAACGGCCGGATCAATTATTTCACCATCTGCGCAAAATTCCATTGTTGGCCTAAAACCTACGGTCGGTGTATTAAGCAGAAGTGGTATTGTCCCTATTTCGCATACACTAGACACACCTGGACCGATGACCAAAAATATAGTTGACAACGCTATTTTGATGAATGCCATGACCGGTAAAGACAAAGAAGACGCTAGTAGTGTTTCGGTTTCTGAAGAATATATTGAAGCTGTTAAAAAGACTTCAATTAAAGGAAAGCGACTTGGTGTAATAAAAAGTTTGGTTTCAGATTCTATTTATTCTATTACTATTAAAAAATTAAAAAATGCAGGGGCCGAAATTATAGAAATCACACCACCTGAAACTTCATTAGATGGTTTTTTGACACTTCTAAATCTTGAAATGAAAGAAGATCTTCCAAAGTATTTAGATGAATATGCTTCAGAAAGCATACAAGTTAATAATCTTGAAGAAGTGATGACTTTCAATAAAAATGATAGCTTGAGCTACATGCCCTATAACCAAGGTATTTTTGACGGTATTATGGCTGATACAACCTCAGCAAAATCATTTCAGAAAATAAAAGCCAATTTAAAAGAGCAAGGCACTGTTTTTTTCCAAAAACCTATAACAGAACATAACTTGGATGCAATTTTATCAATTAACAATTACCATAGTGCTCAAGCGGCTGTTGGCCTACACCCCTGTTTAACTATACCAATGGGGTATAAAAATAATGGTGAACCAATAAGTTTAACCCTAATTGCTTCACCATTCTCTGAAGTTACTTTATATTCAATTGGTTCTGCTATAGAAAAAATATTAAATAGCAGAAAAATGCCCGATCAATACGCTCATTAATTTGCAGCGTCTATGGCCAAATTGTTTAAAGCGCTTTTAATTTGTTGTAGTGTATCTTCGTTTCCTGTAATCCCGTGTCTTTCACTTAGAAAATCAGGATTATTATAAGAAATATTTACGGTACCATCTTCTTTTTCCCAAATTAATATTTTCTGTGGTAAATCAATAGCAGTAGTTTGTGAATTTTTCATCAAAGGAGTCCCTAATTCTGGGTTTCCGAAGATTATAACCCTAGTAGGGTTTAATGTCATTCCCACTGTTTCTGCATTGGCTTGGTGATCCAGTTCTGCGAAAAGAGAAAGTGCGGAATTGTCAACAACTGCATTTCGTAAATTATTGTAAGTGGTATTAAAATCGTTATTACTCGCCACGGTAATAATACCGTCCTTATTGGTGATTCCTGTGCTAGAATTTTCTGCAACCGAACCATTGGTCGCATTTTCAGTAAAACTGGCAAGTGCTCCTTTAATTTGTTGTAACGTCGAAGCTCCTCCAACTCCTGAATGTCTTGCGGCTAAATATTCTGTCCCATTGTAAGTGACAAAGTTGTTCTTATCTGAATCTTCATAAACCAACATCTTTTGAGGTAAATCAAGCCCTACTAATTGATTTTCTTGCATTAAAGGAGTTCCCAACGCTGGATTTCCGAAGAATATAACTCTTGTATCGCGTAAGGATTCATTAATATTTTGTGCGTTTGCCGTATGATTTACTTCGGCTACTATCGAAATATTTGAATTTGTCTGTAATTCACTTCGCAAAGAATTGTAGGTTGTTGTAAAATCCGTATCGCTTACTGCATAAGCCAAACCTGGGGTTTGAGGGTTATTAATTACCTGTGCATTATCATCATCACTACTGCAAGCAAAAATTACGGTAGATAGTGCAAGTATTAAAAGCTTTTTCATATTCAAGGTTTAATTTGTTATTTGGGTTAAAATACAAAATTGTAAAATCTTATATGCTATTTACCTAGCCTTAACAAGACTTTATCATTATACCCTTAACGTGAAAACCTGAATTTTTATTTGAAAGTTAAATAATATTATGCCGTTTGGCTTTTTGTACAGCTTCTATTTTACTGTGTACTTGTAGTTTTTTGTAACTATTTTCAATATGCTTACGAACCGTGCTTGGTGAAAGAAAAAGATTGTCTGCAATGGCAGTATAACTAAGGCCTTTACTTAATTGCTCTAAAACTTCTACTTCCCGTTTTGATAATGAAATTTCTTCTTTGTCTTTTAGATTATCAATATCAATAGGGTTTCGTAACAGTTTTAAGGTTTTTAAAGCTATGGAAGGATTCATAGCGGCTCCCCCAGATAAAGTTTCTTTTATTCCTTTATAGAGCTCTTCTGGGTTTATTTCTTTTAAAAGATAGCCATCGGCACCAGCTTTTATAGCGTTAAAAATATGTTCGTCATTATCGAAAGCGGTAAGTATGATAATTTTAATTTGTGGATATTTTTGTTTCACCATTTGCGTGGTTTCAATCCCATTTAAAACGGGCATTTCAATATCCATTAAAATGATGTCAAGATTATGGTTTTCTTCCAACTTAGTAAGTAATTCACTTCCGTTAAGAGCAGTATGCTTTATTTCAATTTCATCAAAAAAAGAGAGTTTTTCTTTAATGGCATGAATTAAAAACGAATTATCATCAACAATAGAAACTTTAATGTTCATAGGTAGTTAGTTGTACTAAAGATACTTAAAAGTATGTAATTATGACCTTAAAAAATATAAGGCAGTTGCCTTACTTTTTTACAGAACGATATTTTGGAACCGTAAGTTCGACATCTGTTCCTTTATTTACGTTAGATTGAAACTCAATATTTCCTTCTAAATCTTGAGCTCTTTTTTTCATATTGTTAAGGCCATTTCCTTGTTGTGTTTCAGTTATGTTAAAACCCTTTCCGTTGTCTGAAATAGTTATAAGAAACTTATTCTGTTCTTCGGAAATAGTGACTGAAATGTTATTTGCATCTGCATATTTCAAAGCATTGTTAACCGCTTCTTGTATAATACGATAAATATTCATCCCAGCTACCGAAGTAAAAGTATGTTCTGTTGAAATAGTTTCTGAAACCTGGAAAGTAAAATCAACCCCTTTTGAAGCAGCGCTCGCTTGGTTTATAAAATTTGTAATGCGGGCTTGTAGGTCTTCAAAAGTGATGGATTCTTTGTTCATTGCCCAAATAGTATCACGTAATTCGTATATGGTCTGTGACGTGAACGAACTTATATTGGTTAGCTTTTCTTTTGTGTGTTGAGTAGCGTTTTTAAGCCCAAACTTCAAATTGTCTATCGACGAAATAATGAAAGTAAGCTGTGCGCCAATATTATCGTGTAAATCACGAGAAATTCTAAGGCGTTGTTCTTGCAGTCGGTTTTGTGTTTCAATTTTGGCGAGCGCAGTTTTTAACTCGCCTTCTTTTTTAAGTTGACGATTTTTCAGTTTTTGTTGGTTGTAGAAAAGGTAGCCTAACAATCCTAACAGAAAAGCGAGACCTAAACTTCCGTAAATAAGCGTGTTTTTCTGTTCTATTTCTAGTTCACGCTCTGCTAATTCTTTTTCTTTTTTTTCAGTTTCATATTCAATTGAAAGTTCTGCTATTTTTTTTTGAACCTCTGTGTTGTGAATACTATCCTTTATAGCGAGATATTTTTCAAAATAAAATAGCGCAGAGTCTGCTTTATTCTGACTTTTAAATATATCGGAAAGGGTTTTATAGTTGTACTGGGTAAGATTTCTATATTCTTTTTTCAGTGAAATGGGCAGTGATTTTTTAATATTTAAAATGGCTTCGTCATATTTTTCTTCCGCCATAAAAACTTCGCCAATTTGCGTGTGGTTTTCTGCTATCCCGATAGAATCTTCCATTTTTAAACGGGCTTGAAGTGATTGGTTAAAATACTCTTTGGCTTTACCAAACTTTTTTTGCAAACCATAAACTCCAGCTATATTACTTATGCTGTATGGAATCCCGATGGAATCATTTTGTTCTTTTTTAATTTTTAATCCCTTGTTGTAAAAATAAAGGGCGCTATCCAATTGGTTCTGAATTTCTTTTAAAACCCCATAATTGTTGTAAATGTCCTTTAAAACTGAGTCATAGTTATTTTCTTCAGCGACTGATTTCCCCCTTTGCATATAGGCTTGAGCCTTTTCCATATTATTATATTTCATGCTATAGCCCAATTCAGCATACCGGTATGCTACTTGGTCATTTAGACCTAGTTTTTCATATAATTTAACCCCCTCAAGCCCATATTGTGCACTTTTATCGTAAACCCCTTGATAGGAATAAGCTAATGAAAGTTTTGAGTAGGCATCGGCAACTCCTTTTTCATAGGAAATTTTTCGTGCGTTCTCAGCGTTGACTTTGTATAATTTAATAAGAGAGTCTTTAGGAATATTTAATCCTTGAACATATAAATTATTAATAGAGTCTATAGTTTGCTTGTTTTGTGAAAGTGTTACTGAAGAAACCAAAAAAATGAGACTCAATACTTTTTTCATGTTCAAATTTTTTCTCAACTAAAGATATTAATTTTAAGTAAATGAAATAATTATAATTGTATTTTACAGATGAAGAGCTTTAATTAAGTTTATAATTCAATACTTTCCTGAATAAACAATGCTTCACTCAAATTGTATTTCAAAAAGTTATAGGCAGCCAAGTTTCTCTTCCTAATATTGATTTGATTTTGGTTTTCTTCAATGCTAATTTTTAATTGAATTACATATTCTTCTTGTATACTTTTAAGCTGTTTATATTTTAAATAAAACAAAAGCAATATTCCCGTCACTAAAAAGATAAAAGCTGATATAATTATGACTGAAAGCATGTGAAACTCAATTTTTATAAAATTACAGAGAAACTGATTTTGAAACCATACGACAATTGCCCTATTCTAATAAAAAAACAAAACCCCAATCTAAAAAAGACGGGGTTTCATAATTGGCTTTACCTGCTCCTCAATCAGGTTTGGCCTGAAACTAACTTGGTTGGCTAATTTGATTTACTTGGTCAGATCGTATGCAAAAATGCTATTGTTATCGGCTTTGTAGTAGAGTATACCGGCAATTTCATCTACTTGGTATTCTGGCTTCTTATCCTTTAAGACAATTTCTTTTTCCTTGACGCCTGAGTCTTTATTTAGTTTTACCAAGCCGACACCATCATCAAGTTTTGTCAATACAAATTGATTATTTTTTGTAGCGGCTGTTGCTTTAAAACGTTTCAACATTTCAGCTACTGAAGCACCACTTGCCATGGCCATTCCTCCACCTAAATCGGCATACCGTTCGCCTCTATCCGTATAAGCACCTAATTTATTACGGTTTTGATTGGCTGCATTATACGCCGCCGCTGCGGTTGCTGCCGTTGCCACCGCAGTTACACCTGCAATGATTGCCCCAAAAGCACTTTTACCTGGTGCACGGTAATACTCGTGCCAGCTTTTACCACCTTGCCAGTCTAACAACATCATATTTTGGTCACTGGTCAATAAAATACCATCATCTCGAACCTCAACGTGAGTAGGATCCTCTTTACCATCAAACTTAGATTCAGCTAAAGTGGATACTTCGCCTGAGTTTGCATCCACAGCAAAAAGTTCATCATCGGCACTAATTAAATATCGTGAGTTTTTACTATCGTAGGTTGAGCTAACAGCATCGGCTCTTTTGTATTTTAACGGTTTTTTCCAAACCTGTTCTCCATTTTGAAGGTTAACGATATTTGCATCTTCCGAAGTAATATAAATCAACCCTTGTGGCGTGTCGGCCATTGTTAAAATATTTTCTCCTGTCTTCAACGGTTTTTTAAAAAGTGTTTTTCCTTCAAATGAAATTTTATTGATTCCACCTTCATAAATTCCGAAGAGAATGCCATCTTCCATAATGTAAAAATGCTGAACATACCCTTTTGTTTTTGGTGCTTTGTCCCAAAGATCTTCGCCATTAGTAGCGCTTAAAAAAGCGATTTTGGATTCTGAACGACCTCCAGCTAACTTCATCAATCCTTTTTTACCGCTATTATCAACATTGCTAACCACAGCTAGTCCATTGGGTAATATTTCAAAATTAGCAATACTACCTTTTACTTTTTGTTCGTCGTTCCAGAGTTGCGCACCATTTGTGCCGATTTTATGGATTTTAGTATTGCTACCGTTATTGACACTTTCGAAAGCATAAATCTCTTTTTCAGTATTATCGGCAACCATCCAGTTTATGTTTTTTACTTTATTGCTCCATAAAGTTTCACCAGTAAGCGATTTAGAGATTATCCCTTGACTTGTTGGCACCAACATTTTATTTTTCAATAATAAAGGGCGTCCAGTAACCATATAGTTTTTCATAGTCACTTTACCTGGCTCAACCAAATTAAAACGATAGTCTTCGTTTCCGGTATTCAGATCGTATACCGCTACTTGCGCAGCATATTGTTCATCTGATCGACGCTGACCGCTCACTACCAATTTATTTTGCGGCATTATTACGTCGCAGGTCATTACTTGTTTCCAGCCGTTGTCTTCGGTGCTAAACAGTTTTTTTCCTGATATATAATCGATCACTGCTTTTTTGGTAGAAAGACTGGCAAAACCTGTCTGCCCTACAACTACGTAAGGTGCTTGTGGTACAAAGAAAAGCTCTTCGGGTTTTACACGACCGTAATCGGTAAAGTTGAAAAGTAAATCATTGCTTCCTGGCTTTATACCTACTAAACCATCATTTGTAGCAACGACCATTGTACCACCTTCTGTAAGGGTCATTTCATTGATTTTAGCACCGGTATCGTATCTAAAATTTGGTTCTTCCGCACGTTGTGCAGTGGCTATCATTATTCCTATAGAAAGGAAAAAAGCCCAATTGATTAACATTTTTGAAGTTTTCATAATCGTGGTTTTAGTTAATTGTATGTTTCAAAGATGCTACGTAACTACTTTGTTATCAATAGGGCAATTGCCGTATTTAACATTCTCGTATAGGTAGAAGCCTTGAATTTCTAATTGTTTTTATGTCTTCTGAAATAGAATGAATTCCAAAAGAGATTCCTGCCTTCGCAGGAATTAAAAAACCGGAAGATGAACAAATTGTCCCGCTCCCGGCTCCACGTAAAAACCTCAACATCTGAGATTTTTTAACTCTTTTTATTGATCCGAAACTTTTATGTTAAAAGTTCCATCGTTTACAGTCACAGTGTCATTATTATCATCTAAATTATACCCTGTAAATGTGAAGGTTCCTTTTATGGTTTCACCATCAAAACTTGACACTTTCAACTCACCATTGTTACTTTGAGCATCCCCAACTGTGGTAAAAACAACTACAGTATTAGGATCTGGATTATTTGGGTCTGGCAAATAACTATATGTCCCTATATTAGTAAAATTTAATTGATACGTGCCTTCTCCATCAAAACCTTGAATGATCATCTGTAGATTTTCAGATTCACTAGTTCCGCCACTAACTGCAAGTGACTGACTAGCTCCATTATCGGTGATTACAGCTTTAACAGTTCCTGTTAAGCCTTCAAAAGAATTGCCATCCACTTTTGCAGTAAAATCACCTTCACCACCTTGAGGGTCACTTCCGCCATCGTCATCACTTTTACATGATAATAATGATAGGCTTACAAATAGAATTAAAGAAATAGTTTTTAACGTTTTCATAATTGTTGGGTTTTTGGTTATTGTATGCTACAAAGATGTGGCAGAACCCAACTTTAATCAATACGGCAATTGCCCTATTCTTATGTTTTACTGTGGTTTAGATATTTCAGAAGAATGCTTTTAATCTAGAATTTAATGAAGGGAAGTTCTTTTTGAAGTGTTTCTATTTTCTTCTGAAGATTAATCTGAAACTTTTGGTGCGCCTCACCCGAAGGATTGAAAGGCCTATGTTTTAATCCACTTTGAATGGTTTCAATTTCTTTTTGAAGGTCTTCGGTTTCTGAAGCAATCCAAACTTCTTTAAAGCGTTCCCAAATAATGGAAATTGCGAGATTATTTGGATGAATCATATCTTCTTCGTAAAAACGATAATCGCGCAACTCGTCCATCATAATTTCAAAAGAAGGAAAATAAAAAGCTTGCTTTTTACCTAAAATGGCATCGTGTAGGCCAGAAAGCAAATGTGCTTTGCTCTGCATATTTTCTACAAAACCGTCTTTGATGTGCCGAACTGGCGAAACGGTGGAAATAATCGTAGCCTTAGGGTTTACAGTTTTAATAAGTGTAAGAGTATTTTCTATTGTGGCAGAAACTTCTTCAACAGAAAGCAGTTCTTTTAAAAACCTTTTCTGAGGAATTTTATGGCAGTTGGCTACAATTGCGTCGGTTTCAATAAAACGATATACCCAAGCTGTCCCGAAGGTTAAAATAATATGGGAAGCTTGCTCAAGGTAGGTTTTTAAACTTTTTAAATTACCATTTAAATTTGAAATAAAAGCACCTTTATCACTCGTTGAAAGTTTTGAATGTACCTCAAAACAATGCCATTGTTCGTTATGTTGAAAGATATCTGCTTCAGTAAATAAATCTTCATTAATGGCTCGTGTCACTAACTTTTCAATCGCAACCGGATGAAATACAATCCCAAATGGATTTTGAAGGTTCTGAAATTTATAATATTCAAGTTTTTCTCCAATATTCTCCGTAAAACAAGACCCCATCAACAGGACTTTAGATGTATAATCTATCTGATTCTGTTGTGGGGTTAGTGCTATTTGCGTTTGTAATTTCAAGATTATAAGATATAGTCTTTTGCTTTGTTCAATGCTTCATTTATACCTTCTGGGTTTTTCCCTCCAGCTGTTGCGAAAAACGGCTGTCCGCCACCGCCACCTTGAATGTGTTTTCCAAGTTCGCGTACTATTTGTCCTGCGTTCAACTTTTTATCGGTTGCTAAATCCTTAGAGATATAGCACGTAAGCAACGCTTTCCCATTTTGTTTTGATCCGAATAAAATAAAAAGGTTGTCAATTTCTCCACCCATTTCAAAAGCTAAATCTTTCATTCCGGAAGCATCTAAATCTACTTCTTTCGCTAAAAAGTTAATGCCGTTTACGGTTTCAAGCTCGTTTTTTAAATCGCCTTTTAGGTTTTTAGCTTTATCTTTTAATAATTCCTGAACTTGCTTCTGTAGCGCAGTGTTTTCTTCTTGTAAATTACTTACTGCCTTAACAGGGTTTTGAGCGTTCAACGTTTTCTTTATCTCTGCATATTCGTTACTTCTATCTATGAAATAGTTTTTTGCAAATTCACCGGTAATGGCTTCTATTCTTCTAATTCCACTAGCGACAGAACTTTCTGAAGTAATTATAAAATGCCAAATATTCCCTGTGTTAGGTACGTGCGTTCCGCCACAAAGTTCCATTGAGTTTCCAAAACGGATGGTACGAACGGCATCACCGTACTTTTCACCAAACAAGGCTACTGCTCCTTCATCTATTGCCTGCTGATAAGGTATTCCTCGTTGTTCTTCCAAAGCAAGGTTTTCATGGATGCGAGCATTTACAAAATCTTCCACTTGCTTAAGTTCTTCATCACTTACTTTACTGAAATGTGAAAAATCGAACCGCAAATACTTATTGTGAACCAAAGAACCTTTTTGCGCTACGTGATCACCCAAAACATTCCGCAGGCCTTGGTGTAACAAGTGGGTTGCAGTATGGTTAGAAGCTGTGTTAGATCTATGCTGCGGGTTTACCACCGCTTTAAAACTTGACTCGGGGTTTCGAGGCAGATTTTTAGCAAAATGGATAATCAAATTGTTTTCCTTCTTGGTGTCAACAATATAAATGACTTCTCCATCGGATGCTTCCAAGTAGCCTTTATCACCTATTTGACCACCGCCTTCTGCATAAAAAGGTGTTAAGTTGAACACCAATTGATACAATTCACCTTCTTTTTTGCTTTCAACCTTACGGTATCGTGTTATTTTTACTTGAGTCTCTAAGGTGTCGTAGCCTACAAATTCTTCTACATCGTCTTCATGTAAAATAACCCAATCACCTGTTTCTATTTTTGTGGCAGCTCTAGAACGCTCCTTCTGTTTTTGTAGTTCGGTTTCAAATTCCTTTTCATTTAATTCATATCCGCGCTCTCTTAAAATTAAGGCGGTTAAATCGATTGGAAAACCGTAGGTATCATATAATTCAAAGGCTTTTTTACCTGAAATGGTTTTACTGGAAGCGTTTGAAATCACATTTTCCAGCAACACGAGACCTTGATCTAGGGTGCGTAGAAAAGATTGTTCTTCTTCACGAATTACATTGGCAATCAAGTTTTTTTCTGAAACAAGCTCTGGGAAGGTTTCGCCCAATTGCTTCACTAATGTATCTGTTAATTTGTAAATAAAAGGTTCTTTTTTATCCAAGAATGTAAATCCATATCGAATGGCGCGTCTTAAAATACGACGTATCACATAACCTGCTCCCGTATTGGAAGGCAATTGTCCATCTGCAATGGAAAAGGCAACCGCACGAACGTGATCTGAAATCACACGAATAGCAATGTCTTTTTCTTCCTCATTGCCATATTTGGTGTTTGTAATCGCTTCTATTTCGCGAATTAACGGTGTAAATACATCGGTATCGTAATTACTCTTCTTGTCTTGAAGCACCATACACAAACGCTCAAAACCCATTCCGGTATCTACGTGCTGTGCGGGTAATTTTTCAAGACTGCCGTTGGCCTTTCGGTTAAATTGCATAAAAACCAAATTCCAAATTTCCACTACTAGTGGGTGATCTGCATTCACTAGCTCAGCTCCAGGTACTTTCGCTTTTTCTTCATCAGAACGAAGATCTACGTGAATTTCGCTACACGGCCCACAAGGTCCTTGCTCACCCATTTCCCAGAAGTTATCTTTTTTATCACCATTTAAAATTCGATCTTCGGCAATATGTTGTTTCCAGAAATTATAAGCTTCCGTATCCCTATCTAACCCTTCAGATTTATCCCCTTCAAAAATAGTTACGTAGAGTTTGTCTTTATCTATTTTAAAAACTTCAGTTAAAAGTTCCCACGACCAAGCAATGGCTTCTTCTTTAAAATAATCGCCAAAACTCCAGTTTCCTAACATTTCGAACATCGTATGGTGGTACGTATCCATCCCTACTTCTTCCAGGTCGTTGTGTTTACCACTAACGCGAAGACATTTTTGAGTATCGGTTACGCGAGTATTTTTAGGATCGCTGTTTCCGAGGAAAAACTCTTTAAATTGATTCATCCCCGCATTGGTAAACATTAAGGTTGGGTCGTCCTTAATTACCATAGGCGCTGAGGGAACAACGGTGTGTTGTTTCGATTTAAAAAATTCAAAAAAAGTGGATCTTATTTCCTTAGATTTCATGCGTTATATTTTATTCAAAATTAGTGATTAAGGCAAAACGCAAAACAATTTCTATATTTGTAATTCGTTATCCAAAGGTTAGCGCTGCCCATCAACCGCAAAAATAGGATTTTTTAACGTATGTCTAAGGTTAAATATTACTACGATAGTGAAACACTTTCGTATCGTAAAATTGAAAAGAAAAAAGGCCGTAAGCTTGGTATCATACTATTGAGCCTTCTCGGTACTTTATTAGCGGGTTTTTTAGTGTTTTTAGTATACATAAATCTTCCTTATGTAGAGACACCTAAGGAAAAATCGCTTAAACGGGAACTGGCTAATATGGAACTTCAATATGAACTTCTGAACAAAAAAATGGCTGAAGCAGAAAATGTACTTTCAGAAGTTGCCGAACGCGATAACAATCTATATAGAGTTTACTTTGAAGCAAACCCAATACCTGAAGAACAACGAAAAGCTGGATTTGGTGGTGTAAACCGTTACAAAAATTTAGAAGGGTTTGACAATTCCAAACTAATAATAAACACCAGCGAACGGTTGGATATATTGACCAAGCAGATTGTAGTTCAGTCCCGTTCTTTGGATGAAGTTTCGCAACTTGCAGAAGAGAAAGAAGAACTATTAGCAGCAATTCCTGCTATTCAACCTGTAAAAAATGAAGACCTCACTCGTATGGCTTCCGGCTACGGATACCGTACCGATCCTTTTACAAAAGCACGTAAATTTCACTACGGAATGGATTTTACCTCGCCTAGAGGAACTCCCGTTTATGCTTCAGGGGACGGAGTTGTAAGTCGTGCCGATAATAATGCTACTGGCTATGGAAACCACATTCGAATTGACCACGGTTATGGTTACGAAAGCTTGTATGCACATCTTTATAAATATAATGTTCGAAAAGGGCAACTAGTAAAAAGAGGTGATTTAATAGGTTTTGTAGGGAGTACTGGCCGCTCTGAGGCACCACACCTTCACTATGAAGTTTTTAAAGATGACGAACGTATTAACCCTATTAATTTTTACTACGGAAACTTGACACCTGAAGAATTTGCTGAAATGCAAAAACAAGCGCAACAAGAAAACCAATCATTAGATTAAGAAGCAGTAAATTTATACCTTTAATAACTCGAACATTTTTAATTTACAATTCATACGCTACAATGCACATTGACTTACCCGAAAAAAGATATTACAGCATAGGTGAAGTGGCCGAAGCTTTTGATGTAAACACTTCTCTTATCCGCTTTTGGGAAAAAGAATTCGACGCATTAAAACCGAAAAAAAACGCTAAAGGAAACCGTAAATTTACGCAAGAGGACATTAAAAACTTGGAGTTTATTTATCACCTGGTTAAAGAGCGTGGCTTTACTCTCGAAGGCGCCAAAACTCATCTAAAAGAGAACAAACAAAAAACATTAAGCCGTTTCGAGATTATCCGTAAATTAGAAACAGTAAAAGCAGAATTGCTTAAAATAAAAGACCAACTTTAAAATATATATTATGAAAAAATGGCTCATCCCCGTAATAATAATCGTTGCCCTTGTGGCAATTGGTGGATTTTGGTTTGTAAACGTTAACAATAGGCTTGTGCCTATGGATGAAAACGTTACCGCACAATGGGCAAATGTAGAAAGCTCATACCAACGTCGAGCAGACTTAATTCCCAATATTGTAAAAACCGCAAAAGGCTACGCAGAGTTTGAACAACAAACATTAACGCAGGTTATTGAAGCTAGAAGCAAAGCAACTTCGGTTACTATCGATCCTTCCAATATTACACCAGAACAGTTGGCGCAATTTCAGCAAGCACAATCGGGGCTGACTTCCGCTCTATCAAGATTGTTAGCCACTTTTGAACGCTACCCAGACCTAAAAGCAAATGAAAACTTTAAGGAACTCATCAACGAGCTGGAACGCACTGAAAATCGAATCAATGTAGAACGGAATCGTTTTAATGATCAAGCTCGTATTTTTAATTCTGAAGTACGCCAATTTCCAACAACTATTGCAGCAAGCATCTTAGGTTTTGAAAGAAAAACTTATTTTGAAGCAGATGCTGGAAGTGAAGATGCACCCGAAGTAGAATTTGATTTTAATAGCTAACAAGCCCTTTTTATATGTCTAAAGTAGAAGATTTCCTTTCCGCCGAAGCCGAAGGCGATATTATTGAAGCCATCCGCACAGCAGAAAAAAATACCTCTGGTGAAGTTCGTATACACCTAGAAGCACACAGCGAGATTGATCCTTTTGAACGCGCTGCCGAAGTTTTTGATATGTTGCACATGAACAATACCAAACAAAGCAATGGTGTACTCATTTACGTTGCTGTAGAAGACCGCACGCTTGTAATTTTAGGCGATAGCGGCATAAACGATGTTGTGGCGCCCGATTTTTGGGAAAGTACCAAAGACACCATTATCAGTCAATTTAAGGAAGGTAATATGGAACAAGGTTTAATCGATGGTATTCTCATGGCAGGTGAACAGCTTAAAAAACACTTTCCGTATCAAAAAGACGACAAAAACGAATTGCCTGATGATATTTCAGTAGGGTAAACTAATAAAATTTAATCAGGTGTATGCCCAAATTATTTCAGAAATATAACGTTCTTTTACTTTTAATAGGATTTTTGTTTTTTTCTGAAATAAGTGTTGCGCAGTTTGATATTCCACCAAAGCCTACCAAACAAACAGAGCAGACTTCGTTATATGATTATATCGATTTGCTAAACTCTTCTCAGAAAACTAATCTTGAAAATAAATTACTTCGATACGCAGATTCCACCTCAACACAGATTGTGGTTGCTATTATTAGCAGTACAAAAGGAGAGGACATTTCATTTTTAGGAGCCAAATGGGGACAAAAATGGGGCATCGGGCAAAAAGATGAAGATAATGGAATTCTAATCTTGCTCGCCAAAGACGACCGTAAAATAGACATCAATACTGGCTACGGTATCGAATACCGCATTACCGATTTAATGGCCGAACGCATCATTAATCGCATTATGATTCCCGAATTTAAAAAAGGGAATTTCTATTCGGGTTTAGACCAAGGAGCCGATGCTATTTTTGCAGCCTTGAATGGTGAATTTAAGGAAGATCGAGACTTCAATAAAAAATCTAATGGCGGCC
>DEXR01000008.1:55209-55483 GCA_002364245.1 Flavobacteriaceae bacterium UBA3179
TTCATAATAATAGTTATCATTTTCATCATCATTATTATTGCTTTAAGTTCAAAAAAGAATGGTCGTGGTGGCAGCGGTGGCCGAAGATCTGGTAGCAGCTTGCTGGATGTCATTATCTTAAGTAGTATGGGACGCACTGGCGGTTTTGGTGGCGGTAGTTCTGGTGGTGGCTTTAGCGGCGGTGGTGGATTTGGTGGCGGCTTCGGTGGCGGTGGATTTGGCGGTGGCGGTGCTTCTGGGGGATGGTAACATGTAGGCTGTAGGCTGTAGGCTG
>DEXR01000008.1:55617-59700 GCA_002364245.1 Flavobacteriaceae bacterium UBA3179
GTAGGCTGTAGGCTGTAGGCTGTTAAAATTGTTCTTTTTTACTTCAAAACCGAAGATTTATCTATAATTTTTAGCATCTAGCATCTAAAAATTAATCAAACCAAAAATTGCCACCTCTTGTTTCCCCTTTTTTCCCGAGCGTGTTAAACTTGTAGCTAAATCCGACCATAAAATAGCGTTGCAACACAGTGCTTTGAATATCCTGGATGTAATCCTGTGTAGAAGTTCGGCGAGCGTTGGTATTTTGATTTAATAAATCGTAGGCTTTTAAAGTTATCAATCCTTTATCTTTCATAATAGAATAGGAAAGCGATGCATTCCAGAATAAAGCATCCTTTTGAAAACCAGGTGCAATGTTCGAATTATAACTATACGTTATGTCATTATTCCATTCAAGCTTTTCAGGAAATGTTGTGGTGGTTTCTAACTGTAAATCGTGTACTACATACGTTCTGTCTTCAAACAAATCTAAATTAAACGTGTTTTTACTAAAAGACACTTCGTAAGAGGGTTCAATCTCAAATAAATCATCCCATATAAAGCCAATACTTACATTTGGTGAGTACGTAAACGTTTTACTCGCGTATTGTACTTCGTTATTAAAGTTTACATTTCGGTTTCCATTTACATAACCGCCAACTCTATACTTAACACTTTTTACGCTATCAATTTTCACGGACTTATTATAACCAACACTTGCATTTATACTGTAATATCCATCTACGTTTGCATAGGTTGTATTCCGAACAAAATTTTCGTCAATAGTTGTTTTTGAAACCACTCTATCGTTTGTGAAGTTTCCATTGAAATTACTATAAAATCCAGATTTTGTTTGAAAATCATAATTATTGAAACCCATATAAACGCTGTGATTATTTGATGGACTTAAGTTTGGATTTCCTTGAACAATATTTAAGGGGTCTGAAACATCAACATACGGCGATAATAGTGAAACATTCGGTGCATCATTACGCAAATAATAGCCAGAATACATTCTAAACTTTTGGCTAAACTTATAGCTTAAATTTGCCGAAAGCTCTACTGCATTAAAATCATTATCAAAATTAATGTCGCGCAACGCATCTTCACTTTCCAGCGTTCTCATTACATAACCTACGTTAATCCCCGTTCGTAATTTATCATCATTGTAACGCAGCCCTATTTCTGGACGCGACCTACTATCTGTATTTGTAAAATTGGTACTTTGATCAAGGTTGAAAAGTGAAAAATCTTGAGAAGTTTCATCAAAATCGAACACACTTTGGCGGTCTTCTCGTTTATCATTTCGGTAAGAATACTCTAAGTCTAAATAGAGTTTTTTAGCCAATATAGGAAGTCTAAATTCTGGGGTAATTTCATATTGATTTGAGCTTTGCTCGCCATCGGTAAATTGATTTCTAATTATAGTTTCCGGGTCATCACCAAAAATTTCAGTGTTTGAATTTACTTTATTTTCAACTTCTGAATCTTCAATTTCATTCGTAACTGTTAGCTTTAAAAAACCACCCTTATCACCATACTTTTTAGTTAAGTTAAACCTATTTTCAAACGATTTCTGAATATTCTCTGAACTTCGCTGAGTACTCGATTGGTTAGTCAACTCGCCATTTAACCGTGTGGTTTCTTCAGAATTATTATAATACGATTCACCCGTATTATACCGAAATTGCGGACGAATATTGATAAGAAACGTAGAATCTATTTGGGTTTTAAAACGCAAATTGGCTGCGTGGCTATCGGAATTAGTTTTTGAACTAGAAATGTTATTTGAAAAGTAACGATCATCTGGTAAAATGTTCTCACGATTACGTATTTCATCATTAAATGAGTTTGCTGCGGAATAAAAGTAATCTGCTGTTAAATCGGTTTCCTTTCCAAGATCATCTGCGTAATTGGCACCTGCCGTTCTGGAATTTGTAATTCCATCTCCGCCACCAAACATTCTACCATCAATATTAAAGGTACCATTACTGTTAACACTCATATAACGGGCGTTACCAAACATTTTTTGAATTTCACCAAAACTAAACCCAGGTGAGTTAATATTGTTACCTCCAGCTAGGGCACTTATTCGTAGGTCGTTGTCAAAATAATTAAGCAGCCCTGCGTATTCAAAACGCTCATCGGTACCCGCGCCACCTGCTACCCGACCAAAAATTCCTTTATTTTTCTCTTCATCAATGGTGATATTAATTGTTTTATTCTCTTCATCTCCTTTTTCACCTGTAAAGGCTTCAGAATCTGTTTTAGTATCGGTAACTTGTATTTTATCTACTATTTCTTTGGTAAGATTTCGAGTCGCAATGGTAGGATCATCGCCAAAAAAGGGTTTACCGTTCACCAAAATTTTATTTACGGGTTTGCCATTTACTTTGATATTTCCTTCGGAATCTACTTCCACACCTGGAAGTTCTTTCAGTAAATCTTCAACATTGGCGTCTTTTTTAGTTTTAAAAGAAGCTACATTAAATTCTAACGTATCTGTTTTAACCGTAACCGGTGCTTGCGATTTGATGAGCACTTCATCCAACACATTATCATCTTCAGTGAGTGGAATTTCACCTAAATTTATTTTTTCTTTATCTATAAAAATAGATTTAAAATAGGTTTTAAAGCCAACATACGAAATATATAAATTTAACTTTTCATCTGCGGTTCTACCTTTTAGAAAGAAGTCGCCTTGTTTATCTGAAATGGTATACGTAACCAACGAGCTGTCTTTAACTCGCTGAAGGTATATGGTAGCCGACTCTAATGGTTCTTTTTTTTCTTCGGAAATAAGCTGTCCGGAAATTTCAAAGTCTTTGATTTGTGAGAAAGATGCAAAAGAAAGTAAAAGCAAGGTTCCTAGTAATAGGTGCTTCATAAGAATTTTGATTTGATTGATGTTAGTTATAATCGAAACGAAGATAATACCCTTTTCGTATAACTTTAAAAACAATCAAGAAAAAATTCAGCTTATTTCTTCCGAAGGTAAATTTTTACCGGCACTCCTGTAAAGTCGAAATTTTCACGAAGCTTATTTTCCAAAAATCGTTTGTAAGGGTCTTTTACATATTGTGGTAAGTTGGCAAAAAACGCAAAAGTAGGATAAGGCATTGGTAATTGCGTTATAAACTTAATTTTCACGTATTTCCCTTTGTATTGTGGTGGTGGTGTAGCCTGAATAATAGGCAGCAATACATCATTTAACTTACTGGTTTTAATGCGTTTGCTTCGGTTTTTATATACCTCAACTGCTGTTTCGATAGCTTTAAAAATACGCTGTTTGTTCAATACCGAAATAAATACGATTGGAACATCTGTAAATGGTTCGCATTCGCGACGAATGTGTTTTTCAAAATCTTTTACGGTGTTGGTTTCTTTTTCAACCAAATCCCATTTGTTTACCAGAATCACAACCCCTTTGTTATTGCGCTGTGCTAACCAAAATATATTCTGGACTTGACCGTCAAAACCACGAGTGGCGTCGAGTATCAAGATCATAACATCGCAATGCTCAATAGCACGTACACTTCGCATCACGGAATAAAACTCTAGATCTTCCTTTACTTTTGCTTTTCGTCTAATCCCAGCGGTGTCAACTAGATTAAATTCAAAGCCAAAGCGATTGTAACGAGTATCAATACTATCACGAGTAGTTCCGGCGATATCGGTTACAATGTACCGTTCCTCACCTATTAACGTGTTGATAAAGGATGATTTCCCTGCGTTTGGTCTTCCTACCACAGCAAAACGTGGTAATTCACTTTCTTCCTCTTCTTCTTTTTCTGGTAAGGCTTTTACTAAATCATCAAGCAACTCCCCAGTTCCACTTCCATTGATACTGGATAAGGTGTAATATTTTTCAACTCCCAAAGAATAGAATTCAACTGCATCATTTTCTCGCGTGGCGCTATCTACTTTGTTTACTGCTAAAAAAAACGGTTTTTTAGATTTTCTAAGCAATGTAGCGACTTCTTCATCCATTCCGGTTAAACCACTTTCCACATCCACCATAAAAATTATAGCGTCTGCTTCTTCAATAGCAAGTTCAACCTGTTTATCAATTTCGGCTTCAAAAACATCATCACTTCCTTTTAC
>DEXR01000008.1:59907-77708 GCA_002364245.1 Flavobacteriaceae bacterium UBA3179
CCGCTTACCGCATCAGTAATAGCTTCCCGTCGTTGGATTAATCTATTAAAAAAAGTAGATTTCCCTACGTTTGGTCTTCCTACAATAGCAACTATGCTCATATTCTATAATTTAGAGTGCAAAAATAGGTTTTAGTTGGCAGAAAAAATAGTAATTTAATCCCTTTAAAATTAAATAAAGTGACAAAGCTTAGCAATGAAATTGTATTGAGACCTCGCTTTTCCTTAAAGCTTGACCATAGTAGCGACGAAATAAAGTTATTGTTTAATCAAGCCAAAAGCGAACAGGTTGACTTTAAAATTTCTTGTGTGGATGACCATATTTTTATAAAATTACCAAAAAATCAACAACACTTTTGGTCTCCCCAGCTGCATTTGGAATTTGAAGAAACTCAAAAAAATAGTTGTTCCATCAAAGGTTTTTTTGGGCCCAACCCTACTGTTTGGACTATGTTTATCTTCTTGCACGTGGGAGTAGGCATCCTTTTTATGATTAACGCTACTTGGATGTACTCAAATTATAGTTTGGGGAATCCTCTTGATATTCAGATATGGATTTTTATCGTATTGATTTTAATTTGGGTATTGTTGTACGTTGCCGGAACCGTGGGAAAGAAAAAAGGCAGACCCGATATGCAGGAACTATATTATTTTATGATGACCATATTGCCTTCGCAGACAGCATTACAGCCTTAACCCGTTACTAACCCAAACATAGGCTTCAACTATTTATTATACCCAAACCGTCGCAATTGTTTATCGTCGTTACGCCAATTTTTATTCACTTTTACATAGGTTTCTAAATGAATTTGTTTTCCGAAGAATTTTTCCAAATCTTTACGGGCTTCTACTCCTACTCGTTTAAGTGCCGAACCTTTATGACCAATGATAATCCCTTTTTGGGTTTCACGCTCTACCATAATCACACTTCGGATTCTGATAATATCATCATCTTCAAAAAACTCTTCAGTATCAATTTCAACGGAATATGGAATTTCTTTTTTGTAGTGCATTAGGATTTTTTCCCGAATGGTTTCATTTACAAAAAAACGTTCCGGTTTATCGGTCAATTGGTCTTTTGGATAGAAAGCAGGAGATTCTGGCAATAATTCGATGATTCGTTTAAATACTTCTGGCACCCCAAAATTTTCCAAAGCTGAAATAGCAAAAATTTCCGCATTAGGAACTTTTTCTTGCCACATCTGTAGGGCTTCAGTTAGCTTTTCCTCGTTTCCTTTATCTATTTTATTAATAAGAAGTAACACAGGAATATTAGCATTTTTTATCTTATTAAAGAATGCCTCGTCTTTTAGGTCTTTTTCGCCTAATTCAACCAAATACAGCAAAATATCGGCATCTTCAAAAGCAGATTTCACAAAATCCATCATGCTTTCCTGTAACTGATATGCCGGTTTAATGATTCCTGGGGTGTCGCTTAAAATCACTTGAAAATCTTCTCCGTTTACAATTCCTAAGATGCGGTGACGGGTAGTTTGTGCTTTACTGGTAATAATGGAAAGGCGTTCGCCTATAAAAGCATTCATAAGTGTGCTTTTACCAACGTTTGGATTACCAATAATATTTACAAATCCTGCTTTGTGTGCCATGTATAAGTTTTTGGCAAAGGTACGTGTTTTTGGTGTTACCAGGCTTATATTACGCTACTGATACTGTATATCTAAAATTTTGAGAACACGTATCTCGTTTCCCAGTTTAAAATCTACCTCTTCTCCTATTTTAGCTCCCGTTACTGCTCTAGCAATTGGGGCAACAAAAGCAATTTTACTTTTAATTACATCGGCTTCATCTACACCCACAATAGTAAATTGCTGTTTGGTTTTATTGTTTGAGTTTTGAAGACTCACCGTGGCACCAAAACGCACCTCATCTTTCGCCTGATCTTTTGGGCTAAGAACTCGCGCAGAATGGATACGCTCATTGAGCAATTTAAGTTTTCCTTCAATAACGGCTAACGTTCGTCTTCGTTCTCGCTCATCGGTAATGGTTAATTTTTTAATTTCAGCTTGTAACTTTTCCCGTTCTTGCACTAGCTGCTCCATCCCATTTGGCGTAACATAATTTACCACTCCTTCGGGCAATGCTGCCCGTGGCGGAATCATAGGTGGTTCTTCTTGATCACCTTCTCTTACAAATCCTCTGCTCATATATTTTTTTTGAAATCTTCAGTAAGAAGATACTAAACTTTTGGCTTATTACGTCCTCGATCGTACAAAATAATACTTCCCGCCACAGCGACATTTAAACTTTTTTCTGAAGGAAATTGAATTAAAAAATGTGACTTATCAATCGCTTGGTTGGACAATCCGTGATCTTCGGCTCCTAACAAGTAAACACAACGTCTTGGGTGCTCAAAGTTTTCTAACTGAACGGCTTTCTCTGTTTTCTCAACCCCAACAATACGGCAGCCTTTTGGTAAGTGTTTATAAAAATCTTCAAAGGTTTCATAATGAAAATACGGAAGCGATTTTACGGCATTATGCGTATCACTCGATTGATTTGCATAACGATTACCGATAGTAAAAATAAAACTAGCCCCCATATTTTGGGCGGTTCGCCAAAGTACACCGAGATTTTCAGGTGTTTTCCCGTTTTGGATTCCTATTCCGAAGAATTCTGTAGTGAAATTATTGGGTTGCATAGCTGCAAAAGTACAGAACTTCTAATAATGACAATACTACACAATTCCCTTTAAAAGAACAGCAACCATATCTCTTTTTAAAACGTTTACATCAAGTTTTCCTCTTTTTTCATACCATAAGTACAACGTTCGTAAGGTAGAAAGCATCGAAAACAAAATAACTTCAGGATGTCTTGCTTCTATTTCACCGGCTTTTATTCCTTTATTAATAATAATCCGGACATTATTTTCATAATCGTCCCGCATTTTCACAAATTGCTTTAAATCGTCATCTTGTAGGTGCATCCAATCATTATTCAGTGCCGCTAACGCTTCAGAATAGGTAACAGTTATATCAATATGAAACTCAATAATCTTTTCAATCTTTTGTACTGAATTCAGCTTTTTTGAAAGCACTTGCTCCATTCCGCTAGTAAACTCTCGAGCAACCGTCAGTATTAAGGTTGAAAGAATTTCTTGCTTCCCCGAAATATGATTGTATAAGCTAGAAGCCTTTATCCCCATAGCTTGTGCAATGTCGCGCATAGAAACAGCATTGTATCCTTTTTCTTTAAAAAGACGTGACGCTGTGGTTATTATTTCGGTTTTTCTGGAAGCCGGTTTCATAGTATTCTGCAAGATACAGTTTTTACAAACTCATTCATAAATCTGTTATAAGGTATTATTAATTACGACTTAAGTAATTCTAATTTCGTTATTTTTGACCACTATGGAAGAACGCATTGAGACCAACGAACTACTGGAAAGGTTACCACCGCATTTAAAGCAGTACATAAAACCTCAGGATTATGATCAATATACACCAATAAACCAAGCAGTTTGGCGGTATGTAATGCGTAAAAACGTAGATTATTTAAGCCAAGTGGCGCACGAAAGTTATTTGGACGGCCTTAGAAAAACAGGTATCTCAATTGATACTATTCCTTCTATGTACGGAATGAACCGTATTTTAAAAGAAATTGGCTGGGCAGCCGTTGCCGTTGATGGGTTTATTCCACCTAATGCATTTATGGAATTTCAGGCGTATAAAGTTTTGGTAATTGCCAGCGATATTCGTCAGCTTGAAAATATTGAATACACCCCTGCCCCAGATATTATTCACGAAGGTGCCGGACACGCACCCATTATTGCTAGTCCCGATTATGCCGAATACCTACGTCGTTTTGGTGAAATTGGCGCGAAAGCGATTTCTAGTGCGCATGATATGGAAATGTATGAAGCCGTACGAGAACTTTCTATTTTAAAAGAAGCGGATGGTATTTCAGAAACCATTATAAAAGCAGCTGAAGAACGAGTAGAAGAACTTCAGCATAAAAAAGTAGAACCTTCTGAAATTGCACTTATACGAAATTTACATTGGTGGACTGTTGAGTACGGACTGGTAGGCACTGTTGAGAAACCTAAAATTTATGGTGCTGGCTTGCTTTCTTCTATTGGGGAAAGTACGTGGTGTATGAAAGACAAAGTAAAGAAAATACCGTATTCCATCGATGCAGCTTACCAAGAGTTTGATATCACCAAACCACAACCACAATTATATGTAACCCCAGATTTTGCATACTTACAAGAAGTTTTGGAAGAATTTGCAAATACAATGGCCATAAGAAAAGGTGGTTGGCGCGGATTAAAAAAATTAATAAATTCTAAGCAAATTGGTACGATCGAATTGAGTACCGGTCTTCAAGTAAGCGGTCATTTTTCGCGAATGATTCAAAATGAAGACAATGAGGTGGTTTATTTTGAAACCGAAGGTGAAACTGCGCTCGCATACCGTGAAAAAGAAGTAATTGGCCACGGAATTAGCCGTCATACTAACGGTTTTAGATCACCACTGGGGAAACTTAAAAAAATAAATCTCGCCATCGAAAATATGGGACCTCGCGACTTACAGGCTTATAGTTTTTACGATGGTAAACCTATTGCTTTCGAGTTTGAAAGTGGCATCACCGTTGAAGGTTTAAACGTTACCGGAATGCGAAATTTACGAGGTGAGTTGATGCTTATTCAGTTTACAAATTGTACGGTTACGTATAAGGACGAAGTGTTATTTACGCCAGAAATGGGTGATTTTGATATGGCCGTTGGTAAAGAAATTGTGTCTGCTTTTACAGGCGCTGCCGATTATCTATCTTTCCCTATTTCGCTCCATAAATTAAGTGATACAAAAACCAATCGTTCTAACCTTTCTGAAAAAGAAATTAAGTTAAATAATTTTTATAAGCAGATACGTTTACTTCGGAATAAAGAAGAACATAAATCCTTTGAAGAAAAACTTCCTGAGTTAAAAAACATATTTGAAACTCTAGAGAATGATTATCCAAAAGACTGGTTGCTTCCTTTAGAAATATTTGAACTCGTTGCTTCAGAAAACAGTACTTTTTCTGAAAAGGTTTTAAAATATCTATTAGCTCTTAAAAAGGAACGCCCGAACGTTGCTCATTTAATTGATGACGGGTTACTACTAATTGAAAAGAACACCAAACAAGTAAGTAACTAACATATGGGATTATTAGATTTTTTATTCGGAAGTAACACTAAAAAAATTCAAGATTTTAAAAATCGGGATGCAGTAATTTTAGACGTTCGCACACAGAAAGAGTACGATGCTGGGGCTATTTCGGGGTCTAAACATATTCCCGTCAATGAAATTGACGCTAAAATTTCAGAAATAAAAAATTGGAACAAACCTGTAATTACTTGTTGTGCCAGCGGCGTTCGCAGTGGTAATGCAGCCAAAACATTAAGCAAAAATAATATTGAAGCGATTAATGGTGGTGGTTGGAAGTCACTTAAAAAGAAGTTATAATTTAATCCTCTCTAAATCCGCTTCGTCTTCAATTGGTTCACTTTGATATTGAAGCGTCCACCCCATAGAGCTCGTAAGAATATAAATTTTCTGAAGTTCAGAAATTAATCTGTTTTCTGCATTAGTAACCAATTCAGATGCTTCTATTTTTTTCCGAAGAGAAGACTCAACTTGCTTTTTTATTTTATTATAATCTTCCGCTTTAAATTGGTTTAGATAATCCTGTTTTACATCATAATACTCAATATTTGGGTTGATGTTCAATTCTGGTTCTGGAATATGGGTTATTGTAACCGTTTTAGTTTCTTGATTTACTTCCGTTTTAATTTTACTAAGGTCATATGCAATAGTTGCTTTTGCATTTACTACAACCAGTGCTTTTTTATGGGCCGAAAAAACATCTAAGTAGAATTTTTTCCAATCTTCGTAGGTAAAAACTTGAGCGTAATTACCTTCAGTGACAATCAGTTTTCCTACATTTTTCAGCTCTTTTTGTATGAGTGCCGTATTGGCTTCCAATTGTTCCTTTTGGTCTTTATTGTGCTCACAATAACGTAGTCCAAACACGATAATAAGGGCTATAACCGCACCTAGAAGTATCTTTCGCATATCTCAATTTTTCATTAAAGATACGGAATTATATAGCTGTTTTTTGGACTACGTACAAATACGTAAATTTATGTAAGAATTATGCTACAAGGAGGTTTTTGTGTATATTTCGAACAAATTAACTAATCACAATGGGTTTTTTTTCAACTAACCAACAGGACAAATCCACTAACACAGTAAAGCAATTGGCACAAAACGCCAATGAAACTAGCAATGAGATAGATGCTATTTTATCTCGGTTTTTAAAAAATCAAGAAAAATTTGATGCGCTTAGTGATGAATTACTTGTGTTAGCAAAAAAGATTAAGGAAAAACTTTCTGAAAGCGAGAATGAAGAACTCTTTTCTCTTGCTGAAACAGTTTACGATCTACAGGAAGAATATATGAGTACCTTCCGTGTTATTGCTTGCATACAAGAAAAGCAAAAAATAAGGACTGAGAATATAGATGAAAAATATCTGAAGATAGCCAAAAAAGCCAGTCAAAAATATACTCAGGCTCGAAGCCTTTAAAACAAAGCCCATAATATATAGCACGCTTTTTGTATCTTGAACTTCCTATGAAAGCCGTGTACCTCTTTTTTTTATTATTTACACCAGTTTTACTGGCGCAACAGGTTGAATCTATTTCAAAAACACCTTTGAAAGCAGACGAGTTTATAGGCATTGATGCCTTTGAAAATATTTATTTCACCACTAATATGGAGTTGCACAAAACAGGCTTAGATGGTGATTTTGTTTTCAATGATCTTCAGCTAGGGCCAATAACATCAGTTGATATAATCAACCCTTTGAACGTTGTTCTCTTTTATGAAGATACAAACACTGTTGTTTTACTTGATAATAAATTAAACGAAATAGAACGCATTAATTTTAACAACCTTCCCCAGTTTTTGAACATTAATACAGCAACCAATGCCGGTAATAATAGACTTTGGATTTTTAACATAGACACACAACAATTAGAGCTGTTCAATTACAGATCATTGACTAACACTGTAGTTTCACAACCTTTTTCGGGCACGTTGGTATCGCAGACCAGTAATTTTAACTACTGCTACCTGCTAACCGAAAACAAAGCACTAGTTTTTAATGTCTATGGAAGTTTACTTTCTGAAATAACCGTGGAAGGCTATACTAAAGTAATTCAGCAAGATGAAAAGGTAATGGGCGTAAAAGAAAATTCACTTTATTATTTAGCCGATATAAGTAAAGGAAAAACCAAAATCTACCCTGAAGCAATAAAAATATCATTGCCCGAAATAACCATAAAAGACTTGCACCTTACACAGGAATTCCTGTATATTTATGACGGAAAAAACATCCACATCCTTAAACTAACCGCACCTAAGAAGTAAACACTATGCACGTAGCAATTGCAGGAAACATTGGCTCCGGAAAAACGACTTTAACCCGCTTACTGGCAAAACACTACAAATGGAAACCCCAGTTTGAAGATGTTGAAGACAATCCTTATTTAGATGACTTTTACAACCAAATGGCACGGTGGTCTTTTAACTTGCAAATTTACTTTTTGAACAGCCGGTTTCGCCAAATTCTCGAAATTCGCGAAAAAGGAAAGGATGTTATTCAAGATCGCACAATTTATGAAGACGCTTACATCTTTGCACCCAATCTACATGCCATGGGATTGATGACCAACCGTGATTTTGAAAATTATCGCTCTCTATTTGATTTGATGGAAAGTGTTACTGAGGGGCCTGATTTATTGATATATCTTCGCAGTTCTATTCCTAATTTGGTAAATCAAATACATAAACGCGGGCGTGATTACGAAAACTCCATAAGCATCGATTACTTAAGCCGGTTAAATGAGCGTTACGAGGCCTGGATACACGATTATGACAAGGGCAACCTTATTATATTGGACGTGGACAACCTTGATTTTGTAGATGACCCTGAGCATTTAGGACAAGTAATTAGTAAAATTGATGCCGAGCTGCACGGGTTGTTTTAACAAGAAAACAACATTACAATCTTTTATTGCTATAAAAGTTAACATTTCGCTCACACAAAAGATGTAGCAATATGGTTATTTTGCCAGTCTAACTACTATGGCAAAACTATACAACACAAAATATTATCACCGGGATCTTTCGTGGCTTCGATTTAATCACAGGGTTTTACAAGAAGCGGCAGACAAGAAAAACCCTCTATACGAACGCATCAAGTTTTTAGCAATTTTCTCTTCCAATTTGGATGAATTTTTCAGGGTCCGCGTGTCCGATATTCGACAAATTAAAGAGATTGAAAAACCTTTCAGAAAAAAACTGATTACCAAGCCCAATAAGGTTTTAAAAGAAATAAAAAAGCAGGTTGAATTGCAACAGGAAGAGTTTGGCGATATTTTCAAAAAACAGATTATTCCAGATTTAAAAGAAGAAAACATTCATTTAATTGATTACAAAGAGTTTTCTGCTACTCAAAAAGAAATTGCTAAATCATATTTTGAAGATTCGCTAAAAGATAAGTTAGAGATAAGTTGCAATCCATGTTCAAATAGCGATACTGTTTTTATTGAAAATGAAGCATTGTATCTCGCTGCTCAGTTGGAAAACGATACATTTAAGTTGGTTAAAATCCCTGATGATGAACCTCGTTTTTTTACATTTCCGAAGCATAACGGAAAATATTTTATAACCTTTATTGATGATGTTTTGAAGTATAGTTTAAAACAAACTCCTCAAAAGGAAGAAAATATCATCTTTTATTCCATCAAAAAATCTAGAGATGCTGAATTGTATATAGAAGATGAGTTTTCTGGTAACGTAATGGAACGGATAAAAAAATCGCTTCCTAAGCGTAATACAGGCCAGGCAACCCGTCTATTGATTGATAATAAAATGCCTAAACAGTTTGAAGAAACACTAAAAAATGCTTTAGAAGTATATAACACTGATATTGTTAAGGGTGGAACATATCATAACTTCAAAGACTTTTTTGATTTCCCAAATCCAACTTCAAAAAAACTATCTATTGAAGAATTACCTCCGTTACCACACCCTGTGTTAGCAGATTGCGATTCCGTTTTTAAAGCTATCGATGAGAAAGATCAACTTATACATTACCCTTACCAAAATTTCGAACCGGTAATAAAACTATTAGAAGAAGCTGCAGACGACCCAAAAGTCACCACTATTAAAATGACCATTTATCGGGCTGCCAGTGAGTCAAGGTTAAACGATGCCATTGCAAAAGCGGCAAAAAACGGAAAAGAAGTTGTTGTTTTTATAGAAGTAAAAGCTCGTTTTGATGAGCACAACAATTTAAAGTGGGGTAAATTATTTGAAGATAATGGCGCACACGTAATTTATAGTTTTCCGGCTATAAAAATCCACTCAAAGATACTATGTATTGAGCGTGAAACAAACGGATCATCAAAACGGTATGGATACATTGCAACGGGTAATTTTAACGAGAATACGGCTAAATTATATACAGATTTCGGCATCATGACTGCCAATAAAACCATTACAGAAGACCTTAACAAACTGTTTTTAGTTCTTCAAGGAAAAATGATTATTCCAAAACCTGATAAGCTTTTAGTTTCACCCTTTACACTACGAGATACTTTTGAAGATTTAATAGAAAATGAAATGGAACTGGCTAAAGCTGGTAAAGACGCTTACATTATTGCCAAAATGAATAGCCTACAAGATAAAAGCATGATAAAATTGCTCTATAAAGCCAGTAATGCCGGTGTGAAAATAAGGTTATTGGTACGTGGAATTTGCTCCTTAGTAGCAGGTATTAAAGGGCAAAGCGAAAACATCTATGTAACTAGTATCCTTGACCGGTTTTTAGAACATGGACGGATATATATCTTCGGAAATGATGGTGACGAAAAGATGTACATTGGGTCTGCCGATTGGATGAAACGTAACTTAAGCCACCGTATAGAAGTAGTTACTCCTGTTTTAGATCAAGACCACCACAATACAATTAGGGAATTAATAGAAATTCAATTAAACGATAATGTAAAAGCACGAATAATTGATCCCGACCAAAAAAACGAATACGTAAAACACGGTAACCCAGCCGTACGGGCACAATATGACACATATAATTATTTTAAAGACCTGTCCTAATTCACTTTATAAATCCTTGTGATTTAGCGTGTTTAATTGCTTCTTTACTATCTTCTACCAATAAAGCAGGTGTTGTATCATAATTTGAAAACAAGCTTTTAACACGCTTCATTTTCTTTTTGTGCCTCACACTTCGTAAATAGATTGCCTTAATTTGTTTTGGGTACTTTTCGGCTATTTCTATATAAATATCAGCATCGTGCTCGCCACTGTCACCAATTAAAATAAAGCCTTTATCTGGGTAGGTTTTTAAAATATTGAGAATTTCTTTCTGTTTTTGTGGTTTCTCTTCTTCTTTTTTTCTTCTGAAAGGTGTAGGAAGGCTTCTCAATAAAATAGGCCCTTTCGGGAATGTATTTGCTTTTAAAAACAATTCCAAATATCGGTATAAATTCCAAGGGCTATGGCTTACATAAAATAGCGGGTTCGCTTCCTTTTCAGTTTTTCCTTGATGCAACAATTGATAAAATTCTGAAGCACCCTCCAAAGGTGATCTACTTTCCGCATTTCTGAAAAAAGTATTAAAAACTAATTTTAATTTTAAAAATGAAGCAACACCTGTATGTATTATAGTATCGTCGATATCACTAATAACTCCAAATTCACTTTTTTCTGAAGGAATAAGCATCTCACCAGCAAACCGGTTTTGATTATTTATAATTCTATTGGGGAACGATTCTTCAAGAGAAATTTCATATTGTAACCAACCCTCTTCATTTGTAAGTTTATCTAATCCAGGAATGGTTTCCTTAAATTTAAAATAACCTCTTTTATCGGTTTCAGTATAATAAACTGAATCATCCGGTAATGTTATTTTAAGCTTTGTAAAAGGGATTTCATCGGTTTCAAAACGTTTATAGGTATTTTTTATCAAGCTGAATATCCCATTTTTGGAAAGATCGATATTTTCATCTTCTAACGCTCTTCCACGTAAATACAAATGAGAATCCGTTCCATAACTGTGAAAAGTAATTATTTGTAATGGATCTTTTTTGAATAGCCCCATATTACAATACCCAAGTTTCTGGCCACAACCACATTAATAATAAACCTGCTGCAATGGATATACCAAATGAGATTGCAATCCATTTTGTTAACTCTTTAGTTCCCAAAACAGCCGCCATAATACCTTTAAAAAGTAAGTTTGAAAGGGATGCTAACAGGATTAAACGCCATCCTGTTTCAGTATTCAACCCTCCTCCTTTCATAGTTTGTGATAAAGAAAGTGTGATAGCATCTACATCTGTTAAACCACTTATAATTGCGACAATATATAAAGCCTCGTTGCCAAATTCTTCTTTTGTAAATGCTACAGCCAATAAAATAAGTCCATATAAAAGCCCAAATACCAGTGCACTTTTAAATTGAGCTGGGTTTTTAGGCTCTGGCATTTCGTCATCTTTTTCGTCATTATTAAACAAATAAAACAAGCCTACACACAACACTATCATAATTATAAGCTCAACTATGATCGGTAGCATTATTTGAGGAAGTTTTTCAGGGATGACCACCCCTACTTCTATCAACACCCTTACCAATGCTATGGCAGAGGCAGCGGTTATAACAAAAGCAGCCATTTTTCCAATATTCTTGGCATCCTTAGTTTTTCGCGCATAGCTTACCGTGGTAGCAGTACTACTAATTAAGCCTCCTAAAACCCCATTTGAAATAACACCTACTTTTTTACCTACAAATTTGTAAATAAAGTAACCTATTACACTTATGCCTACAATAAGTGTAACCATTAACCATATATTTTTCGGGTTTATAACATCTAAAGGGCCATAGGTTTCATCAGGCAGAATTGGTAAAATAACCAATGAGATCCCAGCAAAGGTCATTATTGCTGCTAGGTCTTTATCTTTTAAGTTTTCTATAAAATCGTGAAGACGTTCTTTTACATACAATAAAACTGCCATAACCCCACCTACTACAACACCTATTATTTGATCGCCCAAAACAAGATAGCCACCTATGGCAAACATAAGTAATGCAGCAACTTCTGTGGTTTGCCCTATATCGGCTTCGTTTAATTTTTTAAGCTTTATTATATTGGCAGTGATTAATAAACCCGTGACAGCCAACCCCATTACCGGAAGTATGTAAGGGTTGTCATAATCTCTACTTAAAAAACCTGACACAACACCAAGAATGGAAATAAGCGTGAACGTTCTAACACCAGCCATTTTATTATCGGTCCGTTGACGTTGCAACCCAACCAACATACCTAGGCCAAAAGCTATCCCCAATGTTATTAAATCGTCGTAGTTCATTATCTGAAAGATACTACAAAAACATAAAAAAACCCTGACTGTTAATCAGGGTTTAAACTTATTTTAACAAAGAAGTTCTATTTTTGAGATTTTTCTCGTAGTGCTTCTATTTGAGCATTTACTTCTTCTTCTGTTCCAGTAAAAATTTTGCTCTCTTTAGTTGTATTACCATCCTCAGTTGTTTTTATAGTAACATTAGCGGTAGTTAATGTATCGTTTGATGATAAACTTACCATAATTTCTTTTGAAACTTCTTTTACTTGTTTCGCTTGGTTATCGGTTAACAATGTTTGGTTTCCGTCTTCATCAATCATATACATTTCTTCTGAAACATTTTCATTTTCTACTTCGTCACCCATACCATGACCACCCAAAATAGGAGCGATTACTAATCCTACCAAACAAGTAAGTTTTATTAAAATATTCATTGATGGCCCCGAAGTATCTTTAAAAGGATCTCCAACGGTATCACCCGTAACAGCAGCTTTATGAGCATCACTTCCTTTATAAGTCATCTCGCCGTTGATCATGACACCCGCTTCAAATGATTTTTTAGCGTTGTCCCAAGCGCCTCCAGCATTATTCTGAAATATCGCCCACATTACACCGCTTACACAAACACCAGCCATATAACCTCCTAACGGTTCTGCACCAAATATTAACCCAATAACCACAGGTGTCACAATGGTCAATAGGCCTGGAAGAATCATTTCTTGTAAAGCAGCTTTTGTTGAAATATCTACACACTTTCCATATTCTGGGGTTGCAGTACCTTCCATAATTCCAGGTATTTCTTTAAACTGACGGCGAACTTCTTGCACCATTTTCATCGCTGCTTTTCCTACCGATTTCATCGCTAATGCTGAGAATACTACTGGAATCATTCCACCTACAAACAACATTGCCAACACATCCGCACGGAAAATATTAATTCCATCAATTCCTGTGAACGTAACGTAAGCCGCAAATAAAGCCAATGCAGTTAAAGCCGCTGAGGCAATCGCAAATCCTTTACCTACTGCTGCTGTTGTGTTTCCTACAGAATCTAAAATATCAGTACGTTCACGAACGTGGGGTTCTAGTTCGCTCATTTCGGCAACACCTCCGGCATTATCAGCAATAGGCCCAAAAGCATCGATTGCTAATTGCATGGCAGTAGTTGCCATCATCGCAGATGCAGCTAATGCTACTCCGTAAAATCCAGCTAACTCATATGATCCATAAATGGCAGCGGCAAAAAGTAGCACACTCCAAAAAGTAGATTTCATTCCAACAGCCAAACCTGCAATAATATTAGTTGCAGCACCCGTTGATGAATTTTGAACAATATCCATTACTGGTTTTTTACCTAAACTAGTATAATGTGCTGTTACAAACGAAATAAGTGCTCCTACCGCTAATCCAATACAAGCGGCCCAAAATACGTTGATGCTAGGTATTTCTTTAACACCCTCGCCAAAGAATGCCATGCTCATAGTTTCTGGCAACATCCAGTCTATTAAAAACCAACTAGCAATTAAGGTAAGAATAATCGACGTCCAGTTACCCATATCTAAAGCTCTTTGTACTTGTGGTTCTTTGGCATCATTACTTTTAATTCCGACTAAAAAGGTTCCGATTATAGAGGCTAAAATTCCAACACCAGCGATTAGTATAGGTAACAAAATCGGCCCCATATTTCCGAAGGCATCTGTAAACTGTCCATCTACACTCATATCGCGAATTAGGTAATTACCCAATACCATGGCGGCTAGAACGGTTGCAACATAACTTCCGAAGAGATCGGCACCCATCCCTGCAACATCACCTACATTGTCCCCAACGTTATCCGCAATTGTAGCTGGGTTACGCGGATCATCCTCCGGTATTCCAGCTTCTACTTTACCAACCAAATCGGCACCTACATCGGCTGCTTTGGTGTAAATTCCACCACCCACACGAGCAAAAAGTGCGATACTTTCAGCACCAAGTGAGAATCCTGCTAAGGCTTCCAAAACAATAGTCATATCCCCATAAAAATCACCACCTTCAGTAATAAACTGACTGGCGAAAAACATAAAGAACAAACTAAGGCCTAAAACCGCAAGTCCGGCTACACCAAGTCCCATTACTGTACCACCTCCAAAAGAAACTTTCAGTGCTTGTGGTAAACTAGTTTTAGCGGCTTCAGCAGTACGTGCGTTTGCTTCGGTAGCAACGCGCATTCCTATATTTCCAGCCAATGCCGAAAAGATAGCACCGATAAAAAAGGCAGGAACAATCATCCAACTAGTAGATGGCACCAATGTAGAAATAATAAAAAGCAACACTCCTGCTATGACTGCAAATATGGCCAACAGCCTATATTCTGCACTTAAAAATGCGAGTGCGCCTTCTTTAATACTTTTTGAAATAGATTGCATACGCTCGCTTCCTGCTGGTTGTTTTTTTACCCAACTCATTTTAACGAGCATAAAAAGAAGACCTAAAATAGCCAATACTATAGGCACATAAATAATGTTTTGTTCCATAATTTTATAAAGATTTTGTTAAAGCGATGCTAAAGTAACAAAATAGGACAAAACAAAAAAGCAATAACCAAGTTGGTTATTGCTTTCTAATTTTTGGTAATAGTATCTTAAAGGAAAGAAATATTAACGAATACTTACTTCTTGAAAAGGTATATCACTTTCTCTAAAACGATCTACACACTTAGCAACAATTTCTTTTGCTTCATTAACATCACCCCAACCGCCAACGTCAACTTTCTTTTCTTCTAAGTCTTTATATACTTGAAAAAAGTGTTCAATTTCTTTAATTAAATGTGGGTTTAGCTCATTAAGGTCTTTCACATTATTTGCAATTGGATCACTTACGGGCACACAGATTACTTTCTCATCTGGTCCTTTTTCATCTGCCATATGGAATACTCCAATAGGTTTTACTTCAATTACACAACCTGGGAAGGTTGGCTCGGTTACTAAAACCAATACATCTAATGGATCACCATCTAAAGCTAATGTTTCTGGCATAAAGCCATAATCTGCTGGGTACATCATAGATGAGAAGATCATACGGTCGTAGCGTATTTTCTTCAAATCAAAATCGTACTCATACTTGTTTCGGCTTCCTTTCGGGATCTCGATCAATACATCGAAAGTCTGTACTTTGTCTGCAGTCATTTTATTCAGTTTATTATTATCTTCTTTTTTAACTGTAAAACCAGTTTACTTTGGGGGTGCAAAAATAACTCTTTTAGACGGTTAATACAGCAAAAACAACTTTAATTTTACATTAAAAAAAGGAGCGTTTTCAAAACTCAACTTAGCACGGGATAGAAGAAGCATGAAATTAATTACATTTGCTAGCTATACCTTTAACCTGTATGAAGAAATACATAGGCATATTTCTATTAGTTTGCTTACTGCTACCTTCAGCAGGCACCTACATATGGTTAACTTTTCATAAAAAAAACCTTAAAAAAGAGGTTAAGTGGAAACTTATCGCTGGTATTGACAAAGAAGAGCTTGTTTTACTGAAATTTTCAAAAGCTGAAGTAGATAAAAAACTAAGGTGGGAACACGCTAAAGAGTTTGAGTATAATGGGCAAATGTACGACATTGTTGAAACCAAAATCACTAAAGACAGTGTTGCGTATTGGTGCTGGTGGGATTATGAAGAAACCAAATTGAATAAAAAGCTAAATGAAATATTTATAGGGGTTTTAGGTGAAGACAATCAAACCAAAGAAAAACAAAAACGACTTACTACTTTTTACCTTACTTTATTTATTCAAAAGAGACATACTTGGCACCCTAATGCTTTAAAAACAAATAAACTTAAAGAAGAAATTAGTTACTCTACAATACATTATAGGTCTATTTCTTTTCCACCACCAGACACACCTCCCCGGGTAATTTAAGAACACATTCAACTATATATTTTTCACCTTACACTAGGTGAATTAGTCAGTTATACCTACAACTGTACTACATTATTTTATTTTAAAACTTAATTACCCAACAATGAAAAAAATTATTTTATTGATGGTATTATTAGGGTTTGCCTATACAGCAAGCGCCCAAGTAATTACCATAAAAGATCAGGAAACAGAACAACCTCTGGAACTGGTTACCCTCATCAGCAAAAACACAAATGCCTATGCCACAACTAACTCTAAAGGAAAGGCAAATATTTCGGCTTTAAAAGATGCTGAAAAAATTGAAATACGAACCCTCGGTTATAAAACTGAAGTTAAAAGCTATGCTGAATTGCAAGCTGCAGACTTTCTTTTATCAATGGAGGCTTCAAATATTAGTATGGACGAAGTGATTGTTTCAGCAACGCGCTGGAACCAATCTTCTTCTGATGTTCCCTCAAAAATCACGTCTATTTCTTCAGAAGAAATCAAACTGCAAAACCCGCAGACAGCAGCCGATTTACTGGGGATTTCAGGAGAGGTATTCGTACAAAAAAGTCAGCAAGGTGGCGGTAGCCCCATGATACGTGGTTTCGCGACCAACCGTTTGGTCTATACCATTGATGGTGTGCGGATGAACACAGCAATTTTCAGGGGCGGAAACCTACAAAATGTAATATCACTAGATCCTTTTGCTACCGAACATGTAGAGGTGCTTTTTGGTCCAGGCTCGGTTATCTACGGAAGTGATGCCATAGGTGGCGTTATGAGTTTTCAAACGCTTACCCCGCAATTTTCGTTAGATGACAAACCTTTTATCACAGGTAAAGCGATAACGAGATATGCTTCGGCCAACAATGAAAAAACAGCCCATTTAGATGTGAATGTAGGATGGAAAAAATGGGCTTTTACTACCAGTATTTCTTCTTACGATTATGGAGATTTAAAACAAGGTAGCGAAGGTCCCGATGAGTTTTTACGCCCGTATTTCGTAAAACGTCAAGATAGCATGGATGTAGTGGTAAATAACGAAGACCCTCGTGTACAAACGCCTTCGGCTTATTCCCAAGTTAATTTGATGCAAAAAGTACGTTTTCAACCAAATGAAAACTGGGATTTTCAATATGGTTTACATTATTCTGAAACTTCCGACTATGCAAGGTACGATCGCCGTTTACGAACCCGAGATGGGGCTCCACGCTATGGCGAATGGAATTATGGACCACAAAAGTGGATGATGAACAACTTGAATATAACGCATGTAAAGCAAAACAGCATTTATGATCAATTATCCGTTCGTTTGGCTATCCAGAATTTTGAAGAAAGCCGAATTAGCCGAAATTTTAATGATCCTAATCGTGAAACACGTGTTGAAAAAGTAGATGCGTATTCTGCCAATGTAGATTTTGTAAAGGCTTTAGGCGAGAAACATGAATTATATTACGGCCT
>DEXR01000008.1:77861-116059 GCA_002364245.1 Flavobacteriaceae bacterium UBA3179
CCAAGCCGCTATCCAGAAGCAACTTGGTCATCATATGCAGCTTATGTTTCAGATCAATTTAAAATTAACGATCAGATATTATTACAAGGTGGTCTTCGGTATAATTTTATCAAGCTAGATGCCGAGTTTGACACGCAGTTTTATCCATTCCCTTTTGAAAAAGCAGATTTGGAAAACGGTAACCTTACCGGAAGTTTAGGTGTGGTTTACCGTCCAAGTGACGATTGGGTAATTAGTTCAAATGCTTCTACAGCTTTTAGAGCACCCAATGTGGATGATGTGGGGAAAGTGTTTGATTCTGAACCTGGTGCTGTGGTCGTTCCAAATCCTGATTTAGATGCTGAATATGCCTATAATATCGATTTAGGAATTGCCAAAGTGTTTGACGATGTAGTAAAAGTAGATGTTACCGGTTATTATACGCATTTAAAAAATGCATTGGTTCGTCGTGATTTTAAACTAAATGGACAAGACAGTATTGTTTATGATGGTCAATTAAGTCAAGTTCAAGCCATCCAAAATGCAGCTGTAGCAAATGTATATGGAATACAGGCCGGTGTGGAAGTAAAACTACCTAGTGGTTTTGGTTTTTCTTCAGATTTTAATTACCAATACGGGGAAGAAGAGTTGGATGATGGCACTACGAGCCGTTCACGCCACGCCGCTCCTTGGTTTGGTGTTTCTAGGCTAACATATAGAGCCCAAAACTTGAATATGCAAATGTATATGAATTACAGTGGCAAACGTGATTTTGAAGATCTTCCCGAAGGAGAAAAAAGCAAAACTGAAATATACGCTATTGATGAAAATGGGAATCCCTACGCAGCGGGTTGGTACACGCTTAATTATAAGGCAAGTTACCAACTAAACGATACGTTTACCGTAACCGGCGGACTCGAGAATATTACAGACCGAAGATACCGTCCGTATAGCTCAGGTATTTCAGGTGCAGGAAGGAATTTCATTCTATCATTAAGGGCTGATTTTTAAATCAGTTTTTAAAGAAATTTTAAAAGGTTGCTTAATATTAAGCAACCTTTTTTATTACACTTCGACAAGTTTCCACTTTCCTTTTTTAAACCAAAATATGGCTATGATGGCTATAAGCACTTCTGCTATTGTTATAGCCCAAAAAACTCCCGTGGGACCCCAGTCTAGCGAAATGGCTGCAATATATGCGAAAGGCAATTGAAGCACCCAAAAGCAAAAGAAATTAATAATAGTAGGCGTTTTAGTATCTCCGGCACCATTAAAAGCATTCGTAATCGTCATTCCATAGGCATAAAAAACATACCCAGCAGTAATAATTTGTAGGCTTAGCGCTCCGTATTTAACCACTTCTGGTTGTGGACTAAACCAGCCGACTATTACTTCAGCAAAAGCAAAATAGAAAATCGATACAATTAACATAAACCATGCATTGTACTTTCCGGTTTTCCAAACCGAAGTTTCTGCTCTATCTGGTTTTTTGGCACCTAAATTTTGTCCTACCAAAGTTGCTGCAGCATTACTCATACCCCAAGCGGGCATCATAGTAAACATCATAATGCGTATTGAAATTGTATAACCAGCAAGTACTTCACTGCCAAACTCACTCATAATTCGCATTAAAAATATCCAGCTAGACGTACCAATGATAAATTGACCTATTCCACCCAACGAAACCTTTATGAGGTTCCACATTACTGAAATATTAATCATTATATCTTTAAAAGCTAATTTTATTCGCGTAGCCCCATAAAAAAGAATAAACAACTGAAACAACACAGCCACACCCCTACCAATTGTAGTAGCAATTGCAGCTCCGGCAACTCCGTATTCGGGTATAGGTCCCAATCCAAAAATAAATATCGGGTCGAGCATAATATTTAATCCATTAGAAAGAATTAACACCCACATCGCCATAGAAGCATTCCCAGCTCCCCGAAAAATAGCATTGATAAGAAATAATAATACGATTGTAATATTTCCACCGAAAAGAATTTGAGTATAGCGATAGCCTTCTTCAATTAAATCGCGTTCGCCACCCATAAGACCCAATATTTCTTTTGGATATAAAATCCCGAATACCGATACGACAATAGCTACCAAAACCCCCAAAATAATTACTTGCACAGCGGCTCTATTGGCGCCAGAAGTATCCTTTTCTCCAATACGTCTTGCTACAACAGCAGTTGCTGCCATACTTAGACCCACAGCCACAGCATATACAAGGGTTATTACCGATTCGGTGAGACCAATAGTTGCAACTGCGTTGGTACTTATTTGTGAGACAAAAGCGATATCAACCAAAGCAAAAATTGATTCCATACACATTTCAAGAATCATGGGTACAGAAAGCAAGAAAATAGCTTTGCGAATACTTCCTTTGGTATAGTCTATTTCTTTTCCTGAAATAGCTTGTTTAAAAAGTTTTATAAAATTTACTAGGGTATTGTTTAATGAAGTCATTTGTTGAAGATGTTGGTTAGTACATACAATAAAACCTCTCCAAAAAGAGAGGGAACATTCCTAATAAAAAAGAGTTAGATTAACTACGTTTTTTAATAGAATGTGCCGTTATGCAATATCCATTGACTTCATAATGAAACAAATATAGAATATTTATTTAGTATGTATTTATTTCTGAAAAGATTTTTTTTTAAAATGAAAAGCCAAAAATACCAGTAACCCCAAACTTACGAGCATCGGGATTGCCTAAGTAATTTCCTCGGAAGTTAAAATCAAGACGGAAAATTCTGAAAATATTTCCAACACCCACACTCCATTCCCAGTAAATATCCTCAGGTGCACGATACACAATATTTGAAGCATTTAACGCTCTGTTATCATCGGATATTTCACCATAAACAGCTCTAAACCCAATAATTTCACGAAGGTCTAAATCGCGAAGTCCAGGAATACGACCAAAAATTCGGCCTCCAAAATTGTGCTGTAAGTGTAATGATGTATAAGTATCGGTGACAAACTCATAATAATCTAAGTTTGTAAACGCATTATATAAGCTAAAGTAGGTTTGATTACCAGGCACCGGACTTAATAACCCTAACGGAACTGGATCGAAAATTTTTCCTACCTCAATGGTTGAATATAGTCGGCCAAAACCTCCAATATTCCACGGCTGGGTGTAAAAGGCTTGTAGTTTTTTATATTCAAAATCACCATCCAGTATATTTTTTAAACCATAGGTATAGCCTAAATAAAAGCTAGGGAAATCACCATCATTGATAATGGTCCGTTCTACTCCATAGCCAGAGGTTTTTCTACTAGGCGTGTAAAAGAGACCTAGTTCAATTTCAGGTTGCGAAATGGCGCTCTTTATACTTCCATCTTCAGTAAAATAGTCGAGACTGAAAGTATCAGTAGCAGATATTAATTTTCGGTGGGATCCAGTTACCCGAATTGTAAAGTTTTTTGCAGGTTCAACCGAAAATCCAGCAGTGGCTAATTTTATTCGTGTAAGCCGATCATTGGCTCCCACTGAAATTAAAGATGAAGAAGCTAAACTTCGCCCTAAAACATCATTACTCGTAGTTAAAGTCGCTCCCGTTTGTTCTACATCTTTTCGATACCCACTAAAAATGGTTAATCGTGATTTTCTATCTAACAACAGTTTTCCTGAGACCCCGAATTTGAATCGTTTATCTTTAAAGCCATAGGCCCCAAAGGTTTCAATTCGCCAAGGATCGTTCTGACTAAAATACGTTCGTCCTCCTAAACGAATACGCAATCCTTCGGCTTCATTAAATCCAAATATGGAAAACACGGGGCCAACGTCAAAATTGTCAACTTCGTAATAGCCACTTGCCAAGGTTGCCCCAATATTGTATAATGCCTTAAAACGGGGGATGGTTTTTAAGGTATCGAGCATAGTATAAATACCTTTTTCATCTTTGCTCAATCCCTCCATTCGGTTTTGATCCCAGAAGCTATCTGGGCGATTGTATATTTCTTCGTTGTAGGGATCTGTCTGCTCGCCGTAGAAACTTTTGTCTTTTTTTATGTCAAACTCGTAATTGTCATAAAGCGTTGTCCTTTTACCGTAAATTCCTTGGGCTTCTTCTTTTTTCTGAAGACTAAAATCACTTAAAAAATGATCACGGGTTATTAAAAAAGTACTATCGTTTAAAACATCGAACTCTTGCTCTATATACACTTCACGCACCCAGTTTATATTGGCACTTTTGGAAGCTTGTAAATTAATTTCTTTTATAGCCCATGTAGTATCGTTAACCCAAAAATCACCTTTAAAAGTAAGCTCGTTTTTTCTACGTGGGTAATAAACAATGTTATAACACCACTTATTATCGCGATATGCACTATCTAACAACTTGTAATTGTAAACATCAATTCCCGTTCGGGAAAGTGGGCTTGTAAAAGCTTTATCAAAAAATTTCAAGTAATTATCATAGACATTATACTCTTTGTACAAGTCTTTTACAAAAGCAATTAAAGTTTGGTTGTTTTCAAAACCAGAATTTTTATTTCCTTTTAAAACCTCTTTTTCTTCATTTAAAACATTATCGCCGTACACTTTAGAATACGCTTCGTTGATAAAAATAGGCAAGTATGAATTCCCGGTTACGTTTGAAGTATCAATCTGGTCCCAGATAAACTCCATCCCTTTAAAAATTCGGCTTTTAATGAGGGTACTGTCAATAGTATTTAAGTCAAATTCTAGCTTTTCATATTTATCATAGCTGTATTGCTTAAACTTTTTGACCCCATTTTCACGTCGGTTTTCCCAAATTTTACGAAGAATATCAATCGCTGGATTGTTTTCTTTAGGCTGTTTACCACTTATAAGGACCACCTCATCTAGAGCGGCAGCCTCTTCTTCTAAAACTACCTCCATTTTATAGGTGTTCTTAGCCCCTAAAGTAACCTCTTTGGTTTTATAACCTATAAATGAAAACACTACTGCATCGTAATTTGAATCGCTTTCCAAATAAAACCGCCCTTCTTCGTTAGAAATAGTTCCTTCGTTTGAATCTTTAAAGATTACGTTCACGAAAGGCAGTGGTTCACCAGAAGCATCCTTGACAAGCCCGCTAACTTTGGTTTGCGCTACCAAAATTGAAGTGGATAAGAATAAAAACAAAAAAAGAAAATGCTTCATATAGGTCTTAAATCTGCTACGTTTAGTAGATAAAAAAACCTTACATTACAAAAAGTAAGGAAGGTTTTATAAATAAGTGTGCATCAAAGCCGATGCCACTTTATACGTTTTTATTTGTACATCACTTTTTTCACTGCTTTTACCACATCGGCTGGTCCTGGCAACCATTCTTTTAATAATTCTGGCGAATATGGCGCCGGAGTATCACCTGTGTTTATTTTAACGATAGGTGCATCCAGATAATCAAAAGCTTGGCTTTGTACTTGATACGTAATTTCGGTTGCGATATTGCCAAAGGGCCATGCTTCTTCTAAAATTACTAATCTATTTGTTTTTTTAACCGACTCTAAAATCGTTTCGTGATCCATTGGACGCACCGTACGAAGGTCAATAATTTCACACTCAATTCCCTCTTCAGCAAGATCTTCGACAGCTTTATAAGCAGCTTTTATTATTTTCCCGAAAGAAACAATTGTTACATCAGCACCTTTTCGTTTTACTTCAGCAACACCTAATGGAATTAAATACTCTCCTTCTGGTACTTCACCTTTATCGCCATACATTTGCTCACTTTCCATAAAAATAACTGGATCGTCATCACGAATAGCACTTTTTAATAGCCCTTTAGCATCTTTAGGATTACTAGGCACTACAACTTTTAATCCTGGACAGTTAGCATACCAGCTTTCAAAAGCTTGTGAGTGCGTTGCTGCCAATTGTCCTGCGGAAGCAGTTGGCCCTCTAAAAACAATAGGAATATTAAATTGCCCACCGCTCATTTGGCGCATTTTAGCAGCATTGTTTATTATTTGGTCAATTCCTACTAAAGAGAAATTGAACGTCATAAACTCAATGATAGGACGGTTGCCATTCATAGCCGAACCTATACCAATTCCCGAAAAACCAAGTTCAGAAATTGGGGTGTCGATTATTCGTTTTGCTCCAAATTCATCGAGCATTCCTTTACTTGCTTTATAGGCTCCGTTGTATTCGGCAACTTCTTCACCCATTAAATATATAGTGTCGTCGCGACGCATTTCTTCGCTCATGGCTTCCTGTATCGCTTCACGGAATTGTAGTGTTTTCATCTGTAGTGCTTCTTTTCTATTCTGAAAAATTAATCAAGACGACAAAAATAGTATATTCTGAATGTGTGAACGCACTTTTTATTAACATTTAACGGAATTTTATTATGCGTGCATAGCATTTTTTGGAAATATATCCCTATCTTCGTGCCTGAGTAATTCTAAGCAAATTTAGCATTGAATTACCTAAAAAAAATAGTATTCAAAAAGATATAAAGTATATGAAAATTTTAGTGTGTATAAGTCACGTACCGGACACTACTTCAAAAATTAATTTTACCGATAACGATACCAAATTTGATACAAACGGGGTACAGTTTGTAATCAATCCTAATGATGAATTTGGTCTTACCCGCGCTATGTGGTTTAAAGAAAAGCAAGGTGCCACCGTGCATGTTGTAAATGTTGGCGGTGCAGAAACCGAACCAACATTGAGAAAAGCTCTTGCCATTGGTGCAGACGAAGCAATTCGAGTAGACGCTGAAGCTACCGACGGGTTTTCAGTTGCTAAGCAATTGGCCAATGTAGTAAAAGAAGGTGGTTACGATCTTGTACTTGGTGGTCGTGAATCTATTGATTACAATGGCGGAATGGTTCCTGGAATGATTGCTCAATTAACCGGAGCCAATTTTGTAAACACCTGCATAAGCCTTGAAATTGAAGGCGACACAGCAACCGCCATCCGTGAAATTGATGGTGGTAAAGAAACTGTAAAAGCAAAACTACCTTTGGTCGTTGGAGGACAAAAAGGTATTGTAGAAGAAAGTGATCTTCGTATCCCAAATATGCGTGGTATTATGCAAGCCCGTAAAAAACCATTAACAGTAAAAGATGCTGTAGATGCAAATGCTGAAACACAAACGGCACAATTTGAAAAACCAGCTCCAAAAGGTGACATCAAATTGGTTGAAACCGTTGACGAATTAGTTGATTTACTTCATAACGAAGCTAAAGCAATCTAAGAACATTGTGTTTCCGAAGAATCTTTCGGAAGTATTTGAAATCTAAATCAAACTAAAATTACATTCTGATTTTTTTCAGAATTCAAAAAAAATTAAAATATGTCAGTAGTAGTATATACAGAATCCGAAGAAGGAAAGTTTAAAAAAATAGCTCAAGAAGCTGTTTCCTACGCTAAAGGAATTGCAGACAAAATGGGCACACCAGTAATAGCCGTTACTATTAATGGCGGCGACACTAGTGAATTAGGAAAATACGGTGCCGATAAGGTGCTGAACGTTTCTAATGACAAATTAGATAAGTTTAATGCTGAAGCATATGCAGATGCAGTAGCACAAGCAGCAAAAAAGGAAGAAGCCAAAGTAGTAGTTGTTTCTAGTAGCGCCAACAGTAAATATATGGCACCGCTATTAGCTGTTAATCTAGATGCAGGATATGTACCTAATGTAACCGAACTTCCAGAAAGCACAGAGCCTTTTAAAGTAAAACATAGTGTTTTCACAAACAAAGCATTTTCTATTACCGAATTTAAAACCGATGTAAAAGTAATAGGGTTAGCAAAAAACGCCTATGGTGTTAAAGAAAACGAAGCAACTGGAACTGCTGAAGATTTTGCGCCAGAACTTTCTTCTGAAGACTTTACAGTAGATGTGGTTTCTGTGGACAAAGCAACCGATAAGGTAACTATAGCCGATGCCGAAATTGTAGTTTCGGGAGGTCGTGGACTTAAAGGACCTGAAAACTGGGAAATGATTGAAGAAATGGCTGATATTCTAGGTGCTGCAACCGCTTGTTCTAAACCTGTTAGTGATATGGGCTGGAGACCTCATAGTGAACACGTAGGACAAACTGGTAAACCTGTAGCAGCTAATTTATATATTGCAATAGGTATTTCTGGAGCGATACAGCATTTAGCTGGTATTAATGCTTCAAAAACAAAAGTCGTTATAAACAATGACCCAGAAGCACCGTTCTTTAAAAATGCAGATTACGGTATTGTAGGTGATGCATTTGAAGTAGTACCGAAACTGAATGAAAAATTAAAAGAATTCAAAGCACAGAACGCATAATTTTTGTTACTTTGTGCCTAATATAAAAGGCTGTTTAATTAAGGAAACTTCCTTTTTTAAACAGCTTTATTTTTTATAGGGGTTTTTCACATTAATACGTTATACCCTTTAACATTGAAATTATACTTCTTTAATGAGTCTTGTAAGACTAAACATAAAAGGAATATCCTATAGCCAAACGCAAAATGGCGCATACGCTTTAATATTGAGCGAAATGGATGGAGAGCGTAAACTACCAATTGTTATTGGAGCTTTTGAAGCACAATCCATTGCCATTGCTTTGGAAAAGGAAATTAAACCCCCTCGCCCACTTACCCACGATCTTTTTAAAAACTTTGCTGATCGTTTTGGCATTGTGATAAAACAAGTTATTATTCATAAATTGGTCGATGGTGTTTTTTATTCCAGCATTATTTGTGAACACGAAGGCTTGGAAGAAATAGTAGACGCGCGAACAAGCGACGCTATTGCATTAGCGCTTCGGTTCAACGCACCTATTTTTACCTATAAAAATATTTTAGACAAGGCTGGAATCTTTTTAAAAACTACACCTAAAAAGAAAAAAGATAAGATTTCAAAAGATGAAGAGTCTGTGTTAGAAGAATTAATTGGCGGAGAAGACAAAGAATCTATTGCACCTTCAAAACAGAATTTCAGTAAATTTTCCTTAAAAGAATTAAATGAAATGCTAGATGAAGCTGTTGCCAACGAAGACTACGAAAGAGCGGCCAGCATCAGGGATGAAATTTCTAAACGAGAATAAGCTTTTAATAAAACTTTCAGTAAACATATTATTATGTATCCTAACCTTTTTCAGAAGTAATTAATAATCTATAAACTCTATGCGAAATTTTTTATTGATTGCTTTTTTGTGTTTTTTCTGTTCTACCGTTTTTTCACAAACTATTGAAAAAAACTGGTTGTTTCAAAAAGTTGAAAATCAAAAAAGTACTTCCCTAATTAACTTAGACCCTTATCAAGATTTTTTAAACATAGAAAATGGCAGGTTTGAATATGGTTTACAAACCAAAGACTCTATAAAAGCCTCTGGTGATTACATTTATCAAAACAACCTTTTGGTGTTTTTTTATGATACCCCAAAAAACATCATACGCCGCTACCGAGTAGAAACCTTAACAGACTCGTCACTCGTTTTTTCTAAAAATCAAGTGATCTATAACTTTAAAAGTAAGCGAAACGACGAAATAATTACAGCTACAACAACTGAAACACCAACAATCACTAAAGACACAGACGAGATAGTGCCTGCACAAGGTTTTTCTTTTAATAGTCTATGGCGCGGTGTGGTAGGTATGATTTCATTAATATTCATAGCCTTTTTATTTAGCTCTAACCGCAGGGCAATTAACTGGAAAACAGTAGGAATTGGTTTAGCATTTCAGCTTGTAATTGCAATTGGAGTATTAAAAGTCTCTTTTATACAAAGTATTTTCGAAGCCATCGGTAATGTTTTCATTAGTATATTAGAATATACACAAGCAGGAAGTAAATTTTTGTTCGAAGGTTTGGTAGTAGATATGGATACCTTCGGGTTTATATTTGCTTTCCAAGTGCTTCCTACCATTATATTTTTCTCGGCGTTAACCTCAGTATTATTCTACCTAGGTATTATTCAAAAAGTAGTTAGGGCGTTAGCTTGGTTATTATCCAAATTATTAAAAATTTCTGGCGCGGAAAGTTTAAGTGTTGCCGGAAACATCTTTTTAGGACAAACTGAAGCTCCACTTTTAATAAAAGCCTATTTAGAAAAAATGAACAAGTCGGAAATACTACTTGTTATGATAGGCGGTATGGCGACAGTAGCTGGGGCTGTTCTCGCTGCATATATTGGCTTTTTAGGAGGTGATGATCCTCTTTTAAGACTTACGTTTGCTAAACACTTGTTAGCAGCATCGGTAATGGCAGCACCCGGAGCTATTGTAATTTCAAAAATATTATATCCTCAAACCGAAATAGTTAATACGGACGCAAAAGTTTCTTCTGAAAAAATAGGCTCTAACCTGTTAGATTCTATCGCAAACGGAACTACAGAGGGATTGCGTTTAGCCGTAAATGTTGGAGCGATGTTGCTGGTTTTTGTTGCAATGATTGCTTTAGTAAACGGGGTTTTAGGCGGAATAGCTGGTTTTGATGGCTTTGCTATTAAATCTTTAAAAATAGATTGGCATTTTACTTCTTTAAATGAAGTAATTGCTATGTACACCCCGTACGATAGGCTCTCTTTAGAATTTATCTTAGGATATCTATTTGCACCACTTATGTGGCTTATTGGAGTTTCCAGTGAAGATATGATGTTAATGGGACAATTGCTGGGAATAAAACTCGCCGCTAGTGAATTTGTAGGTTACATTCAACTAGCTGATTTAAAAGATGTAACGAACGACCTTCATTTAAAATATGAAAAGTCAATCATTATGGCCACCTATATGCTATGTGGGTTTGCCAATTTTGCCTCTATCGGGATACAAATTGGAGGAATTGGCTCTTTAGCACCAGGACAACGTAAGCAGTTATCACGATTTGGAATGAAAGCTTTAATTGGAGGAACCATTGCTTCTTTAATTTCTGCTACTATTGCAGGAATGATTATTGGGTAATTTTTTTTCTGAATAGTTAATAACTATTAATAATTGAAACGACTGCCAGTTTTAAAATACAGCTTCGTTTTTTTACATTTAACGACTTAAATTTTTGACGATGAAGCAATACCATGACCTTATAAAACATGTTTTAGAAAACGGAACCGAAAAACACGATCGTACCGGCACTGGCACAAAAAGTGTTTTTGGCTACCAAATGCGATTTGACCTCAGTGAAGGATTTCCGATGGTCACTACAAAAAAACTACATTTAAAATCAATTATTTATGAATTGCTTTGGTTTTTAAATGGTGATACCAACATAAAATATCTACAAGAAAACGGCGTTAGAATCTGGAACGAATGGGCTGATGAGAAAGGTGATCTTGGCCCTGTTTATGGTCATCAATGGCGAAACTGGAACAGTGAAGAAATTGATCAAATTTCAGAAATTATTGAAACACTAAAAACTAATCCAGATAGTCGTAGAATGCTGGTCAGCGCTTGGAATCCTAGTGTGATGCCTAATACAAGTAAACCATTCTCTGAAAATGTAGCAAACGGTAAAGCTGCGCTTCCGCCATGTCATGCTTTCTTTCAGTTTTATGTAGCGGATGGAAAATTATCGTGTCAATTATACCAACGCAGTGCTGATATTTTCTTGGGTGTCCCATTTAATATTGCTTCGTATGCTTTATTAACTATGATGATGGCTCAAGTTTGCGGTTACCAAGCTGGAGATTTTGTGCATACCTTTGGCGATGCCCATATTTACAGCAACCATATGGAACAAGTTGATTTGCAATTATCCAGAGAGCCACGACCATTACCAAAAATGAAACTAAATCCGGAGGTAAAAGATATCTTTGGCTTTAAATTTGATGACTTTACTTTAGAAGATTATAATCCGCACCCACATATTAAAGGAGCGGTAGCTATTTAAAACCTATTAATATGAAAAATGCCCTACTAGTACTTTGTATTTTATTTTCAACTGCACTTTTTGCCCAGGAAGAATGGGGAGATGTACAGAAAAATGTAGTAACCTTAAAAGAAATTCCACCGGTTTGGCCAGGCTGTGAAAAAGGAAACGTTGCAAAACGTGATGCCTGTTTCAATAATATGCTGGCGCAACACATTGCCAAAAACTTTAAATATCCGCCACAAGCTTATAAAAACAATGATCAAGGTCGGGTTGTTGTAAAGTTTATAATCAATGAAAAAGGATTGGTTGAGATTAAAAACATAAGTGGTGGAACCACCGCACTGCAAGAAGAAGCCAAACGTAATATTATGGCTATGCCTAAAATGTCAAAACCAGGTATGATGGGAGGTAAGCCACGTGCTATTAAATTTACGGTTCCTATAACGTTTAAAACTGGGAAGTAGAAAGTAATTTCCTTTAACAAACCCTAAACATCTTTCAAAAAAAAGAATTGGTATCTTTAAAGTGTCGGCAAAACCTGGCACTTTATTGTTATGATTAAAACCAAAAACCTCGTTTCCTTTTTTCTGGAAACCCGTGAACATACCGAATCTATTTGCAAACCTCTAGAAATTGAGGATTATGTGGTTCAGCCCATAGTCGAAGTTTCCCCACCAAAATGGCACTTAGGCCATACTACATGGTTTTTTGAAGAATTCATCTTGAAACCACACAAACCCAATTATCAGTTATTTCATGAAGATTTTGCCTTTGTTTTCAACAGCTATTACGAAACTGTTGGTAAACGTGTTGTAAGAAATAATCGTGGTAACCTAACAAGGCCAGGTGTAGCTAAGGTTTATGATTATCGCCATTATGTTACCAATGAATTGAAAGAGTTTTTGGAATCTAATGCTGTCACTTCAGAAATAGAAGAAGTATTACACATTGGTATCCATCACGAAAAGCAGCATCAAGAACTGTTGTTAACCGATATAAAATATATTCTCGGAAACAATCCGTTACTACCAAAGTACAATGGTTCTTTTTCTGAAAACCCGATTCAGAAATTTGAACAGAAATGGATTCCCATTTCAGAAGATGTTTATGAAATTGGCCACGATAATCCTGATGCATTTTGCTACGACAATGAACTGGGAAGGCACAAAGTGTATTTGCACGATTTTGAAATTTCAAATAAGTTAATCACCAATGCTGAATATCTAGCATTTATTGAAGCTGGAGGATATAAAGACCACAACCTTTGGCATGCCGAAGCTTGGGATTGGGTTAATGAAAACGATGTTTCGCAACCACAATATTGGCATAATATTGATGGAGAATGGCATCAATATACCCTGCAAGGACTGGAAAAATTAAATATGGATGCACCTGTATCACATATTTCATACTACGAAGCATTTGCATATGCCCAATGGAAAGACTGCCGCTTACCTACTGAATTTGAATGGGAAGTGGCACAAAATCAATTTAATTGGGGGAGCCGCTGGGAATGGACAGAAAGCGCCTACCTTCCCTATCCCGGTTATACAAAAGCACCGGGGGCTATTGGTGAATACAACGGGAAGTTTATGGTTAACCAAAAAGTATTACGCGGTGGCTCGGTAGCCACATCACCTAAACATACCCGCTCAACTTATCGCAATTTTTTTCAAACTAATCTACGTTGGCAGTTTACCGGGTTAAGGTTAGCCAGATAATTCCGACTTCTTATATATGACAACAAAAACGCAAACCAAATTAGACACTCCTTTTAAAAAGGAAGTGTACGAAGGCTTAACATCGTTTCCTAAATATCTTTCTTCAAAATACTTTTATGATAAAGCTGGAGATAAACTATTTCAAGATATTATGGCGATGCCAGAGTATTATTTAACTGACTGTGAATTTGAAATTTTAGAAACACACACAAAACCCATTGCAGAATATTTCCGTGGAAAAGAAAACGGGTTTGACCTTATTGAATTAGGAGCTGGTGACGGTAAGAAAACGAAGATACTACTGAAATACCTTTCAGAAAACGACTTCAACTTTGTGTATAAACCTATCGATATTAGCCAAAATGCCATCGATAGTCTTTCAGAAAAACTACAAGAAGAATTACCTAACGTTGCTGTTGACCCTGAAAAAGGCGAATATTTTGAAGTCTTAGAACGCCTTAAACAATATAACACCCGAAAAAAAGTGATTGTCGTTTTGGGTTCTAATATTGGCAATTTATTACATCCGCGTGCTATTGATTTTCTTTCAAAACTAAAAGATACGATGCAGGAAGATGATATGCTTTTTATGGGCTTTGATCAAAAAAAAGAACCGGAAACCATACTCAATGCCTATAATGATGAAACCGGGATTACTGCCGCATTTAACAAAAATATTTTAAAACGAATTAATCGCGAACTAGACGCCGATTTTAATATTGATAACTTTAAACACTGGGAAACCTACAACCCTGAAAGCGGAACTGCTAAAAGTTTTTTGGTCGCTACAAAACAGATGGAAGTAACTATCAAGCAACTGGATTTAACCATTCAGTTTGACCCATGGGAAACTATACATACAGAAATATCACAAAAATATACCGATAAAGTGGTAGATTGGTTAGCTAATGAATCTGGACTCGAAATTGAAACTTCGTTTACCGATAGCAAAGGGTATTATAAAAACTATGTATTTAAGCGAAAAAATGCGTAATTTTCAGCAAAACCAAACTAATGAAGTACTTAGGCCTTTTCCTTCTCTTATTATCACTGTCTGCTTGCGAAGACCCAATGAAAAAGCAGTTGGCAGAAGTTGATCTCACCCATGATTGGGAAAACAGAAAAATAAAAATCAGTACACCAGATAGTCTTTTAACTAAAGGAAGCACATACTTGCCTGTTTATTCTGAAATCTACCAACAAAACAAGAGTTTTACCTTCAGCTTAACTACAACTGTCAGTATTAGAAATATTAGTTTAAAAGATACTATCTATATCTACAAAGCCGATTATTATGACACCTACGGAAAGAGAATAAGACAATATTTAGATCACCCTGTTTATGTACAGCCTATGGAAACTATAGAAATAGTAGTAGATGAAGAAGATGAAGGTGGTGGTACCGGTGCCAACTTTGTGTTTGATTGGGCAACTAAAAAAAATAAACTCGAACCGTTGTTTGAAGCCGTAATGATATCGACTGCTGGACAACAAGGACTGTCATTTACCACGCGGGGAATTCGAAAAAAATAAGAACACACTATGAAAGCCATTTGGAACGACACAATAGTAGCCGAAAGTGATGATACGATTGTTATTGAAAACAATCATTACTTTCCGCCAAATACTATAAACGAAGAATATTTCACAAAAAGTGAATCACATAGCCATTGTCCGTGGAAAGGGCAAGCTTCTTATTACACAATTGAAGTAGATGGTGAAAAAAATCCCGATGCCGCTTGGTTTTACCCAGAAGCTTCTCACGCTGCCAAGTCAATAGAAGGACATGTCGCTTTTTGGAAAGGTGTAGAAATAATAGAATAATTATCGTTCTTTTAGCACTTCTAAAAGTTTTTCCAAATCTTCTTCTGAATTGTAAAAATGGAATCCCACCCGGATACCGCCACCCCGTTGGGAACAAATAATATTATTCTTTTTTAATTTCTGAAATAGAGCATCATCCCCTTGTATATTGTATATAGCTGAATGGTTTTCTCTATTCACAATTGTTTCAGATAACAACCCCAATTCTACAAAAGCTGACTTTGCTTTTTTTGATAACATTTCAATTTTATTTTGAATGGTATCAGCCCCTAATTCTTCCATAAACTGAAGCGATTGCTGTAAACTACCATAATTTAAGACAGCTAAATGTCCCGGTTCAAAATGTTTTACGAACGATGTTTCTTCGGGGTTACTATTAAAATTGGCAGCAGAGTTGAAACCAATGGTTTTTGGAAATATTTTTTCCTTCATAGATTCCTTAAACAAAAAGAAGCCATTCCCATAACCCGAAAGCAGCCACTTATAAGTACTTGTCCCTACAACATCGAAAGGGCTATCTTCAAAATTAAATTTTTCAGTACCTAAATATTGTGTCCCATCCACTATCAATAAAAGGTCTGGGTGATACGCTTTTAATTCTTTTAAAAAATCAAAATCTATTTTTACCCCGCTAAGCCATTGCACAATACTGAAAATAAAAACCGTTGGTCGATGTTTAGTTACGGCAGCTTCTATATTTTCTTCAACATTTCCAGTTGTTTCAGCAAAACAAATATCGAAATCACGCATTTGTACTGGCCAATTAATTGATGGGTAATCATCTTTTAGCAGTAGGATTTTCTGTTTTTGTGGCAATCCTTCCAGCAAAGTATTTAACCCAAATGAAAAATTAGGAACCAAAGCAATATTTTCTTCCGAAGCCCTAAAAAAATTAGTTACTTTTTTTCGGATAGCCACAAGCGTTTCAAGAGTAGCGCCGTAATCATTACCATTTTCTAAAAAATTCTTTTCCTGTTCTTTGCGCCAGTTATATACAGGTTTTGAAAGAAGCCCAGAAGCAGGTGTATTTAAATACGTGCGCCCTTGTAAAGCCGGAAAGTGTTTTTTAAAATCTTGCATCAAGTTGGATTAAACAATTAAAAATAGGTATTTTTACTTTAGACATAAAAGTAACTAACTATGTTTTCAAAATCCAAAAAAACCGAAAGAATCGACTCGGAACAACGCGAACAATACGAATACGCGCGTAGACGTATTAAAGAGAAAAAGAATTTAATGCGGCATTTTATTTTCTTTTTAATAGGCTCTGTTTTTCTTTTAGTAATTGATTTAGTGCTTAAAAAAGGAGCCGATATTCTTTTCCCAAATTGGTCCGTTTGGGTGGTACTTATTTGGGCATTTATACTGTTAATCCATGTATTTAATGTATTTGTAATGAGCAAGTTTATGGGGAAAGAATGGGAAAACCGTCAACTTGAAAAGCTAAAAGCCAAACAAGCAGACCGTATTAAAGAACTTGAAAAAAAGGTGGATAAAGATGTTCAACTTCCCAAAAAAGAGGAAGTAAAAAAAAAGGACGACAACAACCCCTTACCCCCAGACGTACAATGATTACTTTAATTGCAGCAGCTGGTGAAAACAACGAGTTAGGGAAGGACAACGACCTCGTTTGGCACTTGCCGGATGATTTTAAACGGTTTAAAAATCTCACCACCGGACATCATATTATTATGGGTCGAAAAACTTTTGAGTCGTTCCCAAAACCCTTACCCAATCGCACGCACCTTGTTATCACCAGAAACAAAGAGTATCAAAAGGAAGGTGCTGTTGTGGTGCATAGCTTAGATGAAGCATTATTAAAGGCCCAAAATGATCCACAACCTTTTGTTATTGGTGGTGGCGAAATTTATAAATTAGCCATAGACACTGCCGACAAAATTGAACTTACCCGAGTTCACGGAACTTTTGAAGCTGACACCTATTTTCCTGAAATTGATATGGAAAAATGGCAATTAATTTCTGAAGTGAAACACGAAAAAGACGAAAAACACAACTATTCATTTTCGTATTTAACCTACGAACGGAAATAAATTTTGAATATTCTTACCAAAATAGCCGAAGAAAACAACTTGAATTTACTTGAATCTATACCTCTTTCTGGTGGTGATATTAACAATGTATTTTTACTGAAATGTGACTCAAAAAAACTTGTTGTTAAAACAAATATTGCTTCAAAATTCCCTGGAATGCTTGAAGCCGAAGCCAAAGGTTTAGACTTATTGAGAAGTTCAAACAGTTTTAAAATCCCTTCAGTAATTAATTATGGAGTTATTGAAAACACCTCATATTTATTGTTAGAATATATACCCGAAAGTTCAACATCCAGTAGTTTTTGGAAGAATTTTGCTGAAAATTTAGCCACACTACATAAAACCACTCAACCGATTTTTGGTTTAGATCACAGCAATTATATAGGCAGTCTTCCACAATATAATGGAACAGAAACCTCAGCGGCAGATTTTTATATCAATCAGCGGTTAGCGCCACAGTTTAAAATGGCAAAAGAACGAGGTTTCGATTTTTCGAACTTAGAAGTATTTTATAAAAATGTTTCTTCAGAAATACCAAATGAATCACCAGCCTTAATCCACGGCGATTTATGGGGCGGAAATTATATGGTTTCAGAAAATAAAATCCCTACTTTAATCGATCCCGCTGTTTCGTTTGCACCTCGTGAGATGGATTTGGCCATGATGCAACTATTCGGTGGCTTTTCAGAAGAAGTTTTTACTCAGTATCATTCCATTTTTCCACTAGAAAACAATTGGAAGCAACGTGTTTCCTTATGGCAATTGTATTATTTATTGGTTCATCTCAATATTTTTGGATCAGGATATCTATCTCGTGTACAAAGTATTGTGAAAAAATATCAATAGCATATTAACAAACTATTGGACATACTTTAATAAAAAATTGACGCTTTAAGGCGGTTAAAACTCGTAACTTGAAAAGAAAAAGATATGAGTACCGAAAATGTAAGCAACGACGAAGCAAAAAAGAAATTGAAAGACATGTTAGCCGACATCAAAGTCGCCATGTTCGCCACCCGATTAAACAAACAGCCTTTAAGCGTGGTACCAATGCACACCAAGGAAGTAGACAAAGAAGGAAACATTTGGTTTTTAAGCCGAAATGATAGTGACCATAACAGTGACTTACTGAAACAATCTGAAACTCAACTATTATACAGTGACCCAGGTTCCATGAAATTTGTAAGCGTATATGGTAACGCAGAAATCATTACCGATCAAGCTGTTTTAGATGATTTGTATAACAAAAAAGACAACGCTTGGTTTGATGGCAAAGAAGACCCAAACTTAACCGCCATTAAATTTCATCCCAAAGAAGCCGCTTACTGGAACAATGACAGCAACCAATTGGTCACTTTTTTAAAGCTACAAGCAGCGGCCATAACTGGTGATGATAAAGACATTGGCACTTCTGGCAAAATGGATTTATAATTAACTTTACACTATCCCCTTTCATTTTATGAAAAGGGGATATTTATTTTTACTTTTACAGCATAAAACAACCAACTATGAAAGCATACGTATTTCCCGGACAGGGAGCTCAATTCCCAGGAATGGGAAAAGATTTATATGAAACTTCAGATAAAGCAAAAGAATTATTTGATCGCGCCAACAAGTTACTAGGCTTCGATATTACCAAAATCATGTTCGAAGGTACAGTTGAAGAACTGAAAGAAACCAAAGTAACACAGCCTGCTATTTTTTTACATTCAACCATTTTAGCAACTGTAATGGGTGACAACTTTAAGCCCGATATGGTTGCAGGACATTCTTTGGGTGAATTTTCTGCGTTAGTAGCCAATGGAGCTTTAGCTTTTGAAGATGCTTTGATTTTAGTTTCTAGAAGAGCGCAGGCGATGCAAAATGCTTGCGAATTAAAACCATCGACAATGGCTGCCGTATTAGGCCTAGAAGACCATGTAGTAGAAGCCATTTGTGCCGATATTGATGGTATAGTGGTTGCCGCAAACTATAACTGCCCTGGGCAATTGGTTATTTCAGGTGAGATAAAAGCCGTAGAAGCCGCTTGCGAAGCTTTAAAAGAAGCTGGAGCACGTCGTGCACTAATGCTTCCTGTTGGTGGCGCTTTTCACAGTCCGCTAATGGAACCTGCTCGTGAAGAATTAGCTGCTGCCATTGAGAATACTCATTTTTCAAAACCATCGTGCCCAGTGTACCAAAATGTAAGTACGTTTGCTGTAACGGATCCTGAAGAAATTAAGAAAAACCTTATTTTTCAATTAACAGCTCCTGTAAAATGGACGCAGAGTATTCAAAATATGATTAAAGATGGCGCTGATCACTTTATAGAAGTAGGCCCCGGAAATGTATTACAAGGTTTGGTTAAGAAAATTGATCGTAGTCAAACGACTGAGAAAGCTGAAATTTAAAACTAACCCTAAGAATATTTATAAAGTGCCACAAATTAAGTTTGTGGCACTTTATGTTTTGTAGCTTTGGCAACCACTAATATACCTAAATTGCAGTATGAAAAAAGTTGATTACATTATCGTAGGACTAGGAATCGCCGGAATCGCTTTTTGTGAGACATTGCGCAAAAACAAAAAGAATTTCGTGGTGTATGATACTGGTATCAATCACTCTACGGTAGTTTCTGGCGGGGTTTTTAATCCAGTGGTTTTAAAACGATTTACTGCCGTTTGGAAAGGAAGTGATTTTTTAGAAAAAGCAATTCCTTTTTATGAAGAAATTTCAAAACAACTACAAGTTGATTTACTTGAGAAGACTCCTATTTACAGAATTTTGAATAGTATTGAAGAACAGAACGACTGGATGGTAGCGAGTGACAAAAAAGCGCTCTTCCCTTTTCTTTCTTCAGAAATACTAAAGAATGAAAACACTGCTATAAAAGCCCCTTACGGTTTTGGAAAAGTACTGGAATGTGGAAAAATAAATCCATCTAAATTAATTTCAGCCTATCGCAATTATCTTAACAACAATAATCAATTGATTACTGAAGCATTCGAGCACGAAAAACTTCAGCTAAAAAATGATGCAGTAATTTACAAAGATGTTTCGTCAACAAAAATTGTATTTGCTGAAGGGGCTTCAGTAGTTCATAACCCATTTTTTCCAACGGATAACTTTGTAGGAAACAAAGGAGAATACATCTTGATAAAGGCTCCCGAACTTCAGAGTGAAGCTATTTTAAAAGGCCCGTTGTTTATAATCCCCCAAGGTGATAATATTTATAAAGTGGGCGCTACATACAGCCGAGATGATTTCAGTAAAGATGCTACCGACGAAGATCGAAAAGCCATTGTTTCAAAGTTGGAGAAGATGATTTCTTGCGACTATGAAGTTATCGATCAAATAGCCGGCGTGCGTCCTACGGTAAAAGACCGCAAACCATTATTAGGAAGTTTAGAACATAAAACCCTCTTGTTTTTTAACGGTCTTGGCACGAGAGGAATTTTAATGGCCCCGCTCCTATCGGAATGGCTTTATAATTTTTCAGAAAAAAATGAAAATTTACTTTCCGACGTAAACATTGCCCGATTTAAAAATTAATTTGCTTTTTCCGGATTATACTTGAAGAAAAAGTTAATCCAAATATTTCTCGATAACCGTAAAATTATTGGCAGGAAAGCGATTAATGTTCCTGTAATAACAAAAAAGGTGTTCAGCCGTCCTAAGCCTATAAAAAAGTATGCAATAATAAATGCAGCTACTGCAAATGCCACACCTACTGCATAACTAACATACATTGCTCCGTAAAAAAAAGAAGGTTCAATTTTAAATTTTGTACTACAATGCGGACAATTGTCGTGCATATTTAAGGTTTCAGAAAAAATATACGGGTTTTTGGTTTTATACATTTTTCCGGTATGACACACAGGACAAGTTCCTGTAAATATGCTGTACAATTTAGAGCCTTTCATAGTTATTTTTTTACCACTACAAATTTAAGCATCTTTGCAAAAATTTACCGTTACAATTGTTACATACATGCTGAACATTCACAATCTTTCTGTTTCTTTTCAAGGTGAGTACCTTTTTGAAAAAATAACTTTTCAACTTACACCTGGTGACCGTGTTGGTCTTGTGGGTAAAAACGGTGCTGGTAAATCTACGTTGCTTCGTATAATCTCTAATGAACAAGAATATGACGAGGGCCAAATTGCTACCGATAAAGAAGTGACTATTGGCTTTTTAAAACAGGATATCGATTTTACAAAAGGAAAAACTGTACTTGAAGAATCGTATGAAGCATTTACTGAAATTAAAAAGCTTGAAAAGAAGCTAGAACACATCAATACGCAATTGGCAGAGCGCACTGATTATGAAAGCGACAGCTACAACCAGCTAATGATCGATTTGAACGATGTGCAGCATCAATATGAAATTCATGGCGGGTATAATTATCAAGGTGAAACTGAACGTATTTTACAAGGATTAGGTTTTAAGCGGGAAGATTTTGGCAAGCTGACAGAAACCTTCTCTGGAGGGTGGCGTATGCGTATTGAATTGGCCAAATTGCTACTTCAAAACAACGATATTCTACTACTCGATGAGCCTACCAACCACTTAGATATTGAGTCCATTCTTTGGTTAGAAGAATTTTTAAACGGCTATGCTGGAGCGGTTGTGGTAGTTTCGCACGATAAAATGTTTTTAGATCACGTAACCAATAGAACGATTGAAATTTCCCTCGGAAAAATCTACGATTACAATTATCCGTATTCAAAATACTTGGTGCAACGCGCCGAATTGAGAGAACAGCAACTCGCAGCACAGAAAAATCAGCAAAAGCAAATAGAAACCACCGAAAAACTTATAGAAAAGTTTAGGGCCAAAGCAAGTAAAGCGACGATGGCACAATCACTGATTAAAAAACTTGACAAGATTGACCGTATTGAGGTGGATGAAGACGATAACAGTGTAATGAGTTTATCGTTCCCAATTTCAGTGACGCCTGGAAAAGTGGTTATAGAAGCTGAAAACATTTCAAAAACATATGGCAATAACCACGTGTTAAACAATATCGACTTAAAAGTGGATCGTGACAGCAAACTTGCTTTTGTTGGACAAAATGGTCAAGGTAAATCTACGTTGGCTAAAATTATTGTAGGCGAACTAGAACATCAAGGGAATATGAAACTGGGCCACAATGTACAGATAGGCTATTTTGCGCAAAATCAAGCGGAATATTTGGATGGTTCAAAAACCGTGGAAGAAACGATGATCGATGCAGCTGATATGAAAAGTCGACCACGGGTTCGTGATATTCTGGGCTCCTTCCTCTTTAGAGGTGAAGAGGTGGATAAATATGTGCGTGTACTATCAGGTGGCGAGCGAAACCGCTTGGCTTTGGCAAAACTACTCTTAGAACCTTTTAATGTGTTGGTAATGGATGAGCCTACCAACCACTTAGACATCAAATCCAAAAATGTATTAAAAGATGCATTAAAGAGATTTGAAGGAACCCTTCTATTAGTATCACACGACCGGGATTTTCTTCAGGGTATGACCGATAAAATCTACGAGTTTAAAGATCAAAAAATTAAAGAATATTTAGGTGATATTGATTATTTCTTAGAACAACGAAATCTTGAAAACCTTCGCGAAGCTGAGAAACGAACCGTTTCAGAAAAGAAAGAAAAACAAAAAGTTACTTCTGGAAAGGAAGATTATGAAATGCAAAAGAAACTGAAATCGCTTCAGAATAAACTAAGCAATACTGAGAGTAAAATAAATAAGCTGGAAAAAGAGATTAAGGAAATTGATGTGGAACTAGCGGTAAATTATGACGAAACAATCGCGAAGCCTAACTTTTTTGATGGCTATGAAGCCAAAAAGAAAAAGCTGAACAGTTTAATGGAAGAATGGGAATCTGTAACTTTACAGTTAGACGAGTTAAAATAATCATTTAAAACAGCATCGTTGGAAGAACACTTTTTTCAATGCCCATATTGCTGGGAGCAAATATCCATGCTTCTCGATCCTTCAGTTACGGCTACGTACGTGGAAGATTGTGAGATTTGCTGTAACCCTATTGAAGTTTCGGCCACGTTCCAAAGTGGTGAATTGGTTTCTTTTTCAGCAGAAAGTATTGAACAATAATTTTTTTGGTATCTTTAATAGGTATAATTTATTTTAATATGCTTTCAAGTTTTAGCTTTTCAGATACTACCGTTGGTTTTCTTATTGAAGGAAAGTTTGACACAGAGACTGTTGATAGTTTAATAGTAAACATTGAAAATAAATTAAAAACCTACGATAAAATCAATTTATATGTTGAAGACGTGGGAGTTGAATCGTTCTCTATGCCCGCGCTCTTTAAAGAAACAGTTTTTAAGTTTAAAAACAGCGATAAATTTCACAAAGTCGCTTTGGTGAGTGACCGCAAATGGATTCATGCTTGTGCTAGCCTTTCTTCTTTTTTTACCTCCTCTGAAACGCGAAATTTTACTTCAGAAGAAAGAATGAGTGCCATGTCTTGGATTGCTCAATAAGTTTTAATTCTTTCCACCCGTTAAACTGCTTTTAAGCCCTTTTTCTGCATTAAGCCACAAATAATTAAAGAAAGATTTAGTTTTATCTCTCTTAACCTCTCCAGAGCCTTCCCTAAAATCTCCCTCGCTTTTATCACTGTCCTTTGAGACAAAAATATTAGCAATTGCTGATAAAAACCCGTTCTTTTTATCCCCTTTTTTATTCAGGACGTTTATTTTAAACTTATCGTAATTTATCTTTAAATCAACATGTGATGCTGTATTATTACCATCAATAGTAAAGTAGGTTTTATTGGCTTCACCTTCTAATTGCACCTTAAGATTTGGCACTGTAAAACTATTGACATCTTCAGCCGGCAAATTCCCAACATCAGCTTTGAAAAGAAATGAATCGTTTGTATTATTTACGTCAAAACTCCAATCGGTTGTAAAAGGTGTGCTGTCCATAAAGATGGCCTCTACCATTATTTGTGTCTTTTTCGAACCTTTATACGTATTACTAACGTTGTTAATATTGGCATTTAGTTTTTTAAAATTAATTGTTCCGCCTTTGTTTTCTTTTTTCACTTTTTCGGTATAAACAATTGCTGCGTTATCGATGTTTACTGAATCTAAAGTCAAATCAAACTGGAGGTCTCTAATCATTTTACTGTATAGCGGCTTGATGGTTTTATCATCTGCCACAAGCTTGTTTCTAAAAATATCTAATGAAGGGTTTTTAAATTTGACCGTATTACCAGAAATAAACAATTTCCTGTTTTGAAAACCAAAATCAATTTTTTCAACTAAAAAAGAATCTATTTTCAAGTTATAGTGATCCTTTTCCACTGGAATAATCTGTGCGTGTTCTGTTCGGGAATATTTGGTATACAAATGAATGTCTGTAATGGCTATGTTTTTATTTTCTAACAGTAGATTTTTAACCGTTACATTTTCATAATCGCTTACTTTTACAAAAACTGAATCTGTTTGCGCTTTATAGGCACTAAAAGCAACTGGCAACCTTTTTTTTATAATTTTTTCATTGGTAGTAATGGAATCAACTTCAAGCGAAAAATGATTTGTAAAAAGAAACAATGAATCTTTCTTACCATCAAAAATACTTACTGAAGCTTCTTCAATTTTTAAACGGTCTAAAAATATAGGCCTGTTCATATTGATAACACCAGATTTTAGACTATCACGGTTTTTCTTTAATTTGTTTTTATAATACACAATTTCAGGTGTATCAATCAATATCTCATCGATATGAATTTTGTTATTAAGCAAGTAATCCCAATAACTAATATCGTCAATGACCAATTTTTTTACTGAAATGTTTGTGTGTGTTTTACGATCCTCTTTATTCTGAATCTGTACGGATGGATTGATGAGCGTTATAGTACCCTCATAAACATCTAACCTGAGATCGTCATACGACTGAATGATATTTTCTGGTAATCGCGTTGCTAAAAAGTTTTCTACTTTATTTTTCAGAAAATAATTGATTGCAATAATTCCACCAATAAAGAGTATTGATACCGAAACTAAGACGATTATAAAGACCCGTATTTTTTTTTTCATCACTTAAAAATACGAAACAGTATCTTGAAGACGAAAACTTTATGAAAAGCTGTTAAATTTTGTTGTTTAATTACTTGTTAGATTAAAAATCCTTTGTATCTTTGCCGTCCACATCGCGGGATAGAGCAGTAGGTAGCTCGTCGGGCTCATAACCCGAAGGTCACTGGTTCGAGTCCAGTTCCCGCTACTAGTAAAAAAAAGGCTTCACAAAATTGTGAAGCCTTTTTTTTAGTTTAAATTAGTTTTTTTAATAACTTTTACCCTGTTAAAATAAGTATATTAAACAAAATAGATTACTTAATTCTTTTTATTGAAAACCTACTTTAAACTATTGAGGAATTTTTTGAATTCTGGGTCACTATAATCTGCCATTCCCTTGTGGGTTAATACTAAGTTTCCTTTGGCATCAATAACATAGGTGGTTGGTATTGCAGATGATTGATACATCGCTGGGAGGTTACTTCCAGCAGCATAAATAGGCAGGTTATATCCTTTGCGCTTGTCAAAAGCTTTAGCTTTTTCAAAATTCTGGTCGAGCGATAACATTACAAAAGCGACTTCATCACCCATTTCTTCATGTAGCTTATCAATACTGGGCATTTCTGCTACACAAGGGGGGCACCACGTTGCCCAAAAATTCATAAAAATGACCTTACCTTTTAACTCTTCTAAAGACATAGTGTTTCCTTCCTTATCAATTAATTTTAGGTTAAAATCTGCTTGAGTAGTAGGATTTGTAGTTGTTTCAGGTTTATTTCCATTTTCGTTTTTATTGCTCCGCACTTGTGCAATTTCGGCTACATCGGGGTTCATCAATCCAGTAGCGAGTAATCCTCGCTGTGCAAAACCAATGACTTCGGTGTGCATTCCTGTTGCGTATAATGTGATGGCCACTACGGCAAAAATCCCGTATTGTATCCACGTTTTCTTTGTGCTTTTATTCTTTTTATCTGTTTTCATAACTTCTATTTTTATTGAAATTTATAATCCGTTTTCGGAACGGTTGAAAAAGAGTATTCTCCAAGGTATTCGCAATAGGCTCTTCCTTCCAATTTAGGCGATATTGGCGAATTTTTCTTGAGATATTCTTCCACTACATCGTGAATGGTATAATCTTTTACTTCAACATCTTTCACATTTGGCATCCTACATAAATTGTCAATTGGGTCACCAGGGCGTACACAAGCCGAGATGGTGTAGTATTCATCATCTTGCATCGGTTTGCCGTTTACGGTTATGGTGTTGATGCGGTTGCCTCTTTCATTTTGACTATTGAAATTTACTTTCATACCAGAAAAACGTACTAGCCAGCCACCGAAGCGTTCTAAAGGGTTTTCGGAGAAGGCATTGTGCATTTCTTTTTCCAACCAGTCTTTGATCTGTTTTCCGGAGGCTCTTCCTGTTTTTACTTTTTCGTTTACAGGAAGTAAGTTCCATAAGTTTGCTCTGGTAATCGGTTCAGGTTCTCCATTTTTTGGGACGATAGGATTTCCAAAACGGAAACCGTTAGAAATGGAGATATCCGCACCCGTTTTCCATCGAGCGGCATCGGTAATCATATTGTCCATTGGATTTTCAACGGTTAAATACCGGTAAATTGGCGTTTCAGTATAACCAACCACAGTTTCCAAGTGGTCTTTATACGGTGCTTTTTCCGTATCTACAAGAGCTTGTATCTCTTCATCAGCAGGAAAAATCTCTGGATCTACATCAATAAGCTCATAGTCATCGCCCACCAATTCTCCATCTACAAAATGAAGGGTCAACTTACCTACAAAAGATCCAAATGCACCCGGTTCGGTTACTCTGGCATACTTACCTTGTATGGGTTCACGAATCCGCTCGTGGGTATCGTTTCCTAATACATAGTCCACATTTTCAGCAATGGGATTGTTTGCCAGTTCTACTTGTTTAAAAACACCGATATGCGTAACCAAGAAAAGCACATCTACATTTTCCTTGACTTTGATGTCGTCTATTTTTTTCTTCAACTCTTTGTTGATATCGCTAAAAGCAATGCCCTCACTAAAAATGGGATTTTGCCTAACTGGAACATCAGGGTCGTTTATTCCTACAAAACCGATGCGAACCCCTTCAATTTCCTTTATTGAATAAGCAGGAAACAAGAGTTCCTCACTTTTTTCGTGATACATATTTTGCGCAATTACATCCGTTTGGTAACCTTGCATTATATCCAGCATTACTTCTTTTCCATAGACTACTTCCCAATTTCCTGGAATGATAACATCATACCCCATATTCTTAATAATATCGGGTAAAACTTCACCTTCGGATAAGGCCGTATAGCCACTACCTTGTATCAAGTCGCCACCATCGACGATGATGGTGCGGTCTGGATTTTTTTGGCGTTCCCGCTCAAAGAGCGTCTTAATGTTGGCTAAGCCACCACGGTTTTTGAAGACTATTTCCTCGTCTTCCCAGAATAACTCAGGGTGCGTGTCCAGCTGGCCGTGTATATCTGCGGTTTGCAATACCGTTATACTCAACGTGTCTTTTTCTGTTTGAAAATTGACCGTTACGTTTGATTTTTCTGTTTTACAAGCAACAGTTATGGCCAATATTCCAAAAAGGGACATGATTGCTATAATACTTCTTTTAAATAGTGTCATGGTTGTGAACTTTATTGTTTTTTATTACAGGCTTATGCTTTTATATCCCTTTTTCTGAAGCTGAAAGTTATAAAGGATGCCATTTTCCACGGTCTCTATTCCTTCTGGAATTTGAGTTTTATCGACATTGAATTTATTGAGCGAAAAACCACAAGCATTGATCTGTACACCTGCATTTTCAGCTTTTTCAATAAAGCCACCCATTTTTTCCCGATCAGTTATATCGCCGATGAGTTTTCCACATATAATTACTTGAAAATCGCCATAGGCTTTTCCTTCTTCAGTTTTGAGTGCTTCAGCAGTTAAAATGATAGGTTGTAACTGTGGTACTTTTTTAATCATTACCACATAATTATTTTTGTCGTTGTCAATTTGCTGCGCCTGTGATTGTGTTGTACTAAACAAGGTTAGCATTAAAAATATTGAACTAAATAGATACGTTTTCATATTGATTTATTTTAGAAAGTTATTGGTGTCATTCAGTATAAAGAAGAGAAGTCCACCGAGAATTGCTATGTTTTTAAATAAGGGTCCAAGTGTTGTTATTTGTCCTACCTGAACCGTGAGTGTAATGGGAATTAAAACCATCATTAGGACTATTGCCGCCCATTTCGTTTTATATCCTATTAGAAATAAGAAGCCTGCTACAATCATTATGATTCCCGAAAGAATAATAAGCCATTGCGGGTCGCCAAAAAAATGAGCGATACCCTTAAAGCTAGCCTGTTCTATGCGCTGGGCAGTTTTCTCTATATTGAGCAAATGATTTAAACCCGCTACGAGAAATATGCCGCTCACCATTATGCGCAACAGTTGTATGGAACGACGGCTGATTAACATTTTTGTCGCCATTGAATGTTATTTTAAAAATTATTGATTTTGGGCGGTGTCTAGCCGTGGTATATAATTACACGTCTAATCATGGTACAAAGGAATACCACGGTAGCACCGACTTTAAATTTTCTGAAATGATAGTTAAGCTAAACGAGGTGGCGGAGAGTCGTTATCAAGGTATAAATTAATCAATCTTGAAGTAAAATGCCCGTTTAAAACTGCAATGGGCTCCGAGTAATGAGTTTCCCAAGAAAACAGTTCAAACTGAAACTGAGAGGTACAAAAGCTGTTTAGTGCAATCACTTGTGAAATTAACAAGTCTACTTGCGAAAAATCGACTGTCTTCTTGGACTGCTTTGGAGCGTTTTCTTTTTTACAATGCGGATTTACGAAGGTTATATCACTTCCGCTAAATAAAACATTCAGTCCATTTGCATCTATGGCAACGAATTTTGCCAAAAAGATGAATATTAATAGTGTCGTTATGTACGTTTTAGTTTTCACGAATAACACAAAACTATACATTTAATAAAAAATGTATTGTAACATAAGTTACTTTACTGTGTTAAGGTATTGCAAAACGGGTTTATTTGTTTAAAGCAATGTATATTTTTAGTTTAGTTTATCGGGATTTGAATAACCGTTTCAACACCTTCATCATTGTCCTTATTTCTTATTTCAAAAAAATAATTATCACCGTACAAATTACTTAATCTATCATTAATATTGGAAAGCCCTACCCCATCGTTTAACAACGCCCAATGTTTTTTTGTCAATGGCGCACCATCATTTTTAACTTTAATAATTAATCTATTTTTCTGCGATTTAATTTCAATATGGACTTTTAAATCGGTGTGGTCGTAATTATAGCCATGCTTAATTGAGTTTTCAAGGATGGGCTGTAACAATAAACTGGGTACCATTGTTGACAACAACCTTTCATCTATATCTCTAGAAATGGTAAGGTGTTCTGAAAACCTAACTTTTATGATGTTTAAGTAATACTCTAAAATACGTAACTCTTTTTCTAATGGGATTTTATTCTTTTCGTTATCATAAAGAATTTCACGAAGAAAATCACTAAGATCGGCTATGGTATCTTTGGCTTTTGAAGCATCTATATCGGTTAATACCGCGATGGAATTCAATGTATTAAATAAAAAGTGTGGCTGAAGTTGTGACGACAGCATTTTCATACGGGTGTTCACCAATTGAACTTCTAAATTAGTTTGCTTTTTTTCGGCTTTTTTTACCTCTTTCACATAATAGTACGTGTAGATCATGAAGACCATGGCAAAGTAGATTAAAAAGTTTAAGTCTATTACATACATAAACCTGTAGAGACTTCCTTCAAAGTCATAATCGGCAAAGCTTAGTCTTCCAACCAGTATTAAATAAAAATCGAACAGCAACCGTATTACCAAACCTATTAATAGTGAAAACAAGATGTGGGTAGATATAATTTTAACCCACGAATAGTTTTTTCTTAAAAATCGTTTGGTACTTATTGCTATCAATGTCATGTAGCCCACTACAATAACAAAATCAAAAAGCAGGTTGTCAACCAAAAAAGCTCTCCACGAAAAAAAGCCCATTTTTTCCATTCCTGAAGACATCATGTAGGCTGTTTTGACAATTAGTACCAAATCGAAAAGGGCATAAAACCCTGCTAATAGTAGCACCAGCCTTAAATCGATATATTTGCTATTTAATTTGGAAGCTTTCATTATACGCCTATTTTTTCAAGAAATTCTGATTTATGAGATTTACTGATATGCAATAATTTATTGTTGGACATTCGGGCGTCTATTTCAGAAAATTCTGAATGTACTATTTCTTTAACATGAGTAATATTCACTATACTTGATCTATGAACCCGAACAAATGAGTTGCTATCCAACAGATCACAGAGGTTTGTCAAAGAATCACGAAGCACATATTTTTTGTCTTCTGTAAAAATTTCGGAATAACAACCCGATGCTTTTATGTATAATATATTTTCAGGGTTTAAAAGCACCGTTTTGTTACCTTGCTTAACCGGTAATTTAAATTGGTTGTTCCCTTTTTCAGATTTTAGTTTATAAAGATTGAACAGTTCAATAATTCGCTTTTCAAAATAAGAATTGGCTTCACTTTTCGAAATTTTCAATACTTTATCAATGGTCCTAAAAAAGCGTTCATCTTTAAATGGTTTCAGTAAAAAATCGAAAGCATCGACATCAAAAGCCTTTAACGCATAGTTGTCATAGGCTGTCACGAAAATAACGATAGGCTTTGAGGTCCCTTTTATTTTTTGAAGCACTTCAAAACCGTTCATATCTTTCATGTTTATATCTAAAAAGATAAGGTCGGGGTTCAACTTGTTTATTTCTGAAATAGCCGATTTACCATTAGAGCATTCTCCGCTCACTTCTATTTCAGGCACTTTACCAAGTAGAGCCAACACCCTTTTTCGGGCAAGTTCTTCATCGTCTATAACCAGTGCTTTCATCTTGTTAAATTACTTAATTTCTTTTATTTATGATGTTTTTGGGTAGTTGAATCGCTTTTACTCGGTATCTATTCTAATTTTTTACCATCATTTATTCTATTAAAAACTAACAAAAGGCCATCGGCTCTTAAGCACCTAATGGCCTGTTGTTAGTCACCTCACTTTTGTTTGTTCAATTGACTACAACACCAATACCTTGATCCCTTGCATCAATTTTTAGGTTTTGCCTTTGGTTTCCATTTTCCAATTTTACTCGGTACAATGCTTTCACTAGTAAATCGCCCTTGGTCTTTGCATTATATTTGGTTTTCACCAAAGTCCATCCCTTATATGTATTATGCATATCCTTTCGTAAGGCTAATGGCAAAATAACATTTTTGAAGTTTTGATGCGTTTTTATAAGCTTTCCCTCACCATCAAAGTCTGCTCGCATATAACCATTATTACTTTTAAAAGTTACTAGGTAAGAATCGTAATTCTTATCTTCTGCAGCATTTATTACTTTTTGAATATCAAAGTGAGCATCCATAAAAGCAATGGGGTCTTCTGCAAACTGTCCATTAAAGCGTTCACTCACTTTATAGGTAAAGCTATCCCCGCTTTGTGATATTGATGAGTTATAGGGTGCATACGTTAACTCGGTCGCATCTAATTCCATAATTTCCTGTGCGCTTAAGATTGTTGCACTTAAACATAAAAATGCACTAATTATTAAAGTTTTCATGATAAATTTTTTAAAGGTTTAAAAAGATTTTAAAGCTGATAAATCATTGTACAATAAGATTTTACAGAATCTAAATTACGGTAGAAGTAGGCCCGTTATCGATAAATGATGTGAACGACCAATTTTTGATATTGAAACCAGTAAATTTTGATGTGAACTATTTTTCAGCAATTAGCTGAAAAATTGAATTTATATGTGAAGTTGAGTAAAACTTTGGCTAGGGAACTGCATTTAGATAATCCGCCGAACCTCTACAAATGCATTGTTCCAATAATTTTCATCAAGAGAAGATACAATTACCCCTCTGGAAGTTGTTGAGTGTATAAATTTTACAACGCCCCTCCTTGATTCTACCACAAGCCCTACGTGATTTATAACCCTGCGACTTTTATTGGTTTGAAAAAACACTAAATCCCCTTCTTCAGCATTTCGAAGAGAAATCCGTTTTCCTTGTTTGGCCATGTCTCGAGATACTCTTGGCAAACCAATATTTTCATTTTTAAATGAAGTATATACCAAGCCGGAGCAATCCATACCTCTTTTTGTAGTCCCACCAAATTTGTACCGGGTGCCTTCAAAGGTTTTGGCGTAAGCTACAATTTTATTTGCTGTTTTAGAAGTTACTGGTTTATTTGTGTGCGTAGTAGCTTCAATTACATTTTTTTGTTTTGTTACATTTCGGGAGCTTCCGCAAGAGGCCATTATAACGGCGAGGAATGAAAACAGAAGTAATCTTTTCATAACAGACTTGGTTTGAATAAATATAACTAATTTTTTCAAGTTTTATTTTTTTGTTTCAGCAACAATCAATTGTGCCGTTTTATCACTAGCGCCTTTACCGCCTAGTTCTTTTTCGAGATCGTAATAATCTAAAAACAGAACAGCACGGTTATATTCATCTAAAATCTGTGTCAATTCTTCATTTACCCTTTTGGTATTAAAATCTGTCTGTATCAACTCGACCACTGCTGGTTTGTCCAAAATTAGATTTACCAAGGAAATGTAGTTCAGGTTAATTACCCGCTTTGCGATTTCATATGAAACCCTGCTTCCTTTATAACAAACTACTTGTGGCACTTTAAACAGGGCTGTTTCCAAAGTTGCTGTACCAGAGGTTACCAAAGCAGCATGCGAAATACTTAACAAGTCATACGTTTTATTAAGTAATAGATGAACGTTTTGCTTTTTCAAGAATGGTTTATAAAAAGAAGCTTCTTGACTTGGTGCGCCTGCGATTACGAACTGGAATTCACTGAAATTTTCAACTACACTGAGCATCACTTTCAGCATTTTTGATATCTCCTGTTTTCTGCTTCCTGGAAGTAAAGCAATAATGGGACGTTCGTCCAGACCTTGCTCTTTCTTAAAAGTACCAGGGTCTACTTGCTCACGTTGCGAAATGGCATCAATTAATGGATGGCCTACAAAATGAACAGGGAACCCATGTTTTTTTTCGTAAAATTCTTTTTCAAAAGGAAGAATTACATACATATGGTCCACATCGCGTTTAATGCTTTTTATACGGTTTTCTTTCCAAGCCCAAATTTGTGGTGAAATATAGTAGTGCGTTGTAAAGCCTTTTTGTTTAGCCCATTTTGCAATTCGAAGGTTAAACCCCGGGTAATCTAAAAATATAATGGCGTCCGGTTGATAGGATTCAATATCTTTTTTACAAAACGAAATGTTTTTCAAGATGGTACGAAGGTTAAAAATCACCTCAATAAAACCCATAAAAGCTAGGTCTCGATAATGTTTTACCTGTTTTCCGCCAACTTCTTCCATTAAATCACCACCCCAAAACCGAAAATCCGCCTGCGAATCTTGAGCTTTAAGCGATTTCATTAAATTGGATCCGTGCAAGTCGCCGGAAGCCTCGCCTGCTATGAGGTAATATTTCATGGGTTTTAATACTTCAGAAAACTAACTTCAAAACAAAAATAGGGCTTTAATTACAACTTTTAGGATTAGTACTTGTAATTTGATTTCAGAATGAACTTTTCAAAAGTATTCAGTTGTATTACATAAATTTTGAAACCAAAATAGCCAAAGCCGCCAAAACGGTAGCCATAACCACTCCCCTAGCTCTATATACTTTGTTTTTCTTCAAGAAGATAAAGAAGGCACATAAATTAAAAATAGCGCCCAACGCAATTATATTGCCAAGAACATCCTGCTCAATGGCATATTGAATGGTTCTCTCTAACGTTTCTTTTGAAAAAAAATAAATGTATAAATAGCTTCCCGCCAAGTTGGCTATTATCCCAATAATAAATCCTATTAGTATTTCTTTCGTCATTTTACTCATGACAGTTTCCAGGTATTTAAGTCTTTTATAGCGTGGTGTGCAGTAAGATCAAATTGTACGGGAACTACCGAAACATAACTGTTTGCCAGCGCCCACTCATCGGTATCTTCACCCCTATCTTCATTTACAAATTCACCCGTAAGCCAATAATATTCCCGCCCCAGCGGATTTACACGTTTGTCAAACTGTTCTTCCCAATGCGCATTGGCCTGACGGCACACTTTTATACCTTTTATTTTATCTTCAGATAATTTTGGAAAATTTACGTTTAATACTACGCCTTTGGGCAAGCCGTTCTTTAGGGTTTGCTTTGCTATTTTTTTTATAAACTTTTTGGTAGGTTCAAAATTTGCTTCTAATGAATAATCCAACAAAGAAAAACCTATGGATGGAATCCCTAATGTACCGGCCTCTACCGCTGCACTCATCGTTCCGCTGTAGATAACGTTAATAGACGAATTGCTCCCGTGGTTTACGCCACTAACACATAAATCGGGTTTTCGTTTTAAAATTTCGTTTACCGCCAATTTTACACAGTCTACTGGAGTCCCGCTGCTGCTGTATTCTTTTTGAGGCTCATCCTCACGCACTGTAACGGTATCACAATACAAAGTGTCGTTTATAGTTATTGCGTGTCCCATACCGCTTTGAGGGGAGTCTGGTGCTACTACACACACATCTCCCAGGGTGTTCATTACCTCAATAAGAGCTCGAATTCCAGGGGCGGTTATACCATCATCGTTTGTAACTAAAATTAGTGGCTTTTTCTTTGTCATAGATTTTATTTCTGAAGGTAAAAATACAATTTTACAGTTGGGTTTAGTTTAAGAAATGGTTTCATTTTCTGAAAACACCTATACCAGTCAAATTTCAGAAGAGCATAAAGAAACAATTGAATGAGCAATAACATTGCACCCCGAATGCAATTTTCGTAATTTTGATAAAACAATCCTATTTCAGAAATAACATGCGAAAAATACAAATGGTCGATCTTAAAGGCCAATATCAAGACATTAAAGAACAAGTAGATCAATCTGTGTTAGATGTGATTGATTCAACTGCTTTTATTAACGGTCCCGAGGTCCATCAGTTTCAGAAAGAATTGGAAGAGTATTTAGACGTGAAACACGTAATTCCCTGTGCTAATGGTACCGACGCGCTGCAAATTGCTATGATGGGACTTGGCTTACAGCCAGGCGACGAAGTAATTACAGCAGATTTCACCTTTGCTGCCACAGTAGAAGTTATTGCCTTATTAGGATTGACACCTGTTTTGGTCGATGTAGACCCCGTTAGTTTTAATATTGATGTTGAAGCTATAGAAAAAGCTATCACGCCTAAAACCAAAGCAATAGTTCCCGTACATTTATTTGGTCTTGCTGCCAATATGGATGAAATTATGCAGCTTGCCAAGGATAATGATTTGTATGTAATTGAAGATAATGCACAAGCCATTGGAGGTACATATACCTCAAAAGATGGCACAAAAACAAAAACTGGAGCCATTGGGCATGTAGGCTCTACATCTTTTTTCCCCTCTAAAAATCTTGGGTGCTATGGTGATGGCGGAGCAATTTTTACCAATGATGATGATCTGGCTCACACCATTCGCGGAATTGTAAACCATGGAATGTATGTTCGATACCATCACGATGTAGTTGGGGTCAATTCGCGTTTAGATTCAATACAAGCAGCTGTTTTAAGAGCTAAGTTGCCTAAGCTTGATTCGTATAACGCTGCCAGACGAAATGCTGCCAGAAAGTATTCTAATGCATTAAAAGGCATTCAAAATATAGTTATACCCACAGGATATTGCGAAGCTGAAAATTCGGTTTGTGATGTATGTGATTGTCATGTTTTTCATCAATATACACTCAGGGTTTTAAATACTGATAGAGACGCTTTAGTAAACCATTTAAATGAAAATGGAATTCCTTGCGGAGTATATTACCCTATACCACTTCACCTTCAAAAAGCGTATAAAGATGAACGCTATAACGAGGCAGATTTTCCTGTTACCAATCAATTAATAAAAGAGGTTATCTCATTACCTATGCATACCGAACTGGATGATGAACAAATAGAATTTATCACCAAAACAATTATCAATTTTGTAACAAACTCATGAAAAAAATCCTCGTTACAGGTGGTTTAGGCTACATAGGCTCTCATACTGTTGTTGAACTGCAGCACGCTGGCTTTAAAGTTATAATTATTGATAACCTGTCAAACTCTTCATTGGATGTTTTAGGAGGTATCACCAACATCACAGAACAAGCACCTATTTTTGAACGCTTAGACCTTCGTAATAAAGCTGATGTAGTCGAGTTTTTTAAAGTTCATGATGATTTGGATGGTATTATACATTTTGCAGCAAGTAAGGCTGTGGGTGAAAGTGTAGAAAATCCGTTATTGTATTATGAAAATAACCTAAACACACTTGTGTATTTATTACAAGAATGTAAAGCCCATAACATCAATAATATAATTTTTAGCTCTTCATGTACAGTTTATGGTGAACCCGATTCCTTACCCATTACTGAAACAGCTCCCATAAAAAAAGCAATGTCCCCATATGGAAACACCAAGCAAATAAGCGAAGAAATTTTAAATGATGTATGTTTTACTTCTGAAATGAAATCAATTGCACTACGTTATTTTAACCCCATTGGAGCTCATGAAAGTACCGAAATAGGAGAGTTACCTATCGGAATCCCTCAAAATTTAGTTCCATTTATTACACAAACAGCAGCCGGGGTTCGCAAACAGTTATCCGTTTTTGGGAATGATTATGAAACCCCCGACGGCAGTTGTATTAGGGATTACATTCATGTGGTCGACTTGGCCAAAGCTCATGTAATTGCTATGCAACGGCTACTTTCAGAAAAAAACACCAGTGATTTTGAAGTTTTTAATATTGGTACTGGAAAAGGGAGTTCAGTTTTTAAGGTTATAAACACGTTTGAAAAAGTGTCTGGAGAAAAACTCAACTACAAGGTGGTAGAAAGACGCCCAGGAGATGTTACAGCCGTATATGCCGATACCAAAAAAGCAAATGATGTGTTGGGCTGGAAAACTGAAAAATCGTTGGAAGAAGCTTTAATTTCTGCCTGGAAATGGGAGAAAAAAATTCGTGACAAGAAATAAATTAAATACTTTTTAAGTAACAATTAAAACCACACAGTATGAAAAACGGATACATATTACTTCTTTTACTCTTTATTTCTTTCGGAAGTTTTGCCCAAAAAAAGTATTTACAATGCGGAAAAATTGTAGATGTGAAAAATGGCACGGTATTAAACGATAAGACTATCATCGTTTCAGGCAGCAAGATTGAAGCTATTGAAAATGGTTTTATAAGTTCTAAAGACAAAAATGATAAAGTTATCGATTTAAAGAACAAAACGGTTATGCCCGGTTTAATTGACATGCACGTTCATTTAGAAGGCGAAACCAGTCCAGACAGCTACCTAAAACCTTTTACTTTAAATGAAGCTGATGTAGCGTTCAACTCAGCGGGATATGCAAAAAAAACATTGATGGCCGGCTTTACAACCGTTCGTGATTTAGGAGGAAGCGGAGTTAATGTAGCCCTTCGCAATGCCATAAACAGCGGTAAAACCGTTGGCCCTAGAATATTCACAGCAGAGAAATCTTTAGCAACAACCGGCGGTCACGCAGACCCTACAAATGGTCGTAAACGTGATTTAATGGGGGACCCAGGGCCTAAGGAAGGGGTCGTCAATAGTGTTGAAGGTGCTAAAAAAGCAGTACGTCATCGTTATAAAAACGGAGCCGATTGGATTAAAATTACAGCTAC
>DEXR01000029.1:0-16363 GCA_002364245.1 Flavobacteriaceae bacterium UBA3179
GCACCAGCAGTAAAGGTGTGGTAACGTAACATATCTAAAACACCAACAGCAGGCAAAGCAACTTTTGCTAAGTCTGGTCGTTGTGTCATTGTTGCGCCAACCAATAAACCTCCGTTTGAACCACCTCTTATGGCTAAATAAGCTGATGAGGTATATTTCTTATTTATAAGATATTCTCCTGCAGCAATGAAATCATCAAAAACATTTTGTTTTTTAAGTTTTATACCTGCATTATGCCATGCTTTTCCATATTCCCCTCCACCTCTAAGGTTAGCAACAGCATAGATGCCTCCTTGTTCCATCCAAACCGCATTTGTAATGCTAAAACTTGGTGTTAATGAAATATTGAAACCGCCATAGCCATATAGAATAGTTGGATTCTTACCATTAAGTTCTAAGCCTTTTTTATGTGTAATAATCATTGGTACTTTTGTTCCATCTTTTGAAGTAAAGAATACTTGATTACTTTCATAATCTTCTGGATTGAAATCAATGTCTGGTTTTACGAACACTTCTGACGTCCCATTTTTGATATCATACTTATAGATACTTCCTGGCGTTACGTAATTTGTAAAGCTGTAATACAATTCTTTTTCATCTTTTTTGGCTCCAAAACCTCCTGCGCTTCCTACTCCCGGTAGTTCTATGTCGCGTATTTTGTTTCCGTCATAATCGTATTGAGACACTTTAGAAACAGCATCGACCATATATTTTGTAAAGAAATAGCCACCTCCTCTTGAAGGGCTCAACACATTTTCAGTTTCTGGAATAAAATCCTTCCAATTTTCAGGTGTTGGATTGGAAGCATCTACGGTTACTATTTTTTTGTTCGGTGCGTTGAGGTTGGTTACTAAGTATAATTTGCTGCCATCGTTATCCAATAAATAGGTATCACTATCGGTATTATCCAGTATAGTCACTAACTTACTATCTGACTTGGTCAAGTCTTTTAAAAATAATTTATTTCCAGAGGTAGAAGTACTGGCACTGATTGTAAGGTATCGGTTGTCTTCGGAAACACTTCCGCCTATATAGCGATGTTTTTCAGCTTCGGTTCCGCCAAAAACTAGTTTGTCTTCTTTTTGGGACGTTCCCAGTTTGTGGTAATACAATTTATGCTGATCGGTTTTTGCAGAAAGCTCACTCCCTTTTGGCTTATCGTAACTAGAGTAGTAGAAACCTTCGTTTCCTTTCCAAGATAGGCCGCTAAATTTTATATCGATTAAGGTGTCTTCAACAATTTCTCTGTCTTCAACATTCATAACGAGCACTTTTCGCCAATCACTTCCTCCTTCAGAAATACTATAGGCACTTGTTTTTCCATCTTCAGAAAAACTTAAATTATCTAGCGAAATAGTCCCATCGTCTGTAAAGGTATTTGGATCCAGAAAAACTTCAGCTGTATCGGGACCTTCCTCTGTTTTGTAGCGATAGACCACATATTGGTTCTGTAAGCCATCGTTTTTATAGAAGTAAGTATAGTCGCCTTCTTTAAATGGGGGACCTACTTTTTCGTAATTCCAAAGGGTTGATAAGCGTTCTTTTAAAGCGTCTCGATATGGGATGTTTTCTAAATATCCATATGTGGTTTTGTTTTCACGTTTTACCCAATCGGCAGTTTCTTCACTCATATCGTCTTCGAGCCAACGGTACGGGTCTTTTATTTCAGTTCCAAAATAGGTGTCTACAGTATCAACTTTTTTAGTTTCGGGATACGTCAAAGCGATTGATTCTTTTTTAGGTTCTTCTTTGCAAGCCACAACGGTAAGGCCAATTACAATGGGAATGATTAGTTTTTTCATATTAATATTATTAGTAAGCTGTAAATGTACTGAAAACGACTTTTGTAAACTGTTATAAGTTTGTTAGTAATTTTTCAGAAAAAATCAATACTGAAATAATGGTCTATATACTTTCCAGTACTTGTAAATTAAGATAACATTGATAACTGCTACAACAATTGCACCTGCTATATCTGGAAGATCCAAAAACAAATGAAATAACACGATGTTTACCGATATGGGCGCTAATAAAAGCAAGGCAAAAGGCACCCACTTCTTAATCAATAACAGAAAACCTATCAAAATTTCTAGGGCTCCAACAATTGGTAAAACATAACCAGTTGCTTGCAGTGATTGCATAAAATCACTCGCATGTTCCGGTAATGTTGGTGCGGGCATAAAACCAATAAATTTATTAAGCCCGAAAACAAGTAAACCCAGCGCAAGAATTATGCGCAGGATAGTAGTAAAAGTTGAATTCATACGGATGGTAGTTTAGTGTTTCTTTTTTAAATATACTGAAAAATAAAAAACCCCGACACCAAATTATTGATTTCGAGGCTAAAAGATATTTTTAAAAAAGACTATACTAATTTATTCTCCACTAAATACTCTGCAATTTGTACTGCATTTGTGGCGGCACCTTTTCTTAAATTATCACTTACAATCCACATATTTAATGTGTTTGGTTGGGTTTCGTCACGCCTAATTCTACCCACAAAAACCTCATCTTTATCGTGAGCGTATATAGGCATTGGGTAGGTGTTGGTATCGGGATTGTCCTGTACCGTGATTCCTTGCACGTTATGAAGTGTTTTTCGAATATCGGTCAGGTCAAAATCATTTTCAAACTCAACGTTTACCGATTCGCTGTGCCCTCCTGCAGTTGGAATTCGCACCGCAGTTGCCGTTACCGAAAATGTTTTATCACTTAATATTTTTTGTGGCTCGCACGCCAATTTCATTTCTTCTTTAGTGTATCCGTTTGCTTCAAAAACATCGCAATGTGGCAATGCATTTTTATGAATGGGGTATGGATACGCCATTTCACCTTTTACACCAGCCATTTCGTTTTCCATTTGCTGTACCGCTTTTACACCAGTTCCTGAAACAGATTGATAGGTAGAAATAACGACACGTTTCATGGTATATTTTTTATGAAGGGGTGCCAAAGCCATTACTAACTGAATGGTTGAACAGTTTGGGTTAGCGATGATTTTATCTTCTTTGGTAAGTTCAGGAGCATTGATTTCTGGAATAATCAGTTTTTTGTCTGGATCCATTCGCCACGCCGAAGAATTATCGATAACAGTTGTTCCTGCTTCAGCAAATTTTGGTGCCCAATCTAATGACGTATTTCCTCCAGCCGAAAAAATGGCTAGTTGTGGTTTGGCAGCAATAGCATCTTGTATCGAAACAATTTTATACTTTTTATCCTTAAAAGTGATTTCCTTTCCTATAGATCGTTCCGAAGCTACAGGCAATAGGTTACTAATTGGAAAATCACGTTCTTCCAAGACTTTTAAAAGGACAGTGCCAACCATTCCTGTGGCACCAACAACTGCTATATTCATTGCTTTAAATTTTTGCTGTAAAAATACACAGTATGGTTTGATTTCTTCTAAAATAAACACAAAAAAAGACCCTTCAATACTTTTGGTACAGAAGGGTTTTATTAATATTAAATAATTGCAGTGTAGCGGTTTCCTAACTATAGTTGCTAGGAGCTAAAATTTATTTATTTTGTCTTTTTAATTCGTCACGAATTTCAGCTAATAATTCTTCTTGCGTTGGACCTTTTGGCTCAGCAGGCGCTTCCTCTTTTGGTTTTTTGGTTTTATTATAAGCTCTAACAATAATAAACAGTACAAAGCCAACAATAATCAAGTTTATGATTGCATTTACCCATTTACCATACATAACAGCATTTTCGGGCTCAACAACTTCTCCATCTGCTCCTACAACAGCCTCATCTAATACTACTTTAAGGTCGGCAAAATCCATTCCACCTGCAAAATGACCAATAATAGGCATCATAATATCATTGGTAAATCCTGAAACGACCATTCCGATGGCTCCGGCAAGTATAACGGCAACGGCTAAATCGATAACATTGCCCGTCATAATAAAATCTTTAAATTCTTTTAACATGTTGATTGGTTTTTAAGGTTAACAAAGGCTAATTTAAATAAAAACAAACGTATAACGTTTTTATTTTCGACAAATAACCCGTTTTACACGTTGTGAAACACCTGTAATAAGCTCATATGGAATGGTGTTAATTACTTGAGAAAGTTCGTCTGCAGAAGGGTTTTCGCCAAAAACAATCACTTCATCACCTTCCTCACAATCAATATTGGTAACATCTATCATAATCATATCCATGCAAACATTCCCAACTATGGGAGCTTTTACGCCATGAACGGTAACCCATCCTTTTCTGTTACCGAAAATTCGTTTTATTCCATCGGCGTGGCCTACAGGTAAGGTTGCCGTTTTTGTCGTTTCAGAAGCTTTAAAAGCACGGTTATAACCAACTGTTTCTCCTTTTTTTACGGTGTGAATTTGGGAAATCACTGTTTTTAACGTAGCTACAGGCTTTAGATGTTTGTTTTCTTCAGGATCGTTACCAAAACCATATAAACCTATTCCCGTACGTACCATATCATATTGTGCTTCAGGATAATTTAAAACGCCAGAAGTGTTCAATGTATGAAGTAAAGGCTTATAACCAATTTCACTAATAATTTTTTCTGAAATATCCTTGAATTGAGCCAATTGCGATTCAGTAAATTCTTTTTCCTCAGCATCTTCACTCGCGGCCAAATGGGTAAACATCGATTTTATTTTTACACTGGTAATAGCAGCTATTTTTTCAGAAATAAAATCAATATCGCCAGCTATAAAACCCAATCTATTTAATCCTGTATTGAATTTTAAATGAACTGGATAATCTATAAAACCGCTTTTTTCAGCAAAATCAATAAACTGTGTTAACATGGAGCGCGAGTATATAGCGGGCTCCATACAAGAGTCAGTAATATTCTTAAATGTTGCCGGTAAAGGGTGTAAAACCAAAATAGAAGTTTCAATACCAGCTTTTCGTAAAGTTATTCCTTCGTCTGGATAAGCAACTGCAAAATAGGAAACACCTAAAGTTATCAATTCTTCTGCAACGGCAACTGAATCACTTCCATAGCCAAAAGCTTTTACAACGCCCATAACCTGGGTATCTTTATTTATTTTTGAAGTTAAATACCGATAGTTTTGCGCCAAAGCGTTTAAATTTATTTCTAAAACTGTTTCGGTTGCTTTTTGCATAAATTATGCTTGCTTTTTAGGCGGTATTTGCTGCGGATCTTTCACTTCCATTTTCTTTACTTTGTCCCGTAAAACAGCCTTATAATACGCTGCTCTGCTTAGTGGTTCGTATTCTTCGGTTTCACCAAGAAGCACCAAATCGTCACTTTGAGACTTTCTAAAACTATAATTTGCCAAGTTTCCGGTACGGGTGCAAACAGCATGTACTTTGGTTACATATTCGGCAGTAGCCATTAAATTGGGCATCGGTCCAAACGGATTACCTTTAAAATCCATATCGAGTCCGGCGACGATGACACGAATTCCTCGATTAGCAAGATCGTTACAAACCTGTACAATCTCGTCATCAAAAAACTGGGCCTCGTCAATGCCAATCACATCACAGTTATCGGCAAGCATGGGGATGTTTGCTGCTGCCGGAACAGGAGTGGACCTAATTTCATTGCTATCGTGAGAAATCACCTTTTCTTCATCGTAGCGAATATCGATAGTTGGTTTAAAAATTTCAACACGTTGTCGTGCAAATTTGGCACGTTTTAACCTACGGATGAGCTCTTCCGTTTTTCCCGAAAACATAGAGCCGCAGATAACTTCAATCCAGCCAAATTGTTCTTTTTGATTAACGGTATTTTCAAGAAACATACTTCAATTTTAGAATAAAACGCAAATCCTTGACGTTTACATATAGGATGCGTAAATTTAACAAAACAAAATACAGTAGAAACACATCATTTTAAAAAGTTATGAAGAAGAAGCTTAGGAAGCAGATACAGGAATTGATTGAAAAACTTTCAGAAGAAGAAAAACAATTTAACACCACTTCTGTAAAAAATATTGTGGGACAATTATATGAAAAATTAGCTATTCTAGAGTATATGGAACGTCAGATCGATTCAGATTCTGAAGAGACGGCTTTCGATTCAAAAACCTTTAGAGAACAAAACTGGTTTAAAGAACCAGAGCCAGTTCCACAACCTGAACATGAAGAAGATCTGGTGGAGCCTTTAATGGAAAAAATAAAAGATATTGTGGCCCAGATGCCTCAAGAAGCCAATCGTGTAGATCAATTGTTGGAAGATATTCTTCCGAAGAAAAACTATCAAAAAAACGATAAAAATGAGTTGGAAGACTTTGCTGCGGAATACCAGCAAATGCCAACGTTTGAGCGTAAACCGAATAGAGAAAAAGAACAAAAAAACAAACCGGAAACTCAAAAACCGAATGACACCGTAAAAGTAGCCGAGCTCGCCAATACAAAAGAAGCAAAGCAACGGTCTTTAAACGAATCGGTAAACAACGGTATGCAAATAGGCCTGAACGATCGTTTGGCTTTCATCAAACATTTATTTGATGGCAATGCAAACGATTATACAAGGGTGTTGTCTCAAATTAATACCATGAAAACCTATGATGAAGCCGAAGCGTTTATTAAAGGAAAAATAAAACCTGATTATAATTATTGGTTGAATAAAGATGAATATGCCGAACGTTTTATGACGGTGGTAGAGAAAAATTTTAATTAAGCCTTTTTCATTTTTTTATGGGAAAACTCTATCTCGTTCCAACACCAATAGGGAATCTAAAAGATATTACCTTCCGGGCAATTGAAGTATTAAAAGAAGCCGATCTTATTCTCGCTGAAGATACTCGAACTAGCGGAAAACTTCTGAAACATTACGAAATTGATACACATATGCACTCGCACCATATGCATAACGAGCATAAAACGGTGGAAGGCATAGTGAACAGAATACAAGGTGGTGAAACCATTGCATTGATTAGCGATGCCGGAACACCCGCCATAAGCGATCCAGGATTTTTATTGACGCGAGCGTGTGTAGAAGCCGGACTTGAAGTAGATTGCCTTCCTGGCGCTACAGCTTTTGTCCCAGCATTGGTAAACAGTGGTTTGCCTAATGACAAATTTGTTTTTGAAGGCTTTCTACCCGTTAAAAAAGGACGCCAAACTCGATTAAAACTTTTAGCCGAAGAAACCCGAACAATGATTTTTTACGAATCGCCACACAAATTGGTTAAAACCTTAACCCATTTTTCTGAATATTTTGGTGCTGAAAGAAAAGTTTCGGTATCCCGTGAAATTACAAAATTACACGAAGAAACCGTCCGCGGTTCTGCTGAGGAAGTGTTACAACATTTTACCAAAAAACCACCCAAAGGGGAGTTGGTTGTTGTTGTGGAAGGGAGGAAATAATGTTTTTTTAAATGTGTTTCCCTATTTCCCAACCGTGTTTTCCTAGGTATTGTTCGCCACTTTTTACAGCACCTTCTTCAATGGAGGTTCCCATGGAATCGTTCCAACGGTTTAAGTAACCAAATAGGGAAATAACACCCAGCATTTCCACAATTTCGCCATCATTCCAATGTTCGTGTAAGTGTTTTTCAATATCAGCGGTTACTGCATTCGGTACTTGTGAAGCAGCTAATGAAAAATCTAAAGCAGCTCGTTCTGCCTCAGAAAAAGCGGGATGCGTTCGGTATTCCCAAATATTATCCAATTGTTCTTGCTCGGCGCCGTAGCGTTCTGCAGCACGAATGGCGTGTGCTTGGCAATACCGGCATCCTGTTGCATTGCTACTTACCCACGCAATCATTCGTTTTAAAGCTGAGGTTACGCTACCTTCATTAGCCATAACCTGCTTTGTTGAGGTTGATAAATGCTTTGCTTATGGCTGGTCTTCGCTGCATGGTCAGAACACTATTTGGACAAAAACCGAGTGTTTCGTTGAAAAACTTGGCTAATTCTTGCGTTTCTTGGTCGTGATCTGAAGATAAAGGGGTTACTAAGGGCATGTTTTATCATTTTTTTACAATGATAAAGTTACATATTTAAAATGTTAGAAAATAAAATAGTAAGTCTTATACTATTGTTTTAAAAGCTTAATCGTAGAACCAGATACTTTCAGGAAATAAACCCCAGTTGAGAAAGAAGAAAGTTCCAATTGATTTTCACTCCCTTCAAAGGTGCTTTTAAGTAATATTCTTCCATTAATATCGCTTACCGTATAAGGACTATTGATGGGTTGTTGGCTTTTTAGGTTGAAGATTCCGTTGGATGGATTGGGGAAAACAGTAATTGGGGTTATATTTTCTTCAGGGATGCCTAAGGGGTCGTTTACATGACGGCCGATGTACACCTCTCCGTTGTCGTTTACAAAAGGTACACTTGTTGTGCCAGAGGTAACAATTTTCCCGTTATCTTGTAAAATAAAGGAACCACTGGAGTTGGGTTGCAAACCAATAGTATTCTCTTCTAAAGAAAAAGAGGAATCGATAGTTCCATTTTCGTAGACCCGGGAGATGAAAAAAGATAAATTTTGAGGATCACACCTGTGTGAATTCCACCCTATTAGAATTCTATTATTCCCTTGAATTTTTAACTGAAATGGATTAGAATAGAACCAGTTTTCTGGCGGATTAGCACTTCCATTATCCCCAAATGTCGTGTCTATTGGTCCAGTAGGTAAAAAACGTTTTAGAAAGGGGTTAATGCCACGTAGACAGCTTCCTATACTCCCCGCTACTATAATTTTTCCATTTTCGTCAATATCAAAAACTGTATTAACAGAACCGCCATCAGGTGTTGCTATATCATAGAAAAATGTCCCATTGGTTCCAAATGAGCCATCAAGGGAGCCATCTGGCAAAATTTTTATAAAAATTAATTGTGTTGTTGCTTGTGTATCTGACGTTCGACTTCCGAGGATTAATATGCTTCCATCATTATAAATTTTAAACCTTCTACTAACAATGGGGTTTTCTTGAATATATGGGATTTCTACTTCAGCAACACCGTTGGTGCCAAACGAAGTATCTATAGTTCCATTTGGTAAATATTTTTGAACTGCAATAGAACTTGTATTGGAATTACTTACAAACCCTCCTATTACAATAAGATTGCCATCGTCAAGTACTTGTAATCGACCACTATACTGTTCTGGAATAACTGGATTTAACGTACCATTATTTGCAAAACTAGTATCTAATTCACCAGAACTAGTGTAGCGCTTTACAAAGTATGGATCATTATTTTGAATAGAAATTAAAATTTTATTATTGTTTTGAACATATGATGCTATATTACCAAAAGATTCAGTTGTTGAAACAATGACTTTTCCGTTATCTCCAAATGATGAGTCTAAACTTCCGTTTGATAGATACCTTAATAAATACAAATTATAATCGTCAGATTCATACATATATGCAGTCACAAGGAGTTTTCCATCTGTTTGCTGAGTAATATCCAACGCACCGCTTTTATACCCACCCAAATCAGTTAAAACAATACCATTGTCCCCAAAGGAGGTGTCGTAAGCTCCATCTTGAGCAACAAGCATCCCAGTATATAATATTAATAATAGTAATAAGAATGTAATCTTGTTCATTTTTTTAGCTTTTAGGTTAAAGACTTAACGTTTTATCATAAATATACAAAATTTTATTTTTCAGTTTTTGTATCGTAGCAATGGGGCTAATTTTTATCTTTACGTTTCTCCCCTTCTAGAATAGAACATATGCGCTGGACCCTACAACCAAAACCTCCTGAAGAAACCATCAATCGTCTTTCAAAAGAATTAGGCGTAGATTCCATTATTGCCACGTTATTGGTTCAGCGTGGGATTGAAACCTTTGATGAAGCAAAGCATTTTTTTCGTCCGCAGTTAAGTGACCTTCACTATCCGTTTTTGATGAAAGATATGGACAAAGCGGTAGCAAGAATTGAACAAGCCATCGCCAATGAAGAAAATATTTTAGTCTACGGTGATTACGATGTGGATGGTACCACCAGCGTTGCATTATTGTCTTCCTATTTAAAAAGTTACTATCCCAATGTGGCAACGTATATTCCCGACCGCTATGATGAAGGCTACGGTGTTTCGTATAAAGGAATTGATTTTGCTGAAGACAACGGCTTTTCATTAATTATTGCATTAGATTGCGGTATAAAAGCCATCGATAAGGTTGCGTATGCTTCAGAAAAAAACATTGATTTTATTATTTGTGACCATCACCGTCCCGGAGCAGAAATTCCAAAAGCGGTTGCCGTACTCGACCCCAAACGGGAAGATTGTGAATATCCATATAAAGAATTATGCGGTTGTGGTGTGGGTTTTAAATTGATTCAAGCGCTTTCAGAAAAAAGAGGACTGCAAATCGATGATTTGTTGCTGTACCTTGATTTGGTTGCCACGGCTATTGGTGCCGATATTGTTCCTATCACTGGGGAAAATAGGGTCTTGGCATATTATGGCTTAAAAGTAATCAATAGCAATCCTAGAGTTGGGTTTCAGGCTATTTTACAACAAGTAAAAAAGAAAAGCCTCACCATCACCGATGTCGTTTTTATCATTGCCCCAAGGATCAACGCTGCAGGTCGCATGAAACACGGCAATCATGCGGTTACTTTATTAACCGAAACTGATATAAACCGTGCTGCTGAATATGCTTCGGAAATTGAACAATTCAATACCGATAGAAGGGAAGCTGATAAAACCATCACGGAAGAAGCATTATTACAAATTTCCAAAAACCAAGAAGAAAACCGAACCACGACCGTAGTGTACCAAGAAGATTGGCATAAGGGTGTGATTGGCATTGTAGCTTCACGATTAACCGAAACGTATTATCGGCCAACACTTGTGTTTACTAAAAGTGGCGAAAAACTGGCTGCTTCAGCGCGATCGGTAAAAGGTTTTGATGTATATAATGCGTTGGAAAGTTGTTCTGAATATATTGAGCAATTTGGTGGTCATAAATACGCTGCGGGATTAACATTGCACGAAAAAGACTTCAAAACGTTTAAAAATAAATTTGAAAAAGTAGTTTCAGAAACCATCGATACTAAATCATTACAACCGGAATTAAAAATTGCTGCTGAAATTAATTTAACTGAAATAACCCCAAAATTTTATCGTCTTTTAAAGCAGTTTGCACCTTTTGGCCCCGGTAATATGACGCCTGTATTTATGACGCAAGGATTAAAAGATACCGGGTGGGGAAAATGTGTAGGTGAAGATAAAACGCATTTGCGCATTACCGTTCAACAAGGCAATTCACCTCAGTTTGTAGGGATTGGTTTTGGGATGGCAGATAAGAAAGATATCGCGTGCGGAGATGTCCCGTTTAAGGCTGCTTACGTAATAGATGAAAACGAATGGCAAGGCAATGTAAGCTTGCAGCTTCGGTTAAAGGATATTAAAGGGTAAACTCTTTCAACTCAAATTTCTCTCCATCATAAACCCCGTACGTATAATGGTTAATCCAATCTCCGAGGTTAAAATAAGTTGAGTTTTCACCTACTTTTATCTCCATAGGTAAATGACGGTGGCCAAACACAAAATAATCGTAATGCTTGCTTTCTAGCTTTCGTTTAGCATATTGTGCTAACCATTCGTTTTCCTCACCTAAAAACTGTTGGTCTTCGTCCCCAGAAATTAATTTATTTTTCACTGAAAGGTGTTGTGCCAACCGTACACCAATATCAGGATGCAACCAACGGAACAACCATTTTGAAAATGGGTTCACAAACACTTTCTTCATTCGTTTATAGCCTTTATCACCCGGTCCTTTTCCATCGCCATGACCAATAAAGAATCGGGTTTCGTTAAAAACAAATTCTATAGGGGTGTGATATACTGGAATGTTAAGCTCTTCTTCAAAATAACCGTGCATCCACAAATCGTGATTCCCTACAAAAAAATGAATAGGAATGCCGCTATCTCGAATTTCGGCCAGTTTGCCCAAAACCCGAACAAACCCTTTTGGGACTACCGTTTTGTATTCAAACCAAAAATCGAATAAATCACCTAACAGAAAAATGACTGCTGCATCTTTTTTAACTTCATCTAACCAAGCTATAAATTTCTGTTCGCGAGGTTTGCTGGCTTCAGCCGTTGGCGCGCCCAAGTGGTTGTCGCTCGAAAAATAGATTTTTTTGCCTTCCGGTAGTTGCATAGGGTAAAGATAGAAAAAAGACTGTAGCGGTAACTTGGGTACTTGTAAAATTAATTGTCAGCAGCATACCATTCTGCATAGCTGGTAGCGGTTTCTTGTAGTTTTAATGAATGAAGTTGAATGTTATTGGGCAATCTTTTTTTGATTTTTTCAGCAAAGTCGATCACCATCATTTCGCTGGTAGGTTGATAATCTACCAAAAGAACATTATGGTCTCTGTTCTGTAATTCTTTTGCCAACTCTACGTGCGGTGTGTTTTTATTGAAAACAGTGGCGTGGTCAAACACATCGACAATATCTTCTTTTACAATTTTTTTTAGATCGCTAAAATCGATCACCATTCCGTATTTTACATGGTTGTTATCGTCAATAGGCGTTCCAATTACCGTTACAGAAAGCTTGTAACTATGCCCGTGCACATTGCGGCATTTGCCATCGTAACCATATAGTGCGTGGCCGGTTTCAAAAGAAAATTGTTTGGTAATTCGAATCTTGTTCATGTATTTATTTTATGATGCAAAGATAGAAGTTTTAAGGACAACTATTTTTTCTTCGGAAGAAGTTATGCCATCGATTACCGCTTTTTATATTTTTGATAAATAACGACAATTACTACAAGAATGGCAAGGATTAGAAACAATCCAGGACCGCCTATAAATTCTAAAATTTCCATTTTTTTGTTTTAGTAAAGATTACGATTATACTTCTTTATTCAAATATTTTCTTCGGAATTTTATCACCAATCCTCCAGCACGTATTAACATCCACACAAAAAAGGCAATCCAAATGGCGTGTAGTTTTAGTCCAAAATAATCTGAAATAAGCAACGCAGGCGTAAAGCCTAAAAACGTAGCAACCAACAATAAATTACGTAAGTATTTTGCTTCGCCCAGGCCCTTGAAAATTCCGTCGAACATAAACGCGATGGCATTAATAGGTTGCATTAATAAAACAATCCAAAACACCGAACTAAACAACACCAAAACAGTTGCTTCTTTATTAAAAAGCAATCCAATTTCATCGTATGCTAAGGCACAGCCTGCCATCAAGATAAGCGCTATTAAAATGGCGTATTTGCTTATTTTCTTGCTCAACACCCATAGCGATTTATAATCTTTCGCTCCTAATAAACGTCCGCCAATGGCATTTCCGGCATTTGCATAGCCATCGATAAAGAAACTGAAAAACAACCAAATATTCATTAAAATACTCTGGGCAGCGATGTAATTTTTACCGTAATCGGTAGCGTATGCGTTCGCTAAATAAATAGCAAAATTTAACGCTGCAGTACGTACAAAAAGGTTGGCTGCCATTAAAAGCAAGGGCTTTAATTGTGGATTTATATTGAAACTCAATTTTAGATTAAACGGTGTTTTTTTCCAGAAAAACCATAAGGCCATCAAAAGCATCACACTTTGGGCTGCTAAACTAGCGTAGGCAGCACCTTTTAAATGAAGCGGTGGAATAATGCCTTCTACACCATAAACTAAAAGATAATCTAAAACCACATTCACCAACGCTCCGGTAAGGCTACATTTCATCGCCCAATAGGTGTTTTGTAGCCCTCGGAAAATTCCGAAGATGGCAAAAGTGATTAGTGTCATCGGATAACCGATGGCACGAATGCGGTAGTAATCGGCAGCATAACTTAAAATAAGTCCTTCGGCATTGTATAAACTGAAAATAGCTTCAGCGAAAAAAGCGGTAATGCCATAAATAAAAAGACTCAAAATAAAATTAAATCCAATGGCCTGCGGAATCAAGGTTTTAACTGCGTGCAATCTATTTGCGCCCAAATGCTGCGAAACAATAGCAGAAATGGCCGTTTTAGTTTGTGCTACGATCCAAATAATAGCCGATAAGAAAGAACCCACCAAACCTGCAGCTGCCAAAGCTTCGATTGAATGTTCTTCCACATTACCAATTATGGCAATATCGGTTAGCGATATCAAAGGCTCTGCAATACCGGCAATAATAGCTGGAATTGCAATTTTATTGATGCTCTTAAAACTGACCGTCGTATTCAAAGCGAGTTGATTAAGTGAGCAAAAGTAGCAGTCTAAACTTTAAAAGACCAACTCGTAACAATAAAAAGGATGTTTGCTTTGCTTGGGGAAGTAAATAGATTCTAATTTTTGATAGCCGCGAGCTTCGTAAAATTTTTGGTTTCGGTGGTTTTGGCTAAATGTGTCTAATCTAATTGAAGTTGCACTCTTTTCTCGAGCTATAGTTTCAGCAAAATCCATTAATTTTTTGGCATATCCTTTACGTTGATGCTCAGGATGAATAGCCAATCGATGAATATAATAGTTGTTTGCATCTTCAGTAAGCCAGTTTACATCATCGTATTCTTCGTCTTTTAAAGTTGAAATAACAATGCTGCCAATTATTTCTTCAGAAAAAGTAAGTACATAAAGTTCGTTTCTTTCAATATCGTTTTTAAAAGCTTCGTGCGTTGGGTAATGCTCGTTCCATTGAAAAATATTTTGTGCAATCATTTTGGCGGCACAAGCACGGGTTATTGTTATAATCTTATCGATATCTGAAACGTTTGCTTTTCGAATCATTTAATAAAATAATTTAATTGTTTATTAGTTTTAAAGGTTCAAGGTTAATAAAAATTATTATTTTAGCGATATAATTATGGGGGATTAGCTCAGTTGGCTAGAGCGTTTGGCTGGCAGCCAAAAGGTCATCGGTTCGACTCCGATATTCTCCACAAACCACCGCGTTAGCGGTGGTTTTTTATTTTATAAAATCTATTGTTGTTTTTACAACCTGCTTAAGTGAATTGGGCATTTTATCATCATTCCATGGATGTTTTGCCTCAAAAACGTGGTTGGTACCTTCTATAATTTTTAGTGCACTTTTTGGGTTCCATTGGTGCATCGATTTTGCTTCTTTAACGGAAACCGTTGGGTCATCACTTCCGTGAATAACAAGGTGAGGGATTTCTAAGTGTTCAACAGCTCGTTGGATGGTGAGTCTGTTTTCATTTTCCTTAAAATCTGTATAAAATTGAAAGTGATGCGGCATTTGCTGTTTGGTACGGCCATTTTTAACGTATTTAACGCCACTTTCTTCCCATTCCTTAAATTCGTTTGTTCCTTCCTTAAAACGGACTTTATAATCACTCACTCCCGCCCAAGTGACCAATTTTTTTACTTTATCGTTTTCCTGAGCTTTTATTAAGGCAATACCGCCCCCGCGACTGTGACCAATTAAGGAAATGTTTTTTACATCTGCTTCTAACATATAGTGCTTAGTGGTTGCAAAATATTCAATAACCGTCTCTAGATCATCTAGCTCTTTGGTGTAATTGTTTTCGGCAAAGGCTTCAAGGTCTGGAAAATCGATAGGCTCATCAACGGTGCCGCCGTTGTGGGAAAAATTGAATTTAATGAAGAAAAATCCTGCTTTGGCAAATGCTTCTGCAACTAAATGCCAAGCGCCCCAATCTTTAAATCCTTTGTAACCGTGACAAAAAATCACCACTGGTTTTGGTTTCTGGCTTTCGTTGTAATATACATCATAAACAATCGACCTTTTGCTTTCCCTATGCAGTATGTTGTTTTGTTCAATCATCATCATGCTATCTCTTTTTCGGTAAACGGTTCATTTGGGTTACAAATTTCAAGAATTAACCCTTTTAATTCATCAGTGAAAGTATCTAATGTTTCTTGCGTAATAAGCTGGTCTTTGGTGCGAGCTCCAACTTTTTCTTTTTTTCCGAATTTTAAAAATCCGCTGCTGAGGTTTTTAAACGAAATAATGCCCGCTTCAGCATTTTCAATAAGGATTTCTTTGTTTATCATCAACGCATACACTAATATTTGAAACGCTTTACTGTATTTGTAATCTACCGTTATTTCTTCCCAATCTACTAATTCTACATCGCCTTGAGCTACTTTTCCGGTTTTATAATCAACGATGCGCAATTGTCCATTGTATTCATCCACGCGATCCACTTTTCCTTTTATTTTTACAGGGAATGATAGTTCTGAAATAGGCACCTCAACATCTAAATTGTTTTCAATAGAAATAATTTTAATCTCATTGCCCGCTTCTATTTCTGAAATTTCTTGGTTGATGAAATTTTCAATATATCGTTTTGCCACTTCAAAAATGATGAGGTTTTTCCCTTTGTTGAAGGTTCCGCCTTTAAAGGTTTTTTTAAATTGTTTGGTTACTTCTTCTTCAATTCTAGGCTTTAGAGCTTTTAATAATTCTGAAGAAAGAAATTGACTTATGAATGTTTTGTATAGAACTTCCAAAGTATCGTGAACGAT
>DEXR01000029.1:16479-78412 GCA_002364245.1 Flavobacteriaceae bacterium UBA3179
TGCTGCGACCGTTTCTTCCACTTCTTCAGTTTCGTTAAGTCGTAAAATTTTCTGAAAATAAAAATCAATCGGATTTCTAATATAACTAGAAAGCGCTGATGGGGAAAAGCCTTTTGTAGCAATTTCTTGCAAACGTTGCATTACTGCATCTGTTTTTTCAATGGTTTTTAAAGTTTGTACAGTCGGTGTAATTTTAGGCGATAAAATGGTTTTAGAAAGCGTATGGTTCGCCTGCTTTTCAATTTCCAATTGTAATAAAAAACGACTTTTTTCTCCCGTGCTTATGCCTTCAGAATGGTTATTGTATAGTAAAGTAACATCCTTTGCACGTTGTAACATGTGGTAAAAGTGGTACGTGTAGATTGCATCCTTTTCGGTGTACAATGGTAGGTTGAATTCCTTCTTTAAATCGTAGGTAATAAACGATGCGTTCGACTTTCCAGTAGGTAATACCCCTTCATTAACCGAAGTAACAATTATCGTTTCAAAATCGAGTACCCTAGTTTCTAAGACTCCCATAATCTGAAGACCTTCATACGCATCACCTTCAAAATCCAGTGACGTGGTTGCAATGAGTTCGGTAAACAATCCTTGTACCGTTTTTACTGAATCCAAATGTGAGTATGAGTCGTTCAGGGCATCAATTTTACTAAAAACTTGATACAACTGATATAACACAACACGTTCCACAGGGTTTTCTTGAAACTCGCTTTTTAGCTTATATAATACTTTTAAACAGTTAGTAATGGCTGTTTTACTATTGTTGTTCCAGTCTTGAAATAAAAGTGACACAATATCAGTGTCTTCTTTATCTGAAAACTGCAAGATATCGTCAATAGTGAGGTGTGTTTTATTTTCAACATTAATTTTTGACGCTATTACTGAAGCGTTATTCAGCAACGAATTTCCTACCGGATGATTAATAAGCGACAGCACATCTTTATAATAAATTGTTTTATTTTTTTCTGAAGCAGCTTCAGAAGAGACGGAATGAAGAGATAATGCAAGTTCAAAAAACAAGGTGGCTGGAAAATTTTTAAGCACGGTTCCCATCGTGACATTTACAGAATCTAAATTGTCTGGCAGTGAATACAATACTGGGATTAACAAGTTTTCATCGGCCAATACAATAGCGGTTGAATTTAGTTTTTCCTTTGAATAGGTTGCTAACAATTCACCTACATATTTTGCCTGTCCTATATTTTTCTGCACTTCGACAAAGTGGATATCTTTGTGCTCTTTAAAATGATTCGAAGTACCAAGAGGTGCGTTGTTTTCAAAATGCGACCAGTTCTTAAAATAGCGTCGTATAAAAAGAGAGGCGCTGTGTTTTGTGTCCTTTAAAAATGTCTCATCAGCATCCCAATATATTTCTGTATTACCTGTGTTTAGTAATTGCTGTATTATATTTTGTTCAGCCGAGTTCAGCGCATTAAAGCCTATAAAAGCGTGTTTTTTAATTTTGTTTTGGTCGATATATGATTCTATCTTTTCTGAAGCCATCCGATACACTAAGCCCTGATACGCTATGGCTTCTTCTAAAAGAGTTTCTTTTAGCTTGGTGTAAAATTCGTATAGACTATTCCAGAATTGAAGGTATTTTTCAATAAGCTCGGTTTTCTCTTCTTTCAAATTCCACCGCTCCATTGTTTTTATACTTCCTAAGTAATTGAAGAAGTCTTTTGGATTTACTAAATAGCGATCAATTTCATTAAAATCATTTAGTAAGGTAATTGCCCAAGAATTATAATTCTCGAAATTTTCTTTTTCTGAAAAAGAAGAAGTATTTAAATAGACCTGATAGCTTTTAAATAGAAGTTCTGTGTTGTCAATTATAGAATGACCTGAAACGGTTTCTATAAATTCTTCGATACTTATTATATGGGGTAAAAAAGTAGTTGTTTGCGAATGCTTACTCAAGTAATTTTTAAGAAAGCCACCGGCACGCTTGCTGGGAAGGATGAGAGTAAGACTGGAAAGGTCTTCGTGTTTGTTTTTTAAACTGAATAGGGTTTCTTCCAAAAATGTTTGCATACCCTAAAAATAAGAAACGCCCCCGATTTTCGGAGGCGTTTCTAGTATTTATTTAAGCGCGTTGCTTATTAGTTATCTCTATTTTTATTAAGAGAGATTTCAACACGTCTGTTTTGTTGTCTTCCAGCAGCTGTATTGTTTGTAGCAACTGGTCTTTCTTCACCGTAACCTTCAGATGTTAATCTGTTAGAAGGCATTCCGATTGTAGTTAAGTAGTCCATTACAGAAGCTGCTCTTTCTTTAGATAACTTCATGTTATAAGAATCACTACCTCTACTATCTGTGTGTCCTTCAATATGGAATACAGTGTTTGGATATTCTTTCATAATATCTGCAATACTCTGTAGTGCACTATAAGACTCTTGACGGATAGAAGCTTTATCGTAGTCGAACAAGATTGTTTTAGAATACTCGTTGATTTCTTTGATAACTTCTACAGTTACTTCTGGACAACCGTTGTTAGCAACAGTACCAGCAACATCTGGACATTGGTCATCTTTGTCTAATACACCGTCACCGTCTCTATCTTCGTAAGGGCAACCGTTATTAGAAGCAGGACCAGCTTCGTTTGGACACTCATCGTCTCCATCAGCAATTCCATCACCGTCAGCATCAGGACAACCGTTTAATTCAGCTAAACCAGCTACAGTTGGACAAGCATCTTGTGGATCAGCGATTCCATCACCGTCAGTATCAGGACAACCGTTGAACTCAGCTAAACCAGCAGTTTCTGGACAAGCATCGTTTCTGTCTTCGATTCCGTCACCGTCAGTATCAGGACAACCGTTAAATTCTGGAAGACCAGGAGTTTCTGGACATTCATCATCTTGATCGTAGATTCCGTCACCGTCAGTGTCTTTTCCACCGAACTTAAACACAATACCAGCAGAATGTTGGAAGTGCTTTACTCCGTAATCATCTTCAAATGCATGCTTATAAGTTGTTTGTAGGTTTAAAGCTACGTTTTCAGCAAACCAAATTTTAACGCTTGCTAAACCGTTAGCAGTACCAAAGCCGATATCATCAACCCAAGTGTAACCACCACCAACACCAATAGATGGATCAAACCATCCACCAGGACCGTTGATAAGGTCTCTAAAGCTATATCTAATTTCACCATCAGCAGCGTAGTAACTTAAGTCATCTACACTTACATCACCTACTTTATCTATACGGTTGATAGTACCAACAGCAGAAAAAGTAAAACCACTACCAACATATCTGCTGATTGCAATTTTAGATACTGAAGGTAAGATGTTCCAGTGATCTTCAACATTGTAAAATTCTTCAAAAAGTTCTCCTCTCATAGGAGTAGAAGTTGTTTGGCCATCCTCTAGACCAACGGGAAAGACGTCAACAGCATTGACACCAATCTCAAAAGCCCAAGGGTTGTTTTCGTCTTGTGCGTTCGCTACGCCAATACCCATAAATAGGATGGCAGCAACTAATAAACTGTTAAGATGTTTCATATTCGATTGTTTAATTTTTAAGTGTTAATTAGAGCAAAAGTAAGTTGTTATAACTTATAAACAAAGTCAAATCTATTAAATTTTTCATAAATACAAAGCCTTTTGCTCGCAAATTTATTTTATTCAGTCTTAATAATATCTAGTTTTTTACCCACTTTAATGAAAGCGGTAATGGCTTTATCCAATTGCTCAATAGTATGAGCCGCAGACAATTGAACCCTTATTCTTGCTTTGCCTTTTGGTACTACTGGATAGAAAAAACCGATGACATATATGCCCTCTTCCAGCAACATATCAGCCATATCTTGAGATAGTTTTGCGTCATATAACATGACCGGAACAATAGCAGAATCCCCATCAATTATATCAAAACCTGCTTCTTTTATTCCTTTTTTAAAGTATGCTGTGTTTTCCTGTAAACGATCTCTTAATGTGGTGTCAGTATCAAGCATATCAAATACCTTAATAGATGCTCCAACAATTGCTGGTGCTAAAGAATTTGAAAATAAATACGGACGTGATCTTTGGCGAAGCATTTCTATAATTTCTTTTTTCCCGGTAGTGTAACCGCCCATAGCGCCACCTAAAGCTTTACCTAATGTACCCGTTATTATATCTACACGATCCATTACTCCTTTTTCTTCTAAGGTTCCACGGCCTGTTTTACCTATAAATCCAGTAGCATGACATTCATCAATCATAACCAATGCATCATATTTATCAGCTAAATCACAGATTTTATCTAATGGTGCTACTAAACCATCCATAGAAAACACACCGTCGGTAACGATAATCTTAAAACGAGCGCCATTTTCATTAGCTTTAATTAATTGTTCTTCCAGCTCGTCCATATTGCTGTTTTGGTAGCGATACCGAGCAGCTTTACATAAACGAACGCCGTCAATAATAGAAGCGTGGTTTAAGGAATCTGAAATAATTGCGTCTTCCTTTGTTAATAAAGGTTCAAAAACACCGCCATTTGCATCAAAACACGCTGCATATAATATAGTGTCTTCCGTTTGGTAGAAATCGGCTATTTTTTGTTCCAGTTCTTTATGAATGTCTTGTGTACCGCAAATAAAACGAACAGACGACATACCAAAACCGTGTGTGTCCATTGCATCTTTGGCTGCTTGAATAACATCTGGGTGCGAAGAAAGCCCCAAATAGTTATTCGCGCAAAAGTTGATCACTTCTTGTCCCGTCGAAATTGTAATAGCGGCATCTTGTGGAGAGGTGATAATGCGCTCTTTTTTAAATAATCCGTCGTTTTTTATTTCCTGAAGTTCTTCTTGCAGGTGTTCTTTAATTTTTCCGTACATAATGTCTGTTTTTTTTCAAGTAACAAAGTTAGGCTTTATTTATAAGTATGCCATTTTCTGAAGTATAAACCAAGATTTTTTCAGCAATCTTAAAATTCATTTCTGAAAGCGCTGCTGCATATTGGTTTATTTGAATCCTGTGTTTTTTAGATTGACTTCCTGTTTTATAATCTATAATACTTACGCTACCGTCGGGATGAAAATTTAAACGGTCGGGACGTAATATTTTTCCTTCTGAAGTAATTAAATCTCGTTCGTTTTCTACTTTTTCGGAAGGTTGAAATAAGTGGTTTAACTTCTCGTCATGTATTAAAGCATCAACCGCTTCTTTTAAAATCTTAAAATCGCTTTCTGAAACAATCCCTCGCTTTTTTATATTCTCTAATATTTCCGAAGCATCGTTTTCATATTTAATTTCGGCCATCGTATCGTGAAAGAGATTTCCACTTAAAATAGCAGCTTCGGTTTCGGTGTCCCAAAGCAATGCTTCTTTGGTTACAATATTCAAGTTACGGCTTGTTGGTGAAGTGTTGATGTATGTAGGCGCAACCGTTTCAGTAATATTTTCTTCTTCTTTTAGTTCTTTCCGTGTTTTTTCACCAAATTGATATAACAATTGGTCATCGTTCCATTTCTGTTCATGTTTAAGGTATTCTACAAACAACTGACTAAAATCCTTAGGTTGATCTTTTACGCTGCTTGGCTTTTCAGAAAAAATATAGAGCTGTTCAACAGGCCTTGTCAGGGTAACATAGAGTAGGTTTAAATTGTCGAGTTCTAAGGTGTTTCTGCGGTCTGCGTAAATTTTAGCACCTTCTTCGCCAAATTCTGCTACACTACTATTAAAATTAATTATCGCCTCTTCAAAACCGAAATCGTTTTCAGGCGCTTTAAACCAAGTTTTTGGTTCTATTTCTTTGTATAAATCGGTTTCAGCAAACGGAAATAGTACAATAGGAAACTCCAATCCTTTTGCTTTGTGAATCGTCATTAATCTCACTGCTCCAGTAGTTTCGGCAGCGGCAACCGAAGCTTTTTCTTTTTTGGTTTCCCAATATTCTAGAAAGGCCATTTTTGATGCTAATGGTTGTTGTTCAAACTCATAAACCAAATCCATAAAACCGAAAAGGTAGGCATCGGCTTTTTCTTCCAATTTAAATTGACGAATGCAATACTCAAAAGCTTCGTATAAAGAAACTGAATGTATAAAATTGGAATTAAAATTGATTTCGTATTGCTGTAAGAGTTGCGTTACTTCTTCAGCAGGTTGGTTTAAAAATTGAGTGAAAAATGTATGTTTTTCTTCTGAAATGGTAAGATACTCGTGAATAAAATCGAGCATATTGATTTTTGCTTCTTCATTTTCAGGTTGTAAGGAATAGACAAGTGTCTGAATTAATCCTCGAACCAACGGCGAGGATTGAAGCAATAACGTTTCAGAAGAAACAATTGAAACCCCGTTTTCCATAAGCCAAGAGCCTAATGCAATTCCCTCTTTTTTTCGACGTGTTAAAATACAAATGTCTTGTTCTTGGTAACCGTTGGCTTTTACTTCATGTATGGTTTGTAACACCAATTTTGCATAGCTTTCTTCTTTTTCTGCAGCCGATTGTTTTTCAATAAACTCAATCTGTATATAGCCGCCGTCTTTTTTATTGGGCTTTTGCTGGTTTCCTATTTCATATAAATGTGTGTGCCCGGCATCGCCAAAGTATTTTGAAACAAACGTAAAAAATGAATTATTAAACGTGATAATTTCTTTACAACTTCTGTAATTAGTGTCTAGATTTTCTACTTCTGCTGTTGAAACAGCAAAAGGTGTTTTGCCGCCGTATAAATCCATAAACTGTTCAGGCTTTCCGCCTCGCCAACGATAAATTGATTGTTTGGCATCGCCCACCAATAATAGCGAACCTGCTTCTTCATTTGCCACTTGTTGCGATAATGCGTTTTCAATTAAAGGAATTAAATTTTCCCATTGCAATTCGGAAGTATCTTGAAATTCATCAATAAAATAATGACGGTATTTTTCTCCCAACCGTTCATAAATAAAAGGCGCAGGCTGGTTTTTTATTTCTTTATTAATGATGGAATTAAATTCTGAAATAGGCAAGATGTTTTTCTCTTCCTTAATAGTTTCAATTTCCTGCTGCACCAAATTGATAACCGAAAGCGGCGTAAGGTTTTTTACTATGGAATTAATTAACTGTAGCTGAAATACCAACTTTTTACTCGTTGAAAAAGCGGAAACCAGTTCTGGTGCTAATCCGTCCATAATATTGCTTTCCGGGGGTTTTACACGTCCTGGGTACAAGGGTTTTTCGCCTAAGGTTTCTTGCCATTTGGCGCCGTATGGAACATCAAAATTGCCTTCAGAAAGCTTTACAAAATAGTTGTATAAATATTTTCCGCTGAAGTGGCTTTCATCCAATCCGTTGTCAGCTATTGTTTTAAGGGTAATGGAAGCAACTTGTATTATGTTTTCTGAAAGTTGTTTTTGTTGTTTCAGCAAATGCTTTTTAAACGAAAGAAAATTGTCGAGGGATTGTAGCTTTAGTTTTTTAATGTGTTTGGCTTCATTTTCAGAAAAAAGCAAAGAAGAAGCTTTGGTAATATCTAGGGCAATATCCCACGATTTATCATCATCTGTTTTTTCAAGTGCGAAGTCCAATAAGACGTTGGTGATTTTTTTATTGTCGCCCGCCTTGCTAATTAATTGATCTACGGCTTCAGACAATAATTGATCTGTATCTAGACTCACTTCAAAATTTGAAGAAAGTTTTAAGTCACGAGCAAAAGTTCGAAGTAATTGATGGTTAAAGCGATCAATGGTTTCTACGCTAAAAGCCGAATAATGATGTAATAAATGCTTTATAATTGCTTTTGAAGTGGTTTGAATGGTTTCAAGGCTCATTCCTGTTTCAGAAGCAAGAAGCGTCATCATATCCGATGGACTTGAAAGAGATGTTTCCGAAGAAAAAGCAACTAGATTTGAAACAATACGCTGTTTCATTTCAGCAACTGCTTTGTTTGTAAAGGTAATCGCCAATAGGTTTTTATAGCTTCCTTCGTTTTTTGAAAGTAGTAAACGGCTGAGATATTCTTTTACTAGGGTGAAAGTTTTACCACTTCCTGCGGCAGCGTTGTAAATAGTGAAGGGCGAGGTTGTTTTCAAGCTGTTTTTTGTTTAAAAGTAGCGATTCGTGATTTTATCAGCACAAATTATCAATATAATCTATATGGTTATAAAATCTTATAAATTTTATAACATTTTTTACGTCTTCTTCTGCGTACCTTTGATAATGAACATAACAAAAAAATATAAATAACTAAAAACGATATAATTATGGCTTTCGAATTACCGAAATTACAATACGCTTTTGACGCATTAGAACCACACATTGATGCTAAAACAATGGAAATTCATCATGATAAACACCATAATGGATACACCAATAAGTTAAACGCCGCGATTGAAGGAACCGACCAAGACGGGAAAACAATTGAAAATATATTGAATAACCTTGATATGGATAATAAAGCCGTTCGTAACAATGGTGGTGGTTTTTATAATCACAGTTTGTTTTGGGAAATAATGTCTCCTAATGGCGGCGGAAAGCCTTCAGGAGCATTAGCCGAAGCGATTAACAGCGCGTATGGAAGTTTTGAGGATTTCAAAGAGAAGTTTTCTACAGCTGCAAAAGGTCAGTTTGGCTCTGGATGGGCTTGGCTTTGCGTTCACGAAGGTGGAAAAGTAGAAGTTTGTTCTACTCCTAACCAAGATAACCCATTAATGCCAGGAGTTGGTTGCGGTGGTACACCAATACTTGGATTGGACGTATGGGAGCACGCATATTATTTAAATTACCAAAACCGCAGACCTGATTATGTAAATGCATTTTTTAATGTTATTAATTGGGATGAAGTATCAAAACGATACGAGCAGAATAAATAAGTAGTACTTATTAAGTAAAAAGTAAAACCCACCACTTGGTGGGTTTTTTATGTGGTATTGTGATGATTTATAACGTAAAGCTTATATGCTCGCCACCCCAAATTTGGCGCATAAAAAAAGGCGGAAAGAATCCACCTTTTTTTGCCCCAAATCTACCATGAACTTAACCTACTTATGCTATGGTATGAATCAAATATATATTATAAAGTTTTTTATACTTGAATTTTTAGACTAAAGGCTTTTATTTTCGATAAAAAGATGTTTTTACAAAGTTTTTTCTTTCTTAAAAGACAAAACGTGTGAATAGTTTATTAAAAATTCAATATATTTTGCATTTTGCTTGATAAATAGTGTTCTAATGTTATTTTAACGTTACGCCAATGTAAATTTAACGTTAACTAATTAAATTTTTCATATATTTGAATTTGATAAAAGTACATGTGTTATGAGTAATGATGAAAACAAATACTATATATTAAAAGTAAAATATTCGGTTCAGGAAATTTCTGGAAAGAAAAAGAATGGTAAAAAATCAATTCATAAAAGAAAGAAACGGTATTTAGTTAAAAATCTTGATACGTTAGACAGCAAATTTCAGGATATTGAACACGCATTGACCGAAGTGGATACTTCTACTTCTAAAAATATCTTTACTATTTTTAAAGATTATATAGTTCGGTTTGGTTCTAACTGCAATTCTACATATCATAGAATGTTACGAACTTAAACCTTTCTAATACATTATTTATAAAAAGCAAGCGCTGTATATGTCGCTTGCTTTTTTGCTTTATATAAACTCTGTTTGCTGAAGAAGTATTCATGTGAAATTGAAAACGGCTCACAATAAAAATTTGCTTATTGGTTTAGAGTTCTAGCTACAGATCGCCAACCCTTCAGATTTGATGCAAAAAAGCGAACGAGTTGTGGAGGGAGGGGAACGGCTCGCAACTATGTTTGTTCAAAGAAATAAAGTTTTGGTAATTGCTCGCCACCCCAAATTTGGCGCATAAAAAAAGGCGAACAAGTGTTCACCTTTTTTTGCCCCAAATCTTACCATAAACTTAACCTACTTATGCTATGGTATGGTTCAAATATATATCAATTTTTAGTTTTACCATAAGGCTTTTCCTACTTTTGGATGAACTGTTTTATAAACTCGATTAACGGTTTAATTATAGCTAATTATGCTGTTTTTTAACCGTTTAGTAAGCTCTTTCTGGGTTTCCTTCGTAGAAATGAACATATGCTTTGTTTACCACTCGCTTTCCGCCATCGGTTGGATAATTACCTGTAAAATACCAATCGCCTAAATTTTTAGGACAAGCTTTATGTAAGTCATCTACCGATTGAAAAATCAATTTTACATCTGCGTTTATGTTTTCATCACTTATAATTTCAGCAATTTTATCTGAAACTTCTTGATCGCTAAAAGGAGCATATAGTTCTTTTACATAATTCACCACATCTTTGTCTTCTGTCTCTAATTGTTCTTTACATTTATGGTAAATCTCTTCAACAACATCATAAGTGCCTTGTTCTTTATGCAATGCTAATGCTGCTTGAAAAGCCACTAAATCTTCCAAGCGAGCCATATCGATACCGTAACAGTCTGGATATCGAATTTGCGGTGCCGATGAAACCACAACAATTTGTTTAGGGTTTAATCGATCAAGCATTTTTAAAATACTCTTTTTTAATGTTGTCCCTCGTACAATACTATCATCAATGATTACCAGATTGTCTGTAGGTTTAACAACACCGTAGGTTACATCATACACATGAGCTACAAGATCGTCACGGCTACTATCTTCAGTAATAAAGGTTCGTAGTTTTACGTCTTTAATCGCAATTTTTTCGGTGCGAATTTTATGTTGCTGTATCTGCTGAAGCCTTTCAGTAGTTAAATTTCCTTCTTCTTCAAGAATAGCTTCATTTTTCTGTTTGTTCAGTTCGTTTTGAGCAGCGTCTAGCATTCCGTAGAAAGATGTTTCAGCTGTATTTGGGATAAATGAAAACACGGTATTTTCGGTATCGTGATTGATTTCCTTTAAAACTCTTGGCATTACCAAACGTCCTAACTCTTTTCGTTCTTCATAAATTTCTGCATCACTTCCGCGAGAAAAATAAATACGTTCAAACGAACAGGATTTACGTTCCAAAGGCTCTAAAATTTGTTTTTCTGAAAAACTACCGTCTTTTTTCAAGATAATTGCGTGTCCAGGCTCTACTTCTTTAATATCCTCAAACGAAACATTAAATACCGTCTGAATTGCCGGTCTTTCTGAAGCCACCACAATCACCTCGTCATCTTTGTAATAATATGCTGGACGAATTCCGGCCGGATCGCGCAAAACAAATGCATCACCGTGACCTAACATTCCTGCCATGGCATATCCGCCATCCCAATCCCTAGCCGATTTTTTGAGTATTTTTTCAATTTTTAGCTTATCGGCAATAAAAGGGGAGGCTTCCATTTTATTCAAGCCATCTTTTTTGGCCTTTTTATAAAGTTTACGCACGCCTTCATCTAGAAAATGCCCAATTTTTTCCATTACGGTAATGGTGTCGGCTTTCTCTTTTGGGTGCATCCCAAGCTTGATCAAGTTGTTGAATTGCTCGGTTGTGTTCGTCATATTAAAATTACCGGCAATAATTAAATTACGGTGCATCCAGTTGTTTTGACGAAGAAAAGGGTGTACGTTTTCTACACTGTTAATGCCAAAAGTTCCGTAACGAACGTGGCCTAACATCAATTCACCAATGTAGGGGATGTTTTTCTTTTGAGCGGCCACATCATTTTTGTATTCTGGGTGGCTTTGAAACTCTTCGTTAATGCGCCCATTAATCTGAGCAAAAATATCCTGTATGGGTTGCGATTTGTTAGAGCGAACTCGGCTTATATAGCGTTCTCCAGGATCTACATCGAGCTTAATACTAGCAAAACCGGCACCGTCTTGGCCACGGTTGTGCTGTTTTTCCATCATTAAGTACATTTTATTTACTCCATAAAATGCAGTTCCGTACTTTTCTTTATAATATTCAAGAGGTTTCAGCAATCGTACCATTGCTATTCCGCATTCGTGTTTTAAAGCGTCGCTCATTTTTTCTGAAATATTAATTCAATTAAAAACGCCCTGAAAATTCAGGGCGCGTTGTTATGTTAATTCTATATCAAATTGTGTTAGGTTTTGAAATTGCTTCAAACGCCTGTGTACTTCTTTTTTTGTGAGACTTTCCAATCGTTCCGTGCCAAATTTTTCGACACAGAAGGAAGCTAAAGCCGAACCATAAATAATGGCGTTTTTCATATTCTCAAAACTATAATCTGCTGTTTTTGCTAAATAGCCTGTAAATCCACCTGCAAAAGTATCGCCTGCTCCAGTAGGATCAAAAACTTCTTCTAATGGTAATGCTGGTGCAAAAAAGACATCTTCTTCATGAAACAATAAGGCTCCATGCTCTCCCTTTTTTATCACCACATATTTTGGTCCCATCTCTCTAATTTTTTGAGCTGCCACAACTAATGAATATTCCCCGGTTAATTGTCTGGCTTCTTCATCATTAATGGTAATCACGTCTACTTTGGCAATCACCTGTTTTAATTCGGCTAATGCGTTATCCATCCAAAAGTTCATCGTATCAAGTACAATTAATTTTGGCGAATCCATTTGCTCAATTACACTCAATTGGACGAGCGGATGCAAGTTTCCTAACATCACTACTTCAGCGTCTTTGTAGTCTTTTGGTACTTTAGGCTGGAAGTTTTCTAGCACATTCAGTTCTGTTGCTAGCGTATCACGAGAATTCATATCGTTATGGTACTTACCGCTCCAAAAGAATGTTTTACCTTCTTTTATAATTTCAAGTCCTGAAACATCTAAATTATTGTTTTTTAGCATCGCGATATATTTCTCTGGAAAATCACCACCTACAACTGAAACAATAGCGCCATCGGCATTAAATTGGCTGGCTGCCAGTCCTATATATGTAGCGGCGCCACCTAATATTTTATCGGTTTTACCAAATGGAGTTTCAATAGCGTCGAAGGCCACAGTACCAACAATAACGAGTTTGCTCATAAAAGGATTTTAAATTGAGGGTGCAAATTTAGCGAAATAATTTAGAAAATAAATTGATTTTAACAAAGACTAAAAAAACTTTAATTAGTTGATAGTCAGTAAATTTTAGTGCTATAACTTAGTTCGCTTATTTTCAATAAATATATATTCGATTACAGAAATCGAGTAATTAGGGCTTTTATCGAATGTTTTTTTTGACACATGATAATTTTCTTACAATTGCGCTTCAATTATTTTATTATGATTAAACAGCTTTATTTTCTTGGTTTATTAACTTTTTCTGTACAAATGAGCTTTTCTCAAGTAGGTATAGGTACTGTAACCCCATCTGCTGAATTAGAAATTGAGACATCCTCAGGAGATATTCCTGCCCTTAAATTAAATCCGCAAACTAATCCTATAGGTAATGAAATGGGACAATTAGCTGTAATTGGTGATAAATTATATATGTATGATGATGTTCGGGCAAAATATCTGAGTGTGGAAACTACTGCGCTGCAATTTGCGAAAGATGGCACTGCAGATAACGACCCCCTTAGATTTGGTGGTGATGTTAAAGATAATGGAAGTGGTGCGAAAATGCCTTTCAATGGAACTATAGTATATTGTACTATACAATCATCTGGGGAAAAGAAGACAAAGAATTTGACATCAAAATTAACGGTATCGATGTTGGAAATAATACAGAAGACCCTACCTTAGATGGAAAAATTCAATTGAATGAAGGGTCTTTTCTTTATACTTCTTTCAATATTGATTTTAACGCTGGGGACTTTATCGCAATGGAAGTAAGAAATGAAGGGCTAAATGTTCAAGACCCAGCAGCCATTATTTGGGTAAAATGGCGACAATAATTAATTACTTCCTCCCAAAATCTGCCGGAATTTCGCCCCACGCTTTGGTTTCCCATTTAACCACTTTGGTTGAATACGTGTTGTTTTTCAGCCATGTTTCGGCTCGGGCAATTAATTCAAATAACGATTTATTTTTTGAAGACTTCTTTAATTTAGTATTGCACTTTTTTCGCTTTACCCACCCCATTGCAATTTTACTGTCACTATAAACAATACGGTCGCTATTGTTTTTCTTTAGATAGGCGAGACCATGGACCAACGCTAAAAACTCGCCTACGTTATTGGTGCCTTGCTGAAAAGGTCCCTGATGAAACAACTGTTTATGCGTTTGGGTATCCACCCCTCGGTATTCCATTTTACCTGGATTACCGCTAGAAGCTGCATCTACAGAGATAGAATATAAATTTGGTTGTCCTATTTTCTCAAGTTGTTCTTTGGTGAGCGTTTTTTTCTTTTTAGTGTTTTTTCCTCTATAGTCTGCGTATTCTTTATTGTAGGCTATTTTGGCTTCTTTTAAACTTTCAAAACTCTTATATTGAGCGCCGGTCACCCCTGTAATGGCTTTTTTGCATTCCTTCCAGCTATGGAAGATACCTGTGGGATTCCCGAACCAGACAACATAATATTTTTTAGGTTTTGCCATTAATTAGTTTCTTCAGCAATTAATAATTCTTCAATCACTTTCGGAAAATGCTCATATTCTAGCTTATGTACTTTTTCAGCAACTGTTTTTGGGGTTTCATTTACTGAAAGCGGTGTTTTTTCTTGAAATATAACCGCACCTTCATCATAATTTGCGTTCACATAATGAATTGTAATACCAGTTTCTGTCTCTTTATTTGCAATAACTGCTTCATGAACATAATTTCCATACATGCCTTTTCCGCCATATTTTGGAAGCAAAGCTGGATGGATGTTGATTACTTTGTTGGGGTATTCTTTCAGTATTATTTCAGGGAATTTCCATAGAAAACCAGCTAAAACAATAAGGTCTGGCTTGGTTTCTTGAAGTGTTTTTAAAATGCCCTTTTGCGAAAATAAATTTTCCTTATTAAAGTATAACGATTTGATATTATGATTTTTGGCCTTTTCCAGCACCTTGGCATTTTTCTTGTTTGACAATACAAGAATAACTTCACCAATTTTAGATTGTTTAAAATATTTAATTATATTTTCGGTATTGGTACCACTACCGGAAGCGAATATAACAATGCGTTTTTTCATCAAAATAACAATGAGGTTTTTCAAGAAGTAATATAAAATAAATAACAAAAGTACGGTAATAGGGTTTTACTTCTCCCAAAAATGTTTAAATTGGTATTCACATTTTATGTTTAAAATGGTGTATTAAATTAAAAAATTTTATTTTTGCCACTTAATTAAATTTTAAAAACAAAGATTATGTCAGACATTGCATCAAGAGTAAAAGCAATTATAGTAGACAAACTAGGAGTTGACGAAAACGAAGTTGTTAACGAAGCAAGCTTTACAAACGACTTAGGAGCTGATTCCTTGGATACAGTTGAACTTATTATGGAGTTCGAAAAAGAATTTGATATTCAAATTCCAGATGACCAAGCTGAAAACATTGCAACAGTAGGTCAAGCAGTTTCGTATATAGAAGAAGCTAAATAAATTTAGTCCTTTATGGAACTTAAGCGAGTTGTAGTTACAGGTCTTGGAGCACTCACGCCCATTGGTAATACTATTCCTGAATATTGGGAAGGATTAATCAATGGTAAAAGCGGGTGTGCACCTATCACGTATTTTGATGCTGAAAAGTTCAAAACAAAATTCGCTTGCGAGCTAAAAGATTTTAAACCAGAAGATTTTTTTGATAGGAAAGAAGCCAGAAAACTGGATCGCTTTGCCCAATATGCTTTAGTGTCTTCAGATGAAGCCATTAAAGATGCGGGAATAAACCTAGACGAAGTTGATAAATTTCGCGTAGGTGTTATTTGGGGCGCTGGTATTGGTGGTCTTGAGACCTTTCAAAATGAGGTAATAAATTTTGCAGAAGGGGATGGAACACCGCGTTTCAACCCCTTCTTTATCCCTAAAATGATAGCGGATATTGCCCCTGGTAATATTTCTATTAAGCACGGATTTATGGGGCCTAACTATACAACGGTCTCTGCCTGTGCTTCTTCTGCCAATGCAATGATTGATGCTTTAAACTACATTCGATTAGGTCATTGCGACGTGATTGTTACTGGAGGTAGTGAAGCAGCAGTTACAAAAGCAGGTATGGGAGGATTTAATGCTATGCATGCACTTTCAACCCGAAACGACAGTCCTGAAACGGCATCAAGACCATTTGATGCGACACGTGACGGATTTGTGTTAGGAGAAGGAGCTGGCGCATTAATTCTTGAAGAATATGAGCACGCTAAAGCACGCGGTGCTAAAATTTATGCCGAAGTTGTTGGTGGCGGAATGTCAAGTGATGCTCACCATATGACGGCTCCACATCCAGATGGAATTGGCGTAGAGCGTGTAATGCTAAATTGTCTGCGGGATGCAGGAATGAGCCCAAATCAAGTTGATGCCATTAACACGCACGGAACTTCAACGCCACTAGGTGATGTCGCCGAGTTAAAAGCCATTACTAGTGTTTTTGGTGAACATGCTAAAGATATTAATATAAATTCCACCAAATCCATGACAGGGCATTTATTGGGTGCTGCTGGAGCGATTGAGGCAATTGCTTCAATATTAGCCATGGAAAATAGTGTAGTACCACCTACTATTAACCATACTACGGTCGATGAAAATATAAATTCATCCCTTAACCTTACCCTCAATAAAGCTCAAGAGCGCGAAATTAAAGTAGCAATGAGCAATACCTTTGGGTTTGGAGGACATAATGCCTGCGTACTTTTTAAAAAATTGGACGCATAAACACTAGATGACATCTATAAAGCACATATTTAATTCCCGCACTACAAATGACGGGGATTTTTTTTATGCCATGAAAAAAATCCTAGGCTTTAAACCCAAGGATATCTCTATATACAATGAAGCCTTTACCCATAGGTCTTTACACGAAAAAAATAATAAAGGGCAACCTCAAAATTATGAACGCTTAGAGTTTTTGGGGGATGCCATGTTGGGCTCGGTAATAGCAGCCCATCTTTTTAACCAAGTGCCTTCAGGTGATGAAGGCTATCTTACCAAAATGCGTTCAAAAGTAGTGAGCCGCGAACATTTAAATGAGCTAGGGAGAGATTTAAACCTTATTAAATTTTTAAAATCTTCTGTTACTACAGATCAATTTGGAGGAAATATTCACGGAAACATTTTCGAAGCATTGGTTGGTGCCATTTATTTGGACCGTGGGTATAAATACTGCGAAAAGTTCATTTATAAACGAGTTATTAAGCCGTATGTAGATATTGAACGATTAGAAGGTAAAATAATAAGTTACAAAAGCCTTTTTATTGAATGGTGCCAAAAAAGCAAAAAGCATTTTAAGTTTCACGTATATGAAGATACTGGCAAGGATGAATTAAAACACTTTGCTGTAAAACTTCAATTAGAGAATGAAACAATAGCCAAGGCACGTGCTACTTCAAAAAAGAAAGCTGAAGAAAGGGCAGCAAAAAGAGCTTACTATAAGTTTCAGTCAAAAATTGACAAAGAATTAAACTAAGCCCTTCGGTAGTTACCTAAAGTATCCTTATTTTTATACTAAAATCCGTTATGGGTAAACACCGATTAGTGCTTGAAGACGATTTTAAAGAAGATTTTCAAATACTGGCCATTCACTGTGGAGTAGAACCCTATAAAATGGCGTTCTATCTAAACAAACACTTACAGTTACGATTAAAACGGAGAAGGACCGATCTTGAATTTTCCAAAGATGGGTTGGAAGTACAGTTTCCATTGTTTGAATTTAAGGACACCATAAACTACACAGTCTATGACCTTGTTTCGAATGCCTGTAAATCTGCCGCAGCAAATACAACAGCAAGCGGGGGATTGTTTGGATTAAATGCTTCAGAAGAATATATAATTACCTATTTAATTCCTGAATATAAAAAAGTAGACTACTTTTTAAAAATCACTTCGGAAGATGAACAAGTTTCAACAGCAAACCTACTTTCCGAAGTAAATAAAATGAAGCCCATTATATCTTCATATTTTATTGATAACGAGCATATAAAATCTAAAAATAATCTAATTTTCAATTAATGCTGAAACAAAAACGAACAAAAATAGTTGCCACCTTAGGCCCATCGACCACCAAAAAAGAAATCATAAAAAAGATGATTTTAGAAGGGGTGGATGTGTTTCGCATCAACTTTTCACACGCTAAATACGAAGATGTAAAAAAGCGTATCGCAACCATTAGACAGTTAGGGGAGCAATTGGGGATTACCCCGGCAATCCTGGCCGATCTACAAGGGCCAAAACTACGCGTGGGTATAATGAAAGAAGAAGTGGTCTTAAAACCTGGAGATGAGCTTTGTTTCTGTACTGGAAAAGAATTTGAAGGCACCAGAAAAAAGGTGTATATGAATTATGACAGTTTTCCCAAGGATGTAAAAGCAGGCGAACGGATTTTATTAGACGATGGAAAATTGATTTTTGAAGTGCTTGAAACCAATGGCAAAGATCAAGTGAAAGCAAAAGTAATTCAAGGTGGTCCGTTACGGTCTCGAAAAGGGGTAAATTTGCCGAGCACCAATATTTCCCTACCAGCTTTAACTCCTAAAGATAAAAAGGACGCCATTTTTGCCGTTCAACAAGAAGTGGATTGGATTGCGCTATCCTTTGTACGTCACGCAGATGATTTAAAAGAATTACAAGCCATTATAGAGGCACATTGCGAATATAAAATTCCCATTATTGCTAAAATAGAAAAGCCTGAGGCTGTACAAAACATCGATAAAATTGTAGCGTACTGTGACGGTTTAATGGTAGCGAGAGGCGACCTGGGAGTAGAAGTTCCTGCTGAAGAAGTACCACTTATCCAAAAAGAATTAGTGCTAACTGCTAAACGAGCTCGGATTCCAGTAATCATTGCCACACAAATGATGGAAACAATGATAACGTCATTGACTCCCACTCGTGCCGAGGTGAATGACGTAGCGAATTCTGTAATGGACGGTGCCGATGCGGTTATGCTAAGTGGTGAAACGTCTGTAGGTAAATACCCAGTAGAGGTAATCCAAACCATGGCCAATATTTGTAGAAGTGTGGAAAATTCAAATTTAATAGCTGTGCCCCATGAACCACCAAAAATTAGAACAAACCGGTATATTACCAAATCGGTATGTTATCATGCAGCAACCATGGCCAATGAAATTGATGCCACAGCAATATGTACGTTGACCAACAGTGGTTATACTGCTTTTCAAATTTCAGCGTGGCGACCTGATGCAAACATCTTGGCGTTTACTTCCAACAAACGTATTTTGTCTCGGTTAAATTTATTGTGGGGCGTAAAAGCCTTTTATTATGACAAGTTTGTAAGCACAGATGAAACAGTAGACGATGTAAATAAAATTGCCCAAGATCACGGCTATGTAGCTAAAGGTGATTATTTAATCAACCTTGCCGCTATGCCCATTGCGGATAAGGGTATGGTGAACACGCTTCGGGTTTCGTTGGTAAAATAATAAAAGCCGAGTTTTAAAACTCGGCTTTTTAATTTTTATAAAACTTTAGTCTATGACTTCAGTGCGTTCTAATTTCATTTTATTTTCATCTTTTGTAATGGTCACTCCATAGCCAAACCCTTCGGTACTGTATGCGTAGTTTATTTTTTCTAAGGAGTTATCTTTTCTATTTACGGTTAGCTGGCTTGTCCAAGTGCCGCTTTTTGGGTCTTTTTCTTTAATGGTTTCTTCGTTGCTTCCTTTCGGGTTGGGAAAGGCAAAACTCTTTGGGATATCAAACAATTGTGCCGCAATATAAAAAGCTTCATGCCAATTTTTAGTAGGCAACAATAAGGTTTGTGTGTTTGAAGGGTTACTAGCTGTTCCACCGGTAGTTTCGGTAAAAGAAACTTCAGGAAATTGACCTTTTAAATCTTCAGCATAGATTTTAGCTTTTATATCTTCTTCGGGAGGGAAAAACTTGGAGAGATAGCCATTAAAGGCATACCCTGTTTTCTGGTTATATTCTATTTGGTGCATTCCGCCTTTAATTCCACCAATATTCATGGTTTCTTCATCTTCAGGAACAATGACTTTAACTTTGGTCCCGTAGGGCATTACGCCTAACTTTTCACTGTTCAGGTTGTTGTGTTCGCGAAGGGTAAGGCCGCTTGAAGCGGTTACGTAGAGAAAATCTGGTGTGGTTTCGGTTTCTTTTTCAGCTAAGGCAAGTTCGTTTGTTTCTTCTGAAAATTCTGAAGGTTCATTTGATTTTGTTTCGTTTTTACAAGATAATACCGTGATTGTTACGGCTAAAACGAATAGAGAATAAGCTACTTTTTTCATAATAGATGGGTTTTGAAATTATTAATTAGATTCAAGTAGTCTTATTACATATTTCAAAAATCAAATTTTAGTTGAACGTCTATACTTTCCTCAGGCTCGGGCTGTTGCTTCTTTTTTTCGTTGTTGAGGTTCGATAAAGAAATCCCCAATAATCGCACCGAATTTTTCATTTTCTCTTGAAATAACAAATCTTTAACAGCTTCCAGCATCAGCGACTTGCTGGAAATAAAAAACGGCAACGTCTTGCTTCTAGTTTGTAACGTAAAATCGCTGTACTTAATTTTAAGCGTAATGGTTTTTCCTGCCACATTGCTTTTAGTGAGGCGTCGCTCTACTTCCTCGGCAATGGTTTCAAGGCGTTCTAGCATATACACTTCCGAAGAAATATTTTCTGAAAAGGTCCGCTCAGCAGCCAGTGATTTTCGGGTTCTGGTTGGTTTTACGGCACTATTATGAACTCCCCGAACCACGTGGTAATAATAGCCACCACTTTTTCCGAAGTGTTCCTGTAAATATTCTAACGATTTGGATTTTAAATCTTCCCCGGTATAAATTCCATGGCGGTACATCTTTTCCTTTGTCACTTTCCCAACGCCATAAAACTTTTTAATATCGAGCTTTTCTAAAAATTCAAGTACTTCTTCTGGCGGGACGGTTTTTTGTCCGTTAGGCTTGTTAATGTCACTCGCAACCTTGGCAATAAATTTATTAATGGAAACTCCTGCCGAAGCATTTAACCCAGTCTTATCTTTAATTTTTTGCCTGATTTCCTTAGCAATTAACGTAGCACTAGGATTGCCTTTTTTATTTTCTGAAACATCTAAATAGGCTTCGTCTAACGATAAAGGCTCGACTAGATCTGTATATTCATGAAAGATTTTTCGGATTTGTTGCGAAACTTCCCGATACCGATCAAAATTACTTTTTACAAAAATTAAATGGGGGCAAAGTCGTTTTGCCGTTACACTGCTCATAGCCGATCGTACCCCAAATTTTCGGGCTTCATAACTCGCAGCACTTACGACACCACGCTTACTGCTTCCGCCAACGACAATGGCTTTTCCTCGTAATTCGGGATTATCCAGCTGTTCTACTGAAGCATAAAACGCATCCATATCTACGTGGATAATTTTACGAATAGGTAGCGGCTCGTTCATTTTATAAAATTATAATATCTTAGTAGTAAAGTACGCAAGAAAATGGCCAAAACAGCAATTATTTTAGGGGCAACCGGTTTAACGGGTAGTATATTGCTTCAACGTTTACTTGATGACGATTCAATATCAACCATAAAATTGTTTTCACGAAGCTCAAGTAAGTTTAAAAGTCCTAAAATAGAAGAATACCTAATCGATATGTTTCAATTAGAAAATGAAACCGAACGCTTTCCAGGCGATGTCGTTTTTTGTTGCATTGGCACGACAAAATCGAAAACACCCGATAAAGAAACGTATAAAAAGATAGATTATGGTATTCCTGTTACAGCAGCTAAATTGGCTAAACAGAATTCAATTTCCAAGTTTATTGTGATTTCAGCCTTAGGCTCAAACCCAGAAAGTAGCGTATTCTACAACAAAGTAAAAGGCGAAATGGAACGTGATGTTTTGCTACAGAATATTTCAGAAACTTATATATTGCAACCTTCATTAATTGGTGGTGATCGAAATGAAAACAGAACAGGAGAGTCGATTGCGCAATTTTTTGTGAAGGTATTTGGTTTTTTAATTCCGAAGAAATATAAAATGATTGAGCCGGAAACCATAGCAAAAGCAATGCAAAACCTAATGAGAAAAACCTATTCTGAACGACGAATCACTTCAGAAAAAATTAAAGAAATAGCAGCAATATGACTGAAATAGAACGAAAATTTTTAGTGACATCCAAAGACTTTAAAAAACTTGCGTTTAAAACTACCAGAATAGTACAAGGGTTTTTAAGCACACATCCTGAACGAACCGTACGCGTGAGAATAAAAGGCACCGAAGGCTTTATTACAGTAAAAGGTATAGGAAATGAAACCGGAACCAGCCGTTTTGAATGGGAAAAACAAATTACCGTTGAGGAAGCTGAAGCGTTGCTGGAAATTTGCGAACCGGGAAGTATCGATAAGATAAGGCACGAAGTAAAAAGCGGAAAGCATATTTTTGAAGTGGACGAATTTTTTGGTGATAATGAAGGTTTAATTGTTGCTGAAGTAGAGCTCTCAGAAGAAAAAGAAACGGTTACTATTCCCAATTGGATAGGAAAAGAAGTTACTGGAGAAACAAAGTATTACAATTCGCAATTAAGTAAGCACCCTTTTAAAAACTGGAATGATGAAAATTAAAATTACACTAATAACAATATTAATAGCTTTTTGTAGCTGCGACAACCCAAAGGAAAAAGTAGAAGAAAATACTTTTGTAGAGAAGGAAGAACAAACAGTGGAAACTGAAAAGGAATCAGTTGCACAACTCAAAGAGAAACTGACAAATGATGGTTACCAGATATTTGATTATGTAGATGAAAAAACTGGTGACACCGTTTTGATGCAACAATATTTCATTGCTTTTTTAAAGCGAGGTGCCAATAGATCGCAAAATAAAAAGGAAGCTGATAGTCTTCAAAAACTACATTTAGCGCACTTAGGGAGTATGTACGAAAAAGGTTTTGCAGATATTTCGGGGCCTTTTGGTGATGATGGAGACATTCGCGGTATTACTATTTATAATGTGCCAACACAAAAAATGGCAGATAGTTTGGCAAATATGGACCCTATGGTAAAAGCAGGTCGTTTAGAGATAGAAATACACCCTTGGTGGGCAGCAAAAGGGTTTTCGTTACGGTAAGTAAGAGAATAATAAAGGATCGACGACAATTCCTCTTAAATTATAAATGACCAAATGGTTCAGCATTTGCTGAGTTGAATATTGAGTGTTGAAGTCTGGATCGGCTAAAATTTCATCAATTTTATAGAGATGAATTTCACAAAAAAGATTCAGGTTTACATCTTGCCTGATTTCGTTCAGCTCTTGTGCTTCTTTTAATAAGCCCAAAATTGTTTTAAAAATAATATCATTTTTATGGCCTTCATAGTGTTTATGAGCTGAAATATGATACTTTTTTAATTCGAAGTAAAAAGCAGGATCATACGAGATCATTTGATTGATTCCGTAGCGATAAATAAGGATAATTTTTTGAAGAGGCGATAGATCTTTTTCGAGTATACGATCTATTTTTTTGAAATGTTCCGTAAAAATATAAAAGATAGTCTTTTCAATAAGCAGGTCTTTGCTGTCAAAATGTGTGTACAGTGTTTTCTTAGATACGGCTAATGCTGAAGCAATATCATCCATAGACACACTTTTAACACCATACTTTTTAAAAAGATCCAGTGTTTTAATTATTATTTTCTTGTCAGCGCTTTGCATACTTTCTTTTAAAAAAATTCCCGCCCTGCATTGCTACAGGGCAGGAATCAACAATCAACCAATCATGAAAACTATGATCTATTGCCAACCGCCACCTAAGGCTTCATACAAGTCAACAATGGCTTGTAACTGGCTATTTTTTGCATTTACTAAATCTAAACTTGAGTTTAACGCATTTTCACGGGCAGTTAAAACCTCTAAGTAGTTTGCCAACCCATTATCCAGCAATTCTTGGGAATAATCTGTTGCTAAAGAGTAGGCTTCATTTTCTTTTTCTTTTACCTCAATTTTATCAGTAGCAGCTTCATATGAATACATCGCATCTGAAACTTCTTTGCTGGCATTTAAAATTGTGAACTTAAAGTCCAATCGAGCCTGTTCTTGTTGCGCTTGCGATACTTCGTATTGAGTTCGTATTTTCCGTCCATTAAAAATAGGTTGCATTAAACCGCCTGTAATTGTTGCAAATAAAGAGCTAGCACTAAATAAATCGTCTATGTCTAAACTTTGCAATCCTCCTGTTGCTGATAAGGTAAGCGAAGGATAAAAACTGCTTCTTGCTACATTGGTTAGCTCAAAAGCATTCACAAGATTATATTCTGCGGCAATTACATCGGGACGATTGCTTAGCAATTGAGCCGGAACGCCTGTTTTTAGTTCGGTATTTATTTGTTGGTTATCTAATTCGCTTCGCGTTATTTCTTTCATGGGACTTCCCAATAAAATAGACATGGCGTTTTCTAATAATCGCGTTTCATTTTTTAAGTCGATTAGTATGGCTTGAGCAGTGTATAATTGTGCTTCAGTTTGTTTAACACCTACTTCGGTTACATTACCGGCTTCTTTTAAAGCTTCGGTTGTTTCCAAACTATTGGATCGGGTTTTAATGGTTTCTTCTGTAATTTGTATTTGCTCATCCAATGCCAATAGTTGATAATAGGTCGATGCAATATTCGCTACCAATCTACTTTTAACAGCTTTATGAGCCGCAACGGTTTGTAAATAAGAAGCTTGAAAAGCACGTTTGTTACTGCGTATTTTTCCCCAGATATCGGCTTCCCACGAAAGTCCTCCGCTCAATTGATATTGATCTAAGGTAGAAAATTGGCCTCCAAACTGACTGTTTTCTGAAAGTTCTTGGCGGGTATAGGTCGCATTTCCATTTAACGTAGGAAAATAACCTGCTTTACCTTGTTTTAAGTAAGCTTCAGCCGCTAAAACTTGTTGTATGGCAATACGGATGTCGATGTTATTTTGTAACCCTTCTTCAATATAATTTTGAAGTTGCGCATCAGTAAACAATGTTTTCCAAGAAACTGAAGCCATAGATAGGCTGTCTTGAGGTAGTTTGTCAGTTCTATAATATTCAGTTTCTACAACCGTTTCCGGTCTGCTATAGTCTTTTGCTACAAAGCAAGACTGCAGTGTTAAGAAAGCCAATGCAATTGCTGAAATTTTTATTATTTTAAATTGTTTCATTTCTTAATTTTTCAGAATTAGTTAGCCTCAACAGCTTCTTTTTTGGTGGTTCCGTTTATTTTATCTTGAAGCCATTGGAAAAAGATATAGAGAATAGGAATAATAAATACTCCAAGCACGGTCCCTATAAATAATCCTCCAACAGCTCCTGTACCGATGGCATTATTTCCACGAGCTCCAATCCCTGATGAAAACACTAATGGTAATAGCCCAACAATGAAAGCGAAAGAGGTCATTAAGATAGGGCGTAACCGTACTTTTGCACCTTCAAAAGCCGCTTCCATGCGGCTAAGACCCGACCTTCGCCTTTGTATGGCAAATTCTACAATAAGAATTGCATTTTTAGCGAGCAATCCTATTAACATGATTAACGAAATTTGGAAATAGACATTATTCTCTAATCCTGCAAATTTCGTTGTTAAATAAGCCCCCATTACACCAACAGGTAAAGAAAGCAAGACCGCAAAAGGAATTAAGTAACTTTCATATTGAGCAGATAGAATAAAATAAACAAATACAATACATAACAAGAATATAAATGTGGTTTGATTGCCTGCATTAATTTCTTCTCTTGTCAATCCTGAAAACCCAACAGAATAATTTTGAGGCAAAGCAGTTTCGCTTACTTCCTGAACTGCTGCAATTGCGTCACCCGAAGAATATCCCGGTGCTGCAGCTCCATTTACACTTGCAGAATTAAAGAGATTGAAACGTGTAACCGATTGTGGGCCATATACCCGTTTTAAGTTTATAAACTCTGTAATGGGTGCCATAGTACCGGAATCATTTCTAACATACATACTGTTTAAACTTTCGGTGGTAGCTCGATCTTCTGGCAATGCTTGCACATATACACGATACTGTTTTCCAAAACGTGAAAAATTAGCGGCATAAATACTACCTATGTAACCCTGTAAAGTAGAAAGAATAGAACTTACCGACACACCAGCTTCTTTGGCTTTTGAAATATTTACATCAATTTCATATTGCGGGTAGTTTACATTAAAAGAGCTTTGAGCATATTGAATTTCCGGACGTTGTGAAAGTGTTTGTAAATATTCTTGGGTTACTTGGCTCAGTTCAGAAAAACTTCCTCCAGACTGATCCAAAACTTGCAATTCAAAACCCGAAGATGCTCCAAAACCAGGCACCGAAGGAGGTGCAAAGAATAAAATATTGGCATCGGGGATGGTAGCGGCAATTCCAAATAGTTGGCCAGTAATGGCTTCTACTGATTTTGAATCCTCTTCCCGTTCGCTCCAATTATCCAGTTTAATGAAACCTATCCCATAATTGCTGCCGGCACCACTAATAATACTAAAACCACTTACTAATGAGATATCGCTAACTCCAGGAATGCTTTTGGCCTTTGCTTCCAGCTCTTTTTGTACACCAACTGTACGGTCTAATGTTGCACCTGCGGGAAGCTCAATATTGGCAAAAATCAATCCACGGTCTTCATCAGGTACAAAACCGGTTGGGGTAGTCTTGGCTGCCCATAAAATTGCACCGGTAGCTGCGATAAGTATGACTGCTGTTATCCATTTGTGCTTATATAAAAACCCTAGTGATTTAACATATTTATTGGTTGTTGCTTTAAAACCAGCGTTAAACCCAGTAAAAAACCGTTGTAATAAATTTTTCTTTTTACCTTTTTCAGTATGAGGTTTTAAGAAAAGTGCGCTTAAGGCAGGACTTAATGTTAATGCGTTCACTGCCGAAATACCTATGGCAACCATTAAAGTAACGCCAAATTGTTCGTAAAACACACCTGTAGGGCCTGTAATAAAAGTTACAGGAATAAATACCGCAGCCATTACCAACGTAATGGAAACAATTGCTCCGGTAATTTCATCCATCGCCGAACGGGTTGCCTTTAACGCATTTTCTGATCCTTCCTCAAGTTTGGCATGCACAGCTTCCACCACCACAATGGCATCATCTACCACAATACCAATAGCCAATACCAACGCAAAAAGCGTTAAAAGATTAATTGTATAACCAAATAAATTAAGAAAAAAGAAAGTCCCGATAATGGAAACAGGTACAGCAATAGCAGGTATCAATGTAGAACGAAAATCTTGAAGAAACAAAAACACAACAATGAAAACTAATATAAATGCCTCAAAAAGAGTGGTTAGTACTTTGTCTATCGAGGCTGTTAAAAATTCATTGGTATCAAAATTCACTACATATTTCATCCCTTTTGGAAAATCTGCAGAAAGATCTCCCATTTTTTCATGGATAATTTCAATAATTTCCTGGGCATTTGATCCTGCCGTTTGGTAAACCGCCATACTTACACCTGGATTACCATTGGTGAATGAAATGGCATTATATCCTTCAGCATCCAATTCAATTTCAGCAACATCCTTTAAGGTCAAAAACTTCCCATTATCCAATGCTTTGATTACAATATCTTCATATTGAGATTCTTCTTTATAACGACCGGAATAGGTTAAGACATATTCAAATGATTCAGCATTATTCTGTCCTAAAGCCCCTGCAGCGGCTTCACGGCTCTGTTCGTCAATAGCGGTCGTTATATCTGTTGGAACCAAGTTATAGGCGGCAAGTTTTTCAGGTTGCAGCCAGATACGCATGGCGTAATTTTTACTTCCGAATACACTAACGTCACCCACGCCATTAATACGTTTTAATTCTGGAAGCACATTTATATTCAAATAGTTTTGAATATAAGTTGCATCGTATTCTTCATTTTCAGAATACGTGGTGAGAAACATTAAAGCACTTGTCTGCTGTTTTTGTGTAATTATCCCAGACTGTGTTACTTCAACAGGAAGCAAAGAATTAGCACGCGCCACCCTGTTTTGTACGTTTACTGCTGCAATATCGGGATCGGTACCTTGATCAAAAAACACTTGTATACTTGCACGACCACTATTACTGGCTGTAGAAGTAATATATGTCATTCCTTCCACCCCGTTTATTTGTTCTTCAATAGGAATGATCACACTCTCCAGAACTGTTTGTGCATTGGCACCGGGATAGTTTGCTGTTACTTGAACTGTGGGAGGTGCAATTTCAGGGTACTGCGTGGTAGGGAGTGTTGTAATTCCTAAAACCCCCAAAATCACCAATATAATGGAAACTACGGTTGATAATACCGGTCTTTCAATAAATATCTTTAACATACTTTCTTATTTAAATGCTTGTTCTAACCCTTTGGCAATACTGTCAAAAGAAACAGGTTGAGGAGTAATAGGTGCGTTATTTCGTAATTTACCAACTCCTTTGGCAACAATTTTATCACCTTCTTTAATACCTGATTGTACTATAATCAAATTATTTACCCGATCGGTAATTTCAATAGGGGTAGAAACCGCAATACTATCTCCTTGAACTTTGTAGGTGTAGACTTTACCTTGTCTCTCATAAGTTGAAAACTCTGGGATTACAATGGCATTTTCAAACGTTTGCGGAATTTGTATTTTCCCACTATATCCATTGGAAAGCAACCGTTTAGGATTTGAAAAAATTGCCCTAAATGAAACGGTTCCTGTGTTTACATTTACTTGAGAATTAATTGTTTCAATTTTTCCTTCGTGTTCATAAAGATTACCATTTGCCAAAACCAATCTAACCTTTGGAAGTTTTTTTATTTTTTCTTCAATATTTTCCCCTTCGGTATTTTGAATAAAATCAAGGTATTCCTTTTCATTCATTGAAAAATAGGCATATATATCACTAATGTCTGAAACAGTTGTAAGTGGTGTTTGGGAAGAAGGACTTACCAAAGCCCCTTCCCGTAAAGGAATAGCTCCCACATACCCGTTAACCGGGCTTTTAATGTTTGCGTACCCAATATTGGCGGCAATACTATTGTAATTGCTTTGCGCTTGTGCCAATTTTGCTTTTGCCGTTTCCAATTGAACATTGCTTATAATATTTTTTTCAACCAAAGGTCTTAGTTTGTTAACTTCCACTTGCGCCGCATTTACATTTGCCTTTGCTGCTGCTGCATCTTGACTTAGCGATTGTGTTTCAAGCTTAAAAAGTAATTGACCTTTATGTACTTTTTGCCCTTCATCAACCAAAACATTGGTTACATATCCTGAAACTTTTGCACGTATTTCACTGTTTACCACACCTTCAATACTTGTAGGATAGTTGGTGTACGCTGTCGTTGTTTTCACAGGCACTTCTATTACAGGAAATGGCATAGGGCCTTGCGATCCCTGAGCTTGCTCTTTTTTATCGCTTCCACAGGAAGTTAATGCCAATGTAGATAAGAAAAGAAGTATTAACAATTTATTTTTTTTCATAGCTATTTAAAATTTACAATTAATCAAGTTCTTTTTTAAACATGATCATCTTTTGAATGGTAGTTTCTAAATTTTCTTTTTGTGTGGTTAAATATTCTTGAAATATGAGGCCAAGATTTTTATTTTTTTTGAACTTTTCTGGATTGTGCTCTTTGTTGAAAGAATTCACTTTTTTGACCAAATTCAATTCTTTTTCAATAGACTCGAGATATTCTTCCAAGGTAATCCGCAGATAGTTTTTAGTCGTTCTGAAATACCGTTTGCGATCTCCAGTTTTTGTGAAATATTCAATAAACTTTAATTGTACCAACAAATTAAGGTTGGTTGAAACAGAGCTTTTACTGGCACATGTTATTTCTATAATGTCTTCAAAACTGTGACCTTCAACATTAGAAAGTATCATAACCGCATAAATTCTACCGGCAAGAGGGGGTAGGTTGTGCTTTTCTTCAAAGTTTAAACCTAGCTCTTCTACGAGTTTGCATTTTTCTTCTGAAATATTCTGCATTAAAATAAATTTTAGCAAAGATAGTATTGGTTCGGAAACTACCGAACTAATTACATGTTAAACTTTTGTTAAATGAAATTAAAGAGGAATACACAATTTTTAATTAGATGCTAAGGCCACTTTTATGAGTTGCTTCACTTCATTTCCTTGGGCATCGGTGGCAGTCAATAGATAAGCTCCCGGTTTTATTAAAACGGAAATCTCGTGAAAAGTTTCGGTTGACCCTATATATTCTGAATCCAAGTACCAATACACGGTTCGTTCTGGGTCGCGGTGTGCGAGTTTGAAGATTAATTCTTGTGTGGTTTCGTTAAAATCTTTTGCCAATAAAATGGTTTCGTTTTTCTTCGGAACTATAAACTCCATCAAATTTTCTCCTTCTTGCAAACAATCATTTTTAAAAGTAGGTAAGGGCTTATATTCGGGATGTAATGGTGCATAGTAATATTCCATGACAGGCGGAAGTGCAAACCAGCTTTTTTGTTTCATTTCAGATAATTCATAACAAGATGAGTTTACGCGCGCAGTTTCCGAAGCATTTAAAAACACTTTTTGATGATACGGACAAGGTTCTGTTTTCAACCCGTTCTTCGGAATAAATTCTGAAACCGTTTCCGTACAAAATACATTGGCCAAATGGCCACTTTTTTGGCATATTTCAGCTTCAGTCAGTTCGTCGTATGGTGTCGCAAACCATTTTGAAGTAGATGGCAAGGCATCTAACACATCAAACAAAACAGGCGCCGCGGCTTCAATTCCAGTTAAACCAGGACGGCCTTCTCCATCGGCATTACCTACCCAAACCCCGATGGCATATTTAGGAGTAACCCCAACGGCCCAGGCATCTTTAAAACCAAAACTGGTTCCCGTTTTCCATGCAATAGGCTGTGAATTACTGAAAAAACTCCAATTCTCTTCCCCTTGCGGACGATTCACTTCTTTCATAGCAGTAAAAGCTTCGTAAATAGCCCCTGCATTAAAAACAGAAGGATTTGGCTGTTTTTTTCCGAAGTCAGCTCTTTTATTTTTTACATAAATGGGTTTAGTAAATTCGTGCGGACGGTATTCACTAGAAGACGAATTGAAATAATTTAAAGTCGAAGCCAGTCCCGCATAGGCACTGGTAACTTGCCATAATGAACTTTCCGCTCCGCCAAGAATCAAGGATAAACCGTAATAATCGGCAGGATGATCGATGCTACTTAATTTAACGTCGTGCAGCCGATTGTAAAACCGTTGCAACCCATATTCCCGAAGCATTCTAACGGCGGGCACATTCAATGAACGGGATAAAGCCACACTCGCCGGAACAGCTCCGTTAAAGGTGTTGTCAAAATTTTCAGGGCTGTAGCCATTTACAGTTGTTGGAATATCGGCAACCAACATATTGGGCAATAATTCGCCGGCATCCAACAAAGCCGAATATAAAAAAGGCTTCAATACACTTCCGGTACTTCGGTTTTTATCGATTATGTCAACATAATTACTGTGTTCTTTTGTAGTAGGTGCATTGCCTACATAGGCTAGAACTTCTTTGGTGTTAACATCTAAAACTAAAACCGAAAGGTTATGAATCTGATTTTGCTTTAGTTGAAAATGATGCTCTTTTACAATGCGATTGGTTTTTTGTTGCAAGGAAAGGTCTATTGTGGTTTGTATGCGTTCACCAGGATGTTCAATGCGGGATTTTTCGGTTAAATGAGGGGCGATTTCAGGAAGTGGCATGGGTTTGCCGGGTAATCGTTCGGCGATGGCCAATTCGTATGTTGTTTTATCTATTATATTTTTCTGAAATAACTTTAATAACAACCTATCTCGTTTCTGTTTTAAAACAGGTTCATTTTTACCCGGAAAGATTAAAGCCGGTGCATTAGGTAAAACCGCCAACGCAGCCGATTGTCCCCAACTCAATTCACTGGCCGGAATACCGAAATAACGCCACGCGGCAGTTTCCAACCCTACTACATTTCCGCCAAAAGGCGCATGCGAAGCATATAAATTTAAAATTTCATCTTTTGAATTTCCCGCTTCCAATCTGGTAGCTTGGAATATTTCAATCAATTTTTCAAAATACGTTCGTTTTTGGTTTTTACGGGAAAGCCTGATTACTTGTTGGGTGAGGGTACTTCCACCTCGACGGGAATCGGTAGTAATGTTTTGCCAAAGGGCTTTTGCAATCGAAACCGGATTAAAACCTGGATGACTATAAAAATACTCGTCTTCAAAATATAAAATGGATTGCTCAAATTTATGAGGCACCGAATCGATCTTCGGAAATCGCCATTGCTCATCATCAGCAATACGAGCGCCCATCATAATTCCTTCCCGACTTTCAACCACGGTTGAGGTGGGTGTTTTAAACAATTGGGAAGGAAGACAAAGCAACCAAACAAGGAAAACCACGAACACGACACTAAGTTTGAACTTGTGTTTTTTAATGAAGGCTTTTACGTTCGTTTCCCTTTTCAAAATTTAATTTCAACATTTTATATAAGTGATATTTTACTTTTCAACCTCAACCCACATACCCTTATTGCGTGCATAATAATTACGGTCATACATTGCTTCCACCTGAGTTCCGGGTAAATAATAGGTTCCTAAATAGGAAGCATTCAATTTCACTGTAAACGTTTTCGACTTCTTCGCTCGTAAATCGAAGTAAAAATTGACTCGGTCATCACGAATGTCAGTATAACGAGCCTCGCCATTTGCACCGCCACCAAGCTCTGTAAAACTAGTGTTGACAATTTCCCACCCACTTGGAAAAATTTTAGTGAGCGCCACGTTGTTGATATGGTCGTTTGAAGTGTTGGTAACTGTAACGGTTGCAGAAATTTCTGTTCCTTGACGTAATTTAGAAACGTCAATTTTTTTCCCAGTACCATCTAAATATTGCGCTTTAATGGTAAGGTTTTTTCGCTCTGCTAACTCTTTTCCTAACGGAAGTTTTCCTTGCTGAATTAAAGTAACATAGACTACATTTCCTTTTTTATTGGAAACGGAAACTGAGTTACCACCCATAGAAAACCCAAGTTCTCGTTGCGCTACGGCACGTTCGGCTTTGATCGTTTTGGTTTTTCCATTATCCGTGTAAGTGAGTTCCATCGCTTTCCCGCCATTTTTATTGATCATTTTTGCCATAGCTAACAAAGCATACGCTGTTTCTTGTGTACTGTACCAACGTTGTGATGATAATTCTTTCGCTACGGAAATTGCCATATCCCGTTGTTTTGAATCTCCCAAAGCCACCATTGTTTCTAAAGCCATTGCTTTGTTTCTGAAAGGTGATCCATAGGTGTAATAATCATATCGTTTAGGTTCAAAACTGATGTTTGCCGTTTGTGAAATTTGTTCAGCCACGTTCATTTTTCCAGCTAAAGCATAAGCTGCTGCCAATCTCCATTTGGCATCATTACTCAGGTTTTTAGACTCTCTAAGTCGATTCATTGCGGCTAATTCGGGTTGACCAGCCAGTGCCAAGGTGTACAATCGATACGCTTGCGTTAAACTGGAATTGTAACTCGTACTGCTATTGCGCCATTGCCGTGCTGTATTTTTCTGAAACTGCAACCAACTACTTAAAAACGAAATGGGCAAGGCATATCCTTTTTGCTTCGCCTGTAGCATAAAGTGGCCTACGTAATTGGTGCTCCATTCATCTGCTTCCCGTTCGCCAGGCCAATAACTGAGACCGCCAGAGGTGTTTTGATACGTCCCCAACTTTCTGATGGCGGCTTCTACATTTTTCTGAATGTCTTGTTTCTTATCGTACGTAATATCAAACACGTCGGCTAAAAACAACTGTGGAAAGGCTGCTGAGGTAGTTTGCTCTACACAACCGTGTGGATATCGAATTAAATATTCCATCCGTTTGCCAAAATTCATCGGTGGGACGGTAGAAAATTCGAGCATGGCTCCGTTACTTCCTGACACGCCGAAGGTTTCAAAATTGATAATTTCATTTCCGTTTTCAGTTAATGTGTATTGAGTAGTTTTTTGTGAAATAGGATTCGGGTTTTCTACATCAATCTCTACATTATAACTCGCTTTTTCTCCGTTTCCGGAAGCCAATACTTCAATGGTTTGTATTTCGGAAGTTGGTAGTACTTCAAATTCAAAATTTACAATTTGGTCGCCTACCGATGGAAATGATATGTTTTTTGAAGTCCCGTTGATAGGCTTCAATCCATCACCAGTTTTTACTGTAATCGTTGCATTTTTCACTTTTTCTTCCATCGCAAAAACGGTTACTGGAAGCGTTACTTTTTCACCTGGGGACAATTTCCGAGGAAGCGAGGCTAGCACCATTAATGGCTTTCGTACCGGTGTCGTTTCGTCTGTTTTTCCATAGGCACTTTTTGAGTTGTCACCAGCAATAACCATGGTACGAATCGAACCAACATAATTAGGCATAGTGAGCGTATGCGATGCTTTTTCGCCGGCTTTCAAACTAAACGGACCTATATATTTTACCACGGGTTTAAATCGGTCAGCTTTTCGGTTTTTGGCACCGGCAGCCACATCGCCACCACCAATAGCATAAATATTATCCACACTTCCAGAATACGCACCAATTACATCATCGTACATATCAAAGGTTTTAACGCCCAAGGCTTCGCGGGTATAAAAAGCTTTATGGATTTCTGGTGTTTTAAAGCGGGTTAAATCCAGCAGACCTTCATCGACCATGGCCAATGTATAGGTCATTGATTTGTCATTTGCTTCGGAAACATTCACAGTGAAATCTTCTTCTGGCTTCAATACACTTGGCATATTGATTTCAGGTTTTAAGATGGTTGAAGCATCTTCCACCAACAACGGAATTACACCATACAAACGAATGGGCAAATCGTTTTTGGTCTGTGCATGCGGTTGCAACAAGGAAATATTCACATACACGTTGGGCGTCATCTCCTTGGTAAGCTTGATAGCAGCTTTGGTTTCGCCTTTTTTGGTTTCAATCCAATGAGTTGCTAAAACCTCAGTGCCGTTTTCCACACTAATCAAGGCTCGACCTTCACTCCCCGAAGGAAAAGTAATAAAGGCTTCTTCGCCAACATTATACTTTTCTTTATCTGCGGAAAAAACCAACATCTTGGCACTTTCGGCATCGCCATCAACCGGGGCTTTCCACCAATTGCGATAAAAATAGGCTACTCTACCTGTGGTGTGGCCAGACTCTTTATCAATCACCCGAATTAAATACCGACCGCCTTCATCTTCGGGAATGTTAACAGTAAAATTGGCTTTTCCTTTGCTGTTGGCCGTAACCGTAAATTCCTTAACGGGTTTGTGAATGGTTGCATTTTCATAGCGGGATAAATTATCGTTTCCGCGGTTCCACCACCAGCGCCATTCAATTCTAAATACTTTTACTTCTACTTTGCGGTTTGCACTTGCATTCCCTTGGGCATCGACAGTTGCTACATCAAAAACTGTGTTTTCATCTGTAAAATACGAACCGTATTTATGGGCTTCAGGCGATTGCAGTCCTACAAAATGTGAATACGGTGCAAGGTTTTTGCTAAACACATCGATTGAAAAATCACCACCACCTTCAAAAACCTTGGTTAAAAAAGTGGCTTGTAGCATACCGGGTGCTTTTCCACTAATTTCAAAATCTTTTGAAAATGCTGTGCTTCCTTCCGAAGACAGTTTGGTATCCAACACTGGGATTTCCACTTCATTAAAAGTACGCACGGGATCGTTAAACTGATAATTCGGATATTCTTTAAAAGCTGTAGCAGTTGTTCTAAGTGTGGCGTCCATTTCTACTTTCAAGTTCCGGGCGGGAGCACCGTGTAACCAAGCGGCTGTAGCGGTTCCTTTTACCGGTTTGCTGGCATCGAGGATTTCATCGTCAAAATCTAACTTTATTTTTAAGCGGTTGGGTTTTACCGTGGCAACCTTTAGTGTTTTATTGAATTTTACCCCACCAACAGTTACGGTAGCATTCCAATTACCTGTTGGAGCGGTTTGTTGAGTAGTGATAGGAAAGTAGTAAAAGCCTTCGTTGCTTTTAGCTGTTTCATTAAAAGAACTTGAGTTCCTTAAGACAGAACGTTGTATAAGTTTTCCACGGGCGTCGGTTACTTCTAGTTTTACGGGATGGTTTTTGGGTAAAGGGTTAGCAACATCGTTCAATACAAAAGTCAAGTGAATGCTATCACCAGAACGATGTACGCCTCTTTCCGTATATAAAAACCCTTTAATTCCTTTTTGTAATTGTTTTCCGGAAACATCAAACTTACTTAATGATAAGGCGTTTCCATCTTCCAGTTTTGCGTAGGCGTAATCATTTCCTTTTTGGGCAACGGCAAACGAGATGTTTTTTTCACTGTCATATAAGGTCATCCCTTCAGAATCTGTTGTAACAGTTTCCACCAATTGCTGCTGATAGTTATAGAGTTTAATCTTTACGCTACTTTCAGGTTTGGTCGTAAGCAAGTTGTTAGTAATAAAATGATAGGAACGATTGCTGCTTTCTTTAACGATTAAACCGAGGTCGCTTCCCAATACATTGCTACTTATTATCTTGTCTTGATTATAATAAGCAGGATGACATGGATTGTCGTTTTCTTGCCAATTATAGGTATAATCCCGCCATCGGTAAATTTCGTTATCCCAATACTGTTCTTCCAGTTCGGCTTCGTAGGTTTCGTCTGTGCTGGCGTAGTAGTCTTCGTTTTCTATTTCTTCAGAAGTAGAATCGGCACAATCATACGTAGTATATTCTTTTTTAAAACTAAGCTCTACACGATAGATAGCACCTGGGTCTGCCTTAAAAAATTCTGAAAGGTTTAAAGCATGGGCTTTCCAAGTACCCTTGCTGCCAATCGAATTTTCAGTGAGATTAATAGTTTTTTTTGCGATGCGCCTTCCTACGCGTTTTATATCGTACACACTGTTGCTGTTAAGGTTTGCCGTTTGTAAATATTGAAGGATGTTATCCTGATAAATTTTTATAATGCGTACATCAACTGCTGAAAGGTTAACCGTTTCAAAGTAATATGGAGTTGAGTTGGCATTAGGCAAAATTGTCCCTTTTGAAATAAGCCGGATAGCGGGTTTTAGTTCTTCAAAAGAAACCAGTTCAGAAAATTCTTTTTTTAAGTCGAAGTTTTCGGTGTTTTTAATTCCGTTGAAAATGGTTACCCTGGCATCACCGGTAATTCGTGTGTTTGGATAGATATTCAGGACGTTACCGTTTACTTCAAAACGAAGGCTTTGAATGCTATCAATAGTTACCAACCCTGCAAAATCCTGATTTTCTTTCAACGGATCAGAAAAATTAATAGAAAGCGAGGTTTGTGGTGAAAGGGTGCTTTCTACATCAACGACTGTAAAATTGTTCTGACCAGGAATTTTGAAGGTGTTTTCACCTTTTGTTTTAGAATCTATCGCATCGCCATTCCAGCTTATTTCAATTTCTGAATCGTCTATCTTCCGTTGAATACTATCAATAGTAAAGCTGAAATATTTTGCATACTCCCCTTCCGAAGGCCATTGAAGCTTCAAGTTTTTATTGCCTTGTTGTACCGAAACCAGCTTTTTAGCTTTTTCCAACGTAATAACATCTGATGTTTCTATGCTTCCATTTACATATTGCCATTTTTTGCTGTACGATTGCAGGTTTCCTAAATCGACTTTAAAATTGGGCGTAATGGTTTTAAAACTGAAAGTGTACTCTTTAAAATCTTTTTCTACTTCGTCATAGAGTTTGTTCAGCTTTACGGTGACTGTATATTCGGTATCTGGTTTTAGGTATTCGGTAGGTGTAAAAACCAACGTTCTTCCGTTTTCAATCACGAGTTTTCCTTTGGTTGAAGGCGAAATTTTTAGGTAATCTGTATCAGTTTCTTGTGTGAGTTCAAATTGCTCCAGCGGTTGTTGGAGTTCGATACGAATGGGCTCTGCAATGCTTTTATTCCCGTAGGTATTGTATGAAATATAATCTTTAAACTTAAAAAGATTATCGGTTTCTGAATGCTCTTTATCCCCGCAAGCAAGAAGAAATATGATAGCGAATAGAGCGAACAAACAATGCAGCTTTTTCATAATTGATGGTTTTAGTGTTCTTAAAATTAAAAAGAATGCGAGCTAACAACAAACAAATGTTGCTATTTTAAAGGCATAAAAACCCTTGTTTTCAGGGGATTTCATTTTTTGATAAAATGTTGGAAGGGAGCTTTTAATGAAACGGGGAAACGTTTTAGCTTCGTATTTTTAATTTTAACATTTAGCAAGAGTTTAACAATACTTTGCTTAGAACACGAGATAAGGGGGTAGCGGATTATAATTTTATCTAAAGGCTACATATTAAATTCATATTCCCGCTCTACTTTACAAATTCGTACTTTGTACCAAGCATACCACTGTTTTCTACCTATTTTTTGAGCCATTTGGTGATCTAGGTTTGCTTTCCAATTTTTAATGGCTTCAAGGTTTTTCCAATAACTTACGGTTATCCCTATTTCAGATCGAGCACTTTCAATGCCTAAATACCCTGGTTGTTGTTTTGCAAGGTTTTCCATGGTTTGAGCCATATCATCATATCCTTCTATTGTTTCAGTTTGCTGACTGGTAAAGATAACTGCGTAGTACGATGAACCTTTATTACTCATTGTAAATACCTATTTTTAAATCGCCTTCTGCATTCATATGAGCACGATACATACCAGCGGTATTGAATTCCATAGAGACATTTCCATTTTTGTCAATGGCAATAATACCACCATCTCCTCCTAAATCGGGCAACTTTTTTTGAATAACCTCTTCCGCAGCTTCCTGTAATGTAATTTCTTTGTATTCCATCATCGCTGAAATATCATGAGCAACCATTCCGCGAATAAAATATTCACCCCAACCGGTAGAAGAAACCGCGCACGTAGCATTGTTGGCATAGGTTCCGGCACCAATGATTGGAGCATCGCCAATACGATTCCAGCGTTTGTTGGTCATTCCACCAGTTGAAGTTCCAGCAGCCAAGTCTCCGTTTTTGTCAAGGGCTGCACAACCCACAGTTCCAAATTTTGAATCTTTAATGAAAGGATCTTCGGCAAATGAAACTTTAGAGTCGTGATCTAATTCAGCTTTTTCTTTGTCCTTGATTCGCTGTAACGATTGAAACCTTTTTTCGGTGTAGAAATATGCGGGGTCTACAAGCTCAAATCCTTGTTCTTCGGCAAAGCGTTCGGCTCCTTTTCCGCTAAGCATTACGTGTGGTGAATTATTCATAACTGCTAACGCTAAATCTATTGGGTTTTTAATATGGGTTACCCCTGCAACGGCTCCAGCATTCAAGGTAGCACCATCCATTACCGAAGCATCTAGTTCATTTGTTTCTTCGTGGGTAAATACAGCTCCTTTTCCAGCATTGAATAAAGGAGAGTTTTCCATAACATTGATGGTTTTGGTAACGGCTTCCATAGCAGAGCCACCATTTTTTAAAACTGTATGTCCTACTGTAATAGCTTCTTCTAATTTTTCTTTATATGCGTTTTCAAGCGAATCGCTCATGTTTTTCTTGAGGATGGTTCCGGCTCCTCCATGTATTACAATTCCGAAAGTGGGTGTTTCGTTTTGTTCATTTTTGGTCAATTTATCAGAATTTTCTGACTTTATTTTTTCATTTTTACAGCTGAAAAGCACAAAAAATATGATTAAAAGTGTTAAAATTTTTTTCATAAGGCATTCAGTTTTAGGATATACGAATATAATGGAAATTCTAATGTTTATAGAAGCTGACAGCTTTTTTAACGAAGTTTCAGAATCATAAAAATAATGTTAATAATCGATTAACTGCACATTAAAATCGATTAAGTGTATTTTTTTGTAAGTTTTTTTCTATATTTGACTCAGCATCATGCCCCAAATTTGATGCCCCCCGACTTATGAATCTACTAAAAACTAGCCTACTGGCCATGGTACTATTTTGTACTGTGAGTTCTTGTAGCAAAGACGACACAGCAGTTATTGAAGAGGAAACTGCAGATTATTCAATTGATGTGAACCTTGCCAACGAAACTGATTGGCAAATGGCAAATGAGATTTTAGATCTTGTAAACCAGCACAGGACTTCCCAAGGACTTTCCACACTTAAGCGCGATCAACAATATGCTTCTGCTTATGCGGTAGACCATACTTTTTATATGATCGACCTTGAGGAAATCAACCACGATCATTTTGATGTTAGAAAAAAAGGATTAAAAGACAGAGGCGCCAAAATTGTTGGTGAAAATGTAGCTTTTGGATATCCTACAGCCGAGGAAGTTGTTAACGCTTGGCTAAACAGCCCTGGTCACCGTGCCAACATTGAAGGTAATTATACGCACTCTGGGTTTGGTGTAATACAAGCACCTGACGGAAGATATTATTTTACACAACTTTTTTATAAAAAATAGTTCCCACTTTTTTCTTTACAGCTTTTGCCGTATTTTTATGAAAACACTAAAAATACGGCTATGGCTATTAAAAAACCTTTCAATCTTACTAAATGGGTAGAAGAAAACAGGGAACAACTTAAACCACCTGTTGGAAATAAAAACCTTTATAAAGATGCTGGCGATTATATTGTCATGATTGTAGCCGGTCCCAATGCCCGTAAAGATTATCATTATAACGAAACCGAAGAGCTTTTTTACCAATTAGAAGGCGAAATAGAAGTGCACGTTCAAGAAGAAGGGAAAAAGAAAACCATGAAATTGGGTCCTGGTGATATGTATTTACATCCTGCAAAAGTGCCACATTCTCCAGTAAGGCACGAAAACTCTATTGGCTTAGTTGTAGAGCGAAAACGTAAAGACCTTGAAGGAAAAGATGGACTGCTTTGGTTTTGCGATAATTGCAACAATAAATTGTATGAGGTCTATTTTGAATTAGATGATATTGAAAAAGATTTTCTGAAACACTTCAAGCATTTTTATAACTCAAAAGAACTTCGCACCTGTAATAACTGTGGGACTGTGATGGAAGCAGACGAACGGTTTACAGCAGATTAATAGCTTTTTTTAAAGAGACCCTCATAATTTCAGATTCTAACTACGATTGTGTACCTTCGCGTTCAATTATTTAGCGAACAAAATCTTATTTAAATATGTCAACAGTAGCCACAAGCTTCGGGATAGAAGAAGCATTGAAAGAATTAGGGTTAAACGAAACAAATAACGGAACCTCAACCGGTGCAAACTGGTTTTCCGGCGGAGAAGAAATAGCTTCTTATTCCCCAGTAGATGGAAAACTGATCGGAAAAGTTTCTGCTACCACAAAAGAAGATTACGAAAAAGTAATTTCTACAGCAACTGAAGGTTTTAAAGAGTGGAGAACCCTTCCTGCGCCTCAACGTGGAGAAATTGTAAGAAAATTTAATGACGAACTTCGTCGCTTAAAAGAACCATTAGGAAAGCTAGTTTCTTATGAAATGGGAAAAAGCTACCAAGAAGGTTTAGGTGAAGTACAAGAAATGATTGATATCTGTGATTTTGCAGTTGGATTGTCTCGCCAGTTACACGGTTTAACCATGCACAGTGAGCGTCCAGGACACAGAATGTATGAGCAATACCATCCTCTTGGAGTAGTTGGTATTATTTCAGCTTTCAACTTTCCCGTAGCCGTTTGGAGCTGGAATACAGCTTTAGCTTGGGTTTGTGGAGATGCTTGTATTTGGAAAGGTTCAGAAAAAACCCCATTAACATCTGTTGCTTGTCAAAATATTGCTGCGCGCGTATTTTCTGAAAACGGCGTACCTGAAGGGATTTCTTGTTTAATCACAGGAGATTATACGGTAGGTGAAATGATGACAAAAGACGAAAGAGTTCCTTTAATTTCTGCTACCGGTTCTACTCGAATGGGAAAAATTGTAGCTAAAGAAGTTGCTGGCCGTTTAGGAAAAACTTTATTAGAGCTTGGTGGAAACAATGCAATCATTGTAACGCCAGATGCAAATATTAAAAATACAGTAATTGGTGCCGTGTTTGGTGCTGTAGGAACATGTGGACAACGTTGTACTTCAACCCGTCGTTTAATTGTGCACGAAGATGTATATGATAAGGTAAAAAATGCTGTGGTAGATGCTTACAAACAAATTAAGATAGGAAACCCATTAGACGAAAATAATCACATAGGACCTCTGATTGATACAGATGCTGTGAAAAACTATCAACACGCACTAGATAAAGTAGTTGAAGAAGGCGGAAACATCCTTGTTGAAGGTGGCGTTTTAGAAGGTGAAGGTTACGAAAGCGGATGCTACGTAAAACCAGCCATTGCTGAAGCGGAAAACCACTTTGAGATTGTACAACACGAAACATTTGCACCCGTACTTTATATTATGAAGTATAAAGGTGATGTATCAAACGCATTGGAATTGCAAAACGGAGTTCGCCAAGGACTTTCATCAGCAATTATGACCAATAATCTTCGCGAAGCAGAACGTTTTCTATCAGTAGAAGGATCAGATTGTGGAATTGCCAACGTAAATATCGGGACTTCCGGTGCAGAAATTGGTGGTGCTTTTGGTGGTGAAAAAGAAACCGGAGGTGGCCGTGAAAGTGGTAGTGATGCATGGAAAGTGTATATGAGAAGACAAACTAACACAATCAACTACACAACTGAATTGCCACTAGCGCAAGGAATCAAGTTTGATTTATAGTAGTTAGAAGTTAGACCGTTTAGCTGCTTGACCAGCAGCAAAACTGTTAGAACATAGAGTATAGACTAAAAAACCCGCTGCAATTTGCAACGGGTTTTTTAATTTTGATACTAAGAAAATCTATATTCTATGCCCTTTCAGCGAAGCAGCCTTTCTTTTTTTTAAACAATTCCATTCTTCTCCACCCACTTAAACTGTGTTTGATCTTGCGGTATGGAAATTCGGTTGGCAATACGTTTCATTCTATCTGGAAGCTTCATTAAATAATCTCGGGCTTTTGCAGCTTCATCCGTCAAAGAGTTCAGCTTGTCGATTTCCCAATAACTATTTAGTTTTTCCATAATGTCAATATAATCGAAGGTGGTGTAAACACCTAATCGCTGTGCAGCATTTGAGAAATTTTCAAAGGCTGAAGCAAGTCCTTCGCCAGATTCCCGCAAAAACTGTGCGGGCATCACAATTTTCTTTTTCATCATATCTTCATAAGCAAGAATCATTTCACTGGCATCGTATTCCAAAATGGTTTTTACAAACTCGCGGTAGGCTAAATGGTGGCGCATTTCATCTCCCGAAATAAGCTTACACATTTTAGCAAGCATCCTGTTGTCTTTTTTTCTGGCTAATTGTCCCACGCGTTTGTGCGAAATATTGGTTGCCAATTCTTGAAAACTAGTGTAAACAAAATTACGGTATGGATCGCGACCGGTACCAATGTCGAAACCATCATTGATAAGGTGGTGGGTAGTGATTTCAATTTCACGCATGTTTACTCTTCCGCAGAGGTATAAATACTTGTTTAGCGTATCTCCGTGTCGGTTTTCTTCCCCTGTCCATTGTCTAATCCATTTAGACCAACCGTCTCTTCCGTGTTGGTCAACGCCTTCCATATCCATTAGCCAGGATTCATAGGTCGGCAAAGCCTCTTCCGTAACCATATCGCCTACTAAAACTACCCAAAAATCGTACGGTAATTCTTTAGCTTCTTCCCGCATTTGGGTAAGCTCTTCCATGTAATTTTCACTTTGAAGATTAGGCAATAAATCGGTTGGCTGCCAAATTTCTTCAACCGGAATTAAATAATTTTTTACGTAGTCATCCACCGATTTTTCAACCGTTTTCATGACTTCAAGACGTTTATTTTTAAGAATCATTCGTTTTGTAATTTTTAGATGTGGTGTTTTTTCTGAAGAAAACTTCACTTTACTCTACTTGTAAAGATACAAAGCAACAAATAAAACTATCCCAAAACAGTCTTAATTTCTGCCGCTTTCATTTGGGTAGAGTTGCCATACAGGATCGCTTTGCCACACTTCTTTAGTCTCGGCATCTATCACTGAAACTGTGCCTTTAAAGGCCGCGCCAGTATCCACGTTCCATACATTGGCAAAGTTAGCGGGTTTTGAAAAGCCGACGCGAGTAACTGGTGTGTGGCCAATGTAGATTTCTTTGAATAATTTTAAGCGTTTTGGGTAGTTATCATCTTCTTCTGAAATAGAATTATCGAGCGCACAAACCATCTCCCATAATGTTCTATCCCAATACACCATATTGGGATAATATTCGTATTCTGGGCCGTGAAGATTGGTAAATCCGGCGTGTAGATAAAGTCGGTTTTCTTCGTCAACAAAATAGTTTCGTAAGTTTTCGAGGAAGTTAATATGGGCTTCAATTTCACCTTCGGAAAGGTTCTCATAGCTTTTCTTACTGGACTCACCACCGTGTTGCAGCCAAGTAGGGTTGTTGTCGCCTTTTTTCAGAAAATTATAGAGCAACGCATCGTGATTACCACGGATGAAAATACATTCATGTTCTTCAGAAAAATTGATTAGATATGAAATAGTTTCCGCGCTTTCACTCCAGCCGTCTACATAATCACCTACAAAAATAAAACGGTCGTCAGGCTTAAGTTCCATACCATCAAATACCTGTTTTAATCCTTTAAATCCGCCGTGTATATCGCCTATAACTAATGTCCTCATAAGTTAGAAATATATACAATTGCAGCGATTATCAAAAGGATACCAAGGACGAAAAAGAAAATTTTCCAAAATGAGTACGGTCGTTTTCCAGATAAAGAACCAGTTTGTCCATTAATGAAAAAATTATATCGTTTTCCCTTAAACTTATAAGCACTTACATAAACTGGAAGCAGAATATGCTTAAAGGTTTCATCGGTTAACTTCATATCGATGCTATGTACCCGTTGTGTATCGCCACCAATGTCCCGTCTTGCCCAACTATCGGCTATATTTCGGGCTTCTTTAGTGGCTCCTAAATGACCGTCTTGCAACGGAATCGTATATTTTTCGGTTACAAAACCTGCTAAAAAACTACTGTCAAAAGGCTGTAGGTCTTTTAAATTCCAATGAGCAACCTTAGAAGGAATAACTCCAGAGCGTTGTTTTGAAGCTTTAATTAGCGTATCATCTACAAACCCTGAAACATTTCCAGAAGCCGGATACCAACGGGTACGCCTTTCTCGTACAGTACGTTTATTTTTTCCACTGCCTGTGGTTCTGGTCACGTAATAATATTCCCCTCGTTGCCCTGAATAATCAGCATACAATTGAGCATCAAACGTCCAATAGGGCGCATAAAGCCCTTTGGTAAATTGCGGGTCGATGGCCGCTTTTTTTAAATCGTTAGGGGCAAACCACAGTCCTTTCACCCATTTTTTGAAGATTTGATGTGCTTTCCCTTGGTTTATCTGAAAGGGAAGTACTGCTCCTGGTAAAATCCAGGATTCTTTTTTGGCATCTTCAATAATGAGTGGCGAGCCACAATAGACACAATGTAATGACTTATAGTTTTCTTCAATATGTTGTTCAGCTCCGCAACTTTTACATTGCAACATGGTAATTTCCTCGCTATGCGATTGACTACCCAACTTTTCTAAATATGGTTTTAGTTCAAGTTCTTCAAAAGTGGTTTCGGCTGGTTCTATTTCTTGTACATAACCACAATAGTCACACTTTAAACTTGTCGTGCCTGGCGCATACCGAAGTTCTGCCCCACAATTGACACAGGATTTTTTGAGTTCGGATTTTTGTTGCTTGGGTTGTTGCATTTTCTATTCTGAAAGGGCCGAAACCCCGAAAAATAATTATTCCGGAATTGGTGGAGGTGTATTTCCGCCTAAAAAGGCTTTTAATTCTTCCACCTCTTGAAGTGCAACCCAATTTTGCATGCCTTGTTTCCAGACGAGGGTGTCTTTATTAACAGTGCGATTGGCAAATAGTGCGCGTAACTGCTCAAAACCTACAGGACCATTTTGTTGTCCATTACTAGCGTAGAAATACTGAACCGCTTGTGGCATAGGCGGTGGCATACTCCCTGCTTGTTGTTGCGGTTGTTGCATTTGTTGTTGTCCGCCCATCTGTGGGGCCATCATACCGCCCATTTGTTGTGCGAGTACAAAGCCCATACCCATTCCCATACCGGCACCGGCTGTGCCGCCTTCGTTGGCAGCGGCTGCTTCAATGGCTTTAGCAGTTTTGAATTTGGTTAATTTATCTAAATCCAATTTATCAATACGGCTGTACTCGAAAATCTCTTTTTTCAAGTCTTCTGGCATGGACACGTTTTCGATAAAGAATTTTTCCAGACCAATCCCCACGCTATCAAATTCAGGTTCCATTACTTCTTTACAAGTTTCAGAAAGTTCGGTGGTGTTGGCAGCGTATAATTCGATTGGCAAATTGGCCTCACCTACAGTATCAGTAAAACGAGTGGCGATTAGGCTTTTAAGGTGTTCGTTTATTTCAAAATTGGTGAAGTTATTATCGGTGCCAACTATATCAACTATAAATTTCCCGGGATCATTGATTCTAAAAGCATACGTTCCAAAAGCACGAATTTCAACCAAACCAAATCGGTCATCATTTAATGTAATTGGGTTTTTGGTGCCCCATTTTTCATCAGTAAATAAGTGTGTGTTTACAAAATACACTTCGGCTTTAAAGGGGCTGTCAAAACCATACTTCCATCCTTTTAGAGTAGTTAGAATGGGCAGGTTTTTGGTGTTTAGCGTGTAGGTTCCGGGTTCAAAAACATCGGCCAGTTGTCCTTCGTTTATAAAAACAGCCGTTTGCCCTTCACGTACAATGAGCTTGGCATTATTCTTTATTTCGTTTTGGTAGCGTTCAAAACGATGACAGATGGTGTCATCTGTATAGTCTAGCCATTCAATTATATCTATAAATTCGTGGCTCAGTTTTTCCTTGATTTTGTCGAATATGCCCATTTTTATTTGGTTTTAATGATTGAACATTAAAGATATAAAATTTAGTTTAATGCAACGTTAATTATATCGCACCTTCCTCAATATCCGAATCGTTTCTTTATACGCTTCATAAACCTTTCCGTTGGTTTCTTTTAAATATGGTTTAGCTTCCAACAGCTTTTCTTTAGCTTCCGAAAAATCGTTTAAATAACAGATTAAATATGTTTCTGGTAGGTTTTGTAGGTCTTTTTCTTCGGAAGGGGTAAGGCGGGCATTCTTTTTCAGCTTTTTTACCAATGCATTATTGGCATTGTAAATATGATGCAACGTTTTTTTGTTGAAACGTGGCGGTTCAAAAATCATTTTAGAGTCGATTTTGTACGATCCATTTTCTTGAAAAGTAATCACCACTTCTTCTAGCGGGTAATGTTCTTGGCGGTTGTTCAGCCCTAAACTTACATATTCAATTGTTTTAAAATAATGATCCGTTACTTCGATGGTAACCTCGTCTAAAGCAGAATAAAACAAACGTACTTGCTCGTTAATTAATTCAATATCTACCCGGGAATAATAGGTGTCTTTTTTAACTTGTTTGGTATTTCCGGCCCAGCAAACCACAAATTGCTCTTTAAAAACTTTGTAGTGTGATTCGAGCTCGTCGTGGCGGTTGTTCATAAAATCGATTACACCATCTAAAGTGTGCTCAATGTTATTTTTTGCCTTGTTTTCAATAGATTTTACAATTTCAGAATTCACATCTTTTATTACAATATCAAAATCCTTTGGCATCGAAATACTTCCGTCTCGAAGAAAAATGCTGCCGCCCCAATATTTCCAAATGTTCTTACGAAGCGAAGTGATTTCCCCTGTTGGGCGAATGGTTACTAACCCCACTACTTTATCCGGCGGCAAATGTGGAAACATCACATTTTCATAACTGATTAACGGCGCATTGGTCAAATAGGCGTTTACTAAATTTTGAAGCTTGCTATCGTCAAAAAAATCAACGCCTCGTATTTCGTTTGCTTCATCTTCCACACCCACTACGATAAACGAGTTGTTTTTTGGGTTGCTGTTGCTCAGCGCGCAAATGTGTTTTAAAAACTTGGCTTTTCCTTCTTTACTGCCCAGATCAATCTTTCGCTTTTTATCATAGAAACTGCTCTCGTCGTTATGGGCGAGCAAGTTTTTGATAAGAAGTCGTTTGTTAATCATTTCAATTTTCCGCAGTAGCGAAGGGTTTATTTTTTATTGATAACGGTACTCGACGATTGGTCTAAGCACATCACGGTCAAATCGGCTATATTTACATGTGGCGGTCGGGTTATAGCAAACCAAATTATGTCTGCAATATCTTCCGGTTGTAAAGGCGTGTAACCTTGATAAACTTTATCGGCTTTTTCAGTGTCACCTTTATAACGCACTTCGCTAAACTCGGTTTCGACCAACCCCGGATTAATAGCACCAATTTTTATGCCTTTTCCGTTTAGGTCTAATCGCATACCTTCATTAATAGCATCGACCGCATGTTTACTGGCGCAGTAGACATTCCCAGTTGGATAGACCTCTTTCCCAGCGGTAGAACCAATATTGATAATATGTCCAGATTTTCGCTCAATCATCTGCGGAAGAATGGCTTTGGTAACATATAACAATCCTTTTACGTTAATATCAATCATCGCATCCCAATCGTCTGTGTTCCCTTCATAAATTGGGTCTTTTCCGTGTGCATTTCCGGCATTGTTTATTAAAATATCGATTTTTGAAAAAGCTTCCGGCAGGTTTTGAAGTTGTTCAAAAACCGTTTTTTTATCTCGAACGTCAAAGTTCAGCGTGTGCATTTTTGTGATTTCTGAAAGCTCTTTTTGAAGTGCATCGAGCCGTTCTTGCCTTCTTCCGCAGAGAATTATATGCAATCCATTGTTAGCAAAATTTTTAGCGATAGCGCGGCCAATTCCTGAAGTGGCACCGGTTATTAAAGCAGTTTTATTCATAAATTATAAAGTTTTCTAAAGATAGTAGGTATTACCGTTTTTACCGTTAAATAGAGTTAAAGGGAAAGTTAATCAATGTTAAGTACATTTTAGTTTTTTTAAATCATAAATATATTGTCTTCCACAAACCTAAAATTTAAAATAACATGAAAACTTTATTAAAATTTTTATGCATAGCCATTATTACTGTAGGATTTGTATCCTGTAGTGATGATGACTCATCAGGAACTAACTCTGATGAAACAGCGAGAGTCTCTATAGAATTGACAGATGCTCCCGGAGATTATGAAGCAGTATTTATAGATGTTGAAGATGTAGTGGTAAAGTATAATGGCGAAGAAGACGAAGTATTTATTGATGATGTAGATGCAGGGGTTTACAATTTATTGGAACTTACTGGTGGTGTTTCAGTTGTATTAGTAGATGATGAATTACCGACAGGTTCTATTAGTCAAATTCGATTAGTCCTTGGTGATGATAATACAGTAGTAGTTGATGGCGAAACGTTTCCGCTTCAAACACCAAGTGCTCAACAATCTGGGTTAAAAATTCAGGTGAATGAGACCCTTGAAGGAGGCATTTTTTATGAATTTATGTTAGACTTTAATGTTGAAGAGTCTATTGTAGAACAGGGTAACGGAGATTATTTACTAAAACCAGTTATTAGAGCCACAACGGTAGCCGAAACAGGAGCAATTTCTGGTTCTGTAATTCCAGTTACCGATACCCCTGTTTTAGTTACAACAACAACCGATGATGGTGAAGAAATTTCGGCTTATACAGATGCCCAAGGTAAATTTGTGCTTCAAGGTGTTCCAGAAGGTAATTATAGCTTGAAGTTTGAAGCAGATCCTGATTTAAACTTTCCCCCTGTTATAATTGATAATGTCATTGTTGAAGTAGGTGAAATTACAACTGTGGGAGAAATAAATTTAGAATTATAATCTAATTTTAATAGAAAGGAAAAGGAGGTTTTTTTAACCTCCTTTTTTTCGTTAACCACACGTTAAAGCGCCCGTTAATCAATGTTAATTCTTCCGAAAGAGCTGTTATAACTAGCTATATTAGTAGTACGCAAAAACCAATTAACTATGAAATCTTACATAAAAACAAGTCTTTTAATTTCAGTTACAGCCTTATTTATTAGCTGTAGTAGTAACAACAATATATTTGGCGGAAATAATATTACTTCAAATGAAGGTTCTGCCAATAAAACTGAAGTTACAAACAACGAAGAAACCGAAACCACAAAAACAGATGGTGCCATTATGGGAAGCGTTATCGCGCCCAATTCTGAAGTATCAATTGTAGCGACAAATTCTGAAGAAAAAATTACAGGAACCACAAACGACGTTGGTGAATTTTTCATAACCGGTTTCTCAGAAGGAACATATACAGTAAAAATTAAAACAGATGAAGCTGAAACACCCGAACAAACTTTTGAAAATGTTGAGGTAAAAATTGGTGAAGTAACTGCTTTAGGCACTGTCACAGTTGCTTCCAATTAATCATAGCTACAAAATAAAAATTTAACAGCACTGTAACTTTATTTTAAGAAACAGTGCTTTTTTCATGTCGTCTATTAAGATAAATTTTTTAACCCTTTGTTAACAGCCTTTTTAGCAATAAATATACAATTTGCGAGACTGTATATAGAAACGTTTACTATTTGAAATTTTAAAGTATGGATCAAACAGATACTGCCTTGGATATTGGCGCGCTAAATGAAAAAATTGAAAAGGAAAGTGCATTTGTAAACATCCTTTCCATGGAAATGAACAAAGTAATTGTAGGCCAAAAACATATGGTCGAGCGATTGCTTATCGGCCTTTTAGGCCAAGGACACATTCTTCTTGAAGGTGTACCGGGTTTGGCAAAAACACTGGCCATTAATACGCTTTCAAAAGCGGTACACGGTACCTTTAGCCGAATACAATTTACACCAGATTTACTTCCTGCCGATGTTGTTGGTACGATGATCTACAACATGAAAGTGAATGATTTCAGCATTAAAAAAGGTCCAATTTTTGCCAACTTTGTATTGGCAGATGAAATTAACAGGGCACCGGCTAAAGTACAATCTGCTCTTTTAGAGGCGATGCAGGAAAAGCAAGTGACCATTGGTGAAGAAACGTTTATCTTAGATAAGCCATTTTTGGTAATGGCAACTCAAAACCCGATTGAACAAGAGGGAACATACCCATTACCAGAAGCTCAGGTTGACCGTTTTATGCTGAAAACAGTTATAAATTACCCTAAGATTGCTGAAGAGCAACTCATTATCCGTCAAAACTTAAAAGGCGCTTTTGAGAAAGTAAACCCGGTTGTTTCTATCGAACAAATTTTACGTGCACAGAAAGCCGTTCGTGAAGTTTATATGGACGAAAAAATAGAACAATATATTCTAGATATCATCTTTGCTACCCGTAATCCTGAAAATTATAAGCTGGACGATTTAAAACATCTTATTGGCTTCGGTGCTTCCCCGCGTGGAAGTATCAACTTGGCGATCGCTTCAAAATGCTATGCATTTATCAAGCAGAGAGGTTACGTAATTCCAGAAGATGTTCGCGCCGTGGTTCACGATGTGTTGCGTCATCGTATTGGGATTACCTACGAAGCCGAAGCAGAAAATATAACTTCAGAAGATATCATTAATAAAATTGTAAATGTAATTGAGGTACCATAAAAACAGTACGCAGTAAGCAGTGGTCAGTATGCAGTTTTGTTGTCTGACTACTGTTTTTTACTGCCCCACTACTTATTGAATATTGACTACTGGAATAATGGATACAAAAGAACTTCTTAAAAAAGTACGGAAAATCGAAATCAAAACGCGTCGGTTAAGTGATCACGTATTTGGTGGCGAATATCATAGTACGTTTAAAGGTCGAGGGATGACCTTCAGCGAAGTGCGTCAATATCAATTTGGCGATGATGTTCGAAGTATCGATTGGAATGTAACCGCCCGCTATAACGAACCATTTGTAAAAGTTTTTGAAGAAGAACGCGAGCTTACTTTAATGCTTGTTGCAGATATTAGTGGGTCTGAATTCTTCGGAACAGATTCACAATTTAAAAACGAAATAATTACTGAAATTGCTGCAACGCTAGCTTTTTCGGCACTTCAGAATAATGATAAAATAGGATTGATTCTTTTTTCAGATGAAATAGAGCTTTTTATTCCACCGAAAAAAGGAAAATCACACGTATTGCGTTTGATTCGGGAATTGCTTGAATTCCAACCAAAAAGTGAAAAAACCGATTTGTCGCAAGCTTTAAAATATTTAACCAACGTAATGAAAAAGAAAGCCATCGTTTTTGTGCTTTCCGACTTTATTACAGATAATTATAAAGACACGCTACGGATTGTAGCCAGAAAACATGACGTAACAGGAATTCGAGTGTATGATAAACGCGAAGAGGAAATCCCGAATTTAGGAATGGTGCAAATGCAAGATTCTGAAACAGGCGAGCTCATGTTAGTAAACACCAATTCAAAGTCTGTTAGAACAAATTATAACAAGTACTACAGAGAACGTGTGGATTATTTTCAAGAATCATTTACTAAAAGTGGTGCCGGCGCATTAAGCTGCCGCGTGGATGAAAGCTACGTAAAAAAATTACTGGGTTATTTTAAACACAGAGCATAAATTATAATGAAAGAGAATAAAAAACATATTACATACTTGTTTTTGAAAACTAAGCAGCGATATTTTTTCGCTTCTTTCTTCTTTTTTCTAGTTACTTTTTTTGCCGAAGCTCAAGTGACGTCTTCGGTAGATTCTACTTCCATTAAAATTGGGGAAGAGATTGTCTATAGTATTCAAGTGGAAGCAGATTCAACCGATTTGGTGGTTTTTCCCGAAGGTCAGACCTTCACACCTTTAGAGGTAATCGAATCCTATAAAATCGATACCACTTTTGAACAGGCTAAATATCGATTGATTAAAAAATACGGTCTTACACAATTCGATTCGGGTCGTTATACCATCCCGCAACAACAAGTGGTTATTAACGATAAGCGATTTGGAACCGATTCTGTTTCAGTCGAAGTTCGTGATGTTGCCGTCGATACGACAAAACAGAAGATGTTTGATATAAAACCTGCTATCGAGGTAGATGAGCCGCCTTTAGATCTTAAAACATTGTTATTGTGGCTTATTCCGATCGTTATCATTTTAGCGATTATAGGATATATTTTATTCCGAAGAAAAAAATTAAAGGATGCCAGAGAAGAACAGTTGCCGCCTTATGAAGAAGCAATTACAGCCTTGCACACGCTGGATAGCTCTACCTATTTAAAGGAAAATAAACCAAAGGAATATTACTCGCATTTAACCGAAATAGTAAAACGCTATTTAGACCGCGAAGTAGATGAAACCGCTTTAGAAAGTACGTCAGATGAATTAATTACTCGATTACAGTTGCATAAAGATTCAGGTAATTTTGAATTCAGTAATGAAACCATCCGGAGACTCGATGCTATTTTAAAACGAGCCGATTTGGTAAAATTTGCCAAAATGTACCAAGCCGAAGGACAAGCATCGTCTGACCGGAAAACCATTGAGGAAATTATAAACGAAACCAAAGAGGTAATCCCAGAACCAACCGAAGAAGAACTTCAAGAAAATGCCGAATACCAAGAAGCACAACGGAAAAAACGTGTCCGTAAAAAATGGGCATATGGCGCTTTGGGTCTATTGGTGGTTGCTCTTATTGCCGGTGCTGTTTATGGAGGTGTAAAAGGATTTGACAACCTTAAAGACTTTGTAATTGGTAACGAAATACGTGAGTTGTCCGAAAACCGTTGGATAAAGAGTGAATATGGAGATCCAGCTATCATCATAGAAACCCCAGAAGTTTTAGTTCGGACCGATATAGAAGTACCCGAATCACAAAATATGCGCGTGGCCAATGCAAGCGTATTTACGGAAGGCGAAATAACCGATCCACTATACGTTTGGTTAAATACAACGATGCTCAAACAATCCACACAAGGGCAACAAAAAGGACAAGCCGAAGCAGATTTAGAAGGATTAATGAACGAAGCCTTAACAAACCTTGAAAAAAGAGGTGCTAAAAATATGTTGGTAAAGCGTGAAAGCTTTGAAACCCAAAAAGGCATCACTGGTTTAAAAGCTTATGGTAAATTTAACGTGCAGGTATCAGATGATAAAGTATTGAAAAAAGCTAGTAACTACGAGTTATTATTATTTGCTCAAAAAGGCGGAGTACAGCAAGTTTTAGTGGTGTATCAAGAAGACGATGGTCGTTTTGCTGAAGATGTAAAAGACAGAATTATAAATTCCGTAGAACTTGAAATTTCAGAAAAATAATGTTTGAAAATTTTGAATTTGTAAACCCTATTTTTTTCTGGTTGTTACTAGTACTTCCAGTGCTGTTGCTATGGTATCTATGGAAACGAAATAAACAAAATGCTACCTTAAAAATTTCAAGTGTAAAAGGATTTAAAACTGGGAAAAACTGGTTAGCAAGACTGAAACCTTTATTGTTTGCCTTACGCTTATTGGCCTTGGCAGCTATAATTGTTGCCTTAGCACGTCCTAGAACCGTGGACGAATCTACCCGTGTTAAAAAAACAAAAGGAATAGATATTGTTATGGCAATGGATGTTTCAGCAAGTATGTTAGCACGCGATTTAAAACCGAATCGACTAGAAGCCTTAAAGTCTGTGGCGGCTCGTTTTATACAAGCGCGACCTAACGATCGTATTGGTTTGGTAGAATATGCTGGTGAAAGTTTTACAAAAACACCTTTAACCAGTGATAAAACAGTTGTATTATCATCTTTAAAGGATATGAAATACAACACGGTGATTGAAGGTGGAACCGCAATAGGGATGGGGTTGGGTACAGCTGTTAACCGGTTAAAAGATAGCCGTGCAAAAAGTAAGGTAATTATTTTATTGACTGATGGTGTAAACAACAGCGGTTTTATAGATCCAAAAATAGCGAGTGAATTAGCGGCGGAGTTTGGTATTAAAGTATATACTATAGGTCTGGGAAGTAATGGACTGGCTATGTCGCCCATTGGTTTACGTCCAGATGGTAGTTTCCAATACGGAAGCATACAGGTTGAAATTGATGAAGAATTATTGAAAGAAATAGCCCAAACCACCGGAGGACAATATTTTAGAGCCACGAGTACCACGAAGTTGAATGAAATTTATGATGAAATAAATAAACTCGAAAAAACAGATATAGAAGAATTTAAATACACCAATTACGAAGAAATGTTTCGTCCTTTAGTATTTCTAGCATTAGGGTTATTATTGATAGAACTATTGCTTCGTTATACAGTGTTTAGAAGTTTTATTTAAAAATTAAAAATTCCTACCTGCGTAGGATATGAATATGTACCAATTAGAACAACCCATATATTTTTACGTATTGTTTGCTATTCCAGCAGTGGTCGTACTATTTCTATTGGTATTGGCTTGGAAAAAACATACCCAAAAGAAATTTGCAGACAAACAACTATTGAAGAAATTGAGTCCCAATCAATCGGTTTTTAAATCAACTTTAAAAGTATTGGTCATTTGTTTAGCAATTGCATGTATAAGTATTGCCATGGTGAATCCAAAAATAGGTACGAAGCTAGAAACGGTAAAGCGTGAAGGCGTAGATGTGGTGTTTGCATTAGATGTTTCAAAAAGTATGCTGGCCGAAGATATAGCCCCTAACCGATTGGAGAAATCAAAACAATTGGTTGCACAGATTATTAACAGCTTAGCCGGCGATCGCATTGGTATTATTGGTTATGCGGGTAGTGCTTTTCCGCAAGTACCTATAACCACTGACTTTTCTTCCGCTAAGTTGTTTTTAAACGGAATGAGTACCGATATGGTTTCATCTCAAGGAACAGCAATTAACGAAGCTATCCAAATGGCGAAAACTTATTACAATGATGAGGAACAAACCAACAGAGTGTTGTTTATTATTTCAGATGGGGAAGACCATGAAGGGAATGTAGCGGCAATTGCTGAAGAAGCCGCCAACGAAGGCATAAAAATTTATACTATAGGTGTGGGTACTGTACAAGGTGGTCCTATCCCGATAAAACGAAATGGTATTCTTCAGTATTACAAGCGTGACCAAAACAATGAGCAAGTAATTACCCGTTTAGGTGAAGAAACCTTAAAACAAATAGCAGAAGAGGCAAATGGCGAATATATTGACGGCAGCAATACCAAAGAAGTAGTTGACACTGTGACAGCTATCTTGAATGGAATGGACAAAAAGGAGTTTGAAGCCAAACAATTCACCGATTTTAAAGATCAATTTCAATGGTTTTTAGGTGGGGCATTATTTTTGTTGGTATTAGATGTGTTATTATTAGATCGAAAAACAGCTTGGGTAAAAAGACTCAACTTATTTAATGAAGGAGACAAATAATATGAAAACGAATATTTCTGAAATAAAAGCATATACTAAGCTACTATTTTTAGTGGTTCTAATTATTGGTGTTTCTTCTGAAGCGATTTCTCAAACTTCAAATAACGAACAATCAAAACTTCAGAAAAAGGAAATACGACAATCTAAGGAGTTGATGAGCAATGCAAGTTTAGAATTGCAAGACGAAAACTTTCCAATTGCCGAAGCCGATTATCGAAAAGCCATTTCATTAAACCCAGGAAGCGAAATCCCTAAGTATAATTTAGGTAATGCGTATTACAATAAAAGTAAAAGTAGCGAAGCTATGTTGCGGTATAAGCAAGCGGCTTCGGTAGCCACTTCAAAAGCCGAAAAACATAAAGCATTTCATAATTTGGGGAATGTATTTATGAACCAAAAAAAATATCAAGACGCTGTTGAGGCATATAAAAATGCACTTCGAAATAATCCAACAGACGATGAAACCCGTTATAATTTAGCTTTGGCAAAAGAAATGTTAGAGAAAAATCCACCACAAGGTGATGGAGGCGATGATGATAAAAACGACAAAAACGAAGACAATAAAGATCAAAAAGATAATAAGGATCAACAAAACCAAGACGATAAAAGCGAAGAAGGCGATAAAGGGGACGAAAAAGAAGAAAAAGATGAAGGTGACAAGCAGGATGATAAAAAAGAAGGAGATGATAAAGAAGATAAAGGAAAACCTGACGAACCTAAAGACAAAGATCAAGGAAAGGGTGATAAACCCCAACAAGAACAAAAACAGCCTGTTCCTGGTCAATTGTCACCACAACAAGTAAAAAGCTTGTTAGAGGCGATGAACAATGAAGAAAAGAAAGTTCAGGATAAAATGAATGCCGAAAAACAAAAAGGCGCTAAAATAAAGTCGGATAAAGATTGGTAGATGATGAAACTGAAATACATTCTTTACATACTACTTTTTACGCTGTGCAGTAATGCAACGTATGCGCAGGTTACTTTCGATGCCAAAGTCAGCAAAAAGCGGCTTGGTATAAACGAGCGATTACGTGTAGATTTTGAAATGAACCAAGACGGCGACAATTTCAATCCGCCAGATTTTAATGGCTTCCGTGTGGTGGGTGGACCAAATCAAGCGATTAGCAATTCTTATATAAATGGAAAACGTAGTTACAGTAAAACGTATTCCTATTTTCTGTCACCACAATCACAAGGAAAGTTCACTATTGGACAAGCAACCATAGAAATTGAAGGTGAAATTTATAAAAGTTTGCCTATTCAAGTTCAAGTTACAGCTGCTGTTTCACAACCGCAAGATGGTAACAATGCCGATTATGTAGCCAGCGAAAAAGTTCATTTGGTGGCTGAGGTTTCCAATAACAGCCCCTATTTAAACGAAGCGATTAGCGTTGTGTACAAGCTTTACGTTTCGCATGATGTTAGTATTACCAGTAGCTGGCGTGAAATTGATACGCCGAAATTTGCTGATTTCTGGAGTCAGAATATTGACAACCAAGGAAATTTTAAAGTTTATGAAGGCAAATATCAAGGTGAAGATTATCGTTATGTAGTATTAAGGACTACTGTATTATACCCTCAAAAAACCGGAGAGTTAGAGATAGAGCCACTAACCTTAGATGTTCCTATCGATGTGCCTACCAACCGTCGTGATTTCTTCGGAAGGAGAGTTACCACGCGAGTTAATAAAACCATTTCAGCAGGAAAAAGAAATATCAACGTAAAACCACTACCTGTACAAGGAAAACCTGATGATTTTGCAGGAGCAGTAGGGAACTTTGATTTTGATGTTTCAGTAAATAAAAACACTTTAGATGCAAACGAATCATTAGAGTTAACGACAACTATTTCAGGAAACGGAAACCTAAAGTTGTTCGAATTACCTAGTGTAACTTTACCAAGTTCATTAGAAGTGTACGAACCAGAACGTTCAGAAAAGGTGCGCACTACCCGAAGCGGAATGAATGGTTCAGTAACCGAAAAATATACGGTTGTTCCTCAATTTAAAGGGAATTACCCAATTAGGCCACTTACGTTTTCATATTTTGACCCGAAGACTGAAACCTATAAAACCCTTTCTTCAGATGAAATAGTAATTAATGTAGAAAGCGGTCCGGTTACAGCTTCTACAAACGATGAAACTTCAGAAAAACAACAAGTGGTATTAGATAAAGACCAATTTAAATATATCAAGCTGGATACCGATTTACAACCTATCGCTAGTGAGAATTTCTTTAAATCTAAGCTATTTTGGTCATTGCTTGGCGGTCCGTTGTTGTTAATCCCAATATTTATTTTAGCAGGAAGAAAACGACAACAACGATTGGCCGATGTGCAAGGAAATCGCTTACGCAGGGCAAATAAACTTGCTAAAAAATACTTGAGCGAAGCTAAAAAGCAGATGAGCAATAAAGCGGTTTTCTATGAATCTTTAGAAAGAGCTTTACACAATTACTTAAGAGCAAAATTGAACATCGAAACGTCAGACTTCAGTAAAGAACGCATTGCGACGCTTCTTTCTGAAAGAAGTGTTGAGCCACAAACTGTTACTGAGTTTATAACCTTGCTTAAAAGTTGTGAGTTTGCACGTTACACACCAACCTCGACCGTAACTATTAAAGAAGATTACAACAAAGCTGTTTCGGTTATTGCGAATATTGACAAACAAATTCAATACCCCGAATGATGAAAAAGCTATTGATACTTGGTATGCTGTTGGTTTCGGTTTTGGGTGTTGCCCAAAATGAAGCCCTGTTTGAGCAAGGGAAAGAAAATTATAAAAACGCTAAATTTAGCGAAGCTGTTACCAATTGGAAAAAAATACTGGATAACGGCCAGCAATCGGCCGAGTTGTACTTTAATCTTGGCAATGCCAATTATAAACTAAACAACATTGGACCTAGTATTTATTATTACGAAAAAGCGCTTCAATTAGATCCTAATGATGATGATATAAAAACAAACCTTGCTTTTGCTCAAAACGCCCGAATTGACGTAATCGAGCCTCTTCCAAAAACCGTGTTTTCAAGATGGTATAAAAATTTTTCAGGCGTTTTTACATATAACGGCTGGGCAATTGTTTCGGTTATAGGCGTTGTTTTATTTGTCTTGCTCTTTTTGTTGTATTGGTTCTCTATTTCCGAAACAAAAAAACGGATTTGTTTTACTATCTCTATACTTTCGGCAGTAGTGTGCTTGCTAGCTTTGGTAATGGCTTTTAAAACGTATTCAGATTTCAATAAAAACCAACCTGCGATAATTTTTGCAGAAAATACCGAAGTTAAAAGTGAGCCCAATATGGGTAGCGAATCTGCTTTTGAGCTTCATGAAGGTACTAAAGTACAGATTATTGGGCGTGATCAAGATTGGGTTCGTATTGAACTAGCTGACGGAAAAGACGGTTGGATGCCTGTTAATGACTTAAAACAGCTTTAGATTTAATAAATAGTTAACAGGAATTTATCTCTAAAATACTATTTTTGTATTTCTTGAAAAATAACGCGTATTGAGGTTAAAGAGTATTTTCTTTTTATTAATCTTTTCGTCTTTTCTATTAATGCCAGTGGTGGTGTCTATAGTAGATATTGACGTGGATATGACCTCCTATTTTTCGATGAACGAAGAAGAAAATACCGACGGCTTTAAAGTTGGCCCAAAGCAAAACAACGCTCCAGAAAAAAACTTGATTCTAGATTTTTCATTATTAACTGAGTTGAAACAAAGAATCTTGTTTCCATATTTAGAAACATGGAAACCAGTTTACCATGAAACCCTTTTGCCACCTCCTGAACGGGTTTTGTCCTAACAAATCAAATTAATTTTTAAAAACACTTTTCTATCTATTTTTGATAGATACAGTATAATGCTACAGGTTGTAGCTTTATACACTATTATAATTATCTAAAATTTCAAAAAAATGAAAGCACATACAAAAGAAACACAAGCAAATTTAACTCCTGACAAATCATTAGAACTTTTAAAAGAAGGAAATAAGCGTTTTATTAACAATTCTAAAGCCGACAGAGATCTATTAGAACAAGTTAAAGATACTCAAGGGGGTCAATATCCTTATGCAGTAATTTTAAGTTGTATAGACTCTCGTGTTCCAGCTGAAATAGTATTCGACCAAGGAATTGGCGATGTATTTAGCGCACGTGTGGCAGGAAACATTGTTGATGAAGATATTTTAGGAAGTATTGAGTACGGTTGTAAAGTAGCTGGATCAAAATTAGTTGTAGTATTGGGCCATACGGCTTGTGGAGCTGTTAAAGGGGCGTGTGATAACGTTGAATTAGGAAACATAACTAGTTTGGTTTCTAAAATAAAACCAGCTGTTGCAGCTGTAGAAGAGCCAAAAGATGCTTCACAAAGAACCTCAAGCAATACAGATTTCGTAAATGAAGTGTCTAAAACAAATGTTCACCATACACTGGATAACATGCGTAAACAAAGCCCACTTTTAACTGAAATGGAAAAAAATGGAGAGATAAAAATTGTTGGTGCTATGTATAATGTAAGTACAGGTGAAGTATCATTTTACAACTAAAAAAATAAACTATGTTTAAAGGAATATTTACAAATTTTAAAGGCAATCTCTTTGGTGGTATAACCGCAGGGATTGTGGCGTTACCTCTGGCACTTGCCTTTGGTGTTCAGTCAGGTTTAGGTCCTGACGCCGGATTGTACGGTGCCATTATGATCTGTTTTTTTGCTTCCCTTTTTGGAGGTACTAACACGCAGATTTCGGGACCAACTGCGCCTATGACAGCTGTTTCCATGGTTGTTATTGCAGGTATTGTAACTGCAAATAATGGAAGTGTAGAACAAGCTCTTCCTTATATTTTATTAGTCTTCTTATTGGCTGGATTGATCCAGGTTGTGATGGGGGTCGTAGGTATTGGTAAATATATTCGCTATATACCGTATCCCGTTGTTTCTGGTTTTATGACCGCTATTGGGGTTATTATATTAATTACGCAAATATTACCCATGTTAGGGTATTATACTGAAGACGATACTGAATTTATAACTGAATTTAAGCCTCAAGCTGAGGAAGTCTTATTGGATAAAATCTTAAAAGATGAAGCTGGAGAAGGCATTTTAGTTTTAGAAGACTTCAAAGAAACAATAAACAGAGCCGAAGAAATAACTGAATCTGAAATTACCAAAGAAGCGACCACACTTGCTAAATCAGAGAGTTCAGGAGTTTTAGGAGCTATAAAGTCACTTCCTAGGGCAATTAGTAGTATAAGTTGGCTGGAATTTGCTTTGGCTGCATTGACCATTTTTATTATTTATGGATTTAAGCGTATAACAACGGTCGTGCCCAGTACTTTGGTGGCACTGTTGGTTGTTTCGGCAGGAGCTTATTTTTTAAATCTTGAATATCGTCCTATTGAACAGATACCAGGTGGTTTCCCAATACCTAACCTTGATATGTTCGCAAGTTTCAGTATAGGAAAAATTTCCCCCTATGTGTTCAGTGCCATAACATTGGCGTTTTTAGGGGCAATCGACTCGCTATTAACCTCTGTTGTGGCTGATAACATGACCAAGACTAAGCACAAACCCAATAAAGAATTGGTAGGACAAGGTATTGGTAATAGTGTTGCTGCTATTTTTGGTGGTATTCCAGGTGCAGGAGCGACCATTCGTACCGTTGTAAATATTAAGTCTGGGGGTACAACACGACTTTCAGGTATGATTGCTGCAATATTGCTTTTAGTGATATTATTAGCATTAGGGCCGGTTGCATCACAAATTCCGGCAGCTGTATTGGCGGGTATATTAATTACCGTTGGTATA
>DEXR01000029.1:78554-78961 GCA_002364245.1 Flavobacteriaceae bacterium UBA3179
ATGGATTATAAAGGATTGAAAGCAATCCCTAAGATGCAGAAAAGTGAAATTGCTGTGATGATGGTAGTTTTAATACTATCTGTATTCTGGAATTTAGTATATGCAGTAGGTATTGGCCTTATTTTGGCTTCTATTATCTTTATGAAGAAAATGGGAGACCTTACGGCAGATCAATCTAAAGTAGTACCGTTGGACAATGCAGACGAGTTAGCTTTACCTTGGAAAGATGAGATAGAATTTCCAAATAAATTTCGTGAAGAGGTATTTATCAAAAGACTGGAAGGACCATTGTTTTTTGGTTATACGTCAGACTTCCAACTTTTATCAGAGCAAATTCCAAATACAGCTAAACATGTTGTAATCCGTATGGGGAAAGTGCCATATATGGATCAATCTGGTTTATATGC
>DEXR01000013.1:0-763 GCA_002364245.1 Flavobacteriaceae bacterium UBA3179
ATTATTAAATCCACATTCAAAACATATATCCGTAATACTCATTTGGCTTTCGGATAAAAGTTTAGTTGCGTGCACGACTCTATATTCGTTAACCAGTTTCGTAAATGTTTTACCTGTTACCTTTTTAAAATAACGGCAAAACGCAGGAACCGTCATGCTAACCTTGTCTGCAATCTCATCTAAGCTAATATGTTCTTGAAAGTTTTGATTAATATGCTTAAAAATCACATCGACTTTAGCACTATCCTGAGGTTCGGTCTCAAATACAAAACCATCTGCGTTTAATATGATATAATCCTCAGCCTTTGCGAGGCCATGTAAAATATCAAGTAATACTAGTATCTTTTTAAAGCCTTCTTTTTCAGACAGCTTTTCAATTTTCTGACCTATCTTCTTTTTTGTCTTAACTCCGAATAAGATACCACTCCTAGCACGTTCAAATAAATTACTTATCCCTTCCATCTCTGGTATATCAAAAAAATGATTCCCTAAGAACTCAGATCTAAATTGTACAATGGTTTCAGTACCATTGACCGTAAGTCTGTCCGTAAATCCATTATGTGGCAAATTAGATCCTATAAGCAACAGTTGGCTGTTATTAAAGTAAGATAAGTGGTTGCCTATATGTCTTTTTCCTTTTCCTCTATTAACGTAAACCAACTCAATTTCTGGGTGGAAATGCCAAAAGGGTTTCTTCTCCCCTATATAAGCATCATTCTTCACTACGCGCATGGAGCTTCCAAATTCTGGACTGATCTTTTCT
>DEXR01000013.1:891-2236 GCA_002364245.1 Flavobacteriaceae bacterium UBA3179
CATATCAAGTTTAATACTACAAATTTAAATCTATTTGATTTTAAAACATATGTAAAATTACCAATAATATACTCTATATTAACCCAATATACTCTTTAATAGGGCTGTGCGGTTAATTGCGCACATATATATGACAAAACTGTTGTTTTCTAGAATTAGAATACGGTATACATTTGTACTATTAATTAATTAACTTGAATTATTATGAAAACACTATTTAAACAAATTTTAGTATCCACTTTAATGCTAGGAACAGTAACAAGTTACGCCAACTTAAAATTAAATGAAGCTACTTTTTACCCTAAAGAATTACATTTTGATAATGTAAAAAAAGGACATCACTTCAGTATTAAAAATAACTCTGGAAAGACAATTTATACGGAGATTGTTAATAAAGCTGGTGATTATACAACTAACTATGATTTAGCAAGTTTAACAGATGGATTATACACTGTTGAGCTCAATAAAGATTTTGAAATTAATATTAAAACGTTCGCTGTAACTTCTGGGATGCTAACTTTTATTAAGAATACGGATCATACGGTTTATAAGCCGTCGTTTAGAACTGAGGACAACAAACTTTTTATCTCTAAATTAAATCTAAATGAAAAAGGTCCTTTAAGTATAAAAGTTTACTTTGATAATGATTTAATCCATTCTGAGTCTACTAATAATGGCATCATATTTAGTCGCGTATACGCGTTAAACGAAGATGTATCTGGTTATTACGCAATCGTACTAAAAACAACGACTGGGAGAACATACAAAAAATCCTTTAAACTTTAAGTTTGTTACATTGAGTAGGCTATTTGCCTACTTTTTTTGTTAAATAGTTTCAGTTAATTTGTTTTACACTCGTAGTGGAAAGACGTGTTAATTATAAGTAGTATTTTAATTTTAATGTACTTCAATCATCTCAATTTTAAAAACTAATTGCTGTTTTTAGCTATTTATCTTTAACACTACATGCGCTCTCAAAATTAACATTTATTTAAGCGTCTTACGCTCGATCAGACATCGCTTTCCTTATCCAATCTTTTTCTCAGTATTTATACCAAAGCGTATCCTTTTTTTAGAACGTTCAAATAAACAAACTGCAAAAAAAAATAAGGTAATTTGGAGCTTTTTTAAAATGGGTCGCCGTTATTAAAATAAGATAAATGATTTCTTATATAACGCATTCCTTACTTTCTATTGACATATACCAACCTATTTCAGAACGAAAACACCAAAATGGCCTAGTATCACTTTTATAAACACCTGTTTTATAATTTCTTGCTAAAATAGAACACCGAAATTCAACACTTATCTTTTCCAAATTAAGCCTTTTAGTATTCATCACAAT
>DEXR01000013.1:2366-24138 GCA_002364245.1 Flavobacteriaceae bacterium UBA3179
CTGCAAGATTGTGAGTTATTAAAATATAAACCTATATATAATTACCAAAAATGTGCTCTATTTTAACTCAATATTGTTTTTAATATACTTAATGAGTTAATTACACATATAAATATGCCAAAATCGTTGTTTTCTAAAAGCTAAAGCTGAGATACATTTGCAGTGTTAAATCATGTGAAACTGAAAAATTGAAAAACGTGTTCATTTAATAACTAAACAAAATATAATTAAAAGGATACTTTCAAATCTCAGTATTACCCCAAAAAAATGAAAAAAATGAAAACAATATTAAGAAAAATTTTAGTAGCAGTATTGATGTTAGTAACATACACAGGCTACGCAAACGAGACATTAAAAGTTGAGTCTACTAATAATACCATAACAAAAAGAAACCATATTTCTGTTTCTAATGCCAAAGGTCAAGTTATTTATAGTGGACGCATAAACTATAACGGAAATCCAACAAGTCTTTTCGATTTCGTGCAGCTCGAAAACGGGATTTACACCATTGAGGTAAATAAAGATTTTGTAATTGAAATCTATTCTATTGTTATTAAAAATCACATTGCCAAACTTCTTAAAGACTCTACTGAAAAAATTTTTAAACCTGTATTTAGGGTAGAAGACTCTAGAGTCTTGATTTCAAAATTAGCTTTAGATACAGATGAAATGACAGTAGAACTGTATTACCAAAACGAGCTTATATATACAGATAATATAAAAGGAAAGGAAATCTTAAACCGTGTTTACAAACTGGATGAAACGCTACGTGGAAATTACACAGCCATAATTAAGTCTAATGAGAGAACGTTTGTCGAAAATTTTAGAATATAAATTGTTGTTTAAATATTAGTTTTTATTTAGAATCATACTATGAAATTAATAACAATAGAGACGGTTGGGAGCCAAAGACTCTATTTATAATTAAAAACTGAAAACCCTTTCAAAGGGTATAAAACCGAGAGTATAAAAAATCTAATAATAAATACAGTATACTGTTAGACTAAAATTAATGTTTTTAATAGTTGCTAATATCAATAGCTTTGCAGAATAATAAACCCAAAATCTTATGTGGAAAATATATAAATTTCAGTTACTAATAATGAGTCCATTATTAATAGTAAGCTTAATTTTAATAGTACCAATTTACTACTTATATAAATTTGTAGATAAAATAATAATTAAGCGCGAACGTCAATATTTTGTCTTAAATAAAACTTAGAATAATTACTTCCAAGTAAAATTTGCCTTATGTTATTCTAAAAAGGCTGTTGTGCCTTCAGCAAGAACATCGAACCAAAGCGATTACGAAAATGTTAAATAAAAATGTATTTCAACGATTTTTAAACTGATTGTTTAATTATGTGCTGTAAACTGAAATTATAATTGTGATGTTTTTTCTGACTATTAGCCTCAATACCCTTATAACGTACTAAATCTACAGACACATGCAAAAGTTATATAAATTGTAATTGATAATAATACGCTCCTTTCTAGTGTTGTGTCTTCATATAATAATGCCCGTTTTTTTATCTATATTCAGGCTGGAAGCATGTTTTATGAGTTCATAGGCATCTTGTTCTATTTTTTTAGATTGGAGAACTCAGACTCTGGCTTACTATAAGCTGTAAGCTACTTCCCTGGGAAAACAGCTTGGCGTTTCTCTAAGAATGCTGTAGTACCTTCAGTAAAGTCTTCAGTATCAAAGCATTTTCCAAATTGCCTAATTTCTACCTTATAACCATCCTTTCCGTCTTTATAATTGGCATTAATTGCTTTTATAGCTTTACCAATGGCAACTGAAGAATTTCGCATAATCTTAACTGCTATTTTTTCGCAAAGAGCTAACAGTTCATGTTGCTCAACCATATGATTCACCAAACCATAGCTTAGCGCTTGGTTAGCATCTATCATACCAGCAGTCATAATCATTTCCATAGCACGGCCTTTTCCTACCAACTGTGGCAAACGTTGCGTACCACCATAACCAGGAATAACTCCTAATGAAACTTCAGGAAGTCCCATTTTAGCATTATCACTAGCAATTCTGAAATGTGCCGCCATTGCCAATTCCAGCCCGCCACCTAAAGCAAAGCCATTGACCACTGCAATAACGGGTGTGGAAAGATGCGCTACAAAATCGAACAATTTGGCTTGACCTTTTGCTGCCAATTGCTCTCCTTGCACTACTGAATACCCAGCAAATTCACTTATATCAGCTCCCGCAACAAATGCTTTTTCACCATTCCCTGTAATGATGATTACTTTAGTGTTAAAATCATCTTCAGCTTTCTTAAAAGCTTCGTGAAGCTCTTGAATGGTGTCCCTATTAAGGGCATTTAGTTTTTTAGGACGATCAATGGTTATAGTAGTAATACCATTATCATATTGGTAGGTAATATTATCGAAACTCATAGTCTATATTTTTTATTAATGTAAAAATACGAAATTGCCTATAACTGTCTCTTAAACCGAACGGTAAATGTAGCACCTTTCCCCTCTTCAGATTTTAAGTTTATTGTACCTCCATAGGTTTCTACAATATTTTTCACCATAGCCAAACCTAATCCCATGCCGCTGGATTTGGTTGTGAACTTTGGCTCAAAAACTTTTTCTTTATTGTTTTCTGAAATTCCCAAACCATTGTCACAAATGCTTATTGAAACATATTTATCTACAGCAGACACAATAACTTTAATGAGTGGTGTTTCTGGCTTTGCTTGCTCAATAGCTTGAATACTGTTCTTAACAAGATTAGTCACTACTCTAATTAGCTGGGTACGATCAAACTTGGCGATGATCTCTTCTTCTTCGGAATGAAACTCAATGTAATCCTCATTAAAAATATCGAGTGCCAGCTTAGTTATTTTCACCACATTGAGTGTTTCATCTTGCTGAGCGGGCATTTTTGCATAGTTTGAAAATGCTTCAGCTATGGAACTCATCGTATCGATTTGCTGAATGAGGGTTTTACTGTATTCATCCAACCGCTCTTCTATGTTAGGATCGTTTTGATTAAACTTACGCTGAAAACTCTGCACTGTTAATCGCATGGGCGTCAACGGGTTTTTAATTTCATGTGCTACTTGTTTTGCCATTTCACGCCAAGCAGCCTCACGCTCACTGGTTGCTAATTGAGCTGCACTATTTTCCAGTTCTTCAATCATACCATTATAAGCGTTTACTAGTGTTGAAATTTCTTCAGTAGTGGTATCAATCAATATTTTTTGATTGCGCTTGTTCAACCGGGTTTCGGTTATCTTTTCACTAATTGTATTTAATGACTTTGTAATGTATTTTGATAGGAAATAGGCCAAAGCAATCGCTATCAATAGCATTAGTAAATATGCCATTCCTAACCGACTTAAGTTTTGTTTCAGTTCTTTTTTTATAAACCCATCATCTTCAATATAGGGAAGGTTGAGTATTGCTAAGGGTTTAAAGTAATTATCGGTTATGTATGAATAAGAAGACTGAAACTCCTGTCCATCCTCAGTAAAGTTTTTTACATAATGTTTATTGGATGAATTTCGTAACTCATTTAATGCGTAATCTGGCATTTTTTGATTGGATGTATCTTTTAAAAAAGATGCTTTAGATGATTTTAGAAGTTTTCCCTCAAGATCGTATAGATAAATTTCAAGGTTGTGAATTTCTTTGATTTCATAGATTTCATCTTTAAAAATCAGCGGAATTTTATCCGTTTCAACCGGGTAGGTTGTTTCTTTTAAAACGTAATTTATATTTTCACGAATGGCAGTTTCTTTACGCTCTAATCGATCGCGATGATAGTCCTTTGCCTCTTCCTGGTATTGATACACCGTTACCAAAGCAATTAATATAGATGCCCCCACAACCAATAAAAGCATGGAAAAGAAAATACGGTTGCGCAACGAGTGCCTAAAGATTTTCATGAATTGTTTTTACAAAGGGAATATAGCAATAATTAAACCAAACGGGAAATCACAAAAAACAAATATGTTTCGGGCTTGACTACCTAGGCTTAAGTGTTGTCAGGTTTCCTGTTTTATTTTCGGTTTCGGTAGTTTCGATAAATTCTTTTGTTTAAAGTTACAGAGGCGATAATGCTGTATCATGTTAAAAAACAAAAAACGCTCAGCCTCTTTATCTACAACTTAATTTTTCGAGTTCAATCTCAAAGAAAAACCCCCACTCAATTAAGAGTGGGGATTTTCTTCATTCTGGTATAAGAAATAAACTAACTAATTAAACTCTACTCTTTAATAAATCGTTCTACCAGTTCTTTCTGTCCGTCATTGATCTTAACAAGATACAGACCGTTAGAAAGTGTGCCAACGTTGATGGTTGCAGTTCTGTTTATAGAACCGTTTAATACTTGTTGACCAAGTACGTTATAAATTGCATATGTAGCTTCTCTATTATCCAATAGCTCAACATTTAAAATACTGTTCGCCGGGTTAGGATATACATTGATACCAAATGCTGCTCCGGCAGTACCTAATGCTTGACCATCATCATTGCCACCTACAGTATAGGCAGTTTGACCAATATTTACCGTATAATCTTCTACTTCACCATACGTAAACGACTCACAAGCTCCTTGCGCACTATTATACTTCATAGAAACACGCATTCTTGTAGGTCCCGAAATAGCTGAGGTTGGTACTGAGAAACTGGCATTTAAGGTTCCGCTACTTGTAGACGAACCGCTAACTACCGCTTCATTAGTTTCAAAAACCCCATCTTGGTCATAATCAATCCAAATTTTCCAATATTCTCTGTAGCTAGAACTAGAGAAACCAGCGCTAATATATATTGTATTTGAACCATAAGGGACATTTGCAGACATACTTGTAAAATCTGCATAGCCACCATTGTTTCCGGTTACGTTGTTCAAATTATTCAATTGAACTAAATCAATCCATTCATATGAAGAATTGTTTCCTTGTGAGTCACAATAGTCAACATTTGAAGGCGAAACAGTCGTTACGTTTACACTGTTGGATGCTCCTGAAACATTCCCGGCGGCATCTTTAGCTTTTACACTAAAGGTATAGCTGGTATTAGCAACTAACCCAGTGATTTGAGCCGATGTGTTTACTGTTGTTCCTAATGAAGAAGCACCTTGAAATACTTCATATTCTGTTACACCTACATTATCTGAAGAAGCATTCCAGGAAAGGTCTGCTGTAGTTTCAGTAATGTTAGAGGCTGTTAAACCTGTTGGAGCAGTTGGCGCTTCCGTATCGGCACCACTTCCTCCGCCTTCAATACAAAATTGAGTGGTTTCAGAACTTCCAAAATCACCTCCAGAAACAATCGTTCCGTCATCTGTTGATAATGTATAAGAACCATTTCCGTAGGAACAGCAAATACCATCTCCGTATGAATCTGTAATGGTAAACGTGTAGTCATCTACAGCTAAGCCTGAGAAGGTAACGTTCACAGTAGAACCGTCAGCATTAGAACTTGAATAGCTTTCAGAATCTATAGTAGCTCCTGAGCCATCTTTTAATGTCCAAGCTGTTTCTTCTGGATAGTTATCAAATGTAATTGATAAATTCACATCACCAGTTACACAATCGTCTGGTGGAGGTGGGTTTCCACCATCATAAGCAGCACCAACTCCTACCGCATGCCAAGCATTGGTGACGGCAATTTCTTCAGCACTTCCAGCCCCATAAAGATCTATGGCTGCTTGAATAGCGCCTGCTCTAGCATCGTCGTATTGAGAGTTTGAATTTAAATAAACAGCTAAATTTCTATATGCAATAGAAGCTGCGGTGTCCATTCCAATTGCTGAAACACTGTAGCTATCTCCATTATCATTGGTTCCATTACCACCTACACTTAGCAGGTAAAACCAAAAGTTTTGTACTCCAGAGTTGTAGTGAACACCACCATTATCTCCAGAACCTGAATACCAGTTTGTTCCTAAATAGGTGTCTGGTTGGTTGTAAGCATTTGGATTACTCATAGAACGTAAAGCGCCACCACTTCCGCCAGCACCTATATGATCACCCATAAGCCAATCATTGTTTCCTTGGGCAAAATTTTCAATTGATTCCCCAAAAATATCAGAGAATGATTCATTTAATGCTCCAGATTCATAACTGTATACTAAGTTAGCTGAATATTCAGTAACACCATGAGCAATTTCATGTCCAACAATATCTAGTGAAACTAAAGGACCGTAATTTACTCCATCACCATCACCATACGTCATACGACTACCATCCCAAAAAGCATTTACATAATTTGTCGAGTAGCTTACATATGAGCGAATTACAGCTCCAGAGCCATTGTAAGAATTCCTGTTGTGATTCTGAAAAAAGTACTTGTGAGTCTGCTCAGCTCCCCAATGTGCTTGAACTCCAGTTGCATTACCATTAAAAGTAGTACTACTACTGGTAATATCACTTGCATTGTTGTAGTTGGTACCATTGTTTAAGTCATAGGTTTGTATTCCGTTACCATCTGCGGTTTGACGTAAACGGTATTGACCACCATTGCTATCTGCCGTAAAGGAAACACTCCCATTATATAAGCTGCTTCCAGTAGCAGGTGTATTAGCGTGGTGAATACGTTTGTTCTCCATAATAAAAGCTCCTGTTTGAGCATCGATATAGACATCAGCACGATATACTGGGTCCGTAGCATAAATGTCAAACTTATATGCCAATCTATTGGTAGTTGAAATATTATCAATAGCTGGAAAAACAACCAATTCGCCCGTAGGCTTTTTATAGTTGTCAACAAGATTTGCTTCTTGTCTGTTTTCCCATAAATAACTATTAGCTCCAACGTGAGCCAATGCTCTGTTTAATGCTTGAGAATTGCTAAGTTTAGGGGATGTGGAAACATCTTTAATTCGAAAGACATTATTACTCATCGCTACGATAGAACCATCTTTAGCGTGAATCTTACTCGAACTAAAAGCTACTTTTACGTTGTTGTAGTACTGTTGGTATTCGCGATGAATGAAGCCCAGCTCATCTACTTTTTCTGAAACTTTGGAAAGGGAATTACCTTTCGGTAGTTGTAGTTGTTGTGAAAGCACTTGTTGCGAATTGCCAAGAGCTTTACTTTCGGTTTGATTAAAAACTTTAAGCTTTTGTATTGGTTTTTTAGGACTTTCCTGTGCAAAACCAATAACTGAAGCTAAGAATAATGACGTTGCCACGGCAAGGTCTTTATAATTGTTTCTCATAATTAGTGAATATTAAGGGTTAATAATTAGGTTTATAATTTTTAAATAGTTGTGGGGATACCGTATTGTGGGGCAATACGTTTTATTTTATTATGTTTTTTCGTAAGTAATCTTAGACTTTGACCAAAAAGCTTGGTACAAAAATTTTATAGTTGATATTGAATATCGAAGTTGCGGTGTAAGAAAGAAAAGAGGAAAATGGGGATAAAGCTGAAGCGTATTTTGCGAAAAGTATGAGGTATTAAATAATCGAGGTGGTTGCTTTATTGTACGCTTTACATCTTTAACAGAATTATAGACATTTGCGGTTTTATAAAAAATGTATTTTTTCGTCATAAATAGTAATAAAACAGACTAATCGTTAAAAAACTGACACGAATTAACCCAAAATATTATTAAAATCAAAATTTAATCGATAAACTACACGGCTGTAAATGTTAAAATTTGTAGGTAAAATCTGTAAACCCTACTGTTTATGTAGGATAAGAAAAAATTAGAAATAAAGTTAAAATTGGTACATTTGAATCAATGAACAATGATTTACTTCTTTCTATCACCAATCTTTCCATTTCTTTTGGACCTGCCAAACTAAAAAGTGGAAAAAAACCCAATTTAGTTGAAGTAATACATGAAATTTCTTTTTCAATTCGGGAAAATAAAATCGTTGGCGTTGTTGGCGAATCCGGTTCTGGAAAATCGGTCACAGCAATGTCGATAATGGGTTTATTACCCGAAAAACAAACGCATATAAAAGGTGAAGTTCACTTTCAGGATAAAAACATTTTAGAAATAGGAGCTAAAGAGTTTCGGAAGGTTCGGGGAAAAGAAATCGCCATGATCTTCCAAGAACCCATGAGCGCTTTAAATCCTTCCCTAACATGCGGTTTTCAAGTTTCAGAAATTTTACAACATCACTTAAATTACACAGCTTCCGAAGCAAAAAAAGAAACCCTTTCCCTATTTGAAAAAGTCAAGCTCCCACAACCTAAAATAATTTATAATAGGTATCCTCACCAAATAAGTGGAGGGCAAATGCAACGCGTTATGATCGCTATGGCTATTGCTTGTAAACCCAAATTGTTGATTGCCGATGAGCCCACAACAGCACTGGATGTTACTGTTCAAAAAGAAATATTGCTGTTGTTGAAAGAGTTGCAACAAGAAACAGGAATGAGCTTACTTTTTATATCCCACGACTTAGCATTGGTTTCTGAGATTGCAGACCGAGTGGTCGTTATGTATAAAGGTGATATTGTAGAAACGGGAACCGTAATCGAGATATTCAAAAACCCAAAAGATGAATACACTAAAGCCTTATTGGCTTCACGCCCAACTTTGGAAAAGCGACTGGAAAAGCTACCTACCATTGCTTCTATTGCAGATAAAAGCTTTGTGCCAATAGTTGAAACTTCCCAATCCCGTGCGAAAAGACATAAAAAAATATATACAAAAACACCTTTGCTCGAAGTAAAGAACCTCGAAAAAGAATATTACAGTAATGCTTGTTTTTTTAAACCTAACCAAAGTGTGAAAGCTGTGAACGATGTAAGCTTTGCCATTTTTGAAGGTGAAACCATGGGTTTGGTAGGTGAGTCCGGTTGCGGGAAATCAACCTTGGGTAAAACCATTTTGCAACTGGAAAAAGCCACAAAAGGGCATATTTTATATCGCGGGAAAGAGTTAACACAATTAAAAGCTTCTGAAATACGAAAACTACGCAAAGAGATACAGCTTATCTTTCAAGACCCTTATTCGTCTTTAAACCCACGTATTTTAATTGGTGAATCTATAATAGAACCGATGAAAGTACACGGCATCGGTACATCAAAAAAGGAACGTCAAGAAAAGGCAAAAAAATTATTAAGCCGAGTCGGGTTAGATGAGTCATATTATTATAGATATCCGCACGAACTTTCTGGTGGGCAGAGGCAACGTGTGGGAATTGCTAGAACCATCGCTTTAGAACCCAAATTAGTTATTTGTGACGAGTCAGTTTCCGCATTGGATATTTCAGTACAAGCTCAGGTTTTAAATTTGTTGAATGAACTGAAAGATGATTTCGGCTTTACGTATCTTTTTATTTCTCATGATTTAGCGGTTGTAAAATACATGGCCGATCAGTTATTGGTAATGAATGAAGGAAGAATAGAAGAAATAGGTGATGCAGATGAAATTTACGCAAATCCATCAAAAGAATACACACAAAAGCTTATTGATGCTATTCCGAAAGGCATTTAAGCGAAAAAAATAAAAAAACCCGTTCTAACCTCACAAAGAACGGGTTTAATATTTGAATCATTGCAGATTCGGGGCAAAGTTATGTAGCCCGTAACTACCAATTGGTAGTATTACATGAGCAAGAAAACCTTCTTTGCTACATAGAGCACATTTTTTAGTAATGAAAATGTGTTCTTAAGGGAGTTAATTAAATTTTTCATAAGTAAGCTTTTAGTTAGTTGTTCAAATTTGGGATAGCTAATATGAAAAAGAAATCATATTTAATCGATTAAAAACATATTAATTCGATAAAAAGCTTAAAATTTTAACATTTTTAATTCTTAAGTAGGAAATATCTTATTTTTATACTAAAAAAAGACCGATGTTTATACACCGGTCAAATTTTTAGTAATAGAAGATTTTTTTAAAATTTCATCTCAGGAATATCACCATTTACTATTAAATCGCCTTCAGTTGCTTCCTTAATTTCATCTATACTTACACCTGGAGCACGTTCCAATAAATGGAATGCATTGTCTTTTACTTCAAGAACAGCAAGATTAGTGACAATTTTCCGTACACATTCCACACCTGTAAGGGGCAAAGTACATTCTTTCAATAATTTTGAGTTTCCTGCACGGTTCGTATGCATCATAGCAACGATAATATTTTCTGCAGATGCAACTAAATCCATGGCACCTCCCATTCCTTTTACCATTTTTCCAGGTATTTTCCAGTTGGCAATGTTTCCGTTTTGCGCCACCTCCATAGAGCCTAAAATGGTTAAATCTACATGCTGACCACGAATCATGGAAAAGCTCATCGCAGAGTCGAAAAAAGATGCTCCCGGCAGGGCTGTAATGGTTTGTTTTCCGGCATTGATTAAGTCTGGGTCTTCTTCGCCTTCAAAAGGGAAAGGTCCCATTCCCAAAATTCCGTTTTCACTTTGAAATTCTACTTGTATATCGTCCCGTACAAAATTGGCAACCAAGGTAGGAATACCAATACCAAGGTTTACGTAGTACCCGTCTTTAACTTCTTTCGCGATGCGCTGTGCTATTTGTTCTTTAGATAATGACATTATTTCTTAGGTCTTACGGTTCGTTGTTCAATTCTTTTTTCATAATCTTTTCCTTGGAAAATGCGCTGTACAAATATTCCTGGAATGTGTATTTGATTAGGGTCCAATTCTCCAGCTGGAACTAATTCTTCAACTTCAGCAACCGTTATTTTGGCGGCGCCACACATATTTGCATTGAAGTTTCTAGCAGTTCCTTTAAAAATAAGGTTCCCTGCTTCATCACCTTTCCAGGCTTTTACAAATGCAAAATCTGCTTTAAAAGCACGTTCCATCACATGCATTTTACCATCAAATTCGCGGGTTTCTTTTCCTTCGGCGACTTCGGTTCCATAACCTGCTGGGGTGAAAAAAGCTGGTATTCCGCTTTGTGCAGCTTGGCAACGTTGTGCCAGTGTTCCTTGCGGAATTAATTCCACTTCCATTTCGCCACTTAACATTTGACGTTCAAATTCTTTGTTTTCACCAACATAGGATGAAACCATTTTTTTAATCTGATGTTTTCTTAATAACAAGCCCAATCCAAAATCATCTACTCCTGCATTATTTGATATACAGGTTACATCTTGAACGTTTCGTTTTACTAATTCATTTATAGCATTCTCAGGAATCCCGCTTAAACCGAAACCTCCGAGCATCAACGTCATGCTGTCTTTAATGCCTTCACAAGCTTTTTCAACGTTTGAAACCGTTTTATTGATCATTATTTTAATTTTTCAGAAAATTACAAAATTTGCTTCAGAAACCCTTCGGAAGGAAGTGCCATTTTTAGAAATAAAAAAACCGTTTCAAGTTCTGAAACGGTTTTGATTCTTTTTAGACTTATTTAGAAGTCAAATTCATCGGGGACATCTTCAATGTTTTGGTTATCCTCCTTCCATTGTGAGCAATCTGTTTCAATCGATAAACGGGAAGGACGTTTAAAGTTCTCATCAGATACATTTAACTCTTCATCGGCTAAACACTTTTTCATATAAATGGCCCAAATAGGCAATGCCATAGTAGCTCCTTGCCCGTATGAAGTATTTCTAAAATGAACAGCTCTATCTTCACCACCAACCCAAACGCCGGTCACTAAATTTGGCACCATGCCCATAAACCAACCATCACTGTTATTTTGCGTGGTTCCAGTTTTACCGGCAATAGGGTTTTTAAAATCGTATGGATATCCTGTAATGACATTCTTGTACATATGGCCACCGCGCCAAGTGCCTCGTAATCTACTACCAGAACCAGATTGTACTACTCCCTGCATTAAACTTACTGTTACATAGGCAGTTTCATCACTAATAACATCTTTGGTTTCAGGTACATTTTGAAACAAAACAGTTCCATTTTTATCTTCAATTCGTTGAATAAGTGTTGGTTTTACATAAACACCTTCATTGGCAAACACACTGTAAGCTCCGACCATTTCATAAAGAGAAACATCTGGTGTCCCCAGAGCAATGGATGGTGCGGCGGGCATATCTTTAGTTTCTACACCCATTTTTGAAATCAATTCGATAACAGGTTTTGGTCCAACGCGATCTATTAAACGGGCTGTAACGGTGTTGATGGAACGAGCCAAGGCTTCTTTTAAGCTAACCATGCCGCCATAACCCCCTCCTGAATTTCTAGGTGTCCAGGGTTTTAATAAGCCATACTTTCCGGCTTCAATAGTATATTGTGTGTTTGGTAATGTATCGCAAGGCGACATATGCATTTGGTCTATTGCGGTGGCGTATACAAAAGGCTTAAATGTTGAGCCTATTTGACGCTGTCCGGTCTTCACCATATCATACTTAAAATGTTTGTAATTAACACCACCCACCCAAGCTTTTACTTCGCCAGTTTGTGGTGTCATAGACATTAAAGAAGAACGTAAAAATCGTTTGTAATACCGAATGGAGTCCATAGGGGTCATTGTGGTATCGATTGCATTGTTTTCGGCTGTCCAAGAAAAGATTCGCATCTGGGTTTTCTTTTTAAAACTTGCGATTATTTCTTCTTTGCTTTTTCCTTGTTGCTCCATTTCACGCCAGCGATCACTCCGGCGCATGGCCGATTTCATAATTTGATCGGTCTCTTCTTCTGTAATATCTCTAAAAGGTGCTGTTTTATTTTTTTCGTTTTGACTGTCAAATTCTTTCTGAAGGTTTTTCATATGCATATCAACCGCTTCTTCAGCATATTCTTGCATTTTAGAATCTATCGTAGTATACACTTTTAAACCATCACTGTAAATATTGTACTGAGAACCATCTGTTTTTGGATTATCCTTAATCCAGTCTGCCATAAAAGCACGGGCATATTCCCTAAAATACGTGGCAATACCTTCATCATGGCCTTGTGGTGTGTATTTTATTTCAAGTGGTAATGCTTGTAGTGAATCTTTTACACTTTCAGTAATGAAGTCATACTTCTCCATTTGAGCGAGAACCACATTTCTTCGGTTTTTTACACCTACAGGATTGCGCAAAGGGTTGTATAAAGATGAGTTTTTGAACATCCCAACCAACATGGCAGATTCGGCAGTGGTCAATTCTGAAGGACTTTTATCGAAATAAATACTTGCTGCAGACTCAATACCTACGGCTTGGTTAAGAAAATCGTACTCGTTAAAGTACATGGTCAATATTTCCTCTTTAGTATAACGACGCTCCAAACGGGTGGCAATAACCCACTCTTTAATTTTTTGAAGGCCTCGCTCTAGTTTGTTATCTGAAACTTGTTCGGTAAAAAATAGCTTCGCTAATTGTTGCGAGATAGTACTGGCACCACCCCTTGACCCTAAAAATACGGCTGCACGAACGGTTCCTTTGGCATCAATACCAGAATGGTCATAGTAGCGAACATCTTCGGTAGCAATTAATGCATTTACTAAGTGGTCTGGTAACTCTTCATACTTAACAGGGGTTCGGTTTTCCTTGTAAAATTTACCTAAGGTTTTACCGTCTGTTGAGATAATTTCGGTTGCAAGGTTTTTTTCAGGATTTTCAAGACTTGTTTCATCGGGTAGACTTCCGAAGAATCCCCAAGAAGCAAAGAGGAAAACCAAAATCACCAGTAAAATTCCTATACCAAATAGTTTCCAAAAAGTTTTAACGTGCTTTTTGGTACCATCCTGTTGTTTTTTCGGCTTTTTTTTAACCGATTTTTTAGCTTGTTTTTTTGCCATGTTATTGTTGTTGTGATGCTTCTTCTATACTGAAGCCAACATCTGTAATGCCTTCTAATTTGGTAACGCCCTTAACATCGCCGTTATTGCGTACGGCTTGCATGATGCGAAGTTGATACGTTCCTTCCTCTGGGAAAGTAACATCTTCTTTAAACCAAAGTTTGCTTTCTTTTAAACTCCCGATGCCTTCTCCCAGCCATGTGCCATCAGGTTTGGCCATCCTATATTCCAATGTATCCTGTATGGTCTTTCCATGCGGAAATTCCATCGAAACAATTAAAAAAAGATTATTAAACCGATAGTCGTTCGTGTTCCGAAGGTGTAAAAAAACATTGTATTGTTTTAATGAGTCTAACTGCGGAATGGAAAACGCAATGGTGTCGTTTTTATCCCAATAATTAGGCAACGAGTGGGTATCGCTCATGACAGCATCGGTATTGCAGGAGGCCAATAAACCTGCTACTGCAACTAAAAACAGCTTACGCATTCTTTTTTGAATTTCTATTTTTACTTCGCTTTCTATTTTTGTTACGGCTTTTACGACGTTTGTTCCGCTTTTTACCTTTGGGTTTATCAAAACGCGTTAAACTGTCTTGCCCAACTACATTGCTGAACAGTTCTTTTTTCGATTCTTGAACCTCAACAACATATTCTTCGAGACTTGCAACTTTAGTGCCTTTTTTATTCAGCGCAATTATTTTATTTACATTTTCTACTGAAATTTCTAGCCAGTTCATGCCTTCTTTTACGTAAGAAAACCACATAAGTCCTTTAAAAATATCGGTTTTTTGGCATATGGCAGGGCCTTTTTCAGTCTGTAACTTGACATCTGTTTTTGGAAACTCCTTTAACGCTTCCAAATACGTATCCAATTCATAATTAAGACAACATTTCAGTTTGCCACATTGTCCGGCCAATTTTAATGGGTTTAAAGACAACTGCTGATAACGTGCTGCTGAAGTAGTTACCGATCTAAAATCGGTTAACCAAGTAGAACAACATAATTCGCGACCACAAGATCCTATTCCCCCCAAACGTGCTGCTTCCTGACGGAAACCAACTTGTTTCATTTCAATACGGGTATTGAATGTACGGGCAAATTCTTTAATTAATTGTCTGAAATCTACGCGCTCTTCGGCAGTATAATAGAAAATAGCTTTTGAGCCATCACCTTGGTATTCAATGTCGCTTATTTTCATCTTTAATCCTAAACGGATAGCAATTTCACGTGATTGCTTTTGAATACTGGGCTCTTTATCACGGCAGCTTTGCCATTTATCAATATCTTTTTGTGAAGCTTTTCGGTATATTTTTGGAAGCGCATCCATATCCATGCGCTCATTTTTCTTCTTCATTTGTACACGAACCAGTTCGCCGGTTAGCGTAACAATACCAATGTCATGACCTGGAGAAGCTTCGGTGGCGACCACGTCGCCCATACTAAGGGTAAGATTTTCGTTATTGTGGTAAAAGTGTTTCCGTCCATTTTTAAAACGCACTTCCACTCCTTTAAAAGGTTCCATATCGGCAGGAAGTGACATGTTGGAAAGCCAGTCAAACACCGTTAATTTATTACAGCCATCGGTACCGCAAGTTCCATTGTTTTTGCATCCCTTTGGCTGTCCATTGGCGCCTGTGGCACAGCTTGTACAGCCCATATTCTATATATATAGCTCATTTTCAAAAGAAAACGAGACGAAGATTAAACATTCTCTTGAAAAGTAAAGATACCAATAATTGAAGAACCTACTTCTTAAACTTTAGTTTTTCTGAACGTCCTTTTTTAAAGATTTTGTTACTATTCGGAATGCCTTTTCGAAGTCTTTTTTGTTCCTCATAGGGAAGTTGAATAATATCTTTACACTCCGTGCTACAACAAGTTTCCATAGCTTCGGAACACTCTTCGCATTGGATAAATAGTAAGTGACACGCTTCGTTAGCACAGTTTACATGGGTGTCGCAAGGTTTGCCACACTGATGGCAATTGGCGATTACGTCTTCAGTAATTCGCTCACCGCGACGATGGTCGAAAACAAAGTTTTTACCAATAAACTTATTATCTAAACCTTTATTTTCAACCTGACGGGCGTATTCTATAATACCACCTTCCAATTGGAATACGTTTTTAAACCCTTTGTGTTTATAATACGCACTGGCTTTTTCGCAACGGATTCCGCCGGTGCAATACATCACTAGATTTTTATCTTCTTTATGGTCTTTTAAATCGGCTTCAATGATGTCTAGGGAATCTCGAAACGTATCCACATCGGGTGTTACGGCTCCTTGAAAATGACCAATTTCACTTTCATAATGGTTCCGCATATCAACTAAAACCGTGTTGGGATCATCGATAAGTTTGTTGAAGTTTTCAGCATCTACGTGAACGCCTTTGTTGGTTACATCAAAGGTTTCATCGTTTAATCCGTCTGCAACGATTTTTGGCCGCACTTTTACTTTCAGTTTTAAGAAAGATTTCAAGTCATGTTCAATAGCGATATTCAATCGAACGCCATTCAAAAAATAGATTTCGTCGATAAATTCTTTAAAATTTCCGAAGTTTTTAGCTGGAACAGATAGTTGCGCATTAATTCCTTCATGAGCCACATAGATACGGCCTAGAACATTAAGTTCGTCCCAAGCAATAAACAAATGATTTCTGAAAAGTTCTGGATTGCCAATCTTGGCATATTGATAAAAAGAGAGGGTCAAGCGGTCTTCCCCAGCTTGTTCCAATAAATCGGCCCGCTCTTTTGCACTTAAGGTGTTGTACAGTTGCATGCTATACTTTTTTTGAGTGAAAAGAAATAATTTTAAATAATGAGGCAAAAATACACTTTTCAAACCTGTTAACAAAAAAACTAGTTTCAGGGTTTTTCCTTTTGTAGTAAAAGCAAAGAAATAGTACCTTAGCCTACTGACTTATTTACAGCTAAAACACACACTATGAGCAAAGAAAAAGAAGCAAAATTAAAAGCGTTAAAGCTTACACTAGATAAAATGGATAAAACGTACGGAAAAGGTACGGTTATGAAAATGGGAGATGCTGCTGTGCAAGAAGTAGATGTAATCCCAACAGGTTCGTTAGGACTCGATGTAGCATTAGGTGTAGGAGGATATCCAAGAGGGAGGGTAGTTGAAATTTACGGTCCGGAATCTTCTGGTAAAACAACGTTAACCTTACACGCTATTGCTGAAGCACAAAAAAAAGGAGGTATCGCAGCTTTTATAGATGCAGAACACGCTTTTGATCGTTATTACGCTGAAAAACTAGGGGTTGACATTGAAAACTTGATAATTTCACAACCAGATAATGGTGAGCAAGCCTTAGAAGTTACCGATAACTTAATTAGAAGTGGAGCTATCGATATTATTGTAGTCGATTCTGTAGCGGCATTAACACCGAAAAGTGAAATTGAAGGTGAAATGGGTGATAGCAAAATGGGGCTTCACGCTAGATTGATGTCGCAAGCTTTGCGTAAACTTACCGGATCGATTAGCAAAACCCAATGTACAGTTATCTTTATTAACCAACTACGTGAAAAAATTGGAGTGATGTTCGGTAACCCAGAAACTACAACTGGTGGTAACGCCCTTAAATTCTATTGCTCTGTTAGGCTTGATATTCGTCGTTCTACGCAAATTAAAGATTCAAACAGTGACGTACAAGGGAATAAAACCCGCGTAAAAGTGGTGAAGAATAAAGTAGCACCACCTTTTAAGACCGCTGAGTTTGACATTATGTACGGGAAAGGAATCTCTAAAGTAGGTGAGGTTGTCGATTTAGGGGTAGATTTTGAAATCATTAAAAAAAGTGGTTCTTGGTACAGTTACGACGATACCAAATTAGGGCAAGGTCGTGACGCAGTTAAGACACTTCTTTTAGATAACCCAGAGCTTATGGAAGAATTAGAAACCAAAATTAAAGACGCTATAAACACCCTTAAAGAATAAAAAGGTACATTCTGCACGCAACCTTTTGTAAATTAGGGTATCTACAGTATGTAGGGCCTTGATTATTAGTATCGTTTGCACTGTAAGTAAGTAATAACCATCAATAACCACGGTACCGCAATTTGACTTTAGACGAGCTCATACTAAAATGTAAGAAGCAGGACAGTAAGGCACAGGGAGCATTGTACAAACGCTATTCTGGTATCTTGTTTTCCATTTGTTTACGGTATTCGCCCAATAAAACCGAAGCCGAAGACAGTTTACAAGACGCATTTCTTACCATTTTTAAAAAAATTGAGCAGTATAAAGGCAAAGGTTCTTTTGAAGGTTGGATTAAGCGTATAACAGTTAATACTGTGCTTCAGAAATACCGAAAACAACGTGTTTACAGTATTGAAGATGAAGCACAAGTTGAACAGGAAGATGATGTGACTGTAGATACAGAAACAGTTCCCTTGGATTTTCTATTGAAAATTATTCAAGAGCTTCCAGATCAGTATCGGTTAGTGTTTACCCTATATGTTTTAGACGATTATTCACATAAAGAAATAGCCGAAATGTTAGGAATCAGTGATGGCACGTCTAAATCTAATCTAGCAAGAGCAAGAGGTATATTAAAAACTAAAATCGACAACTACAAACCATAAAATAACGTATATAAAAGTAGAACTCCCCTCATGAAAAACAAAAAGCACATAGACGAGCTTTTTAAAGAGCGTTTCAAAGACCTTGAAACGACTCCACCTCCACATGTTTGGGATAATATTCAAGCAGAATTACAAGAGAAGAAAAAAGACCGAAAAGTAATTCCGCTTTGGTGGAAACTGGGCGGGGTGGCTGCGTTATTGGCGTTGTTGTTCACTATTGGAAATTCAGTTTTTAATACTGAAGAAACCAATAATAAAGTGGTTACTGAAGAAACTACTGTGCCCGTAAACACTAATTCTGAAACAAAAGCTGAAGAAACCATCTATAATGACACACAAGTTGCTTCAGAAACAGATGAAAAATCTACAGATAAAGAAGTTGGTAATCACCTAAAGCAGGATCAAAATTCACATAAAAAAGATACTGAGAAAAACAAATTCAATTCTCAAAAATCCAATACAACAGCAGTTGCTGTAGAAAACATTCCAGAAGAAAAGATAAAAAATAAAATCGATAAAACTTCTTCTGAAAAGAAAGATGAAATTGCTAAGCAAAATAATGCAATCACCAAAAGCGATGCTGTGGCCGTAACTTCAAAAAATAGTGATGTAAACGCTAAGGATAGTTCAAAAAACAATACAAAAACCGCTATCGCTTCTGAAAAAACAAATTCAAACCTTACTGAGCAACAACGAGAAGAAAATAAAGACCTAATTAATAAAGGCAAACGTATTTCTGAAGAAAACAAAACTGAAACAGCCACTGCCAAAACAGAAAATGAGGTTATTAAGGAGGCTGAAAAGAAATCCATTTTTGATGAAATTGAAGGCACCAAAAAAGCAGAAGAAGCTGTTGCTACAACCAATAAACCACAAAACAGATGGGATGTAGCTCCCAATGTAGCGCCTGTTTATTATAGTTCAATAAATGGAGGGTCGTCTATAGACCCTATGTTTGCCGATAATTCGCAAAATGGTGATATTAACATTAGTTATGGAGTGCAAGTGGCATATAATATTACGGACAGATTAAGTGTACGTTCTGGAGTTAATAATGTAAATCTTGGTTATGCAACAGGTGGTGTGGATATTGGCACAGGTCCTGTAGCTTTCGGGCTTAGAACGATTGATTACAATGGTGGTGGAAACATAATTATTCCCGCGGACAAAGGAGTCTTTGACAATCCTATGGATGGTTTTGGTCCCGTTACTCCAAAATCTACTGGAGGAAATGCACAGATTATACAAGATATAAGTTATTACGAAGTGCCACTTGAATTAAAATACGCCATAGTCAACAATCGATTTGGCGTTAATATGATAGGAGGGCTCAGTACTCTCTTCTTAGGGAATAATGAAATATCTGTAGAAGATGGAGATTTTAGAAGTGTACTTGGGGAAGCAAACAATCTTAACTCGGTAAGTTTTACTACCAATATAGGTGTTGGTCTTGATTACAAAATAAGTAAAAGGTTAAAGTTTAATATTGAACCTATGTTTAAGTACCAGCTTAATCCATATACAGACTCTTCGGGAGGGTTTAAACCTTACTACATAGGTTTATACAGTGGGTTGAGCTTCAAGTTTTAGGTTAGTGTCAAGTTTTAAAGTTTAATTGACACTGTTTTTTAGTTGGTTAGGTTTGGGTGATGCCAAACATGATTAAAGAAAACCGTCCTTCGCCATAGGACGGTTTTTTTATACAGTAGGTTGGGTAAGCTCGTCTTTAATGATTTTATGGGTTGTATGGTTTAATAAGCGTTTATCCTCCATACTTAAAATTTTAGTGGGAAGAATATCATGAACTTTCACCCTCATTTTTCCCGGACTGGCAGAAAAGAATGAATAGGAAAATCTTTTCTTGTTATCATGAAAAGTCATCGGAGCTATAGGAATATTATGTTCTATTGCCAATCTAAAAGCACCATCTTTAAAAGTATCTAAAATTAAGGAAAGATCATCCGGCACACCGCCTTCAGGAAAAATACAAACACTTAAGCCTTGGTTGAGTTTACTTTGTGCTCTTCTAAAAACTTCCAATCGACTTTTAGGGTTGTTTCGGTCTACTAAAATACAGGTACGTTTATAGAAAAAACCAAATACAGGGATTTTAGCCAGTTCTTTTTTACCCACAAAAACAAACGGATTTTTGGTAACATACAGCATAAGCATAATGTCACTCATAGAAGTATGGTTGGCCACAAACATATAACTCTGCCCTTTTTTGTAATTGGTTTCGCGTTTTACCTTAGGTATAAATCCCATACCAAATAAAATGATAGTTGCCCACAACCGTGCCAAGGCAAAGAAAAAAGAATACCACTTTTCACGCAAGATGCTTATCAATAAAATAGGAAACAAAACAATTATTGGCACCGTAACTAGTATATAGAACCAGATTCGGTATAAAAAAATGAAGAAGGCTTTAAATATTTTCATTCCAATTCAAAAGTAGTAATTTGAGGCGTATCAAAAAGGTAAAAAAAGTACCTTTGCTGAAAATTGATTATTAATTAAAATAGATTCCCGTTTTTTCGGGAAATTATTATGTCTAGAATACTCACAGGAATACAAAGCACAGGAACACCACATTTAGGAAACATCTTAGGAGCGATAAAGCCAGCTATCGACATGGCAAACGATCCTAAAAATGAATCGTTTTTGTTTATTGCCGATATGCATTCACTAACGCAAATAAAAGACGCTGAAACATTACGGAATAACACCTATAGTGTTGCTGCAACTTGGTTAGCTTTTGGATTAGACATAGATAGAGTAGTGTTTTATAGACAAAGCGATGTACCGCAAACCGCAGAACTCACGTGGTATTTAAGTTGCTTTTTTCCATATCAACGCTTAACCTTGGCACATTCCTTTAAAGATAAAGCTGACCGTTTAGAAGATGTAAATGCTGGTTTATTTACGTATCCCATGCTGATGGCAGCCGATATTTTATTATACGATGCCGAAATTGTACCTGTTGGAAAAGACCAATTACAACATATTGAAATGACGCGTGATGTTGCTTCCCGTTTCCACGCAAAAATGGGTGAGACCTTTGTGCTGCCTGAAGGAAAAATTCAGGAAAATACTAAGCTTATCCCTGGGACAGATGGATCTAAGATGAGTAAATCGAACAATAATTTCATTAATATATTTTTACCTGATAAAAAACTTCGGAAACAAGTAATGGGGATCGAAACCGATAGCACACCATTAGAAGAGCCTAAAGACCCAGATACGTGTAATGTGTTTGCACTCTACAAATTATTAGGTTCTACAAAAGAAGTTGCTGAAATGAGAGCAAATTATGAAAACGGTGGCTATGGTTACGGCCATGCTAAACAAGCTCTTTTTGAATTAATAATAGAAAAGTTTTCAGAAGAGCGAGCAAAATATAACCACTACATTAATAATCTAGAAGAAATTGATGAAGCTTTAAAAGTAGGAGCAGAAAAAGCAGGAAAAGTAGCTGATGAAGTATTGAAGCGCGTTCGTGAGAAAGTAGGCTATTAAACCACCTGAAA
>DEXR01000013.1:24331-40077 GCA_002364245.1 Flavobacteriaceae bacterium UBA3179
GCGATAATATCCAGTAACTCTTTGTCTTTTTCATTTAAAAAACGATAGACTTTCTTTTCTTCCTCGGTCAATTCGACAAAAAGCTGGGTTTGTTGTGTTTTTTTGTCTTTCTCTTGCAATTCCCAGCCTAATTGATAAATGAGGTCTGCTGCATTATTTAGTAAATGAGCTTGTTGAGTTTTTATTAAGTTGTTGCAACCTTGACTCTGTTTATCAGTACTTCGGCCAGGCACAGCAAAAACCTCCCGGTTATAAGAATTTGCGATATCTGCGGTAACGAGACTTCCACCTTTTTCAGCAGATTCTATCACGATGGTCGCTTCAGATAAACCAGCAATGATTCGGTTACGTTTTAAAAAATTGTTTCGGTCAAAAGGGTCATCGCTCCAAAATTCCGTGATAAAGCCACCATTTTCTACAACTTTCGCAACATATTTCTTATGTGCTTTTGGGTACACTTGATTTAGTCCGTGCGCTAAACAAGCTATTGTCTGTAGGCCATTGTCCATAGCAGCTTTGTGGGCAGTAATATCAACTCCGTAGGCAAATCCGGAAACGATAACGGGATTAAGTGGCACTAATTCTTCAATTAAATTTTGACAGAAAACAGTTCCGTAAGTAGTAACTTTTCGGGTACCAACAACGCTAATTATTTTTCTGTTTTTTAAATCGATATTTCCACTATGAAAAAATAGTATTGGACCGTCCAAACAATGTTTCAGGTGTTCGGGGTAAGTTTTGTCAAGAAAGTAACTGTATTGAATACTTTCTTTTTCAATAAAGCGAAGTTCTCGTTCTGCTTCGCCAAGTTGTTGGTTTTCGTTGAGGTCTTTCAGCTTAAAGGAGCCAATTCCATCTACTTTCAGCAAATTGTGCTTTTTCTCTTTAAAAATAGCTTCCGCCGAACCTACGGCACGTAATAATTTTTTAGCAGACGTATCTCCCAGGTTGGGAGTGCGCTGTAAAGCAAGGGTATAAAGTAATTCTTTTTGTGACAACATAAAACTACATATGCAATCGGGGAGTTGTTAAAAATACACTTTTTTAAGTTGTTGATAAATTTTAAGCCCGGTAATTGAAATACCTGAAAAATTAATCTATGTTTGTTAGTATGCAACTAGCCACTTACATAAAAGACTTACTCTATCGGTATGAGTGTGTTATCATTCCTGGGTTTGGTGCGTTTTTAACGCAATATCGTTCCGCTAGAATCGATGAAGAAACCAACACTTTTTATCCACCTGGAAAATCACTTTCATTCAACAGGCAGTTGCAAACCAATGATGGGTTATTGGCAAATTATGTTGCCTCAGTAGAAAAGTGCAGTTATGAAGTAGCTGTTCAAAAAATACGAAACTTTACTGCTAAAGTTTCCCTTCAGCTTACCGAAGGTGAAACAGTAAGCATTAAAAGTTTAGGTGAATTTATATTGAATGCTGAAAAGTCAATACAGTTCATTCCTTCGGAAACGGAGAACTTTAGTACTGCTTCATTTGGGTTAAGTGCTTATGTTTCAACAAAAGTAAGCCGTGAAGAATATAAAGAAACGGTTGAAACTCTTGAAGAAAAAGCACCTATCCATTTTACACCAGAGCGTCGCACGGCGAGACCGTATTTAAAGTATGCTGCAATTGGCTTGATAGCACTCACTTTAGGTGGTTTTGGAGGTATGAAGCTCTACGAAAGCCAAGTACAAAAACATAACTTTGCAGCAAAACAAGAGGCCGACAGCCGTATTGAAAACCAAATTCAAGAGGCTACTTTTGTTATAGAGAACCCATTACCAGCATTAAAAATTACCGTTCCAAAACAAACCGGTAAATACCATATTATCGCTGGAGCTTTTCGTGTTGAGGAAAACGCACAGAAAAAAGTCAAACTACTTTCAGAAAAAGGGTATACTGCAAAACTCATTGGGGCTAACAGATATGGCTTGCATCAAGTTGTGTACAGTAGTTTTGAAGATCGATTAGAAGCGCTTCGAGAACTTCGGAAGATTAAAAACACCGAAAACGAAGCTGCTTGGTTATTAGTAAAAGACCTTTCAAAGTAGATAATAACTTCTTTCTTTATTCCATTTCATTAAAAACCAATGTACCTTTGCAAAAAATTATTTTGCAATGGAATCTAGAACATCTTTAGAGTCAAGAACTATAATTACAGACTTAGTGCTTCCTAGTGAGACCAACCCTATTGGTAACATGTTTGGAGGTGAACTATTAGCTAGAATGGACCGAGCAGCTGGTATCGCTGCCCGTAGACATAGCCGTCGTGTTGTAGTAACAGCTTCGGTTAATCACGTAGCTTTTAATAAAATGATTCCTTTAGGAAGCGTTGTAACCGTAGAAGCTAAAGTATCCCGAGCCTTTAAAAGTTCTATGGAAGTATTCATGGATGTTTGGATCGAAGATCGCGAAAGTGGTATGCGCAGCAAGGCAAATGAAGCTATTTACACTTTTGTAGCTGTTGATGAAATGGGAAGTCCAGTGCCAATTCCCCCTTTAAAACCAGAAACAGAACTGGAAAAAGAACGATACGAAGCTGCTTTGCGTAGAAGACAATTAAGCTTAGTTTTAGCGAAAAAGATGGATCCAAAAGATGCAACTGAGCTAAAAGCTCTTTTTCAGTAAAGATGAAATTTTTGTAGAAATTAGAGAAAAACCGATTTGTTACTATTTATTGATTGTATCTTAGCTTTAATTCAGAAAAAGCGATTAATAATTACACATGAATCAATCAATTCATCCCACGTACGCTTCAATTTTTGAAAAAGATTTAATAGAAGAAATTGAACAAACCGCGGTCTTTAAACAAATCCCCCAAGACACAACCTTAATTAATATTGGTGATTACGTAAAATCAATGCCTTTACTTCTCTCAGGTGCTATTAAAGTGCTTCGTGTAGATGATAACGGCGATGAGTTATTAATGTACTTTTTAGAAACTGGTGACACGTGTGCCATGACCATGTCTTGCTGTTTGGGACATACCAAAAGTGAAATTAAAGCAGTAGCCGAATTAGATACAGAGCTTTTAATGATTCCTGTACAAAAGATGGAGGAATGGACTGCTAAATATAAAAGTTGGAGAAACTTTGTGTTTGAGAGCTATCATAGTCGTTTACAAGAATTATTACACACAGTAGATACCATTGCCTTTTTAAATATGGATGAACGTCTGTTGAAGTACTTAAAGGAAAAAGCTAAAGTTTCTGGCGATACAATTTTACATACAACCCATCAAGAAATTGCGTACGATCTAAACACCTCTAGAGTGGTAATATCAAGGCTTCTTAAAAAATTAGAAACATTGAAAAAAATTGAATTGAGAAGAAACAGTATAAAAATTCAAGCAATTTGATTTTTATATGTAACATAAGATACGTTTGTAAAAAAGCATTTATCCTACTTTTGCCTAAAATCATTTCAGTTTAATGGATATCACTCAAATTTTAGGATATATTGGCGCTTTAGCAATTGGCATTGTTTTAGGTTTAATAGGTGGCGGAGGTTCCATTTTAACCGTTCCCGTACTTGTTTACTTGCTATATATCAACCCTGTTACTGCAACAGCTTATTCTTTGTTTGTTGTAGGTGTTTCAGCTTTGGTTGGGGCTATTCGAAATATCCAAAAGGGATTGGTAGACTTTAAAACAGCTATCGTTTTTGCTATTCCCGCTTTTATAGCAGTCTACGCCACTCGAAAATTTTTAGTACCCGCAATTCCTGATCAACTTTTTGAAATTAATGGTTTTTTAGTAACTAAAAACATCGCTATCATGGTGTTTTTTGCTATAATCATGTTTGTGGCTGCCATTTCGATGATTAAATCAAACGGTAAAAAAATAACTTCTGAAACAACAGTTGTATATAACTACCCATTAATAATTATTGAAGGAATTGTAGTAGGGCTATTAACCGGGATTGTTGGTGCTGGCGGTGGTTTTCTCATAATCCCGGCGTTGGTTTTGTTGGCAAAATTACCCATGAAAAAAGCCGTAGCCACTTCTCTTCTTATTATTGCTATAAAATCGCTAATTGGTTTTATAGGCGATGTTGAAAATCTAGACATAGATTGGACTTTTCTATTAATTTTTACAACCATTTCAGTAGTTGGAATATTTGTAGGTACTTGGTTAAATAAGTTTATTGACGGTAAAAAACTGAAAAAGAGTTTTGGATGGTTTGTACTAGCAATGGCTTTGTATATCGTTTTTAAAGAGTTCACTAAATAAAAATGATGGAATCTTTAAATGAATCCTATTGGGACAACCGTTACAAAAACAAGGACACCAAATGGGATATTGGGTATGTTTCCACACCGCTAAAAACTTATTTTGATCAACTTACCAATAAAAGTTTAAAAATCTTAATTCCTGGAGGTGGTAATTCATACGAAGCAGAATACCTTCATAATAATGGCTTTACCGAAGTCTATGTAGTAGATATTTCAAAAACTGCTCTACAAAACTTTAAAAAAAGAGTAACTAGTTTCCCTTCTGAAAAATTACTACATCAAGACTTTTTTAAGTTAGAAGAAACATTCGACCTTATTATAGAACAAACCTTCTTTTGTGCACTTAATCCTTCCTTACGTGACGAGTATGTTTTAAAAATACATCAGTTGTTGAAACCAAAAGGGAAATTAGTGGGGCTGCTTTTCAACTTTCCCTTAACTGATGACGGGCCGCCTTTCGGCGGAAGTGAAGCCGAGTATAAAAAACGGTTTTCACCTTTCTTTAAAATAAAGATTATGGAAACTGCTCATAATTCGATACCTGAAAGAAAGGGGAATGAACTGTTTGTCATGCTTCAGAAAAAATAAACCACATTTCTACTGGCTAGGTAACCAATGTTACTGATAGCATCTAATTACTTGCCTATCTTTGTAATATAACTTTAAAACAAGTGTTATGAAAATAAAGCAATTTGAATATAAGCCACTTTCACATTACTCGTATGCAATAATCAGTGAAGGTAAAATGGCGCTAGTAGACCCCGAACGTGATCCTATGCAATATTATGCATTTGCCGAAGAGAACGATGCGCAAATTGTTGCCGTTTTTGAAACCCACCCGCACGCCGATTTTGTAAGTTCTCATTTACAGATTCATGAAGAAACAGGTGCCAAGATATATTCCAGTAAAAAAACAGGAGCCGACTATCCACACACGACCTTTGATGATGACGATACTGTAAAAATGGGAAATATAATTTTTACGGCAATAAACACACCAGGACATTCGCCAGATAGTATAACCATACAGGCTACCGATGGCAATACTACAGCATTATTTACTGGTGACACTTTATTTATAGGCGATGTAGGCCGCCCAGATTTACGTGAAAAAGCAGGCCATTTAAAGGCCAAGCGAGAAGAACTGGCTAAAATGATGTTTAATACCATACAAAATAAATTTAAAGATTTGCCAGACCATGCATATGTTTATCCGGCACACGGTGCAGGTTCGCTTTGTGGAAAAGGTATGAGCGCAGATGCATCTTCCAGCACATTAGGAAATGAGCGTATAAGTAATTGGGCTTTTAAAAACCAAACCGAAGAACAGTTTACAGAGCATCTATTAAGCTCACAACCGTTTATACCACATTATTTTGGTTATAACGTTGCTATTAATAAAGATGGTGCCAGTAATCTTTCCAAAAGTATTGGAAACATTCCTTTGCAACTTTCCATTTCAGAAAAGAAAAATGATATTTTGGTGATTGATACCCGCGATGAAAGAGATTTTAAAAAGAATCATCTGCCAGGAAGCATCAATATTATGGCTAATTCGGAAACTTCTAAGTTTGAAACTTGGCTAGGTTCCATTGTTAAACCGGAAGAAGAATTTTACGTAGTTGTGAATTCCGTAGAAGAAACAAATACATTACTCAACAGGATAGCAAAAATTGGCTATGAAAAGCAAGTTAAAGCAGTTGTAACATTAAGTAATGACGATTTAAAAAAATCATCAGATTTTAATATTTCAGAATTTAAAAACAATAAAGAAGCCTTTACAATTGTGGATATACGCAATGAAAGTGAAGTGGAAGAAGGAAAGATTTTTGAATCAGCATTGACGATCCCATTGCACCAATTGAGAGAAAATGTTTCTGAAATTCCAACGGAAAAACCTATTGTGGTTCATTGTGCAGGAGGTTATAGAAGTGCTGCTGGTAGTAGTATTCTGGAAACTGAACTTGAAAACACTACTGTATTCGATTTAAGTGATGCTGTAACTGAATTTCAAAACTAAACTTTATGAATATTATATATGAACCTTGGCCGTGGTACGTGGCCGGACCACTAATTGCTTTGGTTATGTTTTTACTGCTCTTTGCAGGAAAGCAATTTGGCATGTCTTCAAACTTACGAACCATGTGTTCGGCAGGTGGAGCCGGAAAAGTAGCCGATTTTTTTAAATTTAATTGGAAAGAAGAGCGTTGGAATTTATTAGTTGTAGTTGGTGCCGCTATCGGTGGTTTTATTGCCTCTCAATTTATGTCTAATAATACGGTTGAAATCAATCCAGAAATAGCCGAACAGCTTTCTAATGATTACCAAATTAATAGTGCTGGTCAAGCTTACATGCCACCAGAATTATTTTCAACCGAACAATTATCAAACCCATTTGTGTTAGGAGTTTTATTGGTTGGCGGTTTGTTGGTAGGTTTTGGTGCTCGCTATGCAGGCGGATGTACATCTGGTCATGCTATTTCAGGGTTAAGCAACTTGCAACTTCCTTCGTTAATAGCCGTAATCGGTTTTTTTATTGGTGGCTTAGTAATGATTCACGCCATTTTCCCCATAATATTTTAAAAGCATGAAACAGCTAGTTTATTTAAGTATTGGAATTTTCTTCGGAATTATAATGTACAAATCTGAAGCAGCTTCGTGGTTTCGAATTTATGAAATGTTTCAGTTTGGGTCTTTCCATATGTACGGAATTATAGGTTCTGCATTGATTTTGGGAGTGATAGGGATTCAAGTAATAAAGAAGAAGAACCTCAAGGCGATTGGCAATCAAGAAATGAAATTAACCCCTAAAAACAAAAGTTTTGCCAGATATGCAATTGGCGGAATTATTTTTGGCTTAGGTTGGGCTTTAGCGGGTGCTTGTCCGGGCCCTATGTATGTGTTAGTTGGGTCAGGTTATATATCAATATTAGTTGTGATTGTAGGCGCGCTCTTGGGTACATTTCTGTACGGAATTTTAAAAAATAAGTTACCTCATTAATTACATTTGGTAAATCCAATCTGCCGGATTCATACGCTTGGTATTTTGGTAAATAAGGAATTTAAGTGTAGTTTTTCCAGTAGCCGGATTACTAAAAACAGTTCCCAGATTTTGTTTGGTATCCACATTATCACCCTTTTTCACTGCAACGGTAGCTAAGTTGTTATACACGGTTATATAATTACCATGTTGTACATAGATAGCCTTGTTTGCCCCTTTTAGTTGTTGAATTTCAAGTACCACACCTTTAAAAATAGCACGAGCTTCAGCACCTTTTTCAGTTGCGATTTCAACACCGCTGTTAAACGTGGTTACATTGGGCAATTGTGGGTGCCTATGTTTACCATATTTTTTTACTACCACGCCGCCTTTGGTAATGGGCCACGGTAATTTTCCTTTGTTACTGGTAAAGTTGGCGGCTAGTTCTTTTGCTTCGGCATTTAAGGCAAAAGTGGATTCTCGAGTATTGTCTACTTTGTTTCCAGATGCTTTATTAGACTTTGCAATGGCTTCACGAATCAATTTGTCTATTTGTCGGTCAATTTCATCGGCTTTGCTTTGTTTTTCTCGTATTTGACGAGCAAACTTACCTTCGTCCTTTTTGAGTGAAGCTACAAGTGCTTGTTGATCCTTCTTCTCTTTAGCGAGTTCGTTTTTAGTTTTTCGGTTTTGAGCAATCAATTCTTCCTTTTTGCTTTTTTGAGAAATCAAATCTTTATTTAATTGCTGCAACTGAGCTGTTTTTTCTTTAATGCTTTCTCCTTGCTCTTTACGGTGTTTAGCATATTGTTTCATATACTGCAAGCGTTTATATGCTTGCAAAAAACTTTCCGAAGACAATAAAAACATCACCCTACTTTGCTGCGACTTACTTTTGTACGATTTATTGATCATCGCTGCATAGTCTTCTTTCAGCTCTTTCAGTTCGGTACGAAGGTTGTCTATTTTGGTGAGGTTGTCATTAATTTCGCGGGTTAATAAATTAGCTTGACGGTTTGTAATGCGGATTAAATTTTCAGTAGCGCTAATACGTTGTTCCAAATCTTCCACTTGCGTCAACACCGATTTTTCTTCTTTTCGGGTCTTGAACAAAAGAGAATTAATTTGCTTAATTTCTTGAAGAATAGCCTGTCGTTGCTCTTCTAATTCTTTTTGTTTTTCAGATTGAGCAGAAAGCGTTGTTGCCACTAACAAGAAACACCCAAAAAGAAAATATGTAATAAAGTTATTACGCATTATAGTTGAATTTCGTCATACCCTTCAGGAATGTTAAATGGAAAACCAATATTTACATCCAGGTCTATATTTTTATAAATAACGTCAATATTTGTTTTACTGTCTTTTTCGGTAGTATTTATTTTTATTTCTGAAGGATAAAAATCTGTTCCCACTTTTTGATAGTCCGTATAACGAACACTCAATAGTCTATCATCACTTGGTTGCGAAAGACTTTCAGAAGCAATTTTGAAATTTTCAGGATTTAAAAACAACGAATGAATAAAATTTTGAGGCTGTACGTTTGGCTGCAGTTTGTATTTATTCTGAACCACCGTAGATTTATAATCTGTCTTGTTAAGATTAAAAATGGATTGCCCTAGCAAAATAGCTTGTGCTTTTTCAAAATTAATTTCAGTCCCTAACCAATCACTTAATAAAGCATAATTACCGTCAAAATAGGTGCCACCAATAGTTTCGTAATACTGAACCCGGTCTGGGGTGATATTGGCTTTCACCAATGTAATGCCCAGTAAAGATGCTTTTACCCAAATAGTTTTATCTTTTTCCATACGCAGACTGACCGTTACGCTTTGTTGGGTGTCATCATCTTCATAAACCACTTGAATGCGGGCAGCCATCGTTTTAAACGATGGCGATGCTGCTTCGTGTGAAGCGATAATGTTTTTAGTTGAGATATTTTCTTTAGCTGTTTTAGAGCCCTTTACTTTCTTGGCTGCACCACAAGATGAAAGTACAATAGCCAAGACTATAAAAATATATTTTGTGTAGGTCATGTATTAATTTGTTAGCTTAATTTGAGCAGCTTTTTCCGCATACTCAGTCGCTTTTTTAGAATCTCCTTTTAATGTGTACGCTTGCTGTAATTGCTTATAAAAATCTTGCTCCATCGTTGGGTTGTCAAATAGATAATCCAAACCGCTATTAAGACTTTCAATGGCTTCATCAGGGTTTTTAAGATTATTTTGAGCGACACCATTGATTAAATATAACAACGGTTGCGCCGGAAATATTGCTAATGCATCACTACTCAATTTTTCAGCGGTATCATATTTTTTGAAATCAATCTGAAGCAACAAGGTGTTTTTTAATAAACTGAAATTATCCGGATCACCTTCAATTCCCTTTTCATAAAACTTTAAAGCGGTTTCTTTTTGCCCTTTCGAGTTGAAGTAACCACCTAATTGCTCATAAATTTTACCTGTATTCGTTTCACTGAAATTAGCAACTACATTTTCCAATTCGGTTTCATATTGAGGGTTTTTCTCAACAAAACCGATAAAATCACTCAACACTTTATATTTGCTTTCCTTTTCTATTTCCGAAGCAGCAAATACAATATTCATAGATTTAAAAGCCTCTTCAGTATTGTTTTCATCCAAATAAAATTTATACAAAGCCAAGTGAACTTGTTTTGAGTTTGGCTGATTTTTCAATAATTCTTTAGCGGTAGCAAATGCTTTTTCAGTATTGCCTTCCTCACTATACAGATAAATTAACCCTAAATAGTCCTGTTCTTTCTTCGGGTTTTTATCAATACGGGTCTCTAGACTCTCTATTTGTCCTTCTGTATTGCCAGTTTGCCTGTAAATTTGAGCACGAAGGGCATTTCGATAATCGCTTTCGCCCAAGGTTTCATCCAAGTCGTCCAACACTTCAATGGCTTTATCAAATTGACGTGTTCTAGAATATAAGTTTGCTAAATCTTCTTTATAATCTTCATCAGACTCAATTAACTTTTGAACTAGCGGAATAGCTGAATCATAATCGTTTTTTTGATAATATAAATCGTACAACGACTCTAATACGTCCAATCGTTTTGGTTCGGTTTTTAAAACTTGCTTAAAGCTTACTTCAGCTTCTTCAAATTGCTTTAGTTCGGTTAAGTTTTTGGCTTTTTCAAACGCAACGACAGCTTCTAGTTTTGGATCACCTTTAGCGGCTTTTTCCGCTTTCCGAAGCGCATCGAGTGCTAACTCATAATTTTCAATTCCTTTTTGCTTTAAGGCTTCAAAAAAGTTTTCCTGAAAGGCATCGGTCACATTCCCTAAATCGTCTGTGGGTTGTTCTTCCGTAGTTTCAGTTTCTTGCGCAACGACTTGCTTCGGAAGCATAAGAATTCCGAAGAAAAACAAAAATAGATATGATAATTTACGTTTCAAATTATAATTAAATTAGTCTTAAGCGACTTATTTTAATGCTGAATAATCGCCAATACTAACATTTGTATACTTACCATTATATGTTGCATGATTGCCAATCATAGCATTGTCTAAAGTAGCATTTTTAACAACCGAATGCGTTTGAATTATACTATTTTTAACGGTACTATCCTCAATTATTGTGCCTTTGCCAATTGAGGCATAGGGACCAACAGTGCTGTTTTTCAATACAACTCCTTCACCGATAAAGCACGGTTCGATAATTTCGGAATTTTCGTTGGTATGATTCTCAGCAATGAGTTTTTCTTCAGTTTTAGCAATAAAGCCGAGCATTTTTTTGTTGGTAGCAACGGTTACTTCTTTATTACCACAGTCCATCCACTCATCAACCGTTCCGGTTTTAAATACTTTCCCATCTGCCATCATGCGTTTTATACCATCGTTAATTTGGTATTCGCCTCCGTGGATAATGTTGTTGTCTAACACGTATTGAAGTTCTTGTTTTAAAACAGCCACGTCTTTAAAGTAGTAAATACCAATTACAGCTTGATCACTTACAAATTCGGTTGGTTTTTCAACTAATTCGGTGATTTGTTCTTTATCATTAAGGTTCACCACGCCGTACGCTTCCGGGTTTTCTACTTTTTTGGTCCAAATAACGCTATCGGCTTCTTTGTCTAGGTTAAAATCTGCTTTAATTAACGTATCAGCATACGCAATTACCGCTGGACCTTCCAATGATGGCTCGGCACACATAATAGCGTGACCAGTTCCTTTTGGGTCTAACTGACGGTAAATAGTAGGTTTTGCTCCTAAACCTTTGGCTAATTCTTCTAAACTTTCAACGACATCATCCCCGAAAAATGCAGGGTCGCCCAGTATAAAAGCGATTTCATCTACTTTTTCATCTAAAATTTCAGTAATCTCAGTCACCAGACGGTGCACAATTGGTTTTCCCGCCACCGGAATTAACGGTTTTGGTATGGTTAACGTATGTGGACGAAGGCGCGAACCACGTCCGGCCATTGGTACGATTATTTTCATATGCATGCCCGCGTATAGGCGGGTATCTTTTTTAATTCAACTTTATTTTATTCTTTGGTGTTTATTTAGTCCCGGTGCTACCAAAGCCACCGCTTCCGCGGGATGTTTCTTCTAGCGTTTCTACTTCTTCCCAAACGGCACGTTCGTGTTTTGCGATAACCAATTGTGCAATACGCTCGCCGTTTTCAATGGTAAAATCCTCGTTGGAAAGATTCACAAGGATAACGCCAATTTCTCCTCGATAGTCTGCATCGATGGTTCCGGGGCTGTTTAAAACGGTAACCCCTTTTTTTGCAGCCAATCCGCTCCGTGGTCGTACTTGCGCTTCAAAACCAATGGGAAGCTCAATAAATAAGCCGGTTTTTACGATAGCACGTTGTAACGGTTTTAGGGTTGAAGATTCTGAAACATTAGCCCGAAGATCCATTCCAGCTGAAGCTATGGTTTCATATGAAGGAATTGGATGTTCAGATTTGTTGATTATTTTAACTTTCATGGTTGATTGCTTATTTGCTTTAATTCTGAAAAATAAATCGATATTGTCTTCTGGCTCAGGGTAAACTCGAGTCGAAGGGTCAAATTACGAAATACCCAGCAAAAGTACTAAGCTGAACCTAAAAATGAACAAAGTATTGTGTTTATTCAGAAAAGTATAACAATTGAAGCGTTTAGAACTTCATTTACACCCAATCTTTTGGTTTTTTTAAACACTCAAGCAGCTTTTCTTCTTCACTACCAGGCTCTGGATTATGATCATAACGCCATTGAACATGAGGCGGTAGGCTCATTAAAATACTTTCAATACGACCATTGGTTTTTAAACCGAAGAGCGTGCCTTTATCGTGTACCAAATTAAATTCTACATATCGACCACGTCTTATTTCTTGCCAATCGCGGTTTTCTTGAGTGTATTCAATATTTTTTCTTTTTTCAACTATAGGCACATAAGCTTCTAGAAAACTATCGCCAACTTCGGTGACAAAGTTGTACCAGTCTTCCATGCTCATCGTTTCGGTTTTCTTTAAATAATCGAAAAACAAACCGCCAATCCCTCTGCCTTCACCTCTGTGGGCATTGTAAAAATATTCATCGCAACGAGCTTTGTATTTAGGGTAGAAATTGGGGTCGTGTTTATCACAAGCTGTTTTACTCACTTGATGAAAGTGTGTCGCATCTTCTTCAAACAAATAATATGGGGTAAGGTCTTGTCCACCACCAAACCATTGATCAACGATGTTTCCTTCTTGATCGTACATTTCAAAATAGCGCCAGTTGGCATGGACGGTTGGCACAAAAGGATTTTTAGGGTGTAACACCAAACTTAAACCACACGCAAAAAAATCGGCATCTTTTACGCCAAAATATTTTTGCATGCTTTCAGGCAATTCGCCGTGTACTTCACTAATGTTTACGCCGCCTTTTTCGAAAACAGCTCCGTTTTCAATCACTCGGGTACGACCGCCGCCGCCTTCTTTTCGAACCCAAGGGTCTTCTTTAAAAGTAGCTTTACCATCAATGGCTTCAAGTTTTGAAGTGATTGTATCTTGTAGGTTTTTTATGTAGGTTACGAATTTTTCTTTCATATTAATTTTTTCTTTCTAATTCATATAATTCCATATCCAAAGGCGATTCACCTGGTGGCGTATATTCTTTTAATAATGTTTTTTTCCAAATAAAACCTGTTTTTTCAGCTACGCGAATACTGGCTGGATTCGTTTTATGAACTATTATTTTTAATGTGGAGAGCTGTATTTTTGAAAAAGCAGTTTTTGAAATCTCAATAATTGCTTTTGTCATAAGGCCTTTTCCTTCAAAATTTTCCCCGATACAATACGCTAGTTCTCCTTCTTTGTTATTCCAATCTATATCTTTTAAGATAACTAGACCGGCAACTAATTGTGAAGTAGTCTCTTTTACAGCAAGGGTAAATTCAGTTTTATTTTTCTGTTCTTGGCCCTTTTTCTGAATATAGCTTTTAGCATCGGAAACAGATAAATTTTGAGCTAACGTTTTAGGAAAATACCGCTGAAACCGTTCTTTGTTTGCAACCATTAAACTAGAAAGAGACTCTGCGTCTTTTTCGGTTAAATAGGAAACGTATGTCATTTCAGAAACTCCCATATTATTTTTTCTGAAGTGTTTCAGCATTTTTAAGTTGCTTACTTTCTTTTAAAAGTTTCACTGTCTCACTACTTGCAGCGGTTACTGATAATGGTAGGACTAAAACAATCCCTACAACCGGTATTAAAAGCATCGCCATAAAAACAATCCCATTTCCTAAAGCAGTGCCTTTATTTCTTTTTACAAATGAAATACTTTCTCTGTAGGTAAAATGCCGTTCTAGCGTGTAATCCATATTTCCGAAGCCAGCGTAATACGATTGTACTAAAAACAGTAAAACCGAAGTAAAAATATTTACAATCGGTATTAAACTGAGTAATAAAATAGGAATGGTAAAAAGCAGCTCCAACAGTAAATTACGAACGTTAATCCGTATGCCTCTCCATAGTTGAGATGCATTTGTAGTGTTTCTGTGTGTATGAGTAGTTCCTAAAAAGTGTTGTTCAATTTTTTCGGAAACAGGACTCATAAAAGGCGCACTCAACGCCATAATAATGTGTTTGTAAAGAATAAGACCAATAGCAATAATAATTAAGGCTCCCAATACATCGCTAATGGTTCTGAAGGTTTCAGCACCCCATTCCCAAAACCAAATTTTTGAAATAAACGCACCAATATTATCGCTCAATCCCCACGCTATAAAACCAATGGCCGTCGCTGTTAGCAAGCTTATTAAAACTGGAATGCCAAAATATTTCCATAATTTCAGTTTTGAAATTAGTTGAAACGTTTTAAAATAAGCTTTTATGGCGCTTACAATGTTTTTAAGCATGATTTATTCTATAAAGGTTTCTTAATAAAAACTAACTTGTTTTTAAAAACTTCAATTTCGCTTGATTTTGTCACTTTTTGAGCATTTTTAGCTTTTTTTTGAAGAAAATCGATTGTTTTTTCTTCTGAAAGCTCTAAAATTTCCTTAAAAAATTGGCGCCCCATTTCATTGTTGTGTAAATCCATCGCGGTTTCTATAGAACTGTTCGGCGCTAGTTTTTCGTGTAAATCAGTCACTTTTTGTGCCCAATCGATGCTCTTTTCAACATTCTGAAATTTTTTAAACGCTGCTTTTGCTATCAGAACATTCCACATCGCATGCCGAAACGCATTAGCAGGTCCGTTTTTATGATGCGCTTTTCCATACAAATCACTACTGATTTGCATAGTTTTTTTAGTCGCATTCAATGTGGGAAAAACTAAAAAAGGTTGTTTGATAAACACAACCGATAAATGCCACAACTGTTTGACACTTAATTGACGGATGCGTTTTAAAACATTCATGATTCTGCCTTATACTCTTTAACTGCTTCAATAAAAGCACCAGCGTTTTCTACTGGAATATTAGGTAAAATTCCGTGGCCTAAATTCACAATGTATTTGTCTTTTCCGAAGTCATTAATCATTTGTGTAACCATCTTTTTTATTTCAGATGGCGGGCTAAACAAACGCGTAGGGTCAAAGTTTCCTTGCAAGGTAATATTTCCTCCGGTCAGCTTTCTAGCTGTTTTGGGGTCGCACGTCCAATCGACACCTAATGCGGAAGCACCACTATTAGCCATAGTATCTAATGCAAACCAACAGCCTTTTCCAAAGGCAATAACAGGAACTTCGTCTTTTAACGCATCAATAATTTGTTGCATGTATTTCCAACTGAACTCTTGATAATCGGTAGGCGACAACATGCCACCCCAGCTATCAAAAACCTGCACCGCATTTACGCCAGCTTTCACTTTTTCTTTTAAATAGGCAATCGTAGTATCGGTAATTCTTTGCAGTAATGTATGCGCAGCAACGGGCTGTGTGAAACAAAACTCTTTTGCTTTGTCAAAGTTTTTAGAACCCTGACCTTGTACGCAATAACACAACAGCGTCCACGGACTTCCAGCAAAACCAATTAACGGGATTTCGTCGTCCAACTTTTCCTTGGTCATTTTAATGGCGTCCATTACGTA
>DEXR01000050.1:0-18546 GCA_002364245.1 Flavobacteriaceae bacterium UBA3179
TACGTGTTTCTGAAATATCTACAACTAACGAAGTTAGGTTAAACACAAAAAACAACGAGCTCAACCGTGTGTTAGGCGGTGGTTTGGTTCCTGGTTCTCTAACTCTTTTGGGCGGTGAGCCTGGCATCGGGAAAAGTACATTAATGCTTCAAGTTGCTTTGCAATTGCCTTATAAAACGCTCTATGTTTCGGGGGAAGAAAGCGCACAGCAAATTAAAATGCGAGCCGAACGCATACAACCGGTTTCAGAAAATTGCTACATCCTTACCGAAACAAAAACGCAAAATATCTTCCGAAATATTGAAGAGACCGAGCCTGATATCGTGGTGATTGATTCCATTCAAACCTTACACACAGACCAAATTGAAAGCAGTGCCGGAAGTATTTCGCAAATACGAGAAACCACTACCGAACTCATAAAGTTTGCCAAGGAAACGGCTACCCCTGTAATTTTAATTGGTCATATTACCAAAGACGGTAACATTGCCGGGCCAAAAATTTTAGAACACATGGTCGATACGGTGCTTCAATTTGAAGGTGATCGTAATCATGTGTACCGAATATTACGCTCTCACAAAAATCGCTTTGGCAGTACAAACGAATTAGGGATTTATGAAATGCAAGGCAGCGGACTTAGAGAAGTTTCCAATCCTTCAGAAATATTAATTTCCAAAAATGAAGAAGACCTCAGCGGAACAGCTATCTCAGCAACCTTAGAAGGGATGCGTCCATTGATGATTGAAATTCAAGCTTTGGTAAGTTCAGCGGTATACGGAACACCGCAACGTAGTGCAACCGGCTATAATGCCAAACGCCTAAATATGTTGCTCGCCGTTCTAGAAAAACGCGCCGGCTTTAAACTAGGTGCGAAAGATGTATTTTTAAATGTCACTGGAGGAATTTCGGTTGACGATCCTGCAATTGATCTTGCCGTGGTTGCAGCTGTGCTTTCGTCAAATATTGATGTAGCTATTGATAAATCACTTTGTTTTGCGGCTGAAGTAGGATTAGCTGGTGAAGTTAGACCTGTTACTCGGGTAGAACAACGCATCCTGGAAGCTGAAAAATTAGGTTTTGGTAGCATTATCGTTTCCAAACACTGTAAATTTCCGAAGCAAAAGTTCACCATCAACATTATAAAAGTGGCGAAGGTACACGATGTTGTAAGGCATCTGTTTGGCTAATTTTTGGTACAGTTTCTGTACAGTATCAAGTAGTTATGAAAATAAAAATATTCGCTATAGTTACATTCCTTGCATTAATGGGATGTAAACAAATACAAAAGGCTACCGATGTAGTTACACAACCTACCGCTAGAGAGGTGTATGAGCGTGATTTTAATGATGAAAACACACAATTTAATCAGTGGAAAAACACCTACAATCGAGCGCTTAACGACAGTTTAAAAATTGAACTTCCTTATACTGAAACCGGTATTTTCAATTACAAAAATAATCCTATTTACAGTTATTTGGTTTCTGTACAAGAGGGAGAAAAGTTAATTGTTTCTACTGAAATGGAAACAGATTCACTCTCTGTTTTTATAGATTTATTTCAGAAGAAAAACGATTCTATATTTCACGAAAAGCCAAAAATAAGTAATGAGCCAAATACTGCATCAATAACCTATGAAAGCACAAAAAATGAAATCATAAAAGTTATTATTCAGCCAGAAATAATAGCAAACACTTCTTTTTCTTTTAAAATTTATTCCGTTCCTACCTATGGTTTTCCAGTGAGCGGTGCCACAAACAAAAACATACAAAGTTTTTGGGGAGCCACTCGAGATGGAGGAAAACGCTCACACGAGGGAGTCGATATTTTCGCAAAACGAGGCACACCCGTTGTTGCTGTAACCGACGGCCGCATTTCGTCAACAGGCAATCGCGGTTTAGGTGGGAAGCAGGTTTGGCTTCGAGATGGACTTTTTGGGAGTTCTATTTACTATGCACATTTAGATAGTATTGCAACGTCTATCGGAAAACGTGTAAAAAGAGGTGACACCTTGGGTTTTGTAGGCAATACCGGTAATGCCAAAACCACTGCCCCGCATTTACATTTCGGAATTTATAAAGGCTATTCCGGGGCCATCAATCCCTTACCTTTTATTAAAAAACAAGAAGGTCCTGAAATTAAAAATGCCAATACCAATTCTTTTGGAAAAGTAACTCGCAATAATGCGGAATTACGATTAGGCTCATCTACTAAATTTCAGCAAATAGCTAGCTTAAAAAGAAATGACTCGGTTTCCATTCTGGGAAAAAACAATAGCTGGTTTCACATTCAAAAAAATGATACACTAAAAGGGTTTATGCATCAATCCCTGCTGAGACCTACTTCCTCAAATTAACACTTCTTTAGGCAGTAAACTAAAACAGACACGGTATCTTTAAGATTCAATCGTAAAAATATTGCTATGTCCTTTTTTTCAAAAATAAAACAGACCATCTCGCTTTTAAAAGATGTCGATCTCGATGCTTTGGGCAAATTATCGCAAAAAGTGGATTTACCAGAAGTGATGACTGCCGTTGGCGAATTAGATGATCGCCAATTAAAAGGGTTAATGAAAATGCTAAAAAGTCAAGGCAAAAAAGGACAACACAAATTACCGCCCATCGATGGTGATTTTTATGATTTAAGCTTAAAATTGACCGAACGACAGCGTGAAATACAGCTAAAAGTCCGCCAATTTATGGAAAAGGAAATAAAGCCAATTGCCAATGAGTATTGGAACAAGGCAGAATTCCCTTTTGAAATAATCCCTAAAATGGCCAAATTGGATATCTGCGGAATTGCCTACGAAGGCATTGGCCCCGATGAACAAAGTTTTTTAATGGAAGGCATTATCGCTATGGAATTGGCTCGAATTGATGTCTCTATCTCAACTTTTTTTGGCGTACACAGTGGTTTAGCAATGGGTTCTATTTACGTATGCGGAAGCGAGGAACAAAAACAAGAATGGCTACCCAAAATGCAACGGATGGAGAAAATTGGTGCCTTTGGTTTAACCGAACCCGATGTAGGTTCAGCCGTGGCAGGAGGCTTGGGAACTACATGTAAATTAGTAGGTGACGAATGGGTGCTCAACGGACAGAAAAAATGGATTGGGAATGCCACCTTTGCAGACGTAATTGTTATATGGGCACGTGATGAAGATAGTGGCAGAGCCAAAGGATTTCTGGTGCGAAAAGGAAACCCCGGTTTTAAAGCCGAAAAAATGGAAAACAAAATGGCGCTGCGAACCGTACAAAATGCCTTGATTACCATGAAAGATTGCCGTGTCCCCGAAAGTGATCGATTACAAAAATGTGAATCGTTTAAGGATACTGCTAAAGTGCTAAAAATGACTCGTGCCGCTGTAGCATGGCAAGCCGTAGGTTGTGCTAGGGGCGCATATGAAAGTGCCTTAAAATATACCAAGAAACGTGAGCAGTTTGGGCGACCCATTGCTTCGTTTCAATTGATACAAAATCATTTGGTTGAGATGGTTTCAAACTTAACCGCTATGCAAACATTGTGTTTCCGTCTTTCTGAATTACAAGATGAAGATTTATTAACCGATGAACACGCCTCACTTGCTAAAGTATTTTGTAGTATGCGTACCCGTGACGTGGTAAGCCGAGCCCGTGAAGTTATGGGTGGTAACGGTATTTTACTAGAACACGATGTAGCCCGCTTTGTTGCAGATGCGGAAGCTATTTACAGTTATGAAGGTACTAAAGAAATAAACTCACTTATTGTGGGTAGGGCGATTACCGGGTATAGTGCTTTTGTGAGTTAAGAACAAAAGAGAATTAAGCTAAAGGAAGTTTTTTATCTTGGATTTTTGTTCAATAAATTTACAGTATCGTAGTAAAATCCTACTGCTACGATAACTTTATTTAACCCAACATTAAAGTCATTTTTATTTATCTTTTGTTTCATAGCCCTTGCAATTATAGAAGGCGCAATATTCCCATAATTTGACTGTGAATTTAAAATCTCCTTTATCGCTTCATTTTTATTAGTTTTATTAATACAATTTAAATAATCCCCATTAGGGTTTAAACTATAAATCTCAATCTTTTCTTTTTTAGGATCTTCATATTCAGGCAGAACAGCTATTGGTATTTCATCACTTTCATCATCATCAATAAATTCAATCCAAATCTTATTAAATGTTCCTTTATTTTCCAGTTCATTTATTATTTGAATTGATTCATCATTTAGATAGAAGTCTTTTTTAAAACTACTTAAAGTTTGTATCGAACTAAGTCGTTTAAGTATTTATAAAAGTTCGTATTGTTATCAGAATTTTCATAGTGTTCTTTCAATTTTTGTTCAAATAGATAAGTGGCTTTATTTAAAATTTTCACATCCTTGTCCGTTAAACACCCTTTCAAATCATCAGCATATTTTTTATCAGCCTGGAACTGACATGATGCAGTACTAACTATACAAATAAATAACCATAGTTTATTTAACATAAATATCTTTCCTTTTTTGACCAGTTACTTTGCAAACTCTAATTATATTTCATTCAGCAATTTAGATATTTCGTCTAGTTTTGGGGTTAAAATCACCTCAATTCTGCGATTTTTTGCTTTTCCTTCAGAAGTTGCGTTTGTTGCTATTGGTGCAAATTCTCCACGTCCGGCAGCTGTAAGATTATCTTTTGGTATCGAACCATTTTCAGTCAAAATGTTTACAATTGCGGTGGCTCGTTTTGTTGAAAGATCCCAATTGTTTTTTAAAGGTCCGTTGCCACCATACGGCACATTATCGGTGTGCCCTTCAATTAAAACGGCTATTTCAGGATTTTGAGCTAGTACATTCCCTAACTGAACTACAGCTTGTCTTCCTCTTGAGTTTACTGCCCAACTTCCGCTTTCAAAAAGTAACTTATTTTCCATGGAAACATATACTTTCCCGTCACGCTGTTCTACGGTAAGACCATTACCTTCAAAATTCGTCAAAGCAGCAGAAATAGCATCTTTTAAGGCTTTCATTTTTGCATCTTTTGAAGCAATGATTCCTTCCAATTCATCTACCCGTTTGGAACGGGCAGCTAAATCTTTTTGTAGCTTATTTAATCGTTGACTTTCCGCTGCTAACGCACGTTCTTTTTCTTCTAATTGGGTTAAGAGCTTTCGGTTACGTTCTAAGTTTTCGGTCAATGCTGATGAACTATTTGCCTCCAAAGCATCATACGATTCTTGCAAACGGGCTAAGCTTTTCTCTGAAGCAGCCAAGTCCATTGCCAAACGGGTTTTTTCTGCTTTTAAGTTTTCTATTTCCTCACGTAACTGAGCAACGGAATATACCTCCCCATTTGATGAAGTATTATCCAATTGATTCATTAAGGATTCGTTTTCAGATTTTAAAGCCGCATATCGGTCTTTTAAATCGTCATAAATTTTTGAAGAAACGCAGGAAGTAGTCATTGCAGCAATAAAAATTCCGAAGAACAATTTTTTAAGCATATTCTGTATCGATTTGGTATTATTATTTTAAAATTCGAGCTCAACTAACAAAGGACAATGGTCACTGTGTTTGGCTTCGGGTAATATAACGGCTCTTTTTAAGTTTTCTTGTAATGGTTTTGCTACCATGTTATAATCTATACGCCACCCCTTATTATTGTTACGGGCATTAGCGCGATAGCTCCACCAGGTATAGTTATCTGGCTCTTTATTAAAATGACGGAACGAATCTATAAATCCACTATCCATAAAGTTTCCTATCCATTCACGCTCTACCGGTAAAAACCCTGATACGTTTTTATTCCGCACAGGATCGTGAATGTCAATTGCCTCGTGACAAATATTATAATCGCCACAAATAACCAAATTGGGGATTTCTTGCTTAAGTTGATTAACATACTTTTGAAAATCGTCCATATACGTAAGTTTATGCTCTAAACGGGCGATGTTGGTTCCGCTGGGTAAGTATAAACTCATCACCGAAAGATCATCAAAATCTACCCGAATGTTTCGCCCTTCGTGATCCATATAATCAACGCCTGTACCATAGGCTACATGGTTAGGCTCTGTTTTAGAAAATATAGCCACACCGCTGTATCCTTTTTTTTCGGCACTATACCAATATTGATAGGGATAGCCAGCTTCAGTAATGGCATTGGCATCTACTTGCTCTTTCATCGCTTTGGTTTCTTGTATACAAATAACATCTGGGTTGGCACTTTGTATCCAGTCTAAAAACCCTTTTCTAATGGCAGCTCGAATTCCGTTTACGTTGTATGATATTATTTTCATAAGCAGTTCCTGCACAGGCAGGGATCTTTTTATAGGTTATTCATTTTCTTATCGAAGGCAAGTTAAAAATCTAAAACGCTTTAAGCAATTCTAGTTCTAAATCTTTGGCCTGTTAATATATTTATGAATAAAACTAATTTTTAAAATTACCATATATTTCTATGGTCTATTCTCAACCAGCTAAACAATAAATTTTTACATTTGCAAACAACCAATTTCAAACACAAACTATGTCCGCTCCCATTCCCGAACCCAAGATTTTTGCTTGTAAACAAAGTGAAACCCTCGCTGCCGATATTGCCAAGGCTTTTGGCATTCCATTAGGCAAGGTAATTACTTCTACCTATAGTGATGGTGAATTTCAACCCTCTTTTGAAGAGTCCGTTCGTGGAAGCCGCGTTTTTATCATTGGCTCAACGCACCCAAACAGTGACCACTTAATGGAAATGCTGTTAATGCTAGATGCCGCAAAACGTGCATCTGCAAGGCACATTACAGCTGTTCTGCCTTATTTTGGGTGGGCACGCCAAGACAGAAAGGACAAACCACGTGTACCTATTGCTGCAAAATTAATTGCTAAAATGCTGGAAACAGCAGGAGCAACCAGAATTATCACCATGGATTTGCATGCCGATCAAATCCAAGGTTTTTTTGAAAAACCAGTTGATCACCTTTTTGCTTCAACCATATTTTTGCCGCATCTACGAAAATTGAACTTAGACAATTTAACGATAGCATCACCAGATATGGGCGGAAGTAAGCGAGCATATGCTTATTCTAAAGCCTTGGAAAGCGACGTAGTTATTTGCTACAAACAACGTGAAAAAGCAAATGTAATCTCGCATATGGAACTCATTGGCGATGTAAAAGGAAAAAATGTAGTCTTGGTGGATGATATGGTTGATACTGCAGGCACACTAACCAAAGCTGCTGATCTTATGATGGAACGTGGAGCTTTGAGCGTTCGTGCTATTTGTACCCATCCTATCCTTTCAGGCAGTGCCTACGAGCGTCTTGAAAATTCTAAGTTAGAAGAGTTGATTGTTACAGATTCCATTCCATTAAGACAACAAAGCCCTAAGGTAAAAGTATTAACCTGCGCCAATTTATTTGCCGATGTTATGCTAAGTGTAAACCACAATAAAAGCATTAGTTCTAAGTTTTTAATGTAACCTTCAACAAAACAGACAGAAAAGCGGTAAAATAACCGCTTTTTTATTTTCAGTACAAAGAAAAAAACTGCATCTTTGCACTCCAAAATTTTTAATACATACTAATTTACAATTAATTACAATGAAATCACTTACAATCAAAGGATCTAAAAGAGAAAGCGTAGGCAAATCGGCAACGAAAGCCTTACGTAATGCTGGAAAGGTTCCTTGCGTCGTGTACGGAGGGGATGAAACCATTCATTTTTCAGCAGATGAACTGGAATTTCAAAACCTTATCTATACACCCGACGTTTTTAGGGTTGAATTAGAGTTGGCAGGCGGCGATAAAATTGACTGTGCTTTACAGGATATTCAATTTCACCCGGTAACAGACCAAATTCTACACATAGATTTCTATCAATTATTCGATGGTACACCAATAAGCATGACCGTTCCGGTACGTGTTAGAGGTAACGCACTTGGTGTTAAAAACGGTGGTGTATTGCGTATCATTAACCGTAGGTTACGTGTTAGAGCATTGCCTAAAAATCTTCCAGATTTTATCGACGTTGATATTACCAATATGAAAATTGGAGATGTACAGACTGTTGGTGACATCGAAACAGAAGATTTTGAATTCTTACACGAAGACAAAAAAGTAATCTGTCAAGTTAGAACTTCTCGTACAGCTATCGTTGATGAGATACCAGAAGATGAAGACGAAGATGAAGAAGGAGAAGAAGGAGCTGAAGGCGAAGAAGGAACTGAAGCAGCTGCTGAAGGAGCAGAAAAGAAAGAAGGATCTTCTGACGAATAAAAACTTCTATCTTAAGATATACAAAAAGCATCCTATAATTCGGGATGCTTTTTTTATTTTTACTGCTGAAACTGTTATGGAATGCTATCATTTTTTAAAAACCTTTTTAGCACAAAACAAAAACCACTTTATACTGAAGGCGACCCCATGAAAAAATTTTTAATTGCCGGATTGGGAAACATTGGCCCAAAATACCACAATACACGCCACAATATTGGCTTTAAAATATTAGATACATTAGCTGAAGAGAATGACTTAACCTGGGAAACCGAAAAGCTGGGTGATGTTACCATTCATAAAAAGAAAGGGCGTACTTTTTTATTATTAAAACCCAGTACTTTTATGAACCTCAGCGGAAAAGCAGTACGTTATTGGCTGGATAAAGAAAAAATACCTCTAGAAAACCTGTTGGTAGTGACCGACGACCTAAACTTACCTTTTGGAACAATTCGCATAAAAACAAAAGGAAGTGATGGTGGCCACAATGGGTTAAAAGACATACAAAATACCTTACAGACCAATAAATACAATCGATTTAGATTTGGCATTAGTGACGAATTTAGCAAAGGCAGGCAAGTAGATTATGTTTTAGGCGAATGGGATGAAGAAGAAAATAAAAAACTACCCGAACGTTTAGAAAAAGCATCTAAAGCTATAGAATCTTTTGGCTTGGCAGGTATAAACAATACCATGAACACTTTTAACGGAAATTAAGGTGAAGGAATACAACTCAGCTTCAAAATATGATAACGACAGACATTGTGTGATAACCATCGGTACTTTTGATGGGGTTCACATAGGCCATAAAGCTATTTTAAAACGGTTAGTTCAGGCCGCAGAAAAAGACGATTTGGATTCTGTCTTGTTAACTTTTTTTCCGCACCCAAGGATGGTGCTTCAAAAAGATTCTAACATAAAACTCATCAATACACTTTCAGAAAAAAAAGAACTGCTCGAAAAAATAGGTTTAGATCATTTGGTAATCCATCCATTTACAAGACAATTTTCACGACTCACTGCAGTGGAATACGTCCGTGATATTTTGGTTAACAAACTCAAGGCTAAAAAAGTGATTATTGGTTATGATCATCGTTTTGGCCGAAATCGTACTGCCAATATAAACGACCTAAAAGAATTTGGAAACACCTACGGCTTTACTGTGGAAGAGATTAGTGCCCAAGAGCTGGATGAAGTAACAGTAAGTTCAACCAAAATACGAAAAGCATTGCAGGCAGGAGACATTAGTACTGCAAATGAGTATTTAGGTTATCAATTTATGATTTCAGGAACGGTTGTAGAAGGAAAAGCCATTGGCAGAACTTTACAATACCCAACTGCAAACCTAAAGCCTTCAGAAGACTACAAATTAATTCCTAAAAATGGCGTGTATGTGGTTGAAGCAACAATAAACAGCAAACAAGTTTTTGGCATTACTAGCATAGGCACCAATCCTACCGTTGGCGGAACACAAAAAACCATTGAAACACATTTTTTAGATTTTGACCAAAACCTATACAATCAACCATTGCAAATCGAGTTCATTACACACATTCGTGATGAAGAAACATTTGACGGTGTTGAAACCTTAAAAGAAGCTATTAAGCAAGACGAACTATTTGCCAGAAACTTTATTAAAACCCGTGAATAAATTTCTATTTAAACATATAGATAACACAGGGCTCATACTATGGCGAGTAGTTTTTGGGGCATTAATCGCTATCGAAGGTTTTGGTGCTATTGCAACAGGTTGGGTAAGGCGCACTTTGGTCGAGCCTGATTTTACATTTAACTTTATCGGTTTTGAATTTTTACAACCATTGCCTGGCGATTTAATGTATTGGTATTTTGCATTAATGGGCACATTTGGCGTTTTGGTAATGCTAGGCTATAAATACCGGTTTAGCATGTTTTGCTATGCACTTATGTGGACGTGTGTGTATTTAATGCAAAAATCATCATACAATAATCATTATTACCTAATGATGTTACTGTGTTGGCTTATGGTATTCTTACCCGCCAACAAATGGTTTTCTATTGATGCGCAACAAAATGCTAAGCTCAAATCACCGTCTATGCCAAGATGGGTGCTATTAGTAGTTATTTTACAAGTTTGGATTGTGTATACCTACGGTTCTATTGCAAAATGGTATCCTGGGTGGCTAGATGCCAGTGTACCTGCACTTTTTATGCGAGGCAAGAGTGATTATTGGTTTGTGGGCGGATTGCTTCAAGAAAATTGGGTGCATTATTGTATAGCCTATGTAGGCGTGTTTTTCGACCTTTTAATCGTGCCTTTGTTACTTTGGAAACGTACCCGATTGGCAGCTTTTATTGTTTCCATATTTTTTCACCTGTTTAACTCATTTATATTTCAAATTGGTATTTTTCCATATATGTCCATGGCTTTTGCCTTCTTTTTCTTTTCTGCGGAAACGTTACAAAAACGATTTCTTCCGAAGAAAAAATTATACACCAAAGGTGAAGTCATCGTTCCAAATTACAAGCCAACGCTAATTACTATATTCTCAGTCTATTTTATAATCCAAATAGGATTACCATTAAGGCATTGGTTTTTTAAAGACGATGTACTTTGGACCGAAGAAGGCCATCGTCTAAGTTGGCGTATGATGTTACGAAGTAAAGCAGGGAGTTTAGCCGTTTGGGTTAAAGAAAAAGGTGCTACTGAAAAAAAGCGCTACGATTACACCCAATTATTGAGTAAAAAACAACAACGGGCCGTAAAATCTAAACCCGATATGTTATGGCAATTAGCACAACGTATTGAAGAAGCTGAAGCCAAAAAAGGCCGAGATGTTGAGGTCTATATGGATTCGCGCATACGGGTAAACACAGGGTATTACCATCAACTTACCAATCCAGACATAGACATAGCTGCTGAACCTTGGCACCATTTTAAGCACACCGCTTGGATTTTGCCATCAAAAGAAGGGTTTGCACGGAAACCGAAAAAAGAAAAGTAGAATAAAATTTCTCTTATCGTCAAAATGACAAATCTAACTTTCCTTTTTGGAACACTTGAAACTAGAAAAGGAAAAACAAATAAAAAATCCAATAATAAAACTTCCATTTCCCTAACTTTGCTCTCTTAAAATTTTAGGACTATGTTACAAGTACACGAAATCCGCGAAAACAAGGATCAATTTATCAAAGCACTTGCCAAAAGAGGCATTGATGCCACTAACGATCTGGAAGCGATTATTGCTGCAGATGAAACTCGTAGAAACACCCAGACTAAACTGGATGAGGTGTTATCACAGTCCAATAAATATTCTAAAGAAATTGGGATACTTTTTAAAAATGGGGAAACCCAAAAAGCAAATTTGCTAAAAGAAAAAACAACTCAATTAAAACAAGATTCTAAAACGCTTCAAGAGCATTTAAAGGCCGCTGAAGAAGAGTTGCAAGAGTTATTGTATGGTATACCTAACGTGCCGCACGAAAGTGTACCAGCAGGAAATGACGAAGAGGATAATGAAGAAATTTTTAGAGAACTAGACATCCCAACGCTTGAGGAAGGCTCATTACCGCACTGGGAATTGGCTAAAAAATACGACTTAATCGATTTTGAATTGGGTGTAAAAGTAACTGGGGCTGGATTTCCTATTTATAAAGGAAAAGGTGCTCGTTTACAACGTGCGTTAATCACATACTTTCTAGATAAAAATATTGAAGCGGGCTATACCGAGTATCAAGTTCCGTTAATGGTAAATGAAGATTCTGCACGTGGTACGGGTCAATTGCCAGATAAAGAAGGGCAAATGTATCATGTCACAAATGACGATTTGTATATGATTCCCACATCTGAAGTTCCAGTGACCAACATGTTCCGTGGCGATTTATTGAAGCAAGATCAGTTACCTATTCAATGTACAGGTTACACACCTTGCTTTAGAAGGGAAGCGGGAAGTTATGGAGCACACGTTCGTGGTTTAAACAGACTGCACCAATTTGACAAAGTTGAAATTGTACGCGTAGAACATCCTGATAATAGCTATAAGGCGTTAGATGGGATGGTTGAACACGTAAAAGACATATTACGCGAGCTTAAGTTGCCCTATCGAATTTTACGTCTTTGTGGTGGAGACTTAGGATTTACCGCAGCTTTGACATATGATTTTGAAGTATTTTCTACCGCTCAAGACCGTTGGCTGGAAATTTCTTCTGTATCTAACTTTGAAACCTTTCAAGCCAACCGATTGAAGCTTCGTTTTAAAGATGAAAATGGTAAAAACAATCTTGCTCACACCTTAAACGGAAGTGCTTTGGCATTACCTCGTGTATTAGCAGGAATTTTAGAAAACTACCAAACCCCTGAAGGAATTAAAATCCCTGAGGTATTAGTACCGTACTGTGGGTTTGATATGATAAAATAGTATAGAGGTGGGTGGTTTATTTACCGCCCACTCTATCTTCATTTTGCTTTACAAATGCAGACCAACCTGTGTAGCTTTTACCCGTTTTAATACGACCTTCGTTATAGAAATGACAAACGGCTGCTGCCAGTCCATCAGTGCTATCTAGATTTTTAGGTAATTCTTTTAATCCAAGTGTGCTTTGTAGCATTTTGGCCACTTGCTCTTTACTTGCATTTCCGTTACCTGTGATTGCCATTTTTATTTTTTTAGGAGAATATTCGGTAATAGGCACTTCTCTTGAAAGTCCTGCCGCCATTGCCACACCTTGTGCTCTTCCTAATTTAAGCATGGACTGTACATTTTTTCCGAAGAAAGGCGCCTCGATGGCTATTTCATCTGGGTGAAACGTATCGATCAATTCGACGGTTCGCTCAAAAATAAGCTTCAGTTTCACGTAGTGATCTTTGTATTTTTTAAGCTGCAATTCATTCAATTGCATAAACTGCATCTTTTTTCCCACTACTTTTATGAGTCCGAATCCCATAATGGTCGTTCCGGGATCTATACCCAAGATTATCTTTTCTGAACTCATATTTGAAAACTTTCTGTAACTTCGTTGTTTATGCGAACCGTATTGCACAAATCTAAACAATATTGGTTGACCGCCCTAAAGGTTTTACTATTAGGGGTTACATTCGCCTATATCTATTACAAACTTACTTCTGAAGAAACACTGCAATGGCAAACATTTATTTCTGAAATTCAATCAAAAAACGTCACCTATATTCTATTGTTTACCCTATTGGCAGGAGTTAATTGGGTTTTCGAAATTGCTAAATGGCAAACGGCAGTTTCAAAAATTAAACCTATTTCTTTTTTTGAAGCTACCAAACAGAGCTTAATGGCTTTAACCGTATCCTTACCAACACCCAACCGAATTGGTGATTATGGCGCCAAAGCGTTTTTTTACCCTTCAGAAAAAAGAAAAGAAATACTTTTGCTTAACTTTTTAAATAATAGTGCCCAAATGGTGATTACCTGTTTTCTGGGTTGTTTTGGGCTATTTATTTTGGCGTTCAACTACTCTTTACCATTTTCAGGCACCAATTTAATTATTTCAATTTCGGTTTTATTAATTGTAATTATTGCTACGTATTTCTTTAGAAAAAAACAGCTTATTATAAAAGGGCTCTCAGTTGTAAACCTATTTCAATACATCAAGAAACTACCCTATTCTTTAAAATTAAAGTTGCTGCTATATTCATTTTTAAGGTACATCGTTTTTAGTCTTTTATTTTTTGTAATCTTATTGTTTTTTGATGCTGATATTTCAATAGTAAAAGCTGTTCCCCTTATATTCGCCATGTACCTCTTGGTTTCTATTGTACCTTCCTTTTTTATTTTTGATATCGTAATTCGAGGCGGCGTAGCTGTATGGCTTTTTTCACTAGTAGGAATAAACGAAGTGACCGTGCTTTGCACCGTTTTTACTATGTGGTTGCTTAATTTTATTCTTCCAGCACTCGTGGGAAGTTTTTTTGTGGTACGTTATAAAACACGCAACGTATGATGACATTAGGCTTTATTTTGCTTATGGCCTATTTAATCCTTTTATTATTTATTTGGATAGGAATGATACGGTTAAAACCAACTGTTTTGCATACTGTACAACCCAAAACTGCATTTACAATTGTTGTTCCTTTTAGAAATGAGGCTGAAAAAATACCCAACTTACTAACTTCATTAAAACAACTGAACTATCCTACTGAATTGTTTGAAGTCATTTTTGTAGATGATGAATCGGAAGATAACTCGGTATTGACCGTTTCAAAAACATTAGAAAATTGTGTATTCCCTTTTAAGATAATTCGAAACAATCGGTTTTCAAATTCCCCTAAAAAAGATGCAATCACTACGGCTATTTCTGAAGCAAAGCACGAATGGATTCTTACAACCGATGCCGATTGTGCAGTACCTAAAAAATGGTTGCAATCATTTGATGTTGTGATTCAAAGAGATAATCCAAATATGATTTGCGGCCCGGTAGTTTACAAGAGCAATGGTAGTTTAATTCATGCTTTCCAACAGTTTGACGGATTGAGCTTACAAGCAGTAACTATGGGAGGATTTGGGCATCGTCAGGAAATTTTATGTAATGGCGCCAACATAGGGTATAAGAAATCTGTTTTTAAGCAAATAGACGGCTTTAAAGGAAACAATCACATTGCAAGTGGTGATGACATCTTTTTATTGGAAAAAGTAAAAGAGCACTCTTCAAAACCTGTGCAATTTATAAAAACCAGTGATGCGGTTGTAACAACCCAACCACAAAAAAATTGGATGCAAATAATTAATCAACGGGTACGTTGGGCTTCAAAAACAACAAAACAGGAAAATTGGCTTCCAAAAGTAATTGGAGCCATTGTTTTTATAGTTAATTTCTGGATAGCCTTTGCGTGGATATATGCTTTTTATAACACACAATTTTTATACTTCTATCTTTTTGTGCTTTTTATAAAGTTACTGGTAGATGGTTTTATCATTTTCTCAACAAACATTCTTTTCAGAAATAAAACAGTGTCTTTATCATCCGTTTTGCAGGTTATAGTCAGTGGCCTAGTATATCCATTTATAACAGTAACTGTGTTTATTATGAGCTTATTAGGGAGCTATCACTGGAAAGGACGCCGTTTTAAAGCATAACCGCAAATTGATTACTTTTAGTTAACTTTAGCATTATAAAACTTGTCCCTATGAAACGTCTGCTTTTCTTATTTATCTTACTTGTTAGTGTTACAAGTATTGGCCAGCAACAATATACCGTAAATGGTGAAACCTACACCTTACAGAAAGAAGTTGATGGGCCACTCGCACTATTATGGAACAGTATTGATAATGAATACCGCTACTTCTTAGAAAAAGGAAACACCATAACCGAATTAAAAAACACCGAAGTTAACGGCGATTATCAAGAAGAGTATAAAGAAGTGCTGCAAAGTCAAACAGCAGATGCTTCCCTTGCAGTTGACGAAGTAAAACTAACATTACCAAGCTTGCGAGAATTTGTAGTTGCTTATAATAAGCAAATGGATCCTACTTTTACTTCTGAAAAAAAATCCATCCAACTTAAAACCCGCTTAGGGGCATTTGTTGGAGCATCAAACAATGTGTACTATATAAACCCTGACAATACCATCTTACCGACCTTCGGGATTGATTTTGAAGTTTTAGACGAAGTAAAACTTAAAAGACACGCTTTGGTCTTTAGGTTTAAGCAATCGTTAGAAAATAGCGATTATGAGTTTTCAAACTCTGAGTTTTCTTTAAATTACCGCTTTAAGTTCATAAAAAGCAACGCTATAGACGTTTTTATAAATACTAAGGTTGTTGCCTATTCGTATGCATCACGCGATATTGTATTTATTAACGATAACAGAAATGAAGATCGTATTACTGGTTCTGGTGGTGATCTACAAACACCTGGAGCCTTTGGTTTAGGTGCCGATATTGCATTGGGCAATGGTTATATTACGCTGTCGTACAACGATATTGTAGCTATTGGACGAGAAAGCAATGATGAGTTTCCTGTAGATTTTAGCTTGGGTTACAAGTTTAATTTATAGTATCATCTGTTTGCAAAACAATAGGGAGAGTAAACTTGGTCTTAACAGGAATGCCTCTTTTGTAAGCTGGGGCCGTAAGAGCAATTGAATCTATTTTTTTTCTTAGTGTTTCTTCGAGGCGTGGCAGTTCAGCTTTAGTAAGGCTATCCATCTCAATGCTTTTTACAGATAGCTGTCCTTTTTCTGAAACTGAAAACTTCACATAAACCGTATCATTCAAGTCCTTTATAGACATATCCTTATTATTGTTAACAGCTTCAAAAAGGTAGGTTGCCAAGGTGCTTTCAAAACAGTTTTTTTGTGCTTTTTTTTCTGAAAAAGATTCGCACGATTTAAAAACAGGATATTGGTCAACATTTTTCCAATCTATCATTTTTATTTCTTCATCATAAAATGTTTCCGAAGAAATTTTCTCGGTTTCAAAAAACTGGCAGGAAGTTGCCAGTAGAAAAATAATAAAAAGGAATATGTATTTCATTTCAGAATTAATACAGCTTGAAAAGTACAAATTTACTGAAACTTAATCCTTTGAAAAATGAAGTTCTTCAATAAAAAACCCGAAACAGATCTGTTTCGGGTTTGAAGTTTTATCTGTAGGCCTACTTTAATTAATTTCAAAAATAATTGGCAATGAATACAGCACACCTACCTTTTTTCCTCTGTGCTCACCTGGTAGCATTTGCGGAATTTTATTTACCACACGAAGCGCTTCTGCTTCTAAATCAGGATGTGGCGCTCTTGCTTTAACATCAGCAACGTTTCCTTGTTTGTCAATTTTAAACTGAACAAAAATGCGCTGTTTTCCATTTAAATTAGCGTTATCACCTACTTTACTATTAAAATTGTCTCCTACTAATTGCATGATTTTCTTAGACATGCATTTTTTAGCCTCTTCATTACTCATTCCTTCGCAACCGGGGTATGTAGGTACTTTATCGATTGCCGCAAACGGAACATCTGTGTCGCCTTCGGTTTCGTCAAGATATTCTTGAACAGAAGTATATACCTTATCTCCAGGTTCTGCTTTTGTGGCCAAAAACTGCAACGCTTTTTCTTCTTCAGGAGTCAAGTTTCCTTTTTTCATAATAGCTTCAGAAAGTTCATTAATTTTGGTCATCACTTCACTATCGCCAGTGTTTGAAACTAAATTTGCTTCCTCTTTTACTTCGTCCGCTTCATTGGTACACGATGTATAAAACAACATGGCGCAAACTACGGGAATAAGTAATAAATACTTTAGTTGGAAAATTTTCTTTGATTTTGATTTTTGTAACATAACGATTCGTTTTTTGATTAATGATTGATTGAAAAATGTATTTGTAAATGAAATATCCGATGTTTGAAACACCTGCGATAATAAGTTTTGATAATATGCTTTTCTGGTTTGCTGTTTCGCTACACTGCTATCAGCTATAAATTCTTGCAGTTCGGTTATTTTTTTCTGGAACACATACACCAAAGGATTAAACCAACAGATAATGCGTAAGGCTTCAAAAAACAGTAAATCGGCTGTATGTTTTTGTTTTGCGTGTACTTTCTCGTGCAGTAAAATGTTTTCGGTTTGCTTTTCTGAAAGATCACTTCCCAAAAAAATGGTATTGAAAAAAGAAAAAGCCGCTTTGCTGTTTGGTAGTTGGATGATTTTCAAGTTCTCAAATTCGTTTGTAATACCCGATTGTTTCAACTTATAAAACTTGATCACTTTTAAACTGAAAAGAGTCAATGCCACCAACATTCCTAGCAACCAGATAATTTGGATTATTTCTGAAATAGTTAAAAAAGAAGCACCTGTCTCTGAAATAGTAACGGCCTCTAACTCTATTGCATTTTGACTTGATTCTCCTCCAATAATCACCGCCGGAAGTTGAATTAAATACTGCTCTGGAATTGCGTTTCTAAACGCTTCAATTTTAAATAAAGGAAGCAAAAAGCTTATAATTGGGGTTGCCAAAAGATAAATCCTATTCCATGTGAAAAAGGTTTCTTTTTTCAGAAATAGATCGTAAACTACCAAAAACAGTAGTTGAAAAGCGATAGTTTGTACTATATAATGTATCATGACTTTTCTTCTTTATTAATCTCGTTCATTATCGTTTCCAGTTCATTGATACTGATGTCGTTCTTCTTCATAAAAAAGGATACCATACTCTTAAACGAACCTTGAAAATAACCATCTACCAATTTATTTATCGACTGGTTACTGTACTCGTTCTTTTTCACTTTTGGGAAATAAATATGCCCGCGACCTTCTTTCCTATAATCCACAAAATCTTTACTTTCCAGAATTCGTACAATAGTTGAAACGGTATTATATGCTGGTTTTGG
>DEXR01000050.1:18592-30270 GCA_002364245.1 Flavobacteriaceae bacterium UBA3179
AGAATGTGCATAATATCTTCTTCTGCTTTTGTAAGTTGTTTCATGGTATCACTATTATGGATTCAAATATAAACTAAATATTTAGTTTAAACTAATCCTTTAGTTATAAATTTCAATGGTTAGTTTTTTTTAAAAATATTTTCAAAAAAAAATTAAAGTAGAAACTTTTCTATTAAACCCAAGTAGTTTTTTCGTCTATGGAAGTTTTGCGTTGGCCTTGGGGTAGGTTCTCATCGTATTTTCCCATATAGAAAAAGCCCAAACACCGTTCGCCTTCATTAAAACCCACTAAGTTATGAAGATGGTCTTTTAGCGCAGGTGAACTCCAATAGGCACCTATTTTATGGTCGTGTGCAGTTAGCCACATATTTTGGACAGCCATGGCTGTAGCTGCAACCTCTTCCCACTCGGGAACTAACGCGTTTGGGTCACGCTGCATACAAATAGCAATAACACAAGCAGATTGCATCGGTTTTTCAGCAATCTTTTTTTGTTTGAATTCTGAAACATTCTCAGTTGTTTCTTCGTATGTCTTGCTTAAAAAGTCTGCTAATTTCTTTCTAGCAGTTTCAGAATGGAATACTTTAAAGCGCCAAGGCTCCGTTTTTCTGTGAGTAGGTGCCCAATTGGCGGCTTCAAGGATTTTTTTTATTTCATCTTTAGAAATAGGCTGGTTGTTATATTGAACAGGAAAGACGGCTCTTCGTGATTCTATTATTTCTGAAATCATATCTATTTTTTGAAGCTGAAAGATACTAAAAACAGCTTACTTAAATTAGCTATAAAATTACTTTCATTAAATATAGTTTATCCTAGTTGGGGAACATTAAAAAGGATATGTTTTTGAGTAAGCACCTCAACGACTTGCTGAAAGTCAGTATCATTTTCAGGAACTTGCTGCTTTTTGCCAGAAAGAATGTTTTCCACCTGTTGTTTCATAACGTCACTGTGATATTCCATTAAGAGTTCTTGCTCTCTAAGTTTCAGTAAACAATCTGATTCACTAAATTCAATTTGAACTTCGGGATTCACTTTTAAGGAAGATATTTTTTCAGGATATGCTTTTTGAAGCACTTTATAAACCGCTTCTAAAACACGATTGACTGTAACCGAATTAAGGCAAATTTTATGATCGCAATTTAAAATAACATCGTAATTACAACGAACATCACAAACCCCTTTCTTTCCCCAAATTAACTCGTTATGTTCTGCAAAACTTCCCCAACTTCCTGGGCCAGTTGGGCCATAAATACCTACAGACGGTACATTAAAAGCGCCTGCAACGTGAGTTATACCTGCATCGTTTCCTATATGAAACAAGGCTCCTGCCATAGCCTCACCTACTTCTATCATACCTCCAGTGACCATTTTTACATGGGGCATTTCTTTACTAAAGTATTTTTCAATATCTGGATCGTCAGGTCCTTTTATAATTTTACAATCCAGATTTGGGTATATTTCGTGAAGACGCTCTATTAACCTAGCATATTTATCTGTTGGCCAAATTTTAAGTAAGAAACCAGCTCCATGATGTACCACAAAATAAGGCTTTTTAACTTCTTCTTTTCTTTTAAAATATGGATAAATCTTTAATCGGTTATCAATGCCTATATGTAATTTTGATACAGTATCTATGTAATGTTGTATGGCATGCTGATTCACTTTTTTGTGTGTAGGGTATTTTAAAGCATGTGGTAAATCATATCCACGGAAAGCAGGGTAATTTCCTAATTCATATATATTATCGTATTCATTCTCTTTTTCTTTTACTTCTTTCTCGTTAACCACTTTTACTCTTTTTAAATGTTTGGTAAAAAAATCTACCAAACGTGGTGCAACGGCAAAGTGTATTGTTTCTGAAACTTCTGCTAATTTATAAATAGATGGGATAGCAAAGAAAATATCACCTAAGCCTCCATAACTTTTATAAACCAGCACCCTCCCTAATGATTTCTGTACTTTATCTGTTGAAGATTGAAGGGCTTCTGAAATTGTATTCCAGAAATTTTCAGGGGCTTGTTTAATTTCTTGTATGGCTTGTTCTTTATTATTAGGGTAAAAATTAAAAGAAAAAGTACCAATTCTGTCACTTCCTATAATTTCACAGCCAGAAAGAAAAGCCTCTGCTGCTAATCGTCCAGAGGGCTCCAACCATACGGGCTTACATATAAGACGTTTGGTTTTCCCTAACACCTTTAGAACTTCTATGTTTGAAATTGGTTCTTTAAATTTAATATTTTCAGGGATGTTTCTTCGCAATCGGTTATTCCCATAGACTGTACATTTTATATCAGGGCTTTTTTCAGCAAAAGTCACAAACTCATGACCGCCTTTTAGGTAGTTTAAATCCCCAAAAAAGGGCATTGTATTTTTATCTTTTATTTCAGAAAGATGTAAGTTATCAACATCAACGGTTGGGGGCATAATTAATTTGTTCGCTACAGCTTCTCCATAAAACTCGTAATGTGATTGATAGTGTTTAGGAGATTGAAATACATTAAATGCAGCATTTGAAAACAACCTCCGAAACAAGTGAAATTTATCTGGATTACAACAACTTCTAATTTTTGGATCTACTTTACAAAGTATGTTTCTACGGATACAAAAGTTGTAATCATACTCTACCTTGCAATAGCGCACAGACTGCTTGATTAAATGTTTTATTAATTTCAATTCATACTCGCAACGAGAAGTGCTATTTACAACTACAAAATTTGCTTTGGTAATACTATCTTTTGTCTTATCAAAATTTTTTAAAGAATCGTGAATAATAGTATATCCTTTTTGCTCGCCTAAAGCTATTAATTGTTTAATAGTAAGCTCTGCGCCACGAGGAGTGGACAATGATGTATCGTGTAGAAATAAAATTGTTTTCAAAATAACAGACTCTTAAAATTTAAAAGGACACTTCTTTTTTTAAAATGTCCTTTTAAAAAGGCAAAAAACACACATTATAATTTACTCTGATTGATAGCATCTACACTACTTCAGGAAAAAAAGAAAAGGATTTTAGGGTTGGTAGAATAACTACTAATCATCATCGTCGTCATCGTCATCATCGTAATAACCATCATCATAGTAGCCGTCATCATAATAGCCATCATCGTAATAGCCGTCGTCGTAGTATCCATCACCATAATATCCATCGTCATAGTAACCATCGTTAAAACTATCAGAGTCATCAGTTGAGCAAGAAGATATAATTGCTCCGGTAATTGAAATTGTAGAAGCGGCCAGTAAAGCCTGACCTGATCTTTTTATGAATTTTCTCCTTTCCATAGTTCATAATATTAGACGTTAATCTTATTAAATATACTCAATTATTTAACATTTTAAGTATTTTAATGCAACTACAAAACAAATTTAACTAAGGAAACCCTACTTTAAAAGCTTATTTTAACTTTTATTTAACATTCAAAAAAGATATCTGCTGAACCCATAGCAGGTACTTTGGATTAATTTTAAAAAGAGGTTTTGGGTTATATATACTCCTTTACCAGCCCAATAAGTGTATTGGCATCTTGCTCTCCACTTTGGCGCCATTTCATTTCGCCATTTTTGTAAATCATGAGTGTAGGCAACCCTTTAACGCGAAGTGCTTCGGCTAATTCTTGGTTTTTATCAATATCGATTTTGATTACTTTAGCTTTATCACCAAGTGCAGCAGCTGCGTCCCGTAAGGTTGGGTGCATTTCTTTACAAGCATCGTCCCAATCTGCAAAAAATGCTAATAGAACGGGTAGCTTCGATTCGATTAATTCTCCAAATTTTGACATTTCTTATCGTGTTTCTTGAATACGTCTATTACAAATATAGTATTTCCCTTTGATTATGCTTCTTTACCGCGCTTTTTAAGTTGAATTACAGTTATTTCAGGCCACATTCCAACTCTTCCAGGGTAGCCTAAAAACCCAAAACCGCGGTTTACATTTATATATCTTCCAAACTCTTCATAAATACCCGCCCAGTTTTCATAACGATATTTAACTGGGCTCCATTTAATCCATCCGGGTATTTCAATACCAAACTGCATGCCATGTGTGTGGCCACTCAAGGTAAGTTGGTAGTTTCTATCATCTTGTTTTACTTGAGATTTCCAATGTGATGGATCGTGACTCATGAGTATTTTAAAGTCTTCTTTCGTAATTCCTTCAGAAGCTTTATTGAGATCTCCTGCTTTTTTAAATCCACCTTCTCCCCAGTTTTCGACACCTATTAACTTTATTTGTTCTCCGTTTCGAGATAAGGTTCGGTTTTCATTCAACAACAAATCCCAACCCATTTCTTTTTGGATGGCTTTCAACTGAGAAAGGTTTTCTTTTTTAGCAGTTTCGGTTTCCCAGTTTACATAATCACCATAATCGTGATTACCAAGTACTGAGAACACTCCGTCTTTTGCTTTTAAAGTAGAAAAAATTGACTTCCATCGATCCATTTCTTCTGAAATATTATTAACTAAATCGCCTGTAAACAAGATTACATCGCTTTCTTGCTCATTGGCTAAATTAACAGCATAAGCAACCTTTTTTTCATCATCAAAACTCCCGCTGTGAATATCGCTTAGTTGGGTGATGGTATAGCCGTGAAAAGCATCGGGTAGGTCGTCAAACTCCAATGCATATTTTAGCACCTTATAATTATATTTTCCTTTGTACATTCCATAAAGCAAGGAAGCAAAAGGTATTGCCGCAAGACCTAACGCCAATGTACTAACAAATTTTCTTCTAGATGGAAGGTAAAATGATTCGTTTCCTCCACCAATTTTTGCAAAGAGGCCTACAAACAAGCGAATAATATCTTCGCCAAACATAATGATAATCAATAACAGTTTTGGAACAAAAACGGCTAAGAAAAAACCAAAAACATACATTTTATCTATGCCCATTGTCCTTTCGGAACCTACAATGCCAAGTTGGTATATTAAAGCCCCTAAAACCAGCAATGAGATAAGCAACCAAAGACCATATACCCAATAGTTACGGGTAAGGGTTTTAACCGCTTGAAAAGCATAAACATCAACTAAAATATATATTGAAATAAAAATAATCCAACGTAGTACCATAGGCGCAATAAGAAAATTAAAGATACCATGTTTAAATATGCTGAAAACTGAATTCACTTTTTTTTAACTGTTTTATAAGTAATTACAGTTTTTTAAAAGCTAAATGACTTCGGCCTACTTTTGTTTACAGCAAAAGAAAAGGTTGTAACATTTTCTCTATTAGAGGGTTATATCCTACGTAGTAACCCTTATTTTTTCAGAAAAAGGAACAGTTATAGGGTGAAAGTTAGAAATTTTAGTAAATTTGTTCTACATAAGTAGGTTGACCAACCTAAGGTGGGTCGATCAAATTTGGGGCGAAAAGTCATCACACCTGTGGTGGCTTTTCTATTTTAACCCCTTTCCAAAGTCAATAAAATTATCCTTTTACGTCTAGCGCATCTCTTAAAGCATTGCCTATCAACATAAAAGCAGTAACTAAACTCATAATGGCCAATCCGGGAATAATGGCCAACCAAGGTTTTCCTAAAACAATATAAGCGTAATGATCCTTTATAATACCACCCCAACTGGGCATTGGAGGTTGGGCGCCTATTCCTAAAAAGCTCAACCCACTTTCAATTAAAATAGCCGCCGCAAAATTTGCCGCCGATATAATAATTACCGGTGCCATCGCATTGGGCAGGATATGCTTTGTAATAATCCTAAAATCTTTAAAACCTAAAGCTCTGGCCGCTGTAACATATTGCATTTGTTTTACGCCCATAACCTGCCCTCGTACCACTCTTGCCACTTCTACCCACATTGTAAGCCCTACTGCAATAAAAACCTGCCAAAAACCTTTTCCTAAGGCTAAAGTAATAGCTATGACTAAAAGCAACGTAGGGATAGACCAAGTAACGTTAATAACCCACATAATGGCGGCATCTACTTTTCCACCAAAATAACCAGCTATGGCACCTAAGCTTATTCCTATCACTAAAGAAATAAAAACCGCCACAAAGCCAATACCCAATGATATACGGATACCAATTAACATTCTGCTTAAAAGGTCGCGACCATATTTATCCGTCCCTAACAAGAATTTTTTTTCTGAAATATACTTTTGCGGGATTTCTTGAACTGTTTTAGCTTTAGGAAATAAACTTAAAGCATATTCTTTCTGTAAGCCTTCAGTCTCATCCCCTGTGTATAATGTAGCTTGTAGGGTAGTATCTTTTACCTTGTAATTTGATATTGGCACTTCGCTATCAGCATTCTTTTTACCAAAAAAGAACATTGAAATTGGGTTTTGCTCTTTTACTTCAGTAGGAACTGTCAACATCTGCACAGTAAAGCCAGGCTCTTTTGAATGAACAGAAAGATGCATCTGGTTAGCATCTTGCGAATTATCCGGCGCTATTGCATATGCAAAAATTGCAATGAAAGCACAAACTACTAAAAATGAAAAACTAAAAACGCCCCAAAAGTTCTTCTTAAACTTTTGGAGCGCTAATTGTGTTAATGAAGTGGACGTTTTCACGCTGTAAATGTAACAAAAAGGTTCAAGCTTTCCATTTTACTTACAACACTTATAACGTAGCTTAATTTTTAATATCTGCCATTTTACCGGCTTTAATATTGTTTATTTTTAAATCTTTCAAGACGTTAATTGCTTCTTCAACATAAATATCTTTAGCTAAGTTTTTATGCCATCTTTTACGTTTTTCACGTAGTGTGGTGTCTTGCTTCATCATTTCAATTTCGTAAGGAAGCGATTTGTAATCTAACTTATTATCATACTTATCTATCTCTTCAAACTTTTTTGTTTCTTCCTTTCGTTTCTCTATATCGGCTACGTATTTGTCAAAGTTTAGTGGCACCACAGACTCATCACGACGTGCTTTTATCCACTTTGCATCTTCATCGATTAATAGAAGTTGTGCATTCTTTTCCATACGGGCTTTGCTCTTGCTAATGGTTTCTTCATAGTCAATGTAACCATCCCATTTTTTATAGTCTGCTGAGTCTATTTTATCATATGGCAACGGATTATCGTAATCGCGTTCGCCCACATCAAAATAACTGTATTGATCTGGCATAACCACATCGCTTTTCACTCCTTCTAATTGTGTAGAACCACCATTGACTCTATAGAACTTTTGAGTAGTTATTTTTAAAGCACCCATATCACCCATATCGCTTTTTCTAATCCATTGGTTTAAATCCAATACATTTTGAACAGTACCTTTTCCGTAAGTTTGTTTGCTACCTAAAATAATAGCGCGCTCATAATCTTGCATAGCTGCTGCTAAAATTTCAGAAGCTGAAGCTGAAAGCTCGTTAACTAAAATTACTAAAGGACCATCCCATACGATTGCATCGTCTTCATCTTCCAGTACTTCTTTTTTACCGTTAGAAGCTACCTGAACAACAGGCCCTTCTTCGATAAAAAGACCAGCAATATCAACTGCAGTACGTAAAGAACCTCCACCATTACCACGAAGGTCTAAAACTAATCCTTCCATGCCTTCTTTTTTAAGACGCTCAATTTCTTTTTTCACATCACTCGCTGCATTACGTTCTTTATAATCTTCCATGTTAAAATAGAACTGTGGAAGATTAATCAATCCGTAGGTATTATTTTCTTTTTCAATGATAGAAGATTTAGCGTACGTTTCTTCCAACTCAACAACATCACGAGTTATAGTTTCTTCTTCAATAGCACCGTCTACACGTTTAACCGTTAGAGTCACCTTAGTGCCTTTAGGGCCTTTGATAAGCTTTACTGCATCATCAACACGCATTCCTACAATACTTACCGCTTCATCTTCATCTTCTTGTTTTACCTTTGTAATAAGATCACCTACCTCTAAATGGTCACCTCGCCAAACGGGACCACCACTTATAACTTCGATTACTTTTATATAATCGTTTTTCTTTTGAAGACGTGCTCCAATTCCTTCTAAACGACCGCTCATTCTTAAATCAAAACGGTCTTTGTCTGGTGGGGCAAAATAGTTGGTATGCGGATCAAACTCTTCAACAATCGTAGTTAAAAAGATGGCGAAATAGTCTTTTCTTTCTAAGTCGTTTGTAAAATCAAAATATTCATCAAGAGATGTTTTAGAAGTTTCTCTTGCCTTAGCCTCTAATTCCTCATCTGTTTTTGGAGTAGAGCTAGCTTCTTTTTTATTTTCTTTTTCAGAAGCATCTGAAGGATTTTTATCCTTATTTTCTAATTTCCTCTTATTCGCCTCTACATTATCGTAATAAGTGGAAATAGTAGAGAATTTAAGCTGTTGACGCCAGCGTTCTTTTAATTCTTTTTTTGAAGACACGTAATCAATTTTGTCATAATCTACATTTATCGACTCATCTTGTGTATAATCAAAAGGAGTGTTTAATACTTCAGGATAGATTTTTTTCACATCTTCCATCCGTTCTTGCAAACGGTTGTACACCAAATTGAAAAATGTAAGGTCTTTACTTTTTATTTGGTCGTCGATTTCAGTTTTATATTTACTGAACTCTTCTATATCTGAAGCAAGGAAATATCTTTTTAAAGGGTCTAAACCAGTTATAAAGTCTTTATAAACTTCAGCAGAAAACTCATCGTTAATATCTGCGGGACTATAGTGACCCTTTTGCAAAACATAAGTTATAAGGTCTATAAGTACTTTATCTTTATCAGTGTCGTTAAACTCTTTGGTAGTAAAACTGCACGATGCGACGGCAACAAATACAGCAAGGAACAATACCTTTAAATTCTTTTTCATAATTCGCATATCTATCTTCTTCTATTTTAATCACCTAAATTATATAAAAAACCGTGCCAACCATTTATAATCGTACTAATTTTTTGTTAAACCAATTTTATTTTGAGAATCACGGGGAAATTAGACACAGACTGCCATTGTTTATTATACTATTTTCAGAAAAAATGAAGTTTTTATTACTGAAACTTCAATAGATATAACTATAAATTTACAATAATAGTATAATACCGTATTTTAGCAGTGTAAATTCCATGTATGCGCATATTATATAGTTTTTTAACCCGAATTAGTTACCTCTTTTTATGGATAGCACAATTTTTCAGTAAAAAAATGAAGCTATTTGTCTCAGGTAGAACACAGGTTTTTGAAAAATTATCGCAACACATTACTTCTGAAGATAAAACTATTTGGTTTCACTGCGCATCTTTAGGTGAGTTTGAACAAGGCCTTCCCATTATGGAAGCTGTGAAAAAGGAATTTCCAGGTCATAAAATTGTAGTTTCATTTTTTTCACCATCGGGGTATGAAGTAAAGAAAAATGCCACTGTTGCAGATGTTGTGATCTATCTTCCGCTTGATACCATTAAAAACGCTAAAAAATTCATCAACGCTATTCATCCATCCCTTGTTTTATTTGTGAAATATGAATTTTGGCCCAATTACCTTTCTGAATTAAAAAAACGAAACATTCCTACGTTATTAATTTCAGGGTTATTTAGAGAAGGACAAGTGTTTTTTAAAGGCCACGGCAGCTTTATGCGAAAAGCTCTTGAAAGCTTTGACCATATTTTTGTGCAGGATAAAACTTCAGAAGAACTGTTGAACAAAATTAACATTCGAAATGTAACTGTGAGCGGCGATACGCGTTTTGATCGAGTTTCGCACCAAACTGAACAAGATAACTCATTGTCTTTTATTTCAGCATTTAATGAAAATTCACTTTGTATTGTCTGCGGAAGTACATGGCCAGAAGACGAAGCAGTTTTATTGAATTATATAAATAAAGCTTCAGAAAATGTGAGATTTATCGTTGCACCTCATAATATTGACAATTCAAAAATTGAACAATTCAGAAAAAAGCTGAAACACGCATCTGTTTTATATTCAGAAAAAGAAGGAAAAAACTTAGCTGATTATTCCATCTTTATAATTGACACTATTGGATTGCTTACTAAAATTTATAGCTATGCCGACATTGCCTATGTGGGTGGTGCTATGGGGAAAACTGGACTGCACAACATTTTAGAACCTGCCACTTTTGGAGTTCCCATAGTAATTGGAAGTCATTTTGAAAATTTTCCAGAAGCCAAGCGATTACAGCAATTAGCTGGACTCTACGCTGTAGATTCAGCAGCAGAGTGCAGTGAAATTTTAAACAAGTTGGTTACTAATTCAAGTTTCAGGGAAAAAACTGGGATGATTGCGGGACATTTTGTGAACAGCAATACCGGGGCGACAAATATTACATTAGAATATATACATAAATTAAACCGTAACGGCCTGATTTAAATACCGCCTAAAAGGCAACATTTCTTTGTAAATAGCAATAACCTTTTCTTCAAAATTAGAAGCCATCACTTCCTTTTGGGTAAGCGGACACGAAACTGCAAACGATTTTCTTCTTAGCAAATCAATATGCTTATGGTCTTGTGAGTAGCCTTTAGGTGATGTTTTAAGAGGATCATCAATTATCATTTCGCCAAACATGCTTTTAAAGCTCTTTTTATTCAATATTTTTTTGAAATCCTCTCCATTATAATCTATCGCTGCACGAATGCTTTTCAAAATTTTTGAAGAAGGGTGCCAATAGCCCAGCCAATAAACGATTCGTTAACCCCCAAATGTATATAAAAGTCGCCCTGTTTGCTTTCTTGATCTAATCCGGCACCAAAATGGTCTTTATAAACAGGCTTGTTTGGATGAAACATGAGGTTATTGTTTATTCGATTTATAGCCTTTTTTCCATTGGTAGGCGTATAATCCGGGTCAATTGATGCTAATTTTATATTCATTTGGTTTAACCAATCAATATAGGAGTCGCGTACGGTATGATATTCGCCCCGATGTTCGTCCATCCATTCCTTATTGTTGTTTTTCTTTAGTTTCCGAAGGAATTGATATAAGTTTTTAAAGTCCATTTTTTCTTTTAAAACTACTTATTTTAAAGACCTTCATTCAAATTTTAATAAAACTTTACAATATGCCAACTGTTAAAATACATAGATTTGTTTAATAATTTAACACAAACCAATTATGAAAAAAGTAATTATTGTAGCCGCATTGGCATTAGTAGGGTTCTCGACTACTTCTTGTAGAGAGACAAAAACGGAAACCAAAGAAGTTATTCGTGAAGTAGAAGTAGAAACTGAAGAAACAGCCGATGAAGCTGAAGGAATTTTAGAAAGAACAGCCAAAGAAGTTGATAAAGAAGTTAACGAAGAGGTTAACGAAGAAATCGACAAGATTGGTAACGACGACGGACAATAGAAAGACAACAACCTAACAAACAAAACTCAAAACCATGAAGAAAATAATTTTAAGCTTAGCATTGGTAGCTGCATTTAGCACTAGCTTCGTGTCTTGTAGAGACACAAACAAAAAAGCAGACGATATGGAAGACGTTGCAGACGACGTAGAAGACTCTATGGAAGATGCTGAAGGTGACATTGAAGAAGCTGCCGAAGAAACAGGAGACGCCATTGAAGAAGGTGTTGACGAAATAGAGGAAAATACAGGCACTGGTGGTACCGATGACATGTAAACCGACTCTTAACTAATAAACAAAATCAATTATTATGAAGAAAATAGCAATGATCGCGTTAGCTGCATTATTTTTAGCACCACTAACTTCATGTCGAGATCAAGAAAAGACTGAAGCTGAAGAGATGGTAGAAGAAATGCAAGATGAAGGCGCAGAA
>DEXR01000050.1:30473-94524 GCA_002364245.1 Flavobacteriaceae bacterium UBA3179
AAGAAGACGGCGAAACCAAAATGAAGGTTAAGACCGATAACGATAATTAATTTTTATATTTTTTAAAACTACAAACCCCCAAAGTTGAATGGCTTTGGGGGTTTTAGTTAAATAATAGAATATGTCTATATATTACAATAGCAATTTTATATATATTTTATTTAAATGAATGATAAAACAAAAAAAGTATTAATTATTGGAGGGTTAATCGCACTTGTTCTATTTGGTATATATGAAAATACAGTAAAGAAAAATGAATTAGAGAGGTTTGAAGCAAAGACAAAAGGTATTATTACTAATTATGTCGGTGTTAGGCCTACATCATTTGAATTAGAATTTAAATATCTTGTTGATGGTCAAGTTTATTATAATACTGAAATAACATCCCCTTTTGAATGTGAAAACGGCAGAAAGGGTTGTTTAGGCTCTACTTTTACTGTAATTTACTCAACAAAAAATCCAGAAGTAAGTCGTATTAAATTAGGAAAATATAATAAATACGTTAAAACATCTCCTTCGCTTTAATTTTTTTTTGAATAAACAAAACTTTGTTTTCTCTTCTTACTAATATCTCTTGATAAATGTAACTTGTGCTAAATGTAATTAGAATATGACATTAAACAAAAAAAGCCCATCCTGATGGATAAGCTCTTCATTGGTCTATTTCTAAACCACTTCCGCCATTAAAGGCGGACAACACAACATTTTAATTGCGGTCTGGACGAGACTCGAACTCGCGACCCCCTGCGTGACAGGCAGGTATTCTAACCAACTGAACTACCAGACCGTTGCTATCTTAGCGGTGGCAAATATACTACGCATTTTCATTTTGACAAACATTTTTTGAAAAAAATTTCCAACTATCCGCCAAACTTTTGACGCTCTACTAAATAGGTGGTCAAGATTTTATTGAAACTCTCATTAATATCGGCTGCTACATACTTAATTCGATATTGGCCGCATTTTAGTTTCAATTTAGAAAAATAGGCTGCCACAGCCGTTTCATACGATTGTTTAATGTTTTCGGCATACAAATTAATATGCTCACCCGTTTCTACATCTACAAATCGTTTCGGGCGATTACTAAAATTAAAATTCTGTTCTTTCTCTTTATCAAAAGTATGAAACAGAACCACTTCATGCTTATTATATTTTAAATGCTGCAGGGCTTCAAATAGAGCTTCTTCTTCAGCATCGCTTTGAAACATATCGGTAAACAAAAAAACCAACGAACGTCTTTTCAATTTTTCAGCAATTAAATGTAAGTGCGAATAAGTTTTTGTGGTTTTCTTTTCAGCAGGTTTTTGTATCGCTTCATTTAGCTTTCCCAACAACATTTGATGGTGTCGCTCACTACCTTTTTCATTGGCGTAAAATTCGTATTCATTACTATAAATACTCATCCCGATTGCGTCTCTTTGCCTTTTTAGCAGATTCATAATTGCGGCGGAAGCCAAAGCCGAAAAACCAATTTTGTTTAAAGAATTGATTCCAAATTGTTTCAGCTTTGGATAATGCATAGAACTACTGTTGTCAATAATTATATGACATCGTAAATTGGTTTCTTCTTCGTACCGCTTTGTGTAGAGTTTGTCTGTTTTAGCAAATAACTTCCAATCTATATGCTTAGTGCTTTCGCCTTGATTATAAATTTTATGCTCAGCAAATTCTGCCGAAAACCCGTGAAACGGACTTTTATGAAGCCCAGAAATAAACCCCTCTACCACCTGCTTGGCAAGAAGCTCCAGGTTTTTAAACCCAGTGATTTCGTTTATTTCCTTTTGAAGATCCACGTGATGCAGTTTTTATTTTAAAACCTCATCCACAATCCCGTAGGCAACACTCTCCTCAGCATCCATCCAGTGATCGCGGTTAAAGTCTTTCATTACTTTTTCAAATTTTTGACCGCAATTATCGGCTAAAATCTGTGCGCTTAATTCTTTTGTTTTTAATATTTCCTGGGCGGTAATTTCAATATCACTTGCAGGTCCTCTTGTTCCACCACTGGGTTGGTGAATCATTACTCGCGCGTTTGGTTGAATAAATCGTTTTCCTTTTTCTCCAGCTGACAATAAAATGCTCCCCATAGAAGCGGCCAAGCCTGTACAAATAGTAGAAACTGGGCTTTTAATCTGTTTGATAGTATCGTATATAGAAAATCCTGCGGTTACATAGCCACCTGGACTATTGATGTAGAGTTTAATTTCGTCTTGGTTCAGCGAATCAAAATATAGCAAACGCTCTACCACATGTTTAGCGCTATCATCATCTACTTGGCTCCAAAGAAATACCTTGCGGTCGCTTAATAGCTTGTTGTCTATCCAATCCTGTACTTTATTTATTTTTTCCATAGTATCCTTTTTAAAAAACTTGCATTTTAGTGCTAATGTAAACTTACTAAAAATAAAAAAAGGCTCAGCACATTGCCAAGCCTTTTCAACTTAATTTTTCTTTTTCAAATTTCTTTTTAAAGAAGCTGATCGATTGCTTCTTCATAAACGTTTTTAGGCGCAACACCTACTTGTCTTCCTACTAATTCTCCTTTATTGAAAACTAATACTGTTGGAATATTACGAACTCCATATTTAGCAGCAAATTCTTGATTTGCATCTACATCTACTTTCCCTACAACGGCTTTACCCTCATAGTCTTTACTTATTTCATCAATGATTGGTCCTACCATTCTACAAGGTCCGCACCAAGCAGCCCAAAAATCTACTACTACCGGTTTGTCACTTTTTAAAACGGTTTCGTCAAATGTTGCATCTGTTATCTCTAAAGCCATAATTTTATTTTTTATTGTTATGCAAAAGTAGTCATTTTTTAGGGCAAACCTTACAGCCCTAACATTACTTTATATAATAGGTTTATTGTTTTTGTTGATAGTTTTTCAAAATTAATTTAATCTAAAATTAACCTGTTCCTGCGATAATTCGTTTAAAAGCTCTTTGTTTATTTCAATTTTACGGGTACGGCTGGGCATATTTATTTTAATTTTATCTGCCATTTCGTAGATTAAAAAGTGTAGCTGTTTTTCACCTTTATGAATAGTAAACAAATCGTTTAATCTATCAATACGTTCATCTTCCAAATCCTCTAATGGCATGCGGATGGTTAATTTTTTTGAGTGTTTTTCTAAAACATCATGCAATTGAAGCATGCTAGAATATTGTATTCTTGGCTCCCCTTTTTTCCCAGTATCCTTATTGGTCCATCCTTCTTTTATGAAAACACGGGCGTGAATAAAAGAATTAGGCACCAAAAAATGACGTAACTTTAAATAGTCTTCCCCAAATATTTTAAACTCATAGCTATCGTCATAATCTTCAACCGTAAAAATAGCCCAACCTCTTCCAGCTTTCGATTCCCGGTGCTGTACATCGCTAACTACTCCGCCAAAACTAAGTTCTCTATTTACAAACTTTTCAAGATTATTAAAATCTGAAACTTTACAATTAGTGAAGTATTTCATTTCTACTTTGAAATCGTCTAGCGGATGCCCAGAAATATAAACGCCCACTACATCTTTCTCTAATTTTAGTTTTTTCATCGTTCCCCATTCTTCACAAGGGGGAACTTCCGGCTCAGGGATTTGTACATCACTGGCCTCCCCAAATAAACTTACTTGGGATGAATTTTGCGTTTCTTGATATTTTGAAGCATACTTTAATACTTTTTCAACAAACATCACGCCATCGCCTTCATCATGCAGATATTGCGCACGGTGGGTGTCGAAACTATCAAAACCACCTGCCAATGCTAAACTTTCAAAGGCTTTTTTATTCGCAGCTCGTAAATCAATTCGCTTAGCTAAATCAAAAATTGATTTATAATTTCCGTCTTTTCTATTTTCAACAATAGTGGCCACCGCATTACCTCCAACGCCCTTAACAGCCCCCATTCCAAAACGGATATTCCCTTGATCATTTACTGTAAATTTATAGAAGGATTCGTTTACGTCGGGCCCTAAAACTGTCATGCCCATGCGCTTGCATTCTTCCATAAAAAAGGTAACCTGCTTAATATCGTTCATGTTATTGGAAAGCACTGCTGCCATATATTCCGCAGGATAATGGGCTTTTAAATAAGCTGTTTGGTATGCAATCCACGCATAGCAAGTTGAGTGCGATTTGTTAAAAGCATAACTCGCAAAAGCTTCCCAATCTTTCCAAATTTTTTCCAGTTTTTCAGGGTCATGACCTTTTTTAGAAGCATTTTCGATAAAACGTGGTTTCATTTTATCGAGTACTGCTTTTTGTTTTTTACCCATCGCCTTCCGCAGTACATCTGCATCACCTTTACTGAAATCGGCCAGCTTTTGCGACAGTAACATCACCTGCTCTTGATAGACCGTAATTCCGTAGGTTTCTTGTAAATACTCTTCCATCGCCGGAAGGTCATAGTCAATTTCTTCCTCACCGTTTTTTCTTCTAATGAAACTCGGAATATATTCCAACGGACCTGGACGATATAAGGCGTTCATCGCAATAAGGTCGGCAAAAACGGTAGGCTTTAACTCTTTCATATACTTCTGCATCCCTGCAGATTCATACTGAAATATCCCTACGGTTTCCCCGCGCTGGAAAAGCGCATAGGTTTCTTCATCATCCAGCGGAAAGCTGTCTGGATCGAGATCTATATTGTGTTTGTGTTTTACAATTTTAACCGTGTCCTTAATTAAGGTCAAAGTTTTCAATCCTAAGAAATCCATTTTAAGCAAACCAGCACTTTCAACGACTGAGTTGTCAAACTGAGTTACATATAAATCGGAGTCTTTTGCTACGGAAACAGGCACGAAATTGGTTATATCGTCCGGAGTAATGATTACTCCACAGGCGTGAATACCGGTATTTCGAACGGAACCTTCTAATATTTTCGCTTGGTTGATGGTTACAGCTTCTAAATCGTCTCCTTCTGAAAGATTCAACAATTCATTAACCTTGGGCAGTTCATCACTTCTAAATTTACTCCGTAACTCCTGCTCGCTCATGCCGAAAATTTTATTCAGCTTGGTCATATTCGGAATCAACTTTGAAATTCTATCGGCTTCATTCAACGGTAAATCCAAAACCCGGGCTGTATCTCGAATAGACGATTTCGCCGCCATGGTTCCGTACGTAATAATTTGCGCTACCTGATTGGCGCCGTATTTTTCAATCACATAGTCCATTACCCGGCTTCGGCCTTCATCATCAAAATCAATATCGATATCGGGCATACTCACACGATCCGGATTTAAGAAACGCTCAAAAAGTAAGTCATACTTAATAGGATCGATATTTGTAATGGCTAAACAATATGCCACGGCACTACCGGCAGCAGAACCACGCCCCGGCCCTACCGAAACATCCATCTTTCGGGCTTCGCGAATAAAATCTTCAGTAATTAAAAAATAACCAGGATACCCTGTATTTTCAATAACACTCAATTCAAAATTAAGGCGTTCTTCAATCTCAGGGGTTATTTCTTTATATCGTTTTTCAGCTCCCTTGAAAGTTAGATGTTTTAAATATGCGTTTTCGCCTCGATTTCCGCCGTCTTCAGCATCTTTAGGGTCTTGAAACTCTTCGGGAATACTAAATTTTGGAAGTAACACATCCCTTGCCAATGAATAAGACTCAATTTTATTAACCACTTCAGAAATATTACTAATCGCTTCTGGAAGGTCTTTAAAGAGGTTTTTCATTTCCTCTTGCGTCTTAAAGTAATATTGATCGTTGGGCAAACCATACCGATATCCACGACCTCTACCAATAGGTGTAGCTTGCTTTTCACCGTCTTTTACACAGAGTAAAATATCGTGAGCATTGGCATTTTCCTTGTCAATATAATAGGTGTTGTTACAAGCCACTAATTTCACCTCATGCTTTTTAGCGAGCTCAATTAAAACAGTATTTACGCGTTTTTCATCTTCTTGATTGTGACGCATAATTTCTACGTACAAATCGTCCCCAAATTGCTCTTTCCACCAGATTAACGCTTCTTCTGCTTGATGTTCACCTACATTTAAGATTTTTCCAGGTACTTCGCCGTACAAACTACCGGTAAGCACGATGATATCTTCTTTATATTTTGAAATTACATTTTTGTCAATTCGAGGCACGTAATAAAACCCTTCGGTATAAGCAATAGAAGCCATTTTGGCCAAGTTGTGGTATCCTTTTTTGTTTTTCGCCAATAAAACTACTTGGTAACCATTGTCTTTATGATTTTTGTTGAGATGATCTTCACATACAAAAAACTCACACCCAACAATTGCTTTTAATTCTTTGTGTTTTTCTTCTTCAGAAAGACCTGCGTTGTATGAATTTACCGCTTTTGTAAAATGAAATGCACCCATCATATTACCTGTATCGGTAAGCGCTACGGCCGGCATTTCATTTTTAATAGCCGCCTGAACTAAATCTTGTGTTGAGGAAGTAGATTGTAAAATAGAAAACTGTGAGTGGTTATGAAGGTGCGAAAAAGCTGTTTCTTCCAGGGTGGCAATGTTCTCTTTTATTTCTTCGGAAGAAATGGTTTCGGTCTGGGTGGCCGCTTCAATTTCCTTTCTGATTTTTTCAGAAGCCTTTTTAAGATTGATGTGTTTTAAACCAATGAGTTCAATCTCTTTTGGGTTTTCTTCTGAAAATTTTTCGAAATAATCCGGTTGAACATCCAGTTCTTTTTCAGTGTAGATATTTCTTCTAACGAGCTCTAAAAAACAACGTGTAGTTGCTTCCACATCGGCAGTTGCGTTGTGTGCTTCAGTAAAAGGCTCGTTAAATAAAAACTCATGTAACTCGGTTAGTGTAGGTAATTTAAATTTACCACCACGACCTCCGGGAATTTGACACAATTGTGCAGTTGTTTCGGTACAAGTGTCTAAAACGGGTAATTGCGGCAATGGGTTGTGCATTTCCAAACGGTGAAATTCGGCTCCCATAATATTTAAGTCGAACCCTACGTTTTGCCCAACTACGAATTTTGTTTTGGATAAAGCTTCAGCAAATTTTTCAGCTACTTCAGTTAAAGGAATTCCTTCTTGTTGCGCTAATTCTGTAGAAATACCATGGATTTTTTCCGCATCAAACGGAATTGTAAAACCATCGGGCTGTATTAAATAGTCCTGATGTTCGACAACGTTCCCCATAGCATCGTGCAGCTGCCAAGCTATTTGTATGCATCTTGGCCAATTATCGGTATCGGTTACTGGGGCATCCCAGCGTTTAGGTAATCCGGTTGTCTCGGTATCAAAAATCAGGTACATGGGTTTCGGTCTAGTTTCAGAAATAAGAAGTTTTCAGAATAGGTTCTGAAAAAAAGTAAAAATAAAAAAACAGCATCAGTTAAGGAAAGAAACTTGCCACGAGTTATTAACGTATGCATAAAAAAAAGACCGGAAAAATAACCGGTCTCTCTTCTTTCTCATAGCATTTAGTCTTAGGACAATACTGCTTCAAATTGTTTTGCGTTTTGCAAGGTAGCTTGAACATTGTTTCGTTGTTCTGTTAAGATATTTTTTGTCGTTGGAGGCAACGTCGTGTCATTTATCACCTCATTATATTCTTCAACAGCAGCTTCTTCACCTTTTTCCACTTCTTTTAAAATCGCCTCTTCATCATTCGAGGTAAAAGTACTTTTAATGTCCATCCAGGTTCTATGCAAATCTCCTGTAGTGCTTCCGCCTTTATCAGGATTTTCTCCAAAGTTTTTTATTTCACTTTTAAGTTTGTGCCCAAAATCGTATCGATTCTGTGCCTGTTCTTTAAAAAACTGTTGCAACTTGTTATTGTCTACAATTTCTGCTGCTTTTTTATATCCTTTTTCAGCATCATAGTTTTTTTCTAATAAGTCGTTTATTCTTTTCGATATATTTTCTGTGTACTTCATAATAGTAATTATTTAAATTTAGTTCGTGATTAATTGCTTTCATCATCAATCTTCAACTACTTATAATATAGAGTATAGAAGTTATCTCAACGAACAATTAACCTAAGATTACAACAATTTAACAGAGTTTAACCCTTGTAAATAATAAGGCTATCGTGTGTTTTGAAAAAGGAGTCTTATCGGCTAAATTATAAAAGCAGAAAGCGAGTTTTAAATAAAATTTCAGAAATGAAATAAAAAGTCATATTGGGTTGACTTTCAAACAAAAAATGCCGTATCTTTGCAAACTCAAAATTATAACCGAGGTCGGGAACCTCAAAAATTAATTATTTATGCCTTTAAAAATTAGATTACAAAGACACGGTAAAAAAGGAAAACCTTATTACTGGATCGTGGCTGCAGATAGCCGTGCAAAAAGAGATGGTAAATATCTTGAAAAAATTGGTGTTTACAATCCTAACGTAAACCCAGCTCATATCGAGTTGGACGTTGACGGTGCTGTAAATTGGCTTCAAAATGGTGCGCAACCAACCAATACGGCAAGAGCTATCCTTTCTTACAAAGGTGCTATGCTTAAAAATCACCTTGCAGGTGGTGTTCGTAAGGGAGCGTTAACTGAAGAGCAAGCCGAAGAAAAATTCAATTCTTGGTTAGAAGAAAAAGCTAAGAAAGTTGAAGGAAAACGTACTAAACTAACCGAAGCTGAAGAAAAAGCAAAAGCTGAAGCTTTAGCAGCTGAAAAAGCAGTTAGTGATGCACGTATTGCAGAGGCAAAAGCCGCTGAAGAAGAAGCGAAAGCTGAAGAAGAAGCAAAGGCAAAAGCTGAAGCTGAAGCAAAAGCAGCCGAAGAGGCTCCTGCTGCTGAAGAAGCTGCAAAAGAAGAAGAATAAAGCGTAGCCTAACGATGCAAAAGTCAGCTTGTTTCTACTTAGGCAAAATCGTTAAAAAATACAGCTTTAAAGGGGAGCTGCTAGCAAAGCTAGATACAGATGACCCTGAACAATTTCTAGAAATGGAATCGGTTTTTGTTGATTATAACAAAAATTTGATTCCATTTTTTATTGAATCTCTTTCCCTTCATAAATCAACCCTGTTGCGCATTCAGTTTGAAGGCGTAAAAACAGAAGCCGATGCCGATAATCTTTTGGGCACCGAATTGTACTTACCCTTAAACTTGCTACCAAAACTTAGCGGTAATAAATTTTACTTTCATGAAGTAATAGGTTTTACAGTCACTGACACTAGTTTTGGAATAGTCGGTACCATAACCGGTGTAAACGATACTACTGCTCAAGCTTTGTTCGAAATTGACCACGACGGAAAAGAAGTATTGATACCAATCAGCGACGATTTAATTGAAAAAGTAGATCGTGAAAAGAACGATATCCGCATTACTGCACCAGAGGGGTTGATAGAATTGTATCTATAATTATGAACAAGCCTTTTCATTTCAAGCAATTTACCGTTAAGCAAGATCGTTGTGAAATGAAAATCGGGACCGATGGCGTACTGTTAGGTGCTTGGGCATCACTACAAAATACCCCTACTTCTATTTTAGATATCGGCGCTGGAACTGGAATAATCGCATTACAACTCGCACAACGAAGCTCTGCCGAGCTTATCGATGCTATTGAAATAGACGAAAATGCTTACGAACAATGTGTTGAAAATTTTGAAGCCTCTCCTTGGGGCGATCGCTTGTTTTGTTATCATGCAGATTTGAATGAGTTTACCGAAGAGATGACTGGCGAACACTACGATTTAATAGTTTCTAACCCGCCTTTTTATTCCGAAGATTATACCTCAGGTAATACCGCTCGAGATACGGCACGCTTCACCGAAGCCTTACCTTTTGAGCATCTTTTGGAAAGTGTTTCAATACTACTTTCAGAAAGTGGAACTTTTTCTACCATTATTCCCAGGAAAGAAGAAAAAATTTTCATCCAACTAGCTTCAACCAAAGGACTTTTTGTCAACCGTATTTGTAGGGTTCGAGGCACAGAAACTTCCGAGGAAAAAAGAAGTATGCTAGCGTTTTCATTTTCTGAAACCATCCCAACTATTGAAAATCTCACTATTGAAATAAGTCGCCATAACTATACCGAAGCCTATAGAAACTTGGTGCACGATTTTTACTTGAAAATGTAGGAGGTTAAAGTCGTGATTTCTACATTTGTATTCCTTAAAAATATGAAACCATGAAACCAGATCTTTTTGAAGCTCCAGATTATTATAATATAGACGATCTATTAACCGAAGAGCATAAGCTCATACGCGATGCTGCCCGTGATTGGGTAAAACGTGACGTGTCACCTATTATTGAGGAGGCTGCACAAAACGCTGAGTTTCCAAAATCCATTATTCCAGGACTTGCTGAAATTGGTGCTTTTGGACCTTATATTCCTGAAGAGTACGGTGGCGCAGGGTTAGATCAAATAAGCTACGGGCTCATTATGCAAGAAATAGAACGTGGTGATAGCGGTGTTCGTTCTACTGCTTCCGTACAATCTTCATTGGTTATGTATCCTATTTGGAAGTATGGTAATGAAGAACAACGAAAAAAATACTTGCCAAAATTAGCAACCGGCGAATGGATGGGCTCTTTTGGATTGACCGAACCTGACCACGGTAGTAATCCGGGTGGGATGGTCACTAATTTTAAAGATAAAGGCGATCACTACTTATTGAACGGAGCCAAACTTTGGATTTCAAATTCTCCTTTTTGTGATGTTGCTGTGGTCTGGGCAAAAAATGAAGAAGGGCGCATTCACGGTTTAGTTGTAGAGCGTGGTATGGAAGGTTTCAGCACACCAGAAACTCACAACAAATGGTCTTTACGTGCAAGCGCAACTGGAGAATTGATATTTCAAGATGTAAAAGTACCAAAAGAAAACTTACTGCCTAACAAGAGTGGATTGGGCGCACCATTAGGTTGCCTTGATTCTGCCCGTTACGGAATTTCTTGGGGCACCATAGGTGCTGCCATGGACTGTTATGATACTGCTTTGAGATATGCGAAGGAGCGTGTTCAGTTTGGCAAACCGATTGCTGGTTTTCAATTACAGCAGAAGAAATTAGCTGAAATGATTACCGAAATCACAAAAGCACAATTGTTAGCGCTTCGATTGGGGCAGTTGAAAAACGAAGGAAAAGCAACCTCAGCACAAATTTCCATGGCAAAGCGGAACAATGTTGATATGGCATTAAAAATTGCACGAGAAGCCAGACAAATATTGGGCGGAATGGGTATCACCGGAGAATACAGCATTATGCGCCATATGATGAACCTGGAAAGCGTAATTACTTACGAAGGAACGCACGACATTCATTTATTAATTACCGGATTGGATATTACCGGTGAAAATGCTTTTAAATAAGGTATACCCATATTAAATTTTTGATAAAGGCGCTACAATAATTGTGGCGCCATTTTAGTTTTGTTGAAAAAGAAAGTTATGATTACCCAAATCAACAAAAGAATAAAACCCTATCGCGACACCCTTCTTCAGCATCCTTTGTATAGTGAAATTAAAACCCCTAAACACCTGCAAACTTTTATGGAGTATCACGTGTTTGCCGTGTGGGATTTTATGTCGCTTCTTAAATCATTACAGAATAGCTTAACGTGTACAGATGTTCCATGGACGCCTAAAGGTGATCCGGAAACACGTTATTTAATCAATGAAATTGTAATAGCAGAAGAGACCGATATCAACCTACAAGGAGAACGCCAAAGCCATTTTGAAATGTACCTCGACGCTATGAAAAAAGCAAAGGCCGACACAAATTCAATTAATGGTTTTTTAGAGCGGTTACAAAACTCATCTATTTCCGAAGCAATTGAGCAGTCCGATTTACCAAAAGCCGTTCAAAAATTTTTAAGGCACACTTTTTCGGTCATTGAAGAAAATAAACCTCATAAAACAGCCGCTGCTTTTACCTTTGGAAGAGAGGATTTAATTCCGCAAATGTTTTCTGAAATCATTAAAAAGGTTCAGAAAAACTTTCCAAAAGAAGATTTAGCTGAGTTTAAATATTATTTTGACCGTCACATTGAATTAGACGAAGACGAACACGGTCCAATGGCGCTACAGATGGTGAAAAACCTTTGTGGTGATGACGGTAAAAAATGGCGCGAAGCAGAACGAACCATTGTGCAGTCATTACAAGCGAGGGAACAACTTTGGGAAGGAATACTTTCTGAAATTTTAAACGACAAACTTGCATATCATTAGAGGCTAATTGTATCTTTAAGCAAAGAAAACGTCAATGTCCTCACAAAAAAGAATTTCAAAAGCCTACGAGAACGCTCGACGAGTTTCTTTTAATGACCACTCAAAATTTATCATTTTTAGTGATTGCCACAGAGGCGACAATAGTTTTGCAGATGAATTTGCCAACAACCGTAACATCTATTTTCACGCTTTAGAGCATTATTATAAAGAAGGTTTTAGCTATTGCGAATTGGGCGATGGCGACGAACTATGGGAAAACCTTACTTTTCAATCTATTTTTGAAGCTCACCAAAATGTATTCGAGTTACTTCGTAAGTTCTATGCAGAAAATAGATCGTACCGCTTAATCGGCAATCACGATATGGTCTATAAGAATGAAAAGTATGTAGAGAAAAATCTTTTCAGTTACTTCAATAAAGTTACTGGAAAAGATGACCCGCTTTTTCCTGAAATAACCTTCACCGAGGGCCTCGTTTTAAAACATGAGAAAACCGGGCAAGAGATTTTTATGCTGCACGGCCATCAAGCCGATTGGTTAAATTACCACGGTTGGAAATTTAATAGGTTCCTAGTTCGAGCCCTTTGGCAGCCATTGCAGGTTTTTGGTATTGGTGATCCTACGAGTCCTGCTCGTAACTATAAAGAGCTTATAAAAGTTGAACGCCGCACCAAAAAGTGGATTGTTGACAATGATAATATTTTTACCATAACCGGGCATACGCACCGTCCACGTTTTCCCGAACCGGGAGATATTGCCTATTTTAACGACGGCAGTTGCGTGCATCCACGCAGTATTACAGGATTAGAAATAGAAAACGGGGAAATATCACTCGTAAAATGGAACATTTCCACCACTGAAGACGGCACCTTAAAAGTAGTCCGACTTCTTTTGGAAGGACCGCAAAAACTAATCGATTATAAAACCGAATAATCTAATTACCTAATTTTGAAGCCTAAAACTTTTACAAATGAGAAAAACATATACCATATTAACCATACTTTCAAGCTTTTTTTTATTTCTGAATTGTTCTGTGCAAAAAAAGACAGTTCAAAATGATAGCACTACTTCAGATTATAAATACTTAGCCCTTGGCGATAGTTATACTATTGGGGAAAGTGTTTGTGACTCCTGTAGGTTTCCCGAGCAGTTAAAAAAAGAGCTCGACCAAAGTTTAAATAAGGAAGGTGATTTAAAAATCATTGCAAAAACCGGCTGGACTACCACCGATTTACTAAAGGCTATCGGCCAACAAAAGCCGACAAATGATTACGACTTGGTAACTTTACTAATTGGCGTTAACAATCAATATCAAGGGATGCCGTTTTCTACTTATGAGAAAGAATTTCCTGAATTATTGAACAAAGCCATACACTTTACGGGCGGTGACAAAAACAACGTGATTGTAGTTTCCATTCCAGATTATGCGTTTACGCCATTTGGACAGACGAAAAATGATCCTTCAAACATTTCAGAAGAATTAGATAGGTACAATGCTTTTGCAAAGAAAATTTCAGAAAAAGAAAATGTTGCTTTTATCAATATAACCCCAATTACAAGAAAAGGATTGGAAGATAAAACATTGGTCGCTTCAGATGGATTGCATCCCTCAAAAGAAGCGTATCGAAAATTTGTTCCTTTATTATTTGAGAAAGCGAAGAAAATTCTGGATTAACTCTCTGGAGCCAATTCTACCTGCAAACCGTCCAATTCTGGATGGATATGTATTTGACAACCCAGACGGCTATTATCTCTTACATTGAAGGCTTCAGCAAGCATTAAATCTTCATCGTAACTCATTTCTGGCAGTTCGTGATCACTTTGAATATAGCATTGGCAGGACGCGCACATGGCCATTCCGCCGCAAATACCAATAGTTCCTTCTGGTGCTAATTCGTACGAACGTACTATTTCCATTAGGTTCATGTTCATATCGGTTGGAGCGTCTACTTCGTGTGCTACTCCTTGCCGATCGATAATTGTAATTTTAATGTCTTGAGCCATGAGTTAAAAGACCTTTTGAACTTTAAAGCGATAGATATTTTAGTTTATCGCTTTAACTACTGCTTTAGGTGCTTGTTTTTTACTTCCGTCAAATCCTTCTACACCGCCTACGGTTGTATATTTCATTACGTATCGCTTATCTGGAAATATTTTTTGATACGCACTTTGACACATTAACGTTGCTTCGTGAAAACCACAGAGGATTAACTTTAACTTTCCCGGATACGTATTAACATCACCGATAGCGTAGATTCCTGGAATATTGGTTTGGTAATCTAATGAATTATCAACTTTAATAGCGTTTTTTTCAATTTCCAATCCCCAATCTGCTATAGGCCCTAATTTTGGCGCTAAACCAAATAACGGTATAAAATGATCGCATTGCCTGTTAAACACATCGGCACCTCTTTTAATGGAAACCCCTTCTACTGTTTCTTTTCCATAAACATCAATTACTTCAGCAGGGGTAATCAATTCAATTTTACCAAGGTTTTTTAGTTCCTGTACTTTTTCTACACTATCTAACGCACCACGAAATTCATTCCGGCGATGCACAAGGGTCACACTTGAAGCTACGTCGGTTAAAAATATACTCCAGTCTAATGCTGAATCACCTCCACCGGCAATTACCACATTTTTATCGCGATACATTTCAGGGTCACGAATTATATATTCCACCCCTTTATCTTCATATTCTGAAATACCGGTAATAGGTGGTTTACGAGGCTCAAAACTTCCCAATCCGCCGGCAATCGCAACAATTGGCGCATGATGTTTTGTTCCTTTATTGGTTGTCACGACAAAGCTTCCGTCATCTTGCTTATCAATAGTTTGTGCTCGTTCTCCTAAAGTGAAACCGGGTTGAAACGGTTCAATTTGTTTCATTAAATTATCAACTAAATCACCAGCCAACACTTCGGGGAATGCGGGGATATCGTAAATAGGTTTTTTAGGGTAAATTTCGGCACATTGACCGCCAGGTTGCGGTAACGCATCAATTAAATGACATTTCAGTTTTAATAATCCTGCTTCAAAAACGGTAAAAAGCCCCGTAGGACCTGCACCGATTATCAATATATCTGTTTTTATCATGAATCTAATTCGTCTTTATTCCTGTAAAAGTAGGGTTGGTTTTAGTTTCAAAAACTGATTAAAATCAGTTTACTCCACATTCACCACTTGCTCAATTTGAGGGGCATGTTTTTTAATGGTCATTTCCACGCCACTTTTTAAGGTCATTTGGTTTACGGTACAGCCAACACAAGCACCTTCCAAGCGCACTACCACCCTTTTGCCATCATCTATGGAAATAAGAGAGATATCACCCCCATCGCTTTGAAGAAACGGACGTATTTCTTCCAATGCGTCTTCTACTTTTAATTTTAATTCTTGCTCTTTCATATTATTTTTTAACGGCACTACAACCTGCCATTGTTGTTATTTTAATGGCTTCGGTCGGGGGGAGGTTTTCGTTACGACGTACCGTTTGCTCCACCACATTTTTAGTTACTTGCTCAAAAGCCTCTTCAGTAGGCGTAGCTGTTTGCATGGCTGCTGGACGACCTACATCGCCAGATTCACGAATGCTTTGTACCAATGGCACACCTCCTAAAAAGGGTATATCTAAATCTTCAGCAAGATTTTTTGCTCCTTCTTTTCCGAAGATATAATATTTATTCTCTGGTAATTCTTCAGGAGTAAAATAAGCCATATTTTCTATTATTCCTAATACGGGTACTTGTATGTTTTCTTGCTGAAACATAGCAACCCCTTTACGCGCATCGGCCAAAGCCACATTTTGAGGCGTACTTACCACTACAGAACCTGTTAATGGTAAGGATTGCATAATACTTAAGTGAATATCACCGGTTCCAGGCGGTAGATCTACTAATAAGAAGTCTAATTCGCCCCAATCTGCATCAAAAATCAGCTGGTTTAATGCTTTTGCTGCCATAGGCCCTCGCCAAATTACAGCTTGGTCTGGTTTTGTGAAAAACCCGATTGATAATACTTTTACCCCATAGTTTTCGATAGGTTTCATTTTGCTTTTCCCATTCACCTTTACAGATAATGGTTTTTCAGAAGCAACATCGAACATAATAGGAATGGATGGCCCGTAAATATCAGCGTCTAAAACCCCTACTTTAAAGCCCATCTTTGAAAGTGTTACAGCTAAGTTTGCTGTTACGGTGGATTTTCCGACGCCCCCTTTACCAGAAGCTACTGCTACAATATTTTGGATTCCCGGGATGGCTTTCCCTTTAATCAAGTTAGGGTTTTGTTTTTTTGTCGGGGCTTCCACTTTTATGTTTACCTGAACTTTAGCACCTCCATCTACCTTTTCTTGGATGGTTTTTATAATATCGGCCTCAGCTCTTTTTTTAATGTGTAAAGCAGGAGTGGAAAGCGTAACATCTACAATTACCTCATCGGCAAATGTTACTACATTTTTTACAGCACCACTCTCAACCATGTTTTTTCCTTCTCCAGCTACAGTTATGGTTTCTAATGCTTTAAGTATATCTTTTTTATTCAATTTCATAAATTCTTTTTCACAATATTTAGACTGATTCTAAAGTACAAATATAACGGTATTAGTTCGGATTTTAAAGTCCTTAGATTGAAATGATTTATAGGTGGATAGGTGTTATTGGAAGTTATAAATTGGGAATAAAAAGTAAAGGTGTGTTTTAAAGTTCTTTCATTGGATCCCAGAACAATTCTTCAAAATGTTGAATTTGATTTTCAACCACTTCTACGCCCTCACTTTCCAGCAATTGTTGCATTAAGTTAGTACCTTTAAAATGATGCTTTCCGGTAAGTAGCCCTTTTCTATTTACTACTCGATGTGCAGGAACATCAGGGTCTTTACCACTTCCGTTCATGGCCCAACCTACCATTCTAGCACTTCCAGCAGCACCTAAGTATTTTGCAATTGCCCCATAGCTGGTTACTCTTCCGTAGGGAATTTTTTTTGCTACTTGATATACTTTTTCAAAAAACCCTTCTGAAACCATTTATATTTCCTGCATTATTTTTAGAAGTGTAATTACTGAAATAACCGCTGTTATAATACCTATGATAAAATTCATATTAACATTTAGTTTTTTCTGGTCATCTTTTTGCCTGAAAAACCACACATACATGGCCAAAACAGAAAATGTACCTAGTCCCGATGCAATTACCGCACTCCATAATCCCGGCTGTGAAAAACTAAACCAGCCAAACCCCGCAAAGGTAATACTAATATACACCCAATATGGAAGTGGCAACAAGTTAACCAAAGCCAGTAACATACCTGAAAACAGACGATTTGTCTTCGAGTGATTTACATCATCCGGTAATTGCCTCCGTGTATCCTTTGCTATGAAGAAAAAATAAATAGTTATACAAATAAATATCCCCAATGCCACTTTTTGAAGCATGGAAACATACTCGGGATGTTGGTCTAAAAAACGTGCAAAAAACAAGGCTATAAGCGTTTGCACCATAACCGTAATGCATACACCTGTAGAGAACAAAAAACCCTTTTTACGACCTTCTTTCATACTTATTTTTGCCGCATACATATTTAGCAAACCGGGTGGGATAACCCCAACAAAAGCCGCTAAAAAGCCAATGGCAAAATTTACAAGTACAGTCATAAAAGGCCTGTTTGTGGTCTCAATATAAGCAAATTTATCTATCTGAATTTAAACCTGATATAGGTTATTTTCTTATTTTCTTCTAGATACTGCTGTTCGTAAAAGGTTTGTATACTCGTTACCTCTTTTGGAGCTTGGCTATTGCCATATACATCGTGATGCGCATAATCAATATTTTCATCAAGTCCATGAAGCAATCCCAGCGTGTAACCGTGCATAAATTCGCTATCTGTTTTTAAATGAACAAAGCCGTCCGGTTTTAAGACTTTTCGGTATTTGTTTAAGAAATCTTCGTTGGTAAGTCGATGCTTGGTGCGTTTATATTTTATCTGCGGATCGGGGAAAGTTATCCATATTTCATCTACTTCATTTTCTTCAAATAGAAGATCAATCAATTCAATCTGGGTTCTAAGAAAGCCTACGTTATCAAGTTTTTCCTCCAACGCTGTTTTAGCTCCACGCCAAAAACGAGCACCTTTTATATCAATCCCTAAAAAATTATGATCAGGATGTTTTCGAGCCAAATTAACCGAATATTCGCCTTTGCCACAGCCTAACTCTAAGATTAAGGGTTTATCGTTTTTAAAAAAGTTTTGTTTCCAGTTTCCTTTCAAGTTTAAGCTATTTGAGAAAACTTCTTCACGCGTTGGTTGAATTACGTTTTCAAACGTTTCGTTTTGCTTAAACCGTTTTAATTTGTTTTTACTGCCCACTGTTACCTATTTCTTAATATTGATTGATTATTTGGTAAAATTAAGGAAATAGTAACAAGAGACTACATTGTGTACCTTTGTTTTTGTGAACAGTTCAAAAACGATCCTGGTTGCCCCCTTACATTGGGGTTTAGGTCACGCTACGCGGTGTATTCCTATTATAAGGACATTACTGGATAACGGTTATAACGTTATGTTAGCTTCAGACGGAGGAGCTTTGTTATTGCTTCAGAAAGAATTTCCAGAATTACCCTCCATCTCTTTACCTTCTTATAATATTACATACCCTAAAAAAGGCGTTTTCTTTAAACTGAAACTTTTATTGAAAGCCCCCTATATTAAAAAGATAGTTGCTTCAGAAAAAAAAGTGATTGAGAAATTAGTCGCTGAAAAAAAAATCGACGGAATTATAAGTGATAATCGCTGGGGGGTACGCAGTAAAAAAGTTCCTTCGGTAATTATAACTCATCAATTAAATGTTCTTTCGGGAAGTACTTCTTTTCTTAGCAGTAAAATGCACCAAACCTTAATTAAAAAGTTTGATGCATGTTGGGTTCCCGATTTGGAAGGCTCCATAAACCTAAGTGGAAAATTAGGGCATTTTAAAGATTTATTATCATCCCCTTTTCCCGTTACGTATATTGGTTTGTTAAGCCGAATGCAAAAAAAGGAAACACCCAAGGTGTATGATGTATTATGCTTATTGTCTGGGCCAGAACCACAACGGACAGCTTTGGAAGAGCAATTAATTTCGGTTTTTAAAAATTCAGAAAAAAATGTTTTGTTAGTTCAAGGTTTAGTGGAAAAGAAAAAAAAGGTAACCCATATAGGAGCTATAAAAATTATAAACTTTCTACAAAGCAAAGAACTTGAACAGGTTATTAATGAAAGCGATTATGTGGTTTCCCGTTCGGGCTACACTACTATTATGGATTTGGCTGCCATGGAAAAGAAAGCTTTTTTTATCCCTACTCCCGGGCAATTTGAACAAGTTTATTTAGCAAAACGCTTAAAAAATGCTGGGTTTGTACCAAGCTGTAAACAGCACAAGTTTGAAAAGAAAAAACTAGAAAAGATTCCGCTATATAAAGGATTGAGAGATTTTAACAGCCAACCAGATTTTGAAAAGCTATTTCGCTTTTTCGAGGGTGAATGAAAACTCTGACCCCACCCCATATTGACTTTCTACATAAATTTTTTCGTCGTGTGCTTCAATAATATGTTTAACAATTGAAAGCCCCAAACCACTTCCGCCTTCTTTACGGGAACCACTTTTATCAACCCTAAAGAAACGTTCAAATAACCTTGGGATTTTATCTTTTTCAATTCCTTCCCCATTGTCGGTAACGCGAACAATTACCTTGTTTTTTATAAGATCTTCTATGCTTACTTCTGTAGTACCATCTTTTTTTCCGTACTTAATTGAGTTTACTATTAAGTTGGTCAATACCTGTTGTATGCGTTCGCGGTCTGCTTCAACAAATATGCTTTCTTTATAATCAATATCGAAGGTTAAAGTGATGTTGTACTTAGCTGCTTTCATTTCAAAGAGATCAAACACTCCTTGAACCAATTCAATTATATTAAATTTTTCTTTGTGAAGGTTTAGATCACCTACTTCAAGTTTTGTGATCATATCGAGGTCTTTCACAATATAGATAAGCCTTTCTACCCCTTTATTGGCACGCTGTAGGTATTTTTTACGGATGGCCTTGTCGTTCATGGCACCATCGAGCAAGGTTAATATATAGCCTTGCACCGTAAACAAAGGGGTTTTTAATTCATGGGAAACATTGCCCATGAACTCCTTTCTATATGTTTCACGGTCTTTAAGGGTTTCAATTTCTATTTTTTTGGTTTCGGCAAAACGTTCCACTTCACGTGTAAGTGTTGCCATATCGGTAGTGATTTGTTTTTTATCAAAGGTGGAAGCGTCAAGCAAACGGACATCATCATATATTTTTTTTACCCTACGATAGATAAACTTTTCAACTCTGTATTGAATAAAAAAGAACGAAAAACAAAAACATATAATGGCAAATAAAAATATAAACCAATACATCTCAATTTTAGTGACGTAAAAAAAAACACCCACGACGAGTGTTAGAAAGAATGTCAAAAAGCTTGATGTATAAGCAGCAAACTTGTATGTTCTTTTAAATTCTTTTGCCATTAAACTACAAATTTATAGCCTACCCCTTTTACGGTTTTAAATTTTTCATCTCCTATTTTTTCGCGTAGTTTACGAATGTGAACATCGATGGTTCTTCCACCTACTACTACTTCATTACCCCAAACACGATCTAAAATTACTTCCCGTTTAAACACTTTTCCTGGTTTTGAAGCTAACAAAGCTAATAATTCAAATTCTTTTCTAGGTAAGACCATTTCTTCTTTACCTAACGTAATTTTATATTCTTCTCTATTGATTACTAAGTTACCCAATTTTATTTTACCAGTTTCCTCCTTGGTTTCTTTGTACCTTCTAAGTAATGCTTTTACTTTACTTATAAGCACTTTAGGTTTAATGGGTTTTGTAATATAATCGTCGGCACCAGCATCAAAACCTGCTACTTGGGAGTAATCTTCTCCGCGGGCTGTTAAGAATGTGATGATGGTTTCGGCCAGTTCGGGAGTGTTTCGCATTTTTTCACATGCTTCCATTCCATCCATTTCGGGCATCATTACATCGAGAATGACTAAGTGGGGTAGTTCTTTTTTTGCTTTTTTTATGGCCTGTTTACCATTTTCAGCGGTAATGACTGTATAACCTTCCGAAGATAAATTATAACCAACTATTTCCAGAATATCCGGCTCATCATCTACCAATAGAATTTTTATGTCTTTTTTCTTCATAATTTTTATACCTAAATTTAAAAGGTTAAAGATACCATATATTACTATTTTGTATCGTTTGTTGGTATAATTGTTAACGATATTGTAACATCACTGCTCATAAATTTAAGGCTTTTACTATCTATATTACCTTATTGTTAAGCAATTTATAATCTAAACAGAAATTTATAGAACTAATTTACATTTATGTATCTTTGTAAGATAATCAAACAAATTTTACATGATGAAAAAAATTACTTTATTAGCGGCACTTTTTACAAGTGTTGCTTCTTTTGCCCAGATTGCTGGTACCAGTTTTGAAGAACCCTCTATTTTTACTGTTCATTACATTGACACAGGTGATGCTACCATGGCACATGATCTTGTTAACAATCCCGATGAACCCAATGTAGATTACACTTCAACTGGTGGAGAAATAGGGTTTAACGCTCGTTATGAGCCATATGACACTCCAGGTGACGGTCTTACTGACGGGGATTTTGTAGGTGTCACAGATTTTGCGCCAACTGGTAACGATCCTTATACAGACGGCGAGCAAGGATACCAAATTAGTGACTCTGATGGTAACTTTATTCTTGAGTTTGATGAAGTTAACTTAACTGGAGTAACCGATCCTACATTAACTTTAGACTACTTTATTGCTGAATCTGGTTACGAAGGTGACGGTACGGCTAATGAATCTGGATCTGATAGACTACGTATATACGTTAAAGATTTAACTAACGGAACTGAATTTGACATTCTTGATACTACAGGTTCTGATATTAACGACCTTGGTATTGAAGGTGCTTGGATTTCTGGTTCTGCACCTGTTTTACCTAACACAACCGTACAATTAGTAATCGAAGCTCGTGTTAATGCAAGTGCTGAGGCTTTCTTTTTCGATAACCTACAAATAGGTGGAACACTTGGTGTCAATGCAAATGACAATAGCCAGTTTTCAATTTACCCAAATCCAGCTTCTAATGGTTTTGTAAATATTATTTCAAAAGTAAACGGTACAAAACAAGTTGCTGTTTTTGATGTATTGGGAAAACAAGTAATTAATACTACTTTAACTGGTGAGCGTTTAAATATTGCTGCGCTTACAAGTGGTGTTTACATTGTAAAAATTAACCAAGGAAACGCTTCTGTTACTAAGAAATTAGTAGTGAAGTAATTTTTCTGAAATTATAATACTATTAAAGCTCTTGCTTAGGCAGGAGCTTTTTTTATTTCCTTATTTTTGAAATGTCGATTCTTTCAACCATGCTTCAAGAAAAAATTTTCAACATACAAACTTCCGAAGGCTTTAAAGCAGTTGCTTTAGAAGTGTTTAATTTTCAATATGAACATGTGAAAGTATATCGGGAGTTTTGTGATATGCTGAAGGTTAATCCGAAGCAAATAACCACTATTTCTAAAATACCCTTTCTTCCCATTCAATTTTTTAAAAGCCACAAAATTATAGCTGAAGGATATTCTGAAGAAACCATTTTTGCCAGTAGCGGGACTACCGGAAGTATTACAAGTAAGCATTATGTAGCAAACACCAGATTGTATGAGGAAAGTTTCAATAAAGCATTTCAAAATCAATATGGAAATCCTAAAGATTATACCATTCTAGCTTTATTACCTTCTTATTTAGAACGCGAAGGCTCTTCCTTAATTTATATGGTCGATTCCTTGATAAAGCAAAGCGAAAATGAGCATAGCGGCTTTTATTTACATAATATGGACGCCTTAATTGATAAACTTACTTTTTTAGAAGCTGAAGGGCACAAAATAATGCTTTTAGGTGTTTCGTATGCGTTATTAGATTTAATCGAAACGCAATCATTTCAGCTAAAAAATACAACCGTTATGGAAACCGGTGGCATGAAAGGTCGCAGAAAAGAAATTATAAAAGAAGAATTGCACGCAGTACTTCAACAAGGTTTTGGTGTTTCTGAAATACACAGCGAATACGGAATGACCGAGTTGCTTTCACAAGCCTATTCAACTGGGGAAGGTATTTTTACCTGTCCACCTTGGATGAAAATCCTTACCCGAGATACTGAAGATCCGTTTACCTATCTTGATGAAAAAACCGGTGGAATTAATGTAATCGATCTAGCAAACTTATATTCATGCAGCTTTATCGCTACACAAGATTTAGGTAAACTACATACAAATAACAGCTTTGAAGTGTTAGGCCGATTTGATGATAGTGATATACGGGGTTGTAATCTTATGGTTTTATAATACTTATTGTGTATGGCTACACCTTTTTAATTCGCTGTATTATTTCTGTTTTTAAAAATTAATATACTTAATATCGTACCAATTATAAATCCAAAAAATAAATATCTTCCGAAATTAAGTGTGTCATATCCCATTTGTATTTTAATTTCGGATCCGACATTAAATCTAACTAGTTTTAGAGCCTGATTATTCAACTGATAAACTCTGAATTGCCAAAGCAAAATTCCACACACAATTACAATTCCGTAAGACATTATCCCTTGATTGAAAAAATTTAATTTAGTCATCTTTTTAATAATCAAATAGAGTAATGGAATAATCCCAATTGATAAAGCGAAGGTGATATGGGAATAAAATTGTCCACTCATATTTCGGCTTTCAACTTGAATATTTTCATTTGCTATTTGAGACAGCGATAATTCAAAAAAAAAGTTGCGGATTAAAAACCCTATTATGGTTAATAATAAGAGTAGTCCAATATATTTTAATGTGTTTTTCATTTCTTAAGTTATAGTAACTTACTGTTATAAAGTTAATTAAATGCTAAATTTTACAAATTTACTGTAAGCAAATAACTGTTTTACGACTACTGTAATGCAAAGATGTCTTGAGCCTTCGGGCTCAGTTCATAATTGGTTGGTTAGTTAATTTGGAAAGCCCCGCTCCTTCTCAGGAAACGGGGCTTTCTTATGTTTAAAACTTATACTGCTTTTATAATAAAGTAGTTTTTCTTACCCCGTTGCAACAATACAAATTGATTATTAATCAAATTGTCTAAAGTAATGGAATAATCTCCCTGTACTTTCTCTTTATTTACCGAAATGGAGTTTTGCTTTAACGCTCGGCGTGCTTCTCCATTCGATTGTAAGAAGTTTGTTTCTGACGCCAATGCAGCAATAATATCCATTCCGTTTTCTAGTTCAGCTTTGTTTATTTCAGCCTGTGGTACGCCTTCAAAGACATCTAAAAAAGTTTGTTCATCCAGGTTTTTTAAATCCCCTGAAGTAGATTTTCCAAATAATATTTCCGAAGCTTGAACGGCTTTTTCATATTCTTCTTCATTATGTACCGTTGTAGTTACTTCTTTTGCCAACCGCTTTTGTAGCAACCTCGCATGAGGCGCTTCCTTATGCTCGGCAACTAAAGTTTCAATGGTCTCTTTATCTAAAAAAGTGAATATTTTAATGTACTTTTCAGCATCTTCATCACTGGTATTCAACCAATATTGGTAAAACTTGTACGGTGAAGTACGTTTTGCATCTAGCCACACATTTCCGCCTTCGCTTTTCCCAAATTTACTACCGTCACTTTTAGTGATTAACGGGCAGGTTAACGCATATCCTTTTCCGCCACCAATTCGGCGAATCATTTCGGTACCTGTGGTTATATTTCCCCATTGGTCGCTACCACCCATTTGCAGTGTACAATCGTGGTTTTTATACAAATGGTAAAAATCGTAACCTTGTACTAGTTGGTAGGTAAATTCGGTAAATGACATCCCATCGGCAGCTTCGCCGGTTAATCGATTTTTTACTGAATCTTTCGCCATCATATAATTAACCGTTATGTGTTTACCCACATCGCGAATAAAACCTAAGAATGAAAACTCCTTCATCCAGTCGTAATTATTCACCATCACAGCTTCGTTCTCGGCACCCGATTTAAAATCTAAAAACTGGGATAATTGTTCTTTTACACAATTTTGATTGTGCTGAAGGGTTTCTTCATCCAGTAAATTCCGTTCGTTCGATTTTCCAGAAGGGTCACCAATCATCCCCGTTGCACCACCAACCAAAGCATACGGTTTATGGCCACAGCGTTGATAAAAAGACAATAGCATAATTGGAACCAGGTTCCCGATGTGTAATGAATCGGCCGTGGGGTCAAAGCCTATATAAGCAGACCTCATTTGTTCCATTAGGTGTTCTTCGGTATCTGGCATTACATCGTGTACCATACCTCGCCATTGCAATTCTTCAACGAAATTTTTCACTTTTAAAATATTTTATTTGTATTATTTCAGCAAAGATATACCCAATGCCCTTAACAGAAAAGAATACTATAAAAAAGACTATTTTTACAACATGATTTTAGTTACCGGAGGCACAGGATTGGTAGGATCGCATTTGTTATATTTTCTTCTGAAGGGAAACAAACAAGTTCGTGCCATTCATAGAAAATCAAGCGATTTACAAGCTGTGAAAAAGATTTTTGGCTATTATGTTAATGAAGCTGAGGCTGAAATACTTTTCAATAAAATTGAATGGCAAGAAGCCAATATCACTGAAATCCCTGCCTTAACTGACGCCTTTAAAGACATTACCCACGTTTATCACGCTGCCGCCTACATTAGTTTTGATCCTAAGCACTACAAAAAACTAAAGAAAGCCAATATGGAAGGCACAGCGAATGTTGTAAATCTTTGTTTGGCCAATTCAGTAAAAAAATTGTGTTATGTAAGTTCGGTCGCTACATTGGGCTCTCCTTTAAATGGAGCTTCTATTACTGAAGAAACCCATTGGAACCCAGAAGAAAAAAACAACGTGTATGCCATTACAAAATATGGCGCTGAAATGGAAGTTTGGCGCGGCACACAGGAAGGGCTCGATGCTGTTATTTTTAAACCAGGCGTCATATTAGGGGAAGGATTTTGGAATTCAGGCAGTGGGGTTATTATTAAAACAGCTTCAAAAGGAATTCCTTTTTATACCGATGGCGGTATGGGAGTTGTCGATGTACAAGATGTAGTAAAAGCGATGATTAGAGGAATGCTCTCAGAAGAAAAAAATACTTCCTATATATTGGTTAGCGATAATCTTAAATACAAAAAACTACTTACTAAAATAGCAACCCGACTAAACGTAAAACCTCCTAAAAAACGAGCCCCTAAATGGGTTTTAATGGTTTTTAGCAAAATAGATTGGTTAGTGTCTAAACTTTTTGGCACGAAACGAACCATGCTAAAAGCTACGGTTAATTCATTATATACGGCCTCTAATTACAGTAGTTCAAAAATTGAAAGGGAGTTGAATTTTAAGTTTACGTCCATTACTGAAACGCTAGACCGTGTGATTGATCACTATCTTATAGAGTCTTGAGACAAAGCTTCTAAAGTAGGCACCAAGCCTGATTGTTCGTTAAGGGAATCTTTTGTAATTTCCTCTTCACTTTTGTTGGCTTCTTTTATTTCTTGAACACTATCAGCTTTCTTTTTTAAAATCTTTAAACGTTCTTCAATGGTTTTAAACATCGATTCATAAGTTTCAAGATTCGCAGCATAGTAGTTATTACTTTTAATAACTTGGGTACTATCCACGTTATATTTTGCATAGATCACCGAGTCTAGTTTTAAGCCATACGATCGTATTTTCCGGTTGTTTACACTTCGTGCAGCATTGCTAAGGTATGATTCCATCATAATATTGACCATCTTTTCTTCTGGGATAAGATTATCTGGTTTTTCAGCTTTCTCTACACTTTGACACCCAAAAGCAAAAATCAATAATATGAGATATACGTATTTCATTAACGATTAAAAGTTAGGCGCTCCCCTCGACTTCTATTTGGGAACTTAAGGTTTTCGTATGCTAATGTTCCATTTACAATGGTATGGGTAACACGTGATTTAAAAGCAGTTCCTTCGAAAGGGGACCAACCACATTTATAAAGAATGTTTTCCTTATTAACTGTCCAAGGGGATTGTAAATCCATTAAAACCAAATCTGCTTTATACCCTCTGCGAATGTAACCACGATCTTTTATTTGAAATAAAATAGCCGGGTTATGTGCTGTTTTTTCTACAATTTTTTCCAAAGAGATAAGTCCTTTGTGGTACATCTCCATTAAAGCCACTAAAGCGTGTTGCACTAAAGGTCCACCAGATGGTGCTTTGGTGTACACGTTGTTTTTTTCATCTTTAGTATGTGGGGCGTGGTCTGTAGCGATTACATCAATGCGGTCGTCTTTTAAAGCTTTTAACAACCCATCCCGGTCGTTTTTGGTTTTCACGGCAGGATTCCATTTAATTTTGGTGCCTTTTGTTTTGTAATCCTCATCGCTGAACCACAAGTGGTGAATACACACTTCGGCAGTGATTTTCTTTTCTGAAAGCGGTTTTTTATTACTAAAAAGATGCGTTTCTTTTTCAGTAGAAAGATGGAATACGTGTAATCTAGCCCCTGTTTTTTTAGCTAACTCTATTGCTTTTGAAGAAGACAAATAGCACGCTTCTTCACTTCTAATAACTGGATGTTTCTCAATAGGGATATCATCTCCGTATTCCTTAACATGTGCTTCTAAATTTTTCTTTATTGTGGCTTCATCTTCACAATGTGTAGAAATTAAAAGCTTTGTTTTACTGAAAATATTTTCAATTGTTTCAGGGTCGTCCACTAACATATTTCCTGTAGAAGAACCTAGAAACAATTTTAATCCCGCAACTTTAGTGGGGTCGACTTTTAAAATTTCATCCAAATTATCATTTGTGCCACCAAACATAAAACTATAATTGGCCCAAGAAGTCTTTTTAGCAATAGAGAACTTATCCTCCAATAGTTCAATAGTCGTAGCCTGAGGAACGGTATTGGGCATTTCAATGAAAGTGGTAATCCCCCCAGCAATAGCAGCTTTCGATTCTGTCTCAATATCAGCTTTATGGGTTAATCCTGGCTCCCTAAAATGAACTTGGTCGTCTATCATTCCCGGCAACAAATACTGCCCATCTGCATCAATAATCTTCGTATTGGAAGTTTTCGCGCTAATACTGTTTGAAACTTCAGCAATTATATCATTCTCTATAAGCACATCTCCTTGAAAAATGCTTCCTTCATTAACAATGTTTGCGTTCTTTATTAAAATGCTATTCATTTAAATTTCATTAAAATCATTACTACCAAAAAGGCTTTTAAATTTCATTTTTATCACTCCAAAAATCGCTTCGGAAATAATCCCTCTATCCATTTTTGACTCTCCTCGTGTTCTATCTGTAAAGATAACGGGGACTTCTTCTATTTTAAATTTTGCTAAATATGCTTTAAATTTCATCTCTATTTGAAACGCATAGCCTACAAATTGTATTTTATCCAGGTTTATTTTTTCGAGTACTTTACGTCGATAACACACAAACCCAGCTGTAGTATCGTAAATATTCATTCCGGTAATGAACCGAACGTATTTTGAAGCCGACCAAGACAACAACACTCGATCCATAGGCCAATTTACCACGTTTACGCCTTGCACATACCGTGAACCGATTGACAGATCAACTCCGTTTTTTCTACAGGCATTGAATAAACGTATTAAATCGTTGGGATTATGGGAAAAATCGGCATCCATTTCAAAGATATATTCATAATCACGTTGCAATGCCCATTTAAAGCCTGCGATATACGCTGTTCCTAGTCCAGACTTTTCTTTTCGTTTCAGTAAAAAAAGCTGATCTGGATACGTTTCAAAAAGAGATTCAACCACTTGCCCTGTACCGTCTGGCGAATTATCATCTACAACCAGTATATGAAAGTTCATCCCTAATGAAAAAACATTGCGCAACAATCGCTCAATGTTCTCTATTTCATTGTATGTAGGGATAACCACAAGGGCATTTAACATAGCCTGCTTTTTGTGGCAAATGTAGCCTTTTTTAAGCAAATAGACGTGAAGGAAATTCTAATTGAATTGCTTTTTGTCAAGTCTATTTTAATGTACCTTTATCGCCAAAAACCAAGAGGTGCAATATATTGAAAGACATATAGAGTCAATGGATTGGGTGACTATCACCTTAGTTATTTGCCTATTGCTTGTAGCTCTTGCAAAACATGTGTACCCAAGGGAATTTCTGCAATTTATAACTTTGCCGATAAGCAACAAGTATTTTTTGGTTCAAGGTAAAACCCAACAGATTTTCCATCTTTTTAATATTTTGCTATTTATAGCTCAAGTATTTTCTGTTTCCTTGTTTATTTTTTTATTTTTTAAAGTTTTACAACCAGAAACCGTACAAAACAATGAGTATCTTTTTATACAAATTTGTACCGCATACTCGGTATTTGTTGGTGTAAAATTCAGCATTGAAAAAATAATTGGCACTGCTTTTTCATTAGATACAGTTATAAACTCCTATTTGTTTCAAAAACTGAGTTATCGTAACTTAATTTCCCTTTTTATATTTATTCTCAACCTTTTTTTGTATTATGTTATTGAACCCACGGGTACAATTCTTCTTTTTTTTGTAGCGGCAATCATAGTGTTTAACGGTATTGCCCTGTTTTACAGTTACAAAACAAACAGAAGTTTAATAATGAGTAATTTCTTCTATTTTATTTTGTATCTTTGCGCACTTGAAATATCACCCTATTTTATCTTGTATAAAACGTTGATTTAGATAGAAAGAAGTATAAAAAAGTCATTTTATGAAAGTGAAAACTATTTTGGTTTCACAACCTGAACCTAAGGTTGAAAACTCCCCCTATTTTGATCTTATTGATAGACAGAAAGTAAAAATAGATTTCAGGCCTTTTATTCACGTTGAAGGTGTTTCTAGCAAAGAAGTTAGAACACAGAAAGTTGATTTATCTCAATACACTGCAATTATTTTAACTAGCAGGAATGCGGTTGACCATTTTTTCAGAATAGCTGAAGAAATGCGTTTTAAAGTACCAGATTCCATGAAATATTTTTGCCAAAGTGAAGCTGTTGCTTACTATCTGCAAAAATATGTAGTGTACCGAAAACGGAAAATCTACGTTGGTAAACGTACTTTTCAAGAGCTTATGCCTCTTGTTAAAAAATACAAGAACGAAAGCTTTTTACTTCCTTCGTCAGATAAGTTAAAACCTATTGTTCCTGAACTATTAGACGAGTTAGGTGTAAAATGGAAACAAGCTACCTTTTACAAAACCGTAGTAAGTGACCTTTCTGATCTTCGTCATGTATCGTATGATATCCTAGTCTTTTTTAGTCCAAGTGGAATTGTTTCTTTGTTAGAAAATTTTCCAGATTTTGAACAAAAGAATACACGAATTGCTGTTTTTGGAAACACGACGGTAAAAGCTGTAACCGATAATGGTTTACGAGTAGATATTCAGGCTCCTACAACTGAAACCCCTTCTATGACAATGGCACTAGAAAAGTACATTAAAGAAGTAAATAAAAAATAAAAGATCACTCCTTACTAAGGATGTAAATAAAAAAACGCGCTGTTTTATCACAGCGCGTTTTTTTATTTATATGAAAACTTATTTATCCTTTAATAGGAGCCCCAGAAAGAATTTCTTCATTTGCATAGGCTTCGAATTTTTCAAAATTAGTTTTAAATGATTTTGCTAATGTTTCGGCTTTAGTGTCATAAGCAGACTTATCTTCCCATGTTTCTTTAGGATTTAAAACGTCATCCGGAACATTAGGGCATTCTTTCGGCATATTTAATCCAAAAATAGGATGCTTTTCATACGCCACATCTTCTAATTGATTGTTAAGGGCTGCCGTAATCATGGCTCTTGTGTATTTAAGTTTCATACGTCTTCCAGTACCGTAAGGACCACCTGTCCAGCCTGTATTTATCAGCCAAACATTTACTCCAGATTCTTTCATTTTAGCACTTAACATTTCAGCATATTTTGTAGGATGCAACGGCATAAATGGTGCTCCAAAACAAGCTGAGAAGCTTGGTAGCGGCTCATCAATTCCTGCCTCTGTCCCGGCTACTTTTGCTGTGTATCCACTAATAAAGTGATAAGCTGCTTGTCCAGGTGTCAATTTAGAAATAGGAGGCAATACTCCAAAAGCATCTGCCGTAAGGAAGAAAATATTTTTTGGGTTCTTACCTATAGATGGTTGCTGTATGTTGTCAATATGGTAAATTGGATAACTTACCCGGGTATTTTGTGTTATTGAAGTATCTTTAAAATCTACATTCCCTTCGCTATCCATTACTACATTTTCAAGAATAGCCCCTGGTTTAATTGCTTTAAAGATATCGGGTTCTTTTGTAGCTGAAAGATCAATCACTTTTGCATAACATCCGCCTTCAAAGTTAAACACAGAGTTTTCTGATGTCCATCCATGTTCATCATCTCCAATTAATCTTCTGTCTGGATCTGCAGAAAGTGTTGTTTTTCCTGTTCCTGAAAGACCAAAGAAAATTGCTGTTTCACCGTCTTCACCAACATTAGCAGAGCAATGCATAGGCAACATGTTTTTAAACACTGGTAAAATGAAATTAAGTGCAGAAAAAATTCCTTTTTTAATTTCTCCAGTATAGCCTGTACCGCCAATTAAGGCAATTTTTTTGCTGAAATTTAATATCGCAAAGTTATGTTGACGTGTCCCATCTTCTTCAGGATTTGCCATAAAACCAGGCGCATTTACGATAAGCCATTCCGGATCGAAGTCCTGTAACTCTTCTTCCGTAGGACGTAAAAACATGTTATGTGCAAACAAATTAGACCATGGATACTCATTGATTACACGAATATTTAAACGGTAATCATCGTGAGCACAAGCGTAACTATCTCTTACAAATACTTCTTTTTCAGAAAGATAATCTGTTACTTTTTTGTATAGTGCATCAAATTTTGAAGCATCAAAGGGGATATTGATATCTCCCCACCATACTTTATCTTCGGTAACTTCATCTTTAACAATAAAACGATCTTTAGGCGAACGACCTGTAAATTCACCTGTGTTCACTGCAAGAGCACCGCTAGATGCTTCTTTACCCTGACCTTTTTGTATTGTTTCGTTGTGAAGTTCTTCTGAAGAGAGTTGATATTTAACTTTTGCATTTTTAATCCCATAATTATCCAATGAGATTTTTCCTTTAGTTTGGTGTTTATCGACCATCACTTATTTTAAATTGTTGTGGGTTACAAAAATAAGAATTCTGAAATAGATAACGAGAAATTAATAAAGGAATTGTAATTACTTTAACGAATAAAGCCCTCGTGCCAACCATAGCCAACCAACGATGAAAAACAACCCCCCAATTGGAGTAATAGGACCTAAGAAAGAAACATCAAAGGGTAAAACTTCTTTTAATGCCAGCAAATAGATGGAACCAGAAAAGAAAATAATTCCGAAAAGAAAAAAACGAAACGTCCATTTTTTAGTAGCTGAAGATATTGGAGCCGCAAAACCCACCACTAAAAGTGCCAGACAATGATACATTTGATAACGCACACCTGTTTCAAAAGTAGCAACCGATTTGGCATCAACCAATTGTTTTAATCCGTGAGCGCCAAATGCCCCAATAACAATGGTAATTGCAGCTAAAATGGATGCTGTAACCACTATATTTTTATTGTAATCTCGCATTTGTCCAAATGGATTTTAGTAAATTCGTCAATCTGAAAATCAATTTCAAAAATACGAAAAAACCTACCGATGCGAAATATTTTAATAATCGGCGCTGGCCGATCTGCAACGAGTTTAATTAAATATTTATTAGATAAAAGCGAAACGGAAGAACTCTCTCTTACTATAGGAGATCTTTCTATTCAGAATGCACAAAAATTAGCAGGCGATCATCCCAATGCGCGTGCTATTATGCTCGATATTTTTAACGAACCCGAAAGAAGGGAAGCTGTTGAAGCAGCCGATCTTGTTATTTCCATGCTCCCGGCGCGTTTTCATATTGAAGTAGCAAAAGATTGTTTGGAGTTTGGAAAACACATGGTTACCGCCTCGTATGTAAGTGATGAAATGCAATCGCTTGATGCAAAAGTAAAATCCAAAGGTTTAGTGTTTATGAACGAAATTGGCCTCGATCCAGGTATTGACCATATGAGTGCGATGCAAGTGATTGATCGCATTCGAGATAACGGTGGAAAAATGTTGTTGTTTGAATCTTTCACCGGCGGATTGGTTGCTCCAGAAAGTGATGACAACCTTTGGCATTATAAATTTACTTGGAATCCAAGAAATGTAGTTGTTGCCGGTCAAGGTGGTGCTGCTGAATTTATACAAGAAGGCACCTATAAATACATTCCATATCATCGTTTATTCAGAAGAACTGAATTTTTAAACATCGAAGGCCACGGCCGTTTTGAAGGACTCGCTAACCGAAATTCCCTTAAATATAGAAGTGTGTATGGACTAGAAGATGTGCTTACTTTATATAGAGGAACCATTCGTCGTGTTGGTTTCAGTAAAGCTTGGAATATGTTTGTACAATTAGGCATGACCGACGATGGATATACGATTCCAGATTCTGAAAACTTATCGTACCGTGACTTTGTAAATTTATTTTTACCGTATTCCCCAACCGATTCCGTAGAATTAAAGATGCGTCACAGTCTTAAAATAGACCAAGACGATTTAATGTGGGGAAAACTCGAAGAGCTTGATATTTTCAACCCTGACAAAAAAATCGGGATTAAAAATGCTACGCCAGCGAAAGCGCTTCAGAAAATATTAGAAGATAAATGGACGCTTCAACCTGAAGACAAGGACATGATTATTATGTACCATAAATTTGGATACGAGCTAAATGGCGAAAAGAAACAAATAGACAGCCACATGGTGTTAACAGGCGAAGACCAAACGTATACCGCAATGGCAAAAACGGTTGGACTTCCAGTAGCCATGGCAGCCATTAAAATTCTGAATAAAGAAATTACAACCCCAGGCGTACAACGCCCAATTAAGAAAGAGGTGTACGAACCTATTCTGGAAGAAATGGAAAAACACGGAATTACCTTTAAAGAAAACTTTACCAAGTATCTAGGATACAATCCTGATAACGTTCAGGGATACTAAAGGTATTAAAGGAAAAAGCCCGTCTCAATTGAGACAGGCTTTTTATTTATTCAATATAATATGTTGAACGTTAATCTCTTCCTCCTAAAAACATACTTACAAAGTATAAGAGTGTTGCTAACGACCCTAGTGCCGCCACTACATACGTTCTAGCAGCCCATTTTAAAGCATCTTCTGCACCATCGTGTTCTTGTTGCGTAAGCATATTTTCATTTTCTAACCACGCTAAAGCGCGTTTACTCGCATCAAATTCTACCGGTAAGGTGATAAAAGCAAAAACAGTAGTTGCTGCAAACAATATAATTCCGACTAAGAAAAGGGTATTTCCTAAGCCCGTCATAGACGTAGCAAACGATAATACCAATCCAGCCATAATCACAAAATTGGATAATTTACTGGCAACACTTACTGCCGGTACAATAGCCGATCTAAATTTTAACCAACTATACGCTCTTGCATGCTGAATAGCGTGACCGCATTCGTGTGCCGCCACAGCAGCCGCAGCTGCGTTGCGTTGCATATACACAGACTCACTTAAATTCACCGTCTTTTTTCCTGGGTGATAATGATCTGTTAACTGCCCAGGTGTTGAAATTACATCAACATCGGTAATACCATTATCTGCCAACATTTTTTCGGCAATTTCCTTACCGCTCATTCCGTTTTGCAGGTGTACTTTTGAGTATTTTTTAAACTTACTTTTCAGCTTGTTACTTACATACATACTCACCAAAAAGATGATTCCTGCTAAAATATAATATCCTATCATTTCTATTATTTTACACTTTGGCTCCGCTCAGTTTCCATAACTCAGCAAAAGCATTCTGTGATTTTTTAATTGTTAAACCTAAATTCTAAACTAAATATATCAAATACTGTGCAAATGTGTTACCCAACTATATTTACAATTTTACCCGGCACCACAATTACCTTTTTAGGCGTACGACCATCGAGGTAATGTGCTGTTTTCTCATGTGCCATTACGGCAGCCTCAATATCATCTTTGCTCATATCTAATGGCAATTCTAACGTAAAGCGCATTTTTCCGTTAAAAGAAATTGGGTATTCCTTACTGCTTTCAACCAAGTGTTTTTCTTCAAACTTTGGGAAGGGCGCCGTAGCAATACTTTCGGTATGTCCTAACAAGCTCCACAGTTCTTCTGAAATATGTGGTGCATACGGTGAAATCAACACAGTTAATGGCTCTAACACCTCTCGGCTTATACATTTTTGAGCAGTCAATTCGTTTACTGCAATCATAAAGGTAGAAACTGATGTATTAAAGCTGAAGTTCTCAATATCTTCTTCTACTTTCTTAATGGTTTTATGCAGCGTTTTTAAGCTGTCTTTGGAGGCGGAATCGTCGGTAACATTAAAGTTACCTTCGGCTCCGGTATGATATAGTTTCCATAATTTTTTAAGGAAATTGTGCACCCCACTAATTCCAGCAGTATTCCAAGGTTTAGCTTGTTCTAAAGGTCCCAAGAACATCTCGTACATACGTAAGGTATCGGCGCCGTAGTCTTCACAAATAACATCGGGATTGACCACGTTGTATTTGGATTTTGACATTTTCTCGACTTCGCGAGAGACTTTAAAGGTTCCGTCTTGTTCTTTAATGTATTCAGCTTCTTTAAATTCTGGTCTAAAATCTTTGAAAGCCTCTAAGTCTAGTTCATTCGAAATATTTACATCATCAACGTGAGCAGGGACATTATCTACAGAATAATATGCAACATATTTTTCTTTATTTAAATATTTATAGTCCTCTTCCTTTAAATAAGGTTTTAACCATTCAATATTTTTGAAATCAAGAGAATAAGATTGACTTAGCAAAATGGGTTTATCAAACTCAATTACTTTTTCAATAGAATTTTTTATACTATTAAACCAACTTTTAGCATCTGATCCAGATTTAAGAACAGACTCAGAAATTTTATCTTTTTCAGCAAAAGATATTTTTTTTGAAAACCTAGCAACAAAAGCACTCTCCCCCAAAATCATTCCTTGATTGATCAGCTTTCTAAAGGGTTCTTCAACCGGTAAGACACCAAGATCGTGTAAAAATTTTACCCAAAAACGGCTGTACAGTAAGTGTCCGGTGGCGTGTTCGCTTCCACCAACATATAAATCTACGTTTTGCCAATAGTCCATCGCTTCTTGGCTAGCTAATGCGTCGTCATTTTTTGGATCCATATACCGGAACATATAACAACTACTTCCTGCCCAGCCTGGCATGGTATTTAATTCCAACGGAAACACGGTTTCATTATCCACGTTGTCATTGGCAACCACTTCATTTTTCTGTGTATCCCACGCCCAAACATCGGCACGTCCTAATGGCGGCTCGCCGTCTTCGGTAGGTAAATAAGCGGAAACTTCAGGTAAAGTTAGCGGCAAATGTTTTTCGTCAATTAACTGCGGCAATCCGTTTTTGTAAAACACTGGAAATGGCTCACCCCAATAGCGCTGACGGCTAAATACGGCATCGCGCAAGCGGTAGTTAATTTTTCCTTTTCCCGCGTCTTTTTGTTCCAGCGCTTCAATTACTTTGTTGGTAGCGGCTTTATATTGTAATCCGTTTAAGAAATCACTGTTGGTGATAACCGTTTTATCCTTATCGGAAAAAGCACCTTCGGAAATATCAATCCCTTCAAAAATATTCGGAATCGGGATATCAAAATGACGTGCAAAATCGTAATCACGTTGATCGCCACAGGGAACGCTCATCACAGCACCCGTTCCGTAGCCTGCTAATACGTAATCACCAATCCAAATAGGAATGGATTCTCCACTAAAAGGATGCTCAGCATACGCTCCAGTAAATACTCCCGAAATGGTTTTTACATCGGCCATCCGTTCGCGTTCGCTACGTTTTGCTGTCGCTTCAATGTAAGCTTCTACATCAGCTTTTTGAGCCTCCGTTGTTATTTTTGACACCAAATCGTGCTCTGGTGCCAACGTCATAAAACTAACGCCAAAAATCGTATCTGGTCGTGTGGTAAAGACTTCAATAGTTTCGTCGTAATCTTTTACATCAAACGTCACACTTGACCCTTCACTTCTACCAATCCAGTTGGTTTGTGAATCTTTAAGCGGCTGTGGCCAATCAATGCCGTCCAATCCATCTAACAAGCGCTGTGCATACGCAGTGATGCGCATACTCCATTGCTTCATTTTTTTACGAACAACTGGATAGCCACCTCGTTCGGAAACGCCGTTTACAATTTCATCGTTTGCTAACACCGTTCCTAACTGCGGACACCAGTTTACTTCGGTTTCGGCCAAATAGGTTAATCTATATTGTAATAGTATTTTTTGTTGTTTTTCAGAAGAGAACGCGTTCCATTCTTCGGAAGAAAAAGGTTCTACATCACTATCGCAGGCTGCATTTACCGTTGTATTTCCTTTGGAAATAAAGATTTCTTCTAATGCTGAAATCGGCTTCGCCTTATCAGCTTCATAATCGTACCAACTTTCAAAAAGCTGCATAAAAATCCACTGCGTCCATTTGTAATATTCTGGATTTGATGTCCGAACTTCACGGCTCCAATCGAATGAAAAACCAATTTTATCTAATTGCTCACGGTACCGAGCTATGTTTTCTTTGGTGGTCTTTTTAGGATGTTGCCCAGTTTGAATGGCGTATTGCTCTGCTGGTAATCCAAAACTATCATACCCTTGCGGATGCAATACATTAAACCCTTTATGGCGTTTGTAGCGCGCATAAATATCACTGGCTATGTACCCCAGCGGATGCCCAACGTGTAGCCCGGCACCAGAAGGATAGGGAAACATATCCAGCACGTAATATTTGGGTTTTTCGCTATTATTTTTAGCTTGGAAGGTTTGGTTCTTGGCCCAATATTCCTGCCATTTGTCTTCAATTTTATTAAAGTCGTATTTGCTCATCGCTACCGTTTGAAAATAGGTGGCAAATTTACGGCTATTGTACGAAAGACAAAAGTTTAAACGTTAGTTACTCGTAGCTTTAAAATTCCTTGTATTTTTACAACACTAATTCAGCATATTTATGGCATCATCTTTTGAAAAATATCAAAAACGCAGGTTGATTTCTTCTTACTTTTCAGTAGTAATAAGTATCTCTCTTGTCTTATTTTTATTGGGATTGTTAGGATTATTGGTGCTAAACACCAAGAAAGTTGCCGATCATTTTAAAGAGCAAATTGCCTTAACCGTTTATTTAAAAGATACCGCCAAAGAAGTTGAAATTACACAATTAAAACAAAGCTTAGCCTTAGCTGAATACACAAAAACAGCAGAATATATTAGCAAAGAACAAGCCGCCGAAGCCCATAGCGCAACGATTGGTGAGAATTTTATGGACTTTTTAGGGTACAATCCGCTGCAAAATAGCATTGACGTGTATTTATTAGCCGATTATGTATCACCTTCTCAGTTGGAAGAAATTACAGACGAGCTGATGACCAAAGATTTTATCGATGAAGTTGTGTATGATAAACCGCTCATCGCTTTATTAAATGACAATGTGAAAAAGATCAGTTTTTGGGTGTTAGTAATAAGCGGGATCTTTTTATTTATTGCGGTATTGCTTATTAACAGTTCTATCCGTCTTTCGGTATATGCCAAACGTTTCACCATTAAAACCATGCAAATGGTAGGTGCTACCAAACGCTTTATTAGACGGCCTTTTGTATGGAAAAGCGTGCGTTTAGGGATGATTGGCGCCGTATTAGCGTTGTTAGGGATGGGGCTTGTATTGTATTACCTCAACAAAAGCTTCCCCGAATTACAATTATTGGAAGACAAACTATTATTGGTCGGTTTATTTGCAGGCGTATTTTTCGTAGGCGTTTTTATTAGTTGGTTAAGCACCTTTTTTGCGACACAGCGATTCTTAAATTTACGCACGGACGAATTATATTATTAAACCGTACCTTTGCACCCGAAATTAGGAAACAATTATTAGTATGGGAGAACAAAAAAGAAAAGAAGAAGCCCAAAAACGATATTTTATATTCGAGCGTAAAAACTACCAGTTTATGCTTATTGGTATTGCGTTTATTGCCTTAGGTTTTATTTTAATGGCCGGTGGTGGAAGCGATGATCCCAATGTGTTTAATCCTGAAATTTACAGCTGGAGACGCATTCGCTTAGCACCTGCTTTAATCCTTATTGGTTTTGGTATTGAGGTGTACGCTATTTTATTGAATCCTCACAAGAAAAAATAATCCATGAATAGTTGGGATGCCATTCTCTTGGGTATTATCCAAGGGTTTACCGAATTTTTACCAGTTTCTTCCAGTGGTCACCTCGAGTTAGGAAAAGCCATTCTTGGCGATACCATGGTAGCCGAAGAAAGCCTTTTATTTACAGTTGTTTTACACTTTGCAACAGCCTTGAGTACGATTGTTGTTTTCAGAAAAGATATAATTGAAATTATAAGTGCTTTGCTGAAATTTCAATGGAATGAAGAAACCCAGTTTATTGTGAAAATTGGAATTTCAATGCTGCCCGCAGTTATCATCGGGTTGTTATTTGAAGAAGAATTAGAAGCCTTTTTTGGCGGAAGCATCGCTTTTGTTGGTGCTATGCTCATCGTGACTGCGGTGCTACTTTGGTTGGCAGACCGTGCTAAAAACACTGGTAAACCGGTTACGTTTAAAGATTCGTTTATTATCGGTATTTCGCAAGCTATTGCGATGCTTCCCGGTATTTCCCGAAGTGGAGCGACGATTTCTACTTCCGTTTTATTAGGAAATGACAAAAGTAAAGCCGCTCGTTTTTCATTCTTAATGGTTGTACCGCTAATATTTGGGAAAATCGCTAAAGATGTATTGAGTGGCGACCTATCTTCCGAAAGCACAAATTTTACAACACTTGGACTAGGCTTTGTTGCCGCCTTTATCTGCGGCCTTATTGCCTGTACGTGGATGATTTCATTGGTAAAAAAGAGCAAACTTCGCTATTTTTCTGTGTATTGTGTAATCGTTGGATTGATAGCCATCATCGTAAGTTTTATCTAAATGACCGAACAAGATTTTAAAGACGGACAAGTACTTTTAATAGACAAGCCGCTTAACTGGACTTCCTTTCAAGTGGTTAACAAAGTACGTTGGCTTATTAAACAACGCTTTGGTTTAAAGAATATAAAAGTAGGCCACGCCGGCACATTAGATCCTTTGGCAACTGGACTGCTTATACTTTGTACCGGAAAGTTTACCAAAAAGATTGAAACCTTTCAAGCGCAAGAAAAAGAATACACTGGAACCTTTACATTAGGAGCTACAACGCCTAGTTACGATTTGGAAACTGAAATTGATCAAACGTTTGATATTTCAGAAATCACTTCGGAAGAAATTAATAAAGCTACCGAGCAATTTACAGGGGAAATTCAACAGCAACCACCAGTTTTTTCAGCATTGAAGAAAGAAGGAAAACGCTTGTACGAGTATGCCCGAGCGGGTGAAAAAGTTGACATTCCTACACGAACGGTGCATCTTTCAGCATTTGAAATTACGCGAATTGAACTTCCTGAAGTAGATTTTAGAGTCGCTTGCAGCAAAGGAACCTACATACGATCATTAGCAAACGATTTTGGAAAAGCATTGAATAACGGAGCACATCTTTCAGCTTTACGACGCACAAAAATCGGTGACTTTTCCGTAAAAAATGCTATTACGATTGAAGCTTTTGAACATTCTCTACAAAACCCTACATCTTAATAATCTATTAATTACCAAGTGGTTTTGCATTATTTTACGTAATTTTTCCCCGAAGTAATGAACCTTAACTACTCATACCGATCCCTACTCGTAACTTCCCTTCTATTTGGGATACTTTTTCTATTGCTGTATAGCATCAAGCTAGGCAATGTAAAAAAAGTGGAGGAACCTGTTTATGATATAGAATATGCAGAATTAGAAGAATTACTTCCCAAAGAACAAGAATTAGCGAAAGTATCTTCAGAGCAGGTTGCTATAGAAACCAACCGTGCGTACAATGAAGCGGAGAAGTTAGTTGCTGAAATGAGCCAAGAAGAATTTGAAACTTCTGAAGAAATGCAAAAAAAAATGGCCGAAATAGATGCGGCTATTGAAAATTCAAATGCTTCTACGAATGGAAATGGTTTGCGTGCAGCGAAAAAAACTTCAGAAAAAAATAAAAAAACAAGTACAAGTAAAGCAAAAGAAAATTCAGGTAAAAAATCTGCCAACCGGAATACAACCATTAGTTATCGATTGATAAACCGAAACGACTTAGACTTACCCAACCCGGTTTATACTTGTGAAGGTAACGGTAAAGTGGTCATTAACATTGTAGTAGATTCTTTAGGGAAAGTTATTAAAACTTCATATAGTGAAAGTGCTTCTACTACTGCAAATGGTTGCTTGATTGATAGCGCAATGGAATATGCAAAACAAGCTCGCTTTACCACAAAAGCCAGTAAAAAAAGGCAATTAGGAACCATTACTTACAATTTTCCTGGACAGTATTAATTTGTTTTAAATCTTAGTACCTTACCCTAAAATTTCTTGTTATGACAAAACAACGCTGTGCTTGGTGTGGAGTTGACCCACTATATGTAGCCTATCACGATACGGAATGGGGAGTGCCCGTGCATGACGATAAAACCCTCTTTGAGTTTTTATTGTTAGAAACCTTTCAAGCAGGATTAAGTTGGATCACCATTTTACGGAAGCGAGAAAATTTCAGAAAAGCATTTGATGCGTTTGATTATAAAAAAATAGCAAAATACGATCAGCAAAAAATCGATTCATTATTGGAAAATGCTGGTATTATCAGGAATAAACTGAAGGTAAAATCGGCTGTAACCAATGCGCAAGCTTTTATAAAAGTGCAAGAAGAATTTGGAAGCTTCAGCAAGTATATCTGGGCGTTTGTAGATGGGAAACCTATTCAGAATGAATTAAAATCGTTTGAAGGAGCACCCGCAAATACACCTTTAAGTGACACCATAAGTAAGGACCTCAAGAAAAGAGGGTTCAAATTTGTAGGTTCTACCGTAGTGTATGCACATATGCAAGCAACAGGTATGGTTAATGACCATGTTGCCTCATGCTTTCGTTACGAAGAAATTAAAAAAGGACTCTATTAATTAGTTCCAGAGTACGATATATACTTATTCTCACTCGTATATAAATCTAAAGCTTTCAATGTTTGGCTATATCGATACTTTAAGGTAGCATCAGTTGGCTTCTCAATAGCAAATAGCTTTTCAAACCATTTTTTAGCAGCACCATAATTATTTTTAAAATAATGGGCATTTGCTAATTTTTTATAGATAAAAGGAGTGCCGTAGCCTTCTTTTACTACTTGTTCATACACTTTTACAACATCAACATCTTTATTGACATCAATAGTTTTTTCAGTAGAACTACTTTGTGCCGTTACTGTGAATGAAAAACAAAATAACAACAGAAACAGAGCGAGGGGAAATCGTTTCATAATTTGGGGTGTAAGAAATTACTTTGTCAAATATGTTATTTACTTGATTAAAAAGCAAATATATTCGACAAAATACAGGTTTATTATTGTTAGGGTGTAAAGAAAACAAAAACAACTGCAAATTATTGCAGTTGTTTTGTTAAAGTATTTCTAATTTAAAGTAGCTTATTTACTACAACTTAAGCACTTTTTTATTTACTTGCCCAAACCGTCCTTCAAAAGTTACAAACAAGGTTCCTTTCCAACTCGCATTCAATTTTAAGTTTATGGTTCCGTTGGCATCTGTAATAGTTGTACTGTATAGTTGTTGACCTAAAATATTGTAAACTGACATTTCTACTGGGCCTTCTATAGCATTTAGGTTAAAGTTAACTTCATCTGTAGCTGGGTTAGGGTAAGCACCTGAAATATTGTTCTCTGCCCATTCTTCAGTAGATAGCGTTGCGGTATCGATTGTCCAATATCCTTCTGGCGCTACAATAGGTCTATTTAAAGTTTTTCCTGAATTTGCTTCTGCGTGAATGTAATACTCAATATCTATGTCTTCTGAAGGAAGGGAAAGACTTGTTGTCCAATTATCATCGCTGCTTAAGGTCATAGGCACATTTGTGTAATCTGTTGCGCCTACTTCTCTCCAATAAAGGTCAGCAGAACTAATACCAGAATTATGCTTTATCATAGCATTTATATCTAAGGTACTTCCTGCTTGTGCTTCTTCTATAGGGTTGTGAACAATCCAAAGTGGATTTTCCACACCAATGGTATGCGAAATACAATGTATCGCTCCCAATAAAGAGATTAGGTTCTCCCCCGGATTATCTACATCTATAGGTACAATGTTATATCCTGGCAACAGTTCTTCCAGATAATCTAAAGCTGGTTGATCTACTTCCGGTCGATATGTAGGCACCATTACCGTTTTATTTACAAAAATCATATTACTGTATGTTCTATAGCTTCCCCCTGTGTCAGGGTACGCACCAGATGGACTTGGCGGGGCTGGAATCCATTTTATTTTATAGGGTGTCCCAAAAGGTGATTGAAAATTATTCAATACATAATCAATATTTTCTTCAATCTGGGGACCATCGGCAACTCCTTCGGGATATTCACTTACTAGTATGGTTTCTTCATCCAATAATTTCATGTGCATATCGATATGGTGGATTCCATCATATGGAAGGGTTTCCATCTTTATATAATTCTCTATCCCCATGTAATCAAACATGATATCGTCAATTTCACTTTCAGTTTTTGAAGATACCCCATATGGATTACCAGGAGCGTTTTCATTTAACACTAACTCTGAAGCAAAAGCATTTCCCATGCCATCACTCATATAATTACCTCCCGTATTCACTAAATCGTTGGTACCCGATGTTGTCGTATAAATAGGAAGCCCCAATAAATTGGCATGAGCTGTTGGTATCACATCATCGTTAGGTCTCGGGCGGTTGTAGATCCAATCTACAATGGCACGTTCGCCCACCTCGTTACTGTAAATAGTGTTTCCGCCATAATCACGAATCCAAATACTATCAAATTGTTCGTTTAAAAAGATAACGTTTGTTAAATCTACTCCTTCAGATTGTAAATAGGATTCTACCGAAGCCTGATTAGTAGTGGTAATAACAACTTTACACTCTTCAACCCCTGCTTCAACAATTTGCCTTAAAATATTCGGAAAGCTTGGGTCCCAACTTACCACTAAATATTCTACTTCTTCCCATTCTGCAGCAGCACGGACCGGAGTACTGGGTGGTGGAGTTATTCTATTAGATGTAAACTGATAGTCCGATATTACTTCTTTCTCTGTTTCGGTTAACCTTTTTGGCAATGGCTTTTGCTGCGAGAATGCAACGTTAGCGAAAAAAATAGTAAGTAATAAAAAGTTGAAGTACTGGTTTTTCATAATATATAATTAATAACACGAAGATACTTTTTTAAAACATAAGAATAAAACAGCCATAACCCTTTAACAATTAAGGTATTGTATAAATTCTTTTCTGGAAATTTCTTCAGCGCCTAAGCGCTCTAAGTGTTGTGTGTAAACTTGACAGTCAATTAATTTGTAGTTTTTTTCTTTTAGAAATTGAACTAAATAATAAAATCCGACTTTTGAGGCATCGCTCACTTTTGTAAACATACTTTCGCCACAAAATACCTTTTTTTCAGGTAAATCAATTCCGTAAAGCCCACCAACCAATTCATCCTGTTGCCAAACCTCAACCGAAACCGCATGGCCTTTTTGATGAAGATCAATGTATGCTTTTTCCATTTCTGAAGTAATCCACGTACCCGCTTGACCCTCTCGTTTTATAGCCGCGCAATTTTCAATAACTTCGGAAAAAGACGTATTGAATGTTATCCTGAATTTTTCTGAACTAATGGCTTTTCTGAAACTTTTTGAAACCCTTAAATGCTTTGGAAACAAAACCATTCTCGGATCTGGACTCCACCATAATATAGGTTGTCCCGTTGAGTACCAAGGAAAAATCCCCGATTGATACGCCAACAGCAACCGTTCTGAAGAGAGGTCACCACCAACAGCCAGCAAACCATCTTCCGAAGCATCGGTTACGGGTGGAAACCATAAAGATTTAGTTAAAAAGTGCATATCACGTTTTAATTACTGTTTCAAAAAAATAAGTTTACCATAAAAGTAGTCCTGTAATGTAGATAATGACACCAGCAACCATCATGAGTAAAGTGTACGGTAAGATTTCACGGGCTTTTAAACGGGTAATGGCCAGCAAAGGCAACGCCCAAAAGGGTTGTAACATATTGGTTATTTGATCTCCATAGGCCAATGCCATAATCATTTTTGGTAAGGGCACTCCAAGTTTTAAAGCCGATTCTACCACGATTGGTCCCTGTACAGCCCATTGTCCACCACCACTGGGAACAAATATATTGACCAACCCAGCACTGAAAAAAGTGAAAATAGGAAGTGTGGTTGTTGTAGCGATCGACACAAAGAAATCTGAAATCAATACAATCATCCCGCTATCGCGCATGATACCCATAATACCAAAATATAACGGAAATTGAATTAAAATCCCCGAAGCGTCTGAAATGGCTTCACCCAAGGCTTTTAAAAAATTTGAAAAGGTACCGTGTAAAATTAACCCCAATCCCAACATAAAAAAATTAAGTAAATTAGGGCTGATTGCTAAGTTTTTTATGGCATCAAAATACTGATAAAATAGTGCGATTAAAATGAGCACCCCAAAACCAATTCCAACTATTTTTGAATGGTTAATGCGCTCAGCACCTTGTAAATCTTCAGGTTTTTCAGCTTCATTTCCTTTATACACCGGCAACTGCACATAACTACTTTTAGTATTTTTTCCTATAAAATATAGCACTAGTGGAATTACTACCAACAACACCCCAAATAACACTAAATTGAAACCACTAAAAATAGTATCTTGAAATGTAATTAGTTCTGGTAACTGACTTGCCAAAGCTGGATTGCCAACACCTGACATTAAACTGCTTAGATGCCCAGCTTCTGACACTTTTAAAGGTGCCGAACCACTTATACCTCCGTGCCAGACCATTAAGCCCACATAACCTGCCGCGCCAATTAGTGGATAATTTATTTTAAAGTTTCGGGCTTGGGCGGCTTCGGCTACTTTACGAGCCATAATCGCTCCAAAAATTAATCCCAACCCCCAATTAAAAAAAGAGACCAACATCGTGCTGATACAAACCAACAAAACTGCGTTTGAAGTATTGGTAACCAAATTCGTGAGTTTGGTTATCAAGTTATTCATCGGTTTACTAAGCACTAAAATATGCCCTAACACCAATATGAGCATCATTTGGTATCCAAATACCAAAAGAGCGTTGTTCCAAATACCACTTTCCCAATAGGAAAGTATTGTTAATAAATGTGGTTCGTTATTAGGCGCTTCGGTTAAAAAGAATGCCATAAGCATGGTTATCACCGTTAAAATAACTGCAATGGCAAACGGTGAAGGTAAAAACCGTTTAAAAATATTCTCAATGGTTTGAGTAATGTTCATAACCCAAAAATAGAAAAAAGCCCGAATCTTAATTGATACAACACGTAAGATTCATTTAAAAAATGTTAGTTTTAAATGTTTATATGAAAAGAGATTATATTTTAAAAAAATTAAAGGAGTTTATCATAAGAGAAAGATGGGACTATAACTTTGAAATTAAAGAAAGTACTTCTATCCAAGATGATTTGAAAATTTACGGAGACGATGCTAGTGAGTTTTTGACCAAATTTTGTGATGAGTTTTCTGTTAAACCCAATGGCTTTAAATTTGATGATTACTTTGCACCAGAACCTAGTTGGACAGATATTTTCACAAAAAAGAAAAAATATAAAAGTTTCACAGTTCTAAATTTAATAAAAGCGGCTAAACAAGGCACACTAACATAAAAAAACAGCCCCGAAATCCCGAAGCTGTTTATAATTTTTCTTATAAGTCTTTCAATTAAAACGGCAAATCGTCGTGATCTTCTTCGTTTAAATCATTAGCCGGCTCAAAAGCATCTTCAGGCGGCATTGGCGGCATATCTTGTGATACCGACTGGTCTATGTTTTCAATACGCCATCCATTTAAGGAGTTAAAGTATTTTGTTTCACCTTGTGGGTTGGTCCATTCACGGCCACGAAGGTTAATACTTACTTTTACGTTTTGCCCAACGTTAAATTTGTCCAACAAATCGGTTTTATCTTGTATAAACTCTATTAAAATGTGCTGTGGGTATTGCTCTTCAGTGGTTACAACCATCTCACGTTTTCTAAAACCGTTATTTCCATAGGTTTTAGTATCATCAATCATCTTTATTTTTCCTTGTACTTCCATCTTTATAATTTAATATGTGATTTTATTTTTATTCTGAAATAGACCGCGCTAACAATAAATTCCATGCCTCATCAATTTGTGCTTCGCAAAGTAGCTCTTGCGCTCTAGTATGAATTTCTTCAGAAGAACCCGAAGCGATTAAATATTGCTCAGTCTCTGAAGCGTTCTCTATATATTTTTTAATTTGTTTTTTTGTTGGTAAGCTTTCCACGTTACCTAGCATTCCAAGGTCATTACCTGTTAAAACCTTACTTTTTCTAATAGGTTCAGGTAGTGCATCTACACCAACTCCTAATGTTCGTATTGGTTTTGGAACTTCAAACATGCCAACTTTAGCCCGGCTGTACCAGTTACCGCCCATACGTGCCACAGTATCTATTTTTGCTGGATCAATGGCTCCTTTTTCATCTAAAATTTCTTCATCTACATGTACTTTTACCACTTCACAGATTACCAAATTTCCAGCGCCTCCTTCTTGTCCAGTTTCAATCACCTCTTTCACTTTACATTCAAACTGAACAGGTGATTCGGCCACACGGGGTGGTTTTACTACATCAGATTTAACTTCGGTAAAACCAGCTTTTACAAATTCGTTAACGCCTTTATCATACTCCGTAGAAGATAAACTCATTTGTTGTACCATAGCGTGGTTTACAATGTTTATGACCACTTCTTTGGTTTCCATTACGTTTTCTAAGGTATGCTTGACTGTATTTCCTCTAACTCTACGAGCTGGTGAAAAAATCATGGTTGGTGGGTTGGCACCAAAAACATTAAAAAAACTAAAGGGTGATAAATTTACATTCCCCTCTGCATCTACTGTACTGGCAAAACAAATGGGACGCGGTGCCACGGCTCCAACTAAGTAGCCGTGCAATTTTCCTGTGCTAATTTCTTGTGGGTCAATACTCATCATAGTTTACAAATGTACCCAAACTTAAAAGTTTGTAAAAATTTGATTGTACAATAATATTAACATATTTGCTTTATATTTAAACCCCTCTCTTAAAAAGTGGAAAGAGTACAAATTGTTTTTAATTATTTTCTATGTTGAACAAAACAGCTTTTACCCGTTGGTTTTTTATTATCGGCTCAATACTCATTATCTCCCTAATTTTATGGAACACGTTTGTGTTTTTTAATCAATTAAAAGACAATGAACGTAATAAAATGAAAGTTTGGGCCGCTGCTCAAGAAGAATTACAAAAATTAAACACTTCAGAAAATACGGTAAGCATTACAGCAGCGGTAGTGATTCAAAGTAATAACACCACGCCAATGATTAGCTACGTCCACGATGCAGATAGTTATATTGAACGAAATATTCCCGAAAACCAGATAAATACCGAGAAAAAAAGACAACAACTTATAGATCAATTTACTTCGGAATATAAGCCCATAGAAGTGTATTATGAGGATCAACTATTACAAACTATTTATTACGGAAACTCTCCCCTCATTAACAAGCTGAAATATTATCCAGCGGTTTTAATCCTTATAATACTGCTCATTTTCTTAGCACTTTACCTATTTTATCAAACTTCAAAATCTTCTGAACAGAACAGGCTTTGGGCTGGGATGGCTAAAGAAACGGCACATCAAATAGGAACTCCTTTATCTTCTTTGGTTGGCTGGACCGAGATTTTAAAAGAGGAAAACGTAAATCAGGAATACGTTACTGAAATTGAAAAAGATGTAGACCGGCTTAAAACCATAACAGAGCGTTTTTCAAAAATTGGTTCGGTGCCAAAACTTGAAAAAACAGATTTGGTTGTTGAAACAAAAGCTTCTTTTGACTATTTAAAAAGAAGAAGTTCAAAATTAATTCAGTTTGAGTTAAATTCACCTAACGAGGAAGTTCCTGTTATGCTCAACCCCCAACTTTTTGGTTGGACTATAGAAAATTTGGTAAAAAATGGTATCGATGCCATGAAAGGAAAAGGGACTATTACCATTTCCATAGAAAAAAACACTAAAAAAGCATACTTACGCATAAGTGATACGGGAAAAGGAATCTCGAAAAGAAAACATAAAACAGTGTTCTTACCTGGTTATACCACCAAAAAAAGAGGCTGGGGACTTGGACTTTCACTGGTGAAACGTATTATTGAAACATACCATAAAGGAAAAATACACGTTTTAAACAGCGCCCCCGGAAAAGGGACCACAATGGAAATAATATTACGGATACAAGAATGAATATGATTACAAAACACGTTTTACATACCGCCCGTTTAAACAACAACTGCCCAGAATGCTATGATACCGAAGGGTTAGAGTTTACTTTTACACAAGAAGAAAAACAAAGTAAGTTTTACAATCAAGCCAGCAAAGAAATTGATGAAAAGCTATATTGCCATACTTGCAATAATATTATTTATCCGGTAAATTGGACAGAGGATATTGAGCGTGTGTACCAATACCATAAAAAGCAAGTACACCCAAAATCGACATACATCCAGTTAAAATCTTTTTCTTATATTTTTATTATATTGGGAATTGTAGCAATTGCAACAGTCGCTTTTTTACTATGGAATACGAACTAATCTAAGTTTTTATGAATTGCAGCTGCTAATTCCTTAAACTCTTCTTCGCTCATTTCAACCTTTTTTGAAAAATCCATATCGCTCATTCCGTTTAATGGAATTAAATGAACGTGTACATGCGGTACTTCAAGGCCAATGGCAGCCATTCCCACTCGATTACATGGTACTGTTTTTTCAAGAGCTTTGGCCACACGTCTTGAAAACTGCATTAATTGCAGATACATATGTTCCCCCAAATCGAAAATTTTATCCACTTCTTCTTTAGGAACACACAATGTATGGCCTCTTGCATTAGGGTTTACATCAAGAAAAGCAATAAAATTATCATCCTCGACTATTTTATAGCTTGGTATTTCGCCTTCAATTATTTTTGTAAATATTGTTGCCATGATTAATCCCTTGTAATTTCAAGAATTTCAAATTTCATCGTTCCGTTAGGCACGCTTATTTCAGCTGTATCGCCAACTTCTTTCCCTAAAAGCCCTTTTCCTATAGGTGAATCTACAGAGATTTTTCCACTTTTTAAATCGGCTTCACTTTGTGCCACCAGTTTATATTGCATTTTTGCGCCAGTAGATTCGTTTTTAATTTTCACATTAGAGTGTATCAATACTTTTGATGTATCTAATTGCGATTCATCAATTACACGAGCATTGGCAACTACTTCTTCTAATTTAGAAATACGCATTTCAAGCATCCCTTGTGCTTCTTTTGCGGCATCATATTCGGCATTTTCACTCAAATCCCCTTTATCACGGGCCTCAGCAATAGCTTGCGAAGCTCTTGGACGTTCTACATCTTTTAATTGATTGAGCTCATCCCTCAATTTTTTTAATCCTTCTGCAGTATAATAAGATACTTTACTCATAACTTCATCGTTTGTGTAGTAAACACGTTATTCTTTAATTTCATATTGAACACCAACTTACATTGGCATTAGGTTTTTAAACACAAAAAATCCCATGCGTTTGACGGGATCTGTTCTAACAAATATACTAAAAAATAACTTGTTATATAAATTATTGTAATTTCGCACACGAAAAAATATACTATGAAAAAAATTGCCTTCTTATTGTTGTTGATTACCGTATTTGCTTGTAAAAGTGATGATGATAAGTTAGATGACAACCCTTATTTAACGTCACCTTTGGTAGATTTAACACTAAACTTAAACCTGCCAGAATACAACTCACTTAACTTCCCTAGCAATTCCTTGGTGATTACTCGACAAGGTATTCGAGGCGTTGTTGTTTATAATGTGGACAACACAACATATCACGCTTTTGAATTAAGCGACCCCAACCACGTGCCTAATGATTGTTCTCGTATGGAGGTTGATGGTATTGAAGCAACGTGTCCTTGCGATGATGATAATAAGTACAATATTGTAACAGGCCAAAACATAACCGACCCAAACCGTTACCCTATGCAACGCTATCGTGCTGTACGTTCAGGCAATACCATTCGTATTACGAACTAGTTATTAGAAAGCCCGTTCAAATTGAACAGGCTTTCTTTACTATATTATTGTTTAAAACTTAATAGTCGCCCCTACTAAGAAATTAGTTTTAGCTTGTGGATAAAAACCAGCACCTTCAAAAGTTACTGTATTACCTTGATCATTTACATCATCAAAAGTAAAGAAGTATCCGTTGGAGACATATTCCACATTAAAAATGTTGTTTACCAAACCTGTAAACAGAATTTCGTTTACAAAAGGTACATTTTCCCATCTGTATGCTACATTCAAGTTATTGATAAAATAGCTGTCTAATTTTGAAACTTCGCTATCAATATTTCCCATAAATTGTTCGCCTACAAACTTAGATAGTAATGCTACTTGTACATTTTTAACTGGACGATATTCTAACATGTTTCCGGTTACAATTTCTGGTGAAAATGAAATATTTGTGTTTCCTAAATTAACCAATTCACCATTTTGAGATGCTACAAAATCTACGTTTTTGTTAGAACTTAAGGCAACATTTGGCCTCATGCTTATTTGATTGGTAATAGTAATATTTGCATCTACTTCAAGCCCTAAACGATAACTTTCTCCACTGGTAGTTCGTAGCGGTGCTCCAACATCATTAAGCTCACCTGAAAGCACTAATTGATCTTTATAATCCATATAAAACAAGTTTGTATTTACTTGCACTGCTTCGGAAGCGTAACGCCATCCTAATTCAAAATCGTCTAATTTTTCAGGGGTGGTGATACCTTCTTCAAAATCGTTCCGGGTAGGCTCACGGTGGGCTCTTCCGTAGGAAGTGTAAAACTGGTTGGCATCATTCAATTGAAAAGAAACGCCGGCTTTTGGATTGAAAAAGCTATATGTTTCATCTACATTAAGCGGCACAATGTCTGAAGAAATTCCACTCGTTTCATAACTTAAAAAACGACCCTGTAAGTCTCCAAAAACCTGCCATTGTTCATTAAAGCGATAGGTAGCTTTTGCAAAGGTTGTAAATTCATTTTTTGTTGCATCACTAAAATAATATCTATCACATATTTCAGAATCACTTGCATACCGTGCCCAAATTACTTCGCCATAATGATCGCCTTTATAGGTGCTAAAAAATGCTCCTGCAGAAATAGTAAGCGCATCGTCTTTGTAGTTTATATTAGCATTTACGGCGTAGAAGTCATTATCTAACCAACGACGACGTATTAAATCGGTTGTGTTTATAGTTTCTCCTCCAATTTCAATTAGGTCAAAACCATACATCTCAAACTCTTCATCTTCTTTGTATTGCTCAAAATAACCTCTTCCGTAGGTATAATTTAAGGCAACATTACTGCTCCAGTTGTTATCATAACGCTGATTCCAAAGCACTTGATAGTGATCTTGTGCATAATTATCTACTTCGTTATCATAAAAGCGTGTGTTACCATCTTCATCGGTATACATCCCCGAAGGGTTAAACGTTCTATCGTTTTCTAAGGTTTCGGCATCGATACCATTCCAAGCTTGATAGGTTTCTTCTTGCCCACCAAAGGTCAATACTTTTACAAGTGTATTTCGGTCTTTATACGCTCCTTGCAGGAAATAGGATTTTAAATCGGAACTAGCTCTATCAATATAGCCGTCTGATTCAATTTTAGATAGACGCCCGGCGATTTCTATGCGATCTTTTAAAAGTCCAGTGCTAAATTTCACATTGTGCTTTCGGGTGTTGAACGAACCAAATGAATTTGAAATTTCACCGTAGGCTTCTTCAGAAGTTCCGTCGGTTAAAATATTCAAGCTCGCTCCAAACGCTCCAGAACCATTACTTGATGTTCCTACTCCACGTTGTAATTGTAAGTTTTGAATAGAAGAAGCAAAATCGGGCATGTTTACCCAAAAGGTTCCTTGACTTTCAGAATCATTATAAGGGATTCCATTTAGTGTTACATTCACTCGTGAGGCATCACTACCTCTTACGCGAATGTAAGTATAGCCAACGCCAGCTCCAGCATCGCTGGTAGTCACTACAGACGGTAAATAATTAAGTAGATAAGGAACATCTTGTCCTAAGTTTCGGGTTTCAATTTCCTCGTCATCGAGGTTTGAGTGGGTAATTGGCGAGTCTGCATCTACGCGTACTGCCTGGATAAACACTTCTTCCAAGCTTTCAACTTTTGTTGAATCTTGCTGTGTTTCTTGTGCGATGGCTGCTATGGTTGTTGTTAGTAAAGCAGCCGAAATAAATAACGATTTCATTCGTAAAAATTTAATTACGAATAAAAGGGGCCATTATTCTCGGTTAATAAAAGGTTTAAAATTTCCAATAAAAATGACTTTTACTGGCTACAACTGCTTGTTGTTCTTTTCCTAAACAGCATTACCTGTTCTAGGTTCTATGGGTATAATCTCAGCTTCAAATAATTTAAAAAATAAATTAAAATAGGCACCCCTTTGAGATGTGCGGCAAAAGTAAACAACACTTTAAGATTGTAAAAGTGTAATCGCACTTTTTTATCATATCATTAATATACTGTCCTTTACATTGTATGTATTTTTGAAAGATGCCAAAAACCAAAAACAGATTTACTTTTAAGATCATCCTTAGCTACTTAGTTTTAGGTGCTTTAGCTGTAGTAGTAGGATATTTTATTTATTCTGAATTTAAAAACTACCTCAACGATTCTACCGAAAAAACTGAGGAAAAGAAGTTTTTCGCCACAGGATCACTTATTAATTTAGTGTATGAGGCTGATAGTTTTTCACGTTTGGCTTTACTTACCCAAAAAGAAGAGGATTACGTAAAGTATATCACCTTAAGCGACTCACTGTTTGAAAAAATTGAAAACATAAAGTCACTCACCAACGACGACTATCAAAAAAAACAATTAGATAGCGTTCGCGAACTCCTTACCGAAAAGAAAAAAAACATAGAGCAGCTACGAATTTTAAAAATTACAAATAGCAAAGACAGCTCATTGGACGATATTTTAAATGAGTTTAAAAAGTTAGACAACTCTATGGGACGGTTGTCTTTAGAAACTTTCGTAAACAAACCCGAAGATCTAACCGATCAAGAACGTTCTTTTTGGAAGTCGTATATAGAATTTTTAAATGAAAGCAGCGATATAGACACAACACAAGTACAAACGCGCATTGTAGATTCTATGTTAGCCGCTTCAAGATATATTGTTGCTGAAGCCAAGCGCGAAAACTCTCGTGCTCGACGCTCGCTTCAAGAAAAGGAAAACGAACTAATAAGAAACGATCTCACCCTATCCTCACAGTTAAGACGTATTATAACCGATTTTGAAGCTGAAAATATAAAACTGAATGACCTAGAAAAAGCTAACAGAGAAGCGTCTGTAGACCGGACCGTAACAATTTTACAAGGTGCCGCTGTTGTAGGCTTTATTATCATTTTACTATTCACCTATTTTATATTAACCGACTTTTTTAGAGCCGAACGATTTAAAAAATCGCTCGAAAAATCTAAAGAATATGCTGAAGATCTCTTAAAAAGTAGAGAACAGCTCATTGCTACAGTAAGCCATGACCTTAAGACACCTTTAAACACTATTGTTGGGTACACTGGTTTAATGGAAAACACTCCACTTTCAGAAAAACAAAATCACTACGTATATCAAATAACTGCGGGATCGCAATATGTATCGAAATTGGTTAATGATCTGCTCGATTTTTCAAAATTAGAAGCTGGAAAACTTCAAATAGAATCTGTTCCCTTTTCGTTAGAAAACGTGTTGCAACAGACTGTAAAAACTTATGAAGATATGTATTCAGAAAAGCCTGTATCGCTTGTTTTACATATTGATTCAGTATTACAGAACAATGTTTATGAAAGTGACCCCTTACGTATTCAGCAAATTTTACATAACCTTGTTGGAAACGCTTTTAAGTTTACTGAAGAAGGAAGCATTGAAGTAAAAGCTACACAAGAAAAAGCTAATGAAAAGCAAATCGAATTACGGATAGACGTAAAAGATACCGGAATTGGAATTTCTGAAGAAAAGCAACAACTCATTTTTAAAGAATTTACACAAGCTGAAGCCGATACAGCTAAAAAATTTGGGGGTTACGGTTTAGGGTTGGCTATTTCAAAAAAACTTGCTAAACTGCTTGACGGAAACCTTTCAGTTAAAAGTGATCTTAATGATGGAAGTACATTTACGCTGCAAATTCCGCTTACAATCTCAACTAGAGCAGTCCGACCGGCTGCAACACCAGTAGCAAACAACTTAAGTAATTTACAAGCGGTTATTTTTGACGATGACCCTGCTATGCGGACCATGCTTTCAGAATTATTTGAGCAAATGGATATTAAAGCTAATGATTTTGAAAAATTTTCCACTTTTGAAAAATTAGAATCCATTGACTTCGATTTTATTTTAACCGACATTCAAATGCCTTCTATTAGCGGATTTGAAGTGCTAAATAAATTAAAAAAAGGTGAGGTGGCCACTTACACCAATCAGCCAATAATCGCTATGACAGGTAGTCGTGAACACACTAGGCAAACCTATCTAGACAAAGGCTTTGCTGAAGTTTTACAGAAACCATTTACTAAAAGCGATTTGCTGCTTGTTTTAGGCAAAGTGTTTCCTAATAAATTTTCAGAGCCTTCAAAAAAGACCACCGGGACTATTTCAGAAGAAAAAAGTGAGCTTTATGATCTTACGCTATTAAAATCTTTTTTAGAAACTGAAGAAGCATTACAAGATGTTTTACAGGTTTTTTATAAAGAGACTAAGAAAGATATGGCCGAATTAAAAGCTAAAATTGATAGTGAAAATATAGAAGGAGTTAGTCAAACAGCTCATAAAATGCTAACGATGTGTCGCCAAATTGACACTAAAAAAGTAGTGCCTATTCTTGAAACCTTAGAATATATTTCAACAGAAGAAAAAAATGATATGCCTTCTCTTTTTGAAGCCTTAGAAAAGGAAATAAACAATGTTATTACAGATTTACAAAAACATCATTAAAGCTCAATATTATATTGCTCTAGTTTGTTGTAAAGTGTCTTTCTTGTAATATTCAATAATTTTGCAGCTCGTGATTTATTGTTTCCCGTTTCCTTTAAAGCATTAATTATCAACTGCTTTTCATTACTTTCTTTTGAAAAATCAGTTTTTGTCGTAACAGTTTCCTTTGCCGTTACTACTTCTCGTGGAATTACCTCTAATGGTATTTTTTCATCCGGTGTTAAAAGTACTGAGCGTTTAATAATATTCTTCAACTCTCTGAGGTTCCCTGGCCAAGCATATTGCTTAAAAGCAGTTTCTACTTCTTTAGAGAGTCCCATTACGTTTTTGTTAAGCGATTGGTTAGCTTGTTCTAAGAAAAATTCAGTGAACAAAAATAAATCTTCGCTTCTTTCTCTCAATGAAGGTATATGTATGGAAAACTCATTTAGACGATGATATAGGTCTTCTCTAAACCTGCCTTCATCTACTGCCTTGGTTAAATCCTCATTTGTTGCTGAAATAATACGAACATCAACATGTATTTCTTTATTACTACCTACAGGTTTAATTTTTCTTTCTTGTAAAGCACGAAGTAATTGCACTTGATTTTCATAGGAAAGATTACCTACTTCGTCTAAAAAGAGCGTCCCTGTATCTGCAGCTTCAAAATGACCTTTTTTATCATTAACAGCACCAGTAAAACTTCCTTTTACGTGCCCGAAAAACTCGCTAGAAGCAATTTCTTTAGGAATGGCACCACAATCTACTGCAACAAAAGGTTTGTCGCTTCTATTACTAAAATTGTGAATGGCATTTGCTGCCACTTCCTTTCCAGTACCGCTTTCTCCTTGAATAAGTACACACATATCTGTGGGACCAACCAATTTTAAATACTGATTGAATTTTTTTGAAGCTTCACTAATTCCAGTAACAAAATTGTTTTCAGTGACAATTTCATTGGTTTGTGATTGTGGTGGTTTTGGTGCTTGCTGAACTGTTTGTGACTCCTGTTTTTCTGAAGTCGTTTCAATGGTATTTTCAGCAGCTTGTTCTATAATCATAAGTAGCTCTTCAGGACGAAAAGGTTTAGAAATATAATCTAGAGCTCCTTTTTTTATAGCTTCAACAGCTGTATTTACCTCTGCATATCCCGTCATTAAAATTACTCGGGTTTTGGGGTAGGTTTTTTTAACGTGCTCTAAAAGCGACATTCCGCTATCATCAGGTAGTTTTAAATCGGTAATCAATAAATCGAAATGCTCTTCTTGTAGTTTTTCTTTTCCTTCGGTACCATTGCTTGTTGTGGTTACTGAAAAATCTTTTCTTTCTAAAAATGTCGCCAGCATTTTTCCAAAGGCAATATCATCTTCAACAATAAGAATTTTACGTGTCATATATTTTGTGTCTCCACACAAAAATACCGTCTATGATAGAAGCAGACTTTTAAAGTTATCATAAAAAAAGGGATGCCCCGAAGGACATCCCAAATATATCGAAATCACTTACGTGAAATTACTCAGCTTTTAACCACTGTCCTTCACTATTTGCATAAACAGTTTTCTTTTGTTTGTCTGCAGTTGTAAGTATTAATTTGTATTGATCTTTTGCATTTTTGTATGCTTTAGATACGCTAGCACCTTTAAAATCTTTAGCTACTGCATCTTGAATAGCTTGTGGCAATTCTGATGCTTTCACTTCAGTAAACCCTTGTGTAGCGGCTGCTTGTTGTGCAGCTACTGTTTGTGCCATTTTCGCTTCGTTAGTTGAAGTTTGAGCAATGGCTCCTTCTTGTGCGTTTACTGCTGTTAGTGATCCTAGTGCTAATGCGGTTGCAAAAATTAACTTTTTCATAGTTTTAAAGTTTTATATTATTATTTCGTTTCTTATTTGCCTAGTATAGTGAAAAAGTAATGCCACCAAACAAGGTATGTAACAAAAACCTTCTTAATCCCTTGATATAGCTGAAACAAGAGAACATCATGTTTTATTAGAAGATTGTAAAAGGTGTATAAACACACTAAACAGGTGTGTAATATTATCACAAAACTTGTTTCTTACTGAAAGGATTTAAGACCATATAAAGTGTCTAAAATTTTCTACTACTTTTAGTATACAGTAAAAAACTAAAACGGGAAACTAAGTTTGATACATAAAAAAGGGATGCCCCGAAGGACATCCCAAAAAGTATTGAATCTAGCTAATTCAAATAAACTAGTTCATGTTTTTACTCATCTTCTTTTTTGTTTGTAACCACTCACCTTTACTATTTGCATAAACAGTTTTCTCTTTCTTATCTGCTGTGGCTAAAACTAATTTATATTGACCTTTTGCATTTTTATATGCTTTAGACACGGTAGCACCTTTATGATCGTTTGCTACTGCTTCTAATACAGGCTTTGGTACCTCAGAGGCCTTTACTTCTTTAAAATCCTGTGCAACGGTTTCTTGTGCATCTACAGTTTGAGTCATTGTTGCATCATCAGTCGATGTTTGAGCAATTGCTTTATCTTGTGCATTCACTGCTGTTAATGATCCTATTGCTAATGCGGTTGCAAAAATTAACTTTTTCATAGTTTTAAATTTTATATTAATGTTTCGTTTCTAAATTTGACGTATATACTGAAAAAGTAGTGCCACGAAACTGAAGCTGTAGTTAAAGCCTTTTAAAAGCTATGATATCATTGACATAATAGCTTTTATACCGATTTGATTTCATCAAAAAAAAGTGTGTAAATAAATACACACTTGTGTAATATTCACCCAAAGTGTGTTTAAAAATGGCTTTAATATCGTTCAAAAAAAACATAAAAAAAGGGATGCCCGATTGGGCATCCCCGAAGTATTGAATCTAACTACTGCAGCTTACTGCTTCTTAATCCACTCACCTTTGCTGTTAGCATAAACGGTTTGTTCTGCTTTCTCAGCTGTTGCAAGTACCAGTTTGTATTCGCCTTGTTCATTTTTGTAAGCTTTAGATACAGTAGCACCTTCAAATTCTTTGGCTACGGCTTCCAATACTGGTTTTTGTAATTCGGTTGCTTTAATTTGCTTAAAGTCGTCTTGGGCTGGGGTTTGCGCACTTAAGGTTGCTTTCGCATCATTAGTAGAAGTTTGTTCCATTGCTTTATCCTGTGCTTGTACTGCTGTTAATGATCCCAGCGCGATTGCGATTGCTAAAATTGACTTTTTCATAGTTTCTAAGTTATGGGTTTGTTATTATTTTTTTATTACTTGACTTGGCTTGTATAATGAAAAAGTAGTGCCAATAGAGTTTTATAAAATGAAAAGCTGCCTTAAACACCATGTTTACAGGTATTTTTATTTTTTCAGGAATCTCAAAACACCATTTAAGATGTGTAAAAACTAGGTACACTTGTGTAAAAATTACACAAAGATTGTGTTTTGCTAGTCAATTTTAGGAGGTTTTCGGTTGGCCTTTTTTAAAGCATTGTTCTTTTTTGCCTTCAATCGCTTTTCGATTGCCTTTTTAGGGGTTTTTGTCTTTTTTCGTTTTTTAACCGGCTTTAGGTTTTGTTTCAGCAAATCGATTAAACGTTGTATCACAATAGCTTTATTGCGATGCTGACTTCTGCTTTCGCTGCATTGTAAAGCTAATATACCCTCTGCCGAAATTTTATTCTGTAGTTTTTGTTGTAACCGTTGCTTTTCTGAGTCGCTTAGTGCTTGCGAACTGTCTATATGAAAACCAACCTCAACTTTACTGGATGTTTTATTAACGTGCTGCCCACCTGGACCGCTGCTACGCATGGCCTTAAAAGTAAGTTCTCTTATTAGCTTTTCGGTATTCACTTTAACTATTGGGACGGTGTTCTGGTTGTAATAAATCGTTGACCGTTTTTACAGGATTGAACGTGAGTAAAGGTACTTCCACAAAAACTGAGTTCCATTTGGCCATAGCTCCATTCCAAAGTCCAGGGAGCTCTAATGCCTTTAATGATTTTCCGTCTTGAGATTTTAAGGAAATAAAGCCAGTGTTTGGGTCGCTATACTGTTTCAGATTAAATTTTTCCCCTTTAAAGTTTCGAATACCGCAAACTAGGTCAACTGGGTTAAAGTGAGTTGCTTCACTTACAATTGCTTTTTGATGCTCGTCTTCCATATTTATTTGGGCGGTTTCCACAATTTGTAAGGTAACCTCGCCATTATCATTCTTAACCCAAAAAGGACCACCACCAGGGGCACCGGTATTTTTTACCACGCCACATACCCGTAAAGGCCTATTAAGCTTATTGTAAAGTGCTTCTTTAGTTTTAGGAAGCTCCTTGCAATTAAGGTGGTTCCATAAAAAAGATTGTATTTCTTTTACTTCTTCTTCAGAAATATTCTCACTTGAAAGCTTTTCAAGAAATTCAAAAACCCGTTGTTGCAACCATAGTAATTTACCTGCTAACAACTTTTTATAATGAGCCACTTCTTCAACATGTTCCCTAATGATAACGTTGTCAATGTTTTTTATAAAAACGATATCGGCATTTACTTCATTTAAGTTTTCCAATAACGCTCCATGACCCGACGGACGGAAAGTAACATTACCTTTTGCATCCCGAAACGGCTTATTATTTTCTGTTACGGCAATAGTATCGGTTTCTTTTTTCTGAAAAGAATACGAAATATGAAAATTAGTTTTTGTAAGTTTTGTCAATCTGTTTTTTACGGCCTCAAACTCTTCTTTAAATTTTGAAACGTGTTCTTCGGAAAATGTAAAATGCGAATACGCATTGTCTTTAGCCGAAGCATAAAAAGCAGACTCATACAATTGCTCTTCAAAAGCAGTAGTGTAGTATTTTTTATATTTATGAAAAGGTATTAAACCTTTTGGCATATTTCTGAAACCTAAACCTTCCGGTTCGAGCATCGCTTTTACAAAGTAATGAGCGCGCTTCCCTTTTTTATTTGTTTTATAATCTGGGTATAGTTCGCGAATTTTTTTCCGTACTTCGTTTACAAAAGCAAAATCTTTTAAATTATTTAAAAAAGTGTCTAGTGCTTTATAATTTCCTTTTTTAAGGTATTTGTTTAACGTTTGTTCATCGGGATCGTAATTTTTTAAAAACTGATGCAAAAACTTGAACATACGGGTTGCCGCTCCAGAAGCCGGAACAAATTTAACCAACTCCAGTTGTTGCTTTTCCCTTTCAAAAAGATCTACTAACTTCTGTTGGTTTTCTTCTGAAATTTCTTCAATACCATTACCTATAGACGCTGTTGTTACTACGTTTGAATAAGGAATCCCTCTTACAAAAGTCTCCAGTTGCTTTGCGACACTATCTACTGTATGACCGCTTTCTTCTATTTGTTGTACGTCTTTTTGATTTAACATAATTAGTTGTTACTCAAATTTTCAATTGTTTTTAAAGCAGTTTTCATTCGCTGTTTTACAGAACCTTTTAAAATGGTGTAAGGAAGTTGTCTTTTGCGTAGCTCTGCTTCAAAAATAGTAAACATTTTCAATCTATCGTTGGGTCGATCCCTCAATTTATCAGCTTCCCAAGGTACATCAATATAGGTGAGAAAATAATGATGGTAATTATTTTCTTCCGTAGCTTTTTTAATTTCTGAAGGACAATATCCATTGTAATAGTATTCTGAATACACTTGTATTTCTAATAAGTTAGTATCGCAAAAAAGTAATTTATTTGCTACTTCGGTTGTTTTATTCTCTAAAGCCATCTGTCCCTTTGCAATAGGTAACAAATCGTCGCGTGTGATTGTTTTTTGTTCCACCTCCCATTTTTTTTCCAGATATTCCCGCATATATTCGGGAACCCATTTGGTTTTATAATGAGCAGCCAATTGCTTTGCCAGGGTTGTCTTTCCAGTAGATTCTGGGCCATACAGCACAAGCTTTATGCAATGATTCCCGTTTCCTGTGGATTGTTTAAGCGTTTTTTCCATGCGAAATAGCCAGCGATTGATATAAATACAAAAATAATATAGAGCATACTGCTTATTGTGTATCCTTTATAAAAATACAGCGGAACACTTATAATATTCCCTACTAATAAATAGAGCCAGTTTTCAATTTTTCGTTTGGCCAAAAACCACATGCCAACAAAAAAGAAGGCTGTTGTAATTGTATCTACATAGGCCGTCCAACTGGTCCATTTTTCAAAAAATTCATACACTGCGTAGATAAACAGTAAGGTTCCGGCAAAAATCCCCATTGAAATATAATGCTCCTTTTTAGTTGCTTTTGTAATAGGTGTATACCGAGTGGGGGTTACCTTTCGGGTCCAAATATACCAACCGTATACGCTCATTATAAAATAGTAGGCGTTTATAATTAAATCGCCCAACAGACCCCATTGCCATAGCAAGTAGACAAAAATAGAGGTGCTGATAATCCCTGTAGGATACACCCAAACACTGTTTTTCATAGAAAACAATGAGGAAGCCAATCCAAATAAAACCGCAGTAACTTCAAGTATAATTTGATGGGTGGCATAGCCTTCGTACTGCCCAAATAAAAACTCAAAAATGGGGTTCATAGTCGCTACGATCCGTTTTTACTATTTTTATATACAACAATCCCCTTTCTACAGCTTCCAAGGCTGTCTTCATTTCTTTAGTAAGCAATTGCATAACAGCATCATATTCGCCATAAACTTGTGTGCTCAAAGGGTTTTCCTTAACCGTAAGCCCAGAATTCCGAAGGCTTTTTATAAAATTAATGATAGCCGGCTCATAATCATCTTGAATTGGGGTAAGTGTCAATTCTACTGAAATATTCATATTAAAATAAGTTTATAGCCAAAGGTACAGATATTACAATGGTTTAAAAGAAAGAAGGATCATAAGATTGCGAAGTTGGCATTCTAACTAACTGGCGTTATTTTTGCAGTGGTAGTACCATATCATTTCAGTATCTTTAACCCATGCGCACAGTACTATTTATTTTATTTTTTATTGTAACAGTCACTTCGAGCTACGCTCAAAATGAAGCATTGGCAAAAAATTATTTTGAGCAAGGTGAATATGAAAAAGCGCTGGCTATTTATGATAAGCTATATGATAAAAACCCAAATAGGTTAGACTTTTTCATTGCATTGGTTGAAGTAAACCAACAATTGGAAAACTTTACTATTTCAGAAAAACTGCTTCAGGAAAAACTGAACAACCGTATTGTAAATCCGCAGCTATATGTAGAACTGGGCTACAACTATTCGTTGCAACAAAAAGACAGTTTGGCTAGGGTTAATTATGATAAAGCTATCGATTATACAGTAGAAAACCCTAATTATTCTTATACCGTTGGAAAAGCTTTTTCAAAATATAGCTTATTAGATTATGCCATTGCTACCTACGAAAAAGCAATGGAGAATGATTTCAACAGGAACTTTAGCATACAATTAGCCAGAATTTATGGAGAACAAGGAAAACTTGAAAAAATGTTTTCAAGCTATATAGACCTTATTGAAGAAACCCCAACTTATAAGTCAAGTGCCACAAGGAATTTC
>DEXR01000050.1:94589-95101 GCA_002364245.1 Flavobacteriaceae bacterium UBA3179
ATTCAGCAAAAAGAATTTAAAAAGGCATTCACACAAGAAAAAGCTATTTATAAAAGAACGGGCGAAGATTTAAGTGGCATAGCAAATCTAGTTCTCATTACCATTGCCGAAGAAGATTATGAAAATGCTACCGATGCTGTAAACTTTATAATTGAAAACTCGTACACCCCCGAAGCCAAGTTACAAGGACATCAATATTTAATGAAGATTGCCTTGAAAACAGCATCAAAAAAAAACTATCCCGAGGTTGAAAAAAAATTTGAAGCTATTTTGAATGAATTTGGATATGGCTCACAAACCTATGCGATACAAGTAGATTACAATCATTTTTTAGCCTTTAATGCTGAAAAAAAAGAAGTAGCCATTTCAAATTTAAAAACACTTTTAAAAGACCGGTTAACCTCTTTTCAAGAAGCTCGGGTAAAAATGGAACTGGCAGATATTTTGGTGTTTGATGAAAAGTTCAACGAGGCATTGATCTATTATTCTCAAATTCAGAAAAAAGTAAAGAA
>DEXR01000050.1:95213-95532 GCA_002364245.1 Flavobacteriaceae bacterium UBA3179
CAAATTCAGAAAAAAGTAAAGAATGATGTCTTGGCACAAGAAGCTCGGTTTAAAGTTGCCAAAACAAGTTATTACAAAGGTGATTTTGAATGGGCACAAATACAGTTGGACGTTTTACGGAAATCTGCTTCCCAACTTATCGCCAACGATGCGATGGAGCTCAGTTTAATGATTCGCGATAACTCACTTGAAGACTCTACCCAAACGGCTTTAAAAAAGTTTGCACGAGCTGATTTATTGGCACTTCAGAATAAAGATACAGAAGCGATTGAAAAGTTGGATGATATTCTCACCAACCACAAAGGTGAAAAAATTGAAG
>DEXR01000050.1:95691-111619 GCA_002364245.1 Flavobacteriaceae bacterium UBA3179
CCACAAAGGTGAAAAAATTGAAGACGAAGCTTTGCTGAAACAAGCAGGATTGTATGAAAAAACAGAACAATTGGAAAAAGCCGAAGCCAATTACGATAAATTAATAGAGTTATACCCAGACGAAATAGTAGCAGATGATGCCTATTTTAAATTGGCAAAACTCTATGAAGATAAACTAGCGCAACCTGAAAAAGCAAAAGAGCTTTACGAGCAAATAATCTATAACTTTGCAGACAGTATTTACTTTGTAGAAGCCCGAAAACGCTTTAGAGCCTTGCGTGGGGATGCTATAAATTAATTTTACAAACTAAAAACTTGCTTAATGTACATCTATAACGTAACCATAAACATAGACAACAGCATCCACGACGAGTGGCTCGATTGGATGAAAACAAAACATATTCCGGCAATGCTCGATACCGGTAAGTTTAAAAAAGCATTAATGACCCGCGTACAGGTTGAAGAAGAAATGGGCGGCATCACTTACTCGATACAATACCGGACCGAAAGCAAGGAAATGCTTCAAAAATACTATAAAGAAGATGCAGAAACGCTCAGAGAACAAAGTAAACCTTTTGAAGGGAAATTCGTTGCATTTAGAACCGAACTAGAAGTAGTTAACGAACAATAAAAAAAGCCCGAGAAACCAAATAAGTTTTAACGGGCTTTGTACCTTGTGCATCAGTCTCACTCCTCAATAAGATTAAACACAATCGGTTGATTTTTGAAGTGTGAAGATAAAAGCAAAAAATTATATCAAGGAATATTCTTACGCCTTTTTGATTAAATGGTTTGTTTTTTCGTTTAACTACATAAAAACCTGAATATCAATGATTTTTTTCTGAAGAGAACACAATTTAGATTTTAAACAGAGCGGCTAATTTATTAATCAATACCTGTATTTAGGCAATCACATTACTATGAGTAAACCAGTCCGAGCTAAAAAACATTTAGGCCAACATTTTTTACACGATGAAAATATTGCCGAAAAAATAAGCAATACACTTACCCTTCAAGGCTATAAAAATGTTTTGGAAATTGGCCCAGGTATGGGTGTACTTACTAAATATCTAATTAAAAAGGATGTTGAATTAATTGCTTTAGACCTTGATACCGATTCTATAACTTATTTAATTGAAAACTATCCTGAAAAGAATCTTCAAATTCTTGAAGCTGATTTCTTAAAAACAGAATTAACCGATTTGTTTGGGGATGAACCATTTGCCATAACAGGGAATTTCCCGTATAACATTTCAACACAAATTGTATTTAAAGCACTAGAAAACAGAGCTCAAATCCCTGAATTTACAGGCATGTTTCAAAAAGAAGTAGCGCAACGAATTTGTGAAAAAGAAGGAAGTAAAACCTACGGAATCCTATCGGTGCTTACGCAAGCCTTTTACGATGCCGAATATCTATTTACCGTAAAACCTGGGGTTTTTAATCCGCCACCAAAAGTGGATAGTGGCGTACTTAGATTACGGCGAAAAGAAGATTTTTCACTTCCCTGTAATGAAAAACTGTTTTATAAAGTGGTGAAAACCGGATTTCAACAACGTAGAAAAACGTTAAGAAACAGTTTAAAAACCCTTAATCTTTCCGATAAACTGAAAGAAGATAGTATATTTGGCAAGCGTCCGGAACAACTTTCGGTATCTCAATTTATTTCGCTTACACAAAAGATAGAAAACGATGCAGTTTCAACTCACGAATGAATTTTTAGAGCAAGTTGAACAGCTCATTGCCAACAAAGATGGCAGTGCGCTGCGCGAGTTGCTGCACGAGTTTCACTTTGCCGATATCGCTGAAATTTTAGAGGAGCTAAACTCAGATGAAGCTACTTACCTTATAAAATTATTAGCGAGCGATATCACTTCCGAAGCGTTAATCGAGCTAGATGAAGATATTCGTGAAAAAATATTAGACCGTCTTTCCCCTAAAGAAATTGCAGCCGAACTCGAAGAAATGGACACCGATGATGCGGTGGATGTGATGGGAGAATTGGATGAAGATGTCCAAAAACAAGTAATCGGTGAGATTGAAGATTCTGAACACGTAGCCGATATTGTTGAACTTTTAAAGTACGACGAAGACACAGCGGGAGCCCTTATGGCAAAAGAGCTCGTTCGTGTTAAAGAAACTTGGACCGTGGCCGGATGTGTGCGTGAAATGCGTCGACAAGCCAAAAATGTTACTAGGGTTCATTCAATTTACGTAATTAATAAAGAAGGTAAATTAACAGGCAGGCTATCACTAAAAGATTTATTGACTGCCGGAGACAAAGCGCACATTAGCGATGTGTTTATCCCAAAGGTAGATTATGTAACTGTACACACAGAAAATGAAGAAGTTGCCCGTATTATGCAAAAATATGATCTGGAAGCCATTCCTGTAGTTGATGAAAACGGTGTTTTGGTAGGGCGTATCACCATTGACGATATTGTAGATTTTATAAAAGAAGAAGCTGAACGTGACTACCAAATGGCTGCCGGTATATCAGAAGATGTTGAGGCCGATGATAGCATTTTAAAAATTACCCGTGCCCGTTTACCATGGTTAATATTGGGATTGTTTGGCGGATTGGGAAGTGTCTATATTATGCAAGGTTTTGAAGAGGCTTTAGAGAAGTTCCCTATTTTATTCTTTTTCACGCCTTTAATTGCAGCAATGGCGGGAAATGTAGGCGTTCAGTCTAGTGCAATTATCGTTCAAGGTTTAGCAAATGATAATGTAAAGGGAAGCCTATTCAACCGGTTGGTGAAAGAAGTAGGTCTTGCTCTAATTAATGGTACCGCTTTAGGTATATTGGTTATTTTATTTGGGTTTGTGGTATCGCAAGATAACTTAGTGAGTATCACAATTGCAATTTCTATGTTATCTGTAATTATTGTAGCGGCACTTATTGGCACGTTTGTACCCATTATTTTAGATAAACGCGGAATTGACCCAGCAATCGCAACCGGGCCATTTATTACAACAAGTAATGATATCTTCGGTATTTTCCTATTCTTTTATATATCAAAAGTTATATTAGGGTTTTGAGTACGGTCTTTTCAAATACCTTTAAAGTACCAGAATCTGCCATAGATGTTAATGGCCATGTAAATAACATCACGTATTTAGAATGGTGTATCGAAATAGCCGAAAAACATTGGTTTTCAAAAGCTCCAAAAGAACTACACTCACAATATTTTTGGGTGGTTCTCAACCATTTTATTGAATACAAAAATCCTGCTTTTGAAGGGGAAGAGCTACAAATTGAAACATGGGTTACATCTGCCGAAGGCGTAAAAAGTGAACGACACTACAGAATTTTCAGAAAAAAAGACGAAAAAGTAATGGTCACTGCAAAAACGCTTTGGTGTTTTGTTGAACTTAAAACCCAAAAACCTACACGCATTCCCGAAGAAATTCGTAATTTGTTTCTATAAACTGAAACAAATTGAAGACAATAAACCTTCAGAAAAAATTTACATCATTCAGCAAACACTGGCATCCGCATCAAATAGCTGTTGTCGATGATATGCAAGTGCTTCTCTCCAAACTAAAAGATGAATTTGTGTGGCATAAACACGAAGAGGAAGACGAATTATTTTTTGTGCAAAAAGGAACCCTCGAAATGCATTTTAGAAATAAGGTTGAAATTATAAATGAAGGCGAATTAATTGTTGTCCCTAAAGGTGTGGAGCATTGTCCAAAAACCAAAAATGGTGAAGAAGTACACGTGCTGTTATTCGAAAAAATATCCACAAGCCATACTGGAAATGTAGTTAATGAAAAAACAGTTGCTGACTATCCTAAAATCTAAAAACATGAAAATCCTTCACTTAGACAATAACCATCCGCTTTTATTGGAACGTCTTTCAAAAGCTGGATTTAAGAACGACGAAGATTATACTTCTTCAAAAGAAGCGATTGAGAAAAAAATTAAAAAGTATGATGGCATTGTTATTAGAAGCCGTTTTAATATTGATAAACAATTTATCGATGCTGCTAAAAACCTAAAATTTATCGCGCGTGTAGGTGTTGGATTGGAAAGTATCGATATTGACTATGCCAAAAAAAAGAACATTCATTTAATCGCAGCACCAGAAGGCAATCGCAATGCAGTGGGCGAACATGCTTTAGGTATGTTACTTTCCCTATTTAACAAGCTAAATAAAGCAAATACTGAAGTAAAAAATGGCCAATGGAACCGTGAAGCAAATCGCGGCGTAGAACTTGACGGAAAAACCGTAGGTCTTATTGGCTACGGAAATATGGGCAAGGCATTCGCTAAAAAATTACAAGGGTTTGATTGTACCGTGCTTTGTTATGATATTAAGGACGATGTTGGCGATAAACACGCTACCCAAGTTTCACTTAAGACATTACAAGAAATGGCAGATGTTTTAAGCCTTCACACCCCATGGACACCTTTAACCGATAAAATGATTAACAGCGATTTTATAAACAGTTTCAGCAAACCATTTTGGTTTATTAATACCGCTCGCGGAAAAAGTGTTGTAACCGCAGATTTAGTTTCGGCTCTCGAAAACGGAAAAATTTCAGGTACTGGCTTAGATGTGCTAGAGTATGAAAAATTATCGTTCGAGTCACTTTTTTCTGAAAAAGAAATGCCCAAACCGCTTCAACAATTATTACAGATGGAAAATGTGCTCGTAAGTCCCCATGTAGCAGGGTGGACAGTAGAGAGCAAAATAAAATTAGCTGAAACGATTGTAGAAAAGATACTTGAAAAATTTAAAAAATAAAACAATGAAAAAAAGAGTCACAGGTCTAGGCGGATTTTTCTTTAAAACGAAGGATCCCAAAGCTGTAAAAAACTGGTACAACAAACATTTAGGTTTAAACACCGATGATTACGGGTGTACCTTTTGGTGGAAAGACGAAGAGGGTAACAAATGTTCTACACAATGGAGCCCATTTGATGAAAAAACAGAATACTTCAAGCCCAGTGAAAAAGAATTTATGATGAATTTTCGGGTTGAAAATTTAGTTGAATTACTTAAAGTACTTAAAGAAGAGGGAGTAACCGTCGTAGGCAAAATAGAAGAATATGAGTATGGAAAGTTTGGATGGATTCTCGATCCCGAAGGAAACAAAATAGAACTTTGGGAACCTATTGACAGTGCCTTTTTATAATTATTTTTTTCATACTTTTACTGTTACTAACACCTTAATAACCAACCATAATCATGGAAGAAAACAAAAACGAAGAATACGACAGCACCAAGAAAAACACCGACAATACAGCTGAGAACATTGAAAAAGAAGCAAAGAACACTGCTAACGAGTTTAAAGAAGGCTGGAACCAAGCAACCAATAGCGGAGACAATAAAAAATTAATCGCCGGTATTTTGGCAATTGTTTTAGGCTCCCTGGGAATACATAAATTTATTTTAGGATATAATAAAGAAGGGATCATTCTTTTAGTTGCTTCACTTATAGGCTACGCCACATCTTGTTTAGGTGTAGGCTTTTTCATATTAATGGCCACAGGTATTGTAGGGCTTATTGAAGGTATAATATACCTTACTAAGAGTGACGAAGAGTTTTATAATATGTATCAAGTAGGAGAAAAAGCTTGGTTTTAATTTAACTTAAATATTTTTGCACTAGACGCCTATAATAATCCTCAAGATATATTTTTGGGGATTTTTCATTACCCATTGAAAACATCGCTTTATATTAACGATGTGTTGATAACTAAAAAACTAATCTTATGGCTTCAAAAAAACCAGGTTTTAGCAACCTAAAAGTACTTTACATTAATTGTACGTTAAAGCAATCTCCCAGAATGAGCCATACCCGTGGCTTGATAGATGTTTCGGCAAATATTATGAAAGCAGAAGGCGTTTCAGTAGAAATAATTCGTTTTGTAGATTATGAAGTAGCTCCCGGTGTATATTTTGATATGACGGAACACGGCGCCAAAAAAGATGCGTGGCCAGAACTTTGGAAAAAAGTGGATGCGGCCGATATTTTAATAATTGGCACCCCCATTTGGTTAGGCGAAAAATCTTCGGAAGCCACAAAACTTGTGGAACGCCTCTACGCGATGAGCGGCAAGCAAAACGATAAAGGACAATATTATTTCTACGGAAAAGTGGGCGGTTGTATTATTACGGGAAATGAAGACGGTATAAAACATTGTTCAATGAATATCCTGTATTCTTTACAACACGTTGGGTATAGCATTCCGCCGCAGGCAGATTGTGGGTGGATAGGCGAAGCCGGTCCAGGACCTAGTTATATGGATGAAGAAAGCGGTGCTAAAAACAACAGTTTCACCAACCGCAACACAACTTTTATGACCTATAATCTTTTGCATTTAGCTAAAATGCTAAAAGAGCAAGACGGATATCCAGCTTACGGAAACTCTCGTGGTGATTGGGATGACGGTACTCGATGGAATTTTGAAAATCCAGAATACCGTTAATTTTTTTTTCTAAATCACACTCCTAATCCTGCTTTTTATAAGTACATTACATAAAAAAACAAATGGGAAACAAGAAGCAAAATTTTGCCCGTTTTGGTGTTGCCACAAAAGGATGGGTCTATTTTTTAATTGGCGGTTTAACTGCTTTTGCAGCTTTTGGGCTTGGTGGAGAAAAATCAGGTAGCAGTAATGCACTGGATTTTATCTCACAGCAGATGTTTGGAAAAATATTACTCATTATCACCGCAGTCGGGCTTGTTGGTTATGTTTTTTGGCGATGGTATCAAGCCTTTGCAGATCCAAAGGATGCAGGAACCGATTTTAAAGCAATTGTTAAACGAGTTAGTTATTTTATAAGTGGCGTCTTTTATTCATTTTTAGCGTTTTCAGCAATTAAGCAAGTGCTAGGAAGCAGTTCTGGAGGTGGGGAAGATTCTTTTCTTATGAAAATATTAGATTCAAAAATAATTGCAATTATAATAGGCTTGGCATTATTGGGAAAGTCAATCTACGAATTTTATCAAGCCTACTCTGGAAATTTTAGGGAAGAAGTAGACGAAGCAGGGCTAAGTAAAAAAGCAAAAAAAATAATTATCCCTGCCGCAAAGATAGGGTTTACTGCAAGAGGTATTGTTGTTGGTATTATGGCATTTTTAATGCTCAGGGCTGCTGTTTCGGCTTCTGCTGAAAAGGTGGATAAAACACAGGCTTTTGGTTTTCTTCAAAATGAATTTGGATCCTTGGTTATGGGGATAATTGCTGTTGGTTTAATTGCTTACGGTGTATTTATGTTGATAAAAGCTAAATATAGCAGTTTAAGTGTAGATTGATCTATTCTTCCTCTTTTGTTTTTCCGTTGGCATATTTTTTCTCCAGTTCTTCCTGAAACTCTTCCATAACAGGTTTTACCGTGCTTTCAGGTAAATCGGCAATACGAATGTACATTAAACCGTCTACCGCATTGTTAAACAGCGGATCTACGTTAAAAGCCACTACTTTAGCGTTTTGTTTAATGTATTTTTTTATCAATACGGGAAGTCTTAAGTCGCCAGGTTCTACCTCATCAATTATTTTATCAAATTTGTTAAGATCGGCTTCACTTTCATCAAAAATGAAGTCTTTATCGGCATCTTTCAACGTTACCTTATATTCCTTTTTGGGTTTAATGTATTGTGCCACATACGGATCGTAATAATTCGACTTCATAAACTCGATCATCAAACTTTTACTGAAATCTGAAAACTTATTGCTAATGCTCACCCCACCAATTAAATATCTATGATTGGGGAATCGAAGCGTAGTATGCACAATTCCTTTCCACAGCAAAAACAATGGCATAGGCCTTAATTGGTACTCTTTAATGATAAAAGCGCGTCCCATTTCGATGCTTTTGCTCATCATGGGATATAATTCTTGATCGAACCTAAACAAATCTTGCAAATAAAAACCGTCAATACCAAATTGCTTAAAAATTTGCTCACCAAGTCCCATACGATAGGCTCCAGCTAATTTTTTCGCATCATTATCCCACAAAAACATATGGTGGTAATAGGCGTCAAATTCATCCAAATCTACAGCATTATTGGTTCCTTCCCCTACTTCCCTGAACGTAATTTCGCGCAGTCTTCCTATTTCGCGCAGTATGTTAGGTATGGTTTCGGCTTGTGCTAAAAAAACTTCATAATTTTTACTGATGAGCAACCGCTTATCATTTTGACGAAGTGATTCTATTTCGGGCTCCATAGCTTCTAATGGAATGGGACCTGCAATTTTTTTAGGCAACTTGGGTATTTTTAGTGATTTTGGAATAGTATCCAATAATTTTTTTTTCTGAAAAGGATTGGACAGAACATACGTTTTTCGTCTAAGGAAATTGGTGAAATCTTCTAGCGTTTCATGTTCGGCTTGATCTTTTACTGAAATGGCATTTCCAATTCGCACTTTTATTACCCGTTCTTTTTGAGTCAATAATTCCGAAGGTAATTTTGCCGTACGTAAGGTATCGTTCAGTTTTGCCATACGATAAAACAGCTTACTATTTTTCGCATGAAAATAAATAGGAACGACTGGAACTTCGGCTTTTTTAATCAATTTCATCGCCGCTGGTTCCCATGGTTTATCAACTACCAATTTACCATCTCTATATGTTGAAACCTCCCCGGCTGGGAAAATTCCCAATGGATGTTCTTCCCTAACGTGTGACAATGCATTTTTAAAACCCATTACGCTCGATTTTACATCCTTTCTCTCTTCAAAAGGATTTACGGGCATTACATACGGTTTTAACGGTTCGATTCTATGCAATAAAAAGTTAGCAATGATTTTGAAATCCGGACGGTGTTCTAATAATAGTTTCAATAATAAGATACCATCAATCCCACCTAACGGATGGTTAGAAATGGTTATAAAAGGGCCTTTTTTAGGAATACGCCGTAAATCTTCTTCTGGTATTTCAAAATTGATTTCAAATTCATCCAGCAATGCATTTATAAACTTTAAATCGCTTAAATGCTTGTTGCGGTCATAGATTTTATTAAGGGTAGAAATGTTCAGCACCTTCATTAAGGACCAGCCCATAAAAGTGCCCAGAAAGCCGAAGTTATCGACATTAATGGCCTTGGCCACTTCTTTAGCATTAACTAATCCCATAGTGTTTTTTATTTTAAACCTGGTATGATTGATACCTTACACAAATATAGCGAAAGCAATTCAACTAGTTTTCTACAATAATTTGAACGGTATCCCTACTTTCCTGTTTTAGTAAAACGTTTCGATTTTCAGTCAATGCTTTGATTTCTGAAGGAATAGAATGCCTAACAGTGTATAATGTTACGCCTTCGTTCCATTTTACCTTAAATTTTTCACGCAGTTTTACTAATAATTCGTCCAGCTTGTCGTATTTATTATCCACACAAACCGAAAAACTAATAGCTGAATTCTGAATTAATTCCACCTTCATTTTATACTTGTGCAACCACTTAAAAACATCGCCTATGTGGTCTTCCATCATGAAACTGAAATCCAAAGAGGAAAGTGAAATAAGCACTTGGTTATTCTTTAAAATAAAACACGATGTTTTTGGGTCTAACGTAACTCCTTTCCCTACACAAGTCCCTTCGTCTTCTGGATTGTAAAATGATTTTACATACAACGGAATCTCTTTTCGTTGTAACGGTTGCAAGGTTTTTGGGTGAATTACCGAAGCGCCGTAAAAAGCAAGTTCAATCGCTTCTCGATACGATATTTTATTAAGTAGTTGTGTTTTACTGAAATATCTTGGATCGGCATTTAAAACACCTGGAACATCTTTCCAAATAGTAACCGATTCGGCATTTAAACAGTATGCAAAAATCGCCGCGGTATAATCACTCCCTTCTCGGCCTAAGGTTGTCGTGAAGTTGTTTTCATGTTCAGCCCCTAAAAAACCTTGTGTAATGGTAATTCCAGTTGGGCTTACTTTATCGATAATTCGTTTTTGGGTTACCTCCCAGTCTACTTTTGCATCGCGGTAATTGTCATCCGTTTTAATGCATCCACGCACATCTAACCACGTGTTTTTAATGTTTTCTTCAGAAAGGAATGTAGAAACTATTGTCGTAGAAATCAACTCACCATAGCTTACTATTTGATCATAAACAAAGGCGTGATTTTTTGATTTTGAAGAAACCAAAAATCCTTTTAATTGGTCCAAAAGTCCTGAGACAGCCTTATAAATAGCATGTTCCTGATTAGGAAACAACTCTTTTAATATATCGTAGTGATAGGTTTCAATAGTTAAAAGATGGTCTTTTAACGTATCGCTTTTTGCTAAATGTGCTGTAACAACCTCCTCCAACGCATTGGTCATTTTGCCCATCGCCGAGACTACAACTACTAAATCTTTTTCTCCGGTTTTTTTAAGTACGGTTGTTACATTTTTAACCCCTTGAGCATCTTTAACCGATGCCCCTCCAAACTTAAATACTTTCATCTATAAATTTTCAACAAAATTTTTAATTCCTTCTTCGTCCATTTGCACTGTGTACCACTGTTTTTGAAGCGAAGCTCCTGTATCTTCATAAAACTTTATGGCATTTTTATTCCAATCGAGTACAATCCATTCTATTCGTTTTACGCCATGAGAAGCTCCAAATTTTATCACTTCGGAATAAATAGCAATTCCCAAACCTTCACCGCGGTATTCTTTTTTCACCATTAAATCTTCTAAGTGAAGCGTTTTACCTTTCCATGTAGAAAACCGAAAATAAACCAATGCCATTCCCACTACCTCGCCATCTTCTTTTTCAGCAATAAAACAATCAAACAATGGATCATCCCCAAAACCTTCTTTTACTAAGTTTTCTGTAGTTATTTCTACTTCATGCTCCATTTTTTCATAATCTGCCAACTCCTTTATCAAGTGCAATACGGCAGGCATGTCTTCTTTAGTACTTTTGCGAATGTTGAAATCCATCTTATTTTCGGTTTAATTAAAATACGCTTTGGACAAAAATATCGATATTTGCGACTAAAATCCATCTATTAAGATAAAAATGGCAAACAAAAACAAAACGTTAGGCGAATTTATTATTGAAAATCAAGAGGAGTTTAAGTATTCTTCGGGCGAATTGTCGCGACTTATCAATTCCATTCGCTTGGCGGCTAAAGTGGTTAACCATGAAGTAAACAAAGCTGGTTTAGTTGATATTTTAGGTACAGCAGGAGACCAAAATATACAAGGTGAAGACCAACAAAAATTGGATGTATATGCCAATGAAGCTTTTATCAATACATTGACCAACCGAGAAATTGTTTGTGGTATTGCCAGTGAAGAAGAAGATGATTTTATAACCATTAAAGGTCGAAATGAGAAAAACGACAATAAATATGTTGTTTTAATTGATCCTTTGGACGGCTCTTCAAATATTGATGTAAATGTTTCGGTAGGGACTATTTTTTCTATTTACAGACGCGTAACACCTTCTGGATCTCCGGTTACTATAAACGATTTTTTACAACCCGGAAATAGACAGGTAGCTGCTGGTTATATTGTATATGGAACCTCAACCATGATTGTTTATACAACCGGTCACGGTGTAAACGGCTTTACATTGAATCCAGCCATTGGAACGTATTATTTATCGCACCCTAATATGAAATTTCCGAAAGATGGGAACATCTATTCTGTAAACGAAGGAAATTATGTGCATTTTCCACAAGGTGTGAAAGATTACATAAAATACTGTCAAAAAGAAGAGGGCGATCGCCCTTACACAGCTCGATATATAGGTTCTATGGTTTCAGACTTTCATAGAAACTTAATTAAAGGCGGAATTTACATCTACCCAAGCACCTCTAAAAATCCAGATGGAAAGCTTCGGTTATTATACGAATGCAATCCGATGGCCTATTTAACCGAACAAGCTGGCGGAAAAGCCAGTGATGGCTATACACGTATTTTAGATATTCAACCTACCAAACTACACCAACGCGTTCCTTTTTTCTGCGGAAGTGTAAATATGATGGAAAAGGCGGAAGAGTTTATGAGGGAGGCAGACAAATAAATTGTCTTCCATTTAAAATTAAAAAATCTAAAAATTATTCTACAATAACCTTTTTGGTTGCTTTACCTATAGCTGAAGTAACTTCCATGACATAAACGCCGGAAGTTAAACTTTCAGTTGGGTAGAAAATTTCAGGATTTGAACCAGAAACCCTAAAATCCTGGGTATTAATCAATTTTCCAGATATGGAGAATATATTTACTTTCACCTCACCTACTATTGTAGCATTTGTAAAGTGAATTTTAAAATAGTCATTTGCAGGATTTGGAGATACGGTTATATTTTGATTGGTCTCTACTGCTTCTAACTTTCCTAAGTCACTACCATTTATTTTATAAAGTTGTGAAGTAAAAGGATCTTCAGTATAGCCAACAAAAAAAATCTCTTGATTTAAAGTAAATGCATAACTTACCGAAGTAATATTTTCTGGAGTATCGACTTCTTTAAAACCATTTTTATCAACAGCGTATAGTTTCCCAACATTAGGGTCTGAATCTGACACATAAAAATAGAAAAATGTATTTTCAAATTGTGTAAAAAAACTATCTAACTTCATATTAACCGGAGGGTTTGGCACCAAAGTAGCTGTTGTTTCACCAAGTGATAATTTTGTCAAGATTTGGTTATTTTCATTGTCCACATAACTTAAAAATAGTTTTTCATCTGTTAAACCTGGAACATAAGAAGCACTCAAACCTTGTGGACTTTCAATAACAGTAAAAGAGGTGCCATCATATTGATGAAAATAGGCTCTATCATCATAAAAAACCCTAAAATAGTCTTTACCATTATAATTCCCTTCATAATCAAAGATTGATTTATCTGGATTTGTATATAGAGGATTTAGGTTATCACCGTCAAAACCATATAAATCCTTTTTTTCAGTATTTATATTTTTATATCGTAAAAACAACTGCTCTTCATTGGAACCTAAAGGTTCGATTAGAGAGGTGTTTTCAGGATTTGGAAAGGCTGTCAGGTTTGTTCCGTCATAAGCATAAAGCGAGCCAATTTCATAAGTGGCAGCATCTCTGCACCAAAAAGCAATGACACCATTAATTTCGCCAAAAACATGTATTATTTCCTTTCCTTGCGGGTTTGGTATCTCAGTATAGTTTTCTCCATCAAAAATCCAAGCTGTTTTTTCATCAGTGGAATAATCCTTAAGAATAAGGTATATCGACTGGTCATCTTCGGAAAAATAAAAGTTGGTTACACGCAATTCATTAGGCACTTCATATCCTTCCAACTCATTTCCATCAAAACTAAAAATACTAAATTCAAAACCTTGTCCCAATACATATAGTTTATCGTTATATTCCCCAAGAAACAGCGGATTGTCATAATCCTCTGGAATCTCGAATAAAGTTACTTGAGAACCATCAACCTCAATCAAGTGTGCTGGATTGTTAAAATGTGTCAAATAATGTTTACTTTGATATTCTTCTAAATACCATATTGAACCTATACCTTCTTCAAGCATAAGGGATTGAAAATTGGTCCCATCAAAAGCATATAGCCTCGAGTTTATTTCACCATAATGAGTAGTAAAAACTAAATCTTCATTATTAGTTTCGAAGGCTCGAAAATAGGGAGAGTCGGGCTGGTTCTCCACAATTTCCAATGTTTGCGCAAACGAGGAAGAGAAAATTGTAATAAATAGCAAAAAAAAGCTTATTTTTTTTATAAGTGGGATGGTTTTCATAAAAGAATATCTATAATATTGGTCAAGTTGTATTTTTCAAACATACAAAAAAACACCCAAAGCCATTTTATAAGCCTCGAGTGTTCTAATAATATTTCTATAAATTTTTGTTATTTATCTCTGTTCAACAAATAACGATAATCTTCAAGGTTTAACCCTCCATCATAAATTTCAATGGAACGTTTAATTAGTTTTGCAGCTAATTCTTCGGTATACCCTAACCCAATTGCGTAACGTTCAATCAAAAAGCGTTCTTGATCGTCAATTTTGTGATCGGCAAAGATCATTTCAAAAAGGTCGTGCATACGCTCCAAACGCCTATCTGAATTGTTTGGCGGGTTTATTGGAAATTTTGAAGGGTTTTTAACCACTTGTTGGTATTCATCTTCATCAATATCCAATTTTTGTGCAAAACGCTTCAATAATTTTTCTTCTTCTTCATTTAATTCACCATCAATGGCTGCCATGTTTGCAATCGATGCAAAATGACTCAAGTTTCTGGAATGGTGTCCGGTTTCAAAAAGATCTGTAAATGACATAGTGTTGTATTAAACTACAAATATAAAATATTTACAAATCAAGTTTAGCAAACTAGACTTTTTTATTTTTCACTGAAAATATCCTTCGCTAAATTTTTCTTAATTCAAAAAGGATTCATCTTTTAAACGTTTAACTTTAAGAGCCTATGAAAAAAACACTACAAATTGCCAATATTCTTGCTTTTATAGCCACCATTTTTGTGAACTACCTCTCAAACACTGGCGCGATGAATAACACCACAATCGGTGAAGTTTCTGCTTCCATGCCCAACTTATTTACGCCGGCTGGGTATGCATTCTCAATTTGGGGATTTATTTACTTGCTATTGTTAGGCTTTATTATATATCAAAGTCGAAGTCTTTTTACCTCCGTTAGGGATGATGCTTTTGTGCTGAAATCTGGCTGGTGGTTTGTACTGTCATGTGTGGCCAATATATTGTGGGTTACCTTTTGGCTCTACGGATATATTAGCTTTTCAATTCTAGCGATGTTTGTTCTATTATACTCACTTTTAAAGATTGTAATGAACAACCGCATGGAATTGTGGGATGCACCTATTTCAGTTATTGCTTTTTTATGGTGGCCATTTGTTTTTTATAGTGGGTGGATTACCGTTGCAAGCATTGCCAATATCGCTGCTTATTTGAGCAGTATTGGTTGGGAAGGTTGGGGAATTTCTGAAACTTCTTGGACTATAATTATGGTCATAATAGCCGGAATCATCAATCTAGCCGTAACTTGGAAACGCAACATGCGTGAATTTGCCTTGGTCGGTGTTTGGGCCTTAATCGCAATTGCAATAGCTAATTGGGACAGCAACCAAAGTATTGTGTATGCTACACTAATAACTGCTGTTGTTTTATTTATTAGCAGTGCAACTCATGGTATTAAAAATAGGGAAACTAGCCCTATACAAAAATGCAAGGAGCATTTTGGCAAGAGTTAGAATATTTAAACCATCCCTTTAATATCATTCCCCCAAGTTGGGTAGGCAAAAATCATCGCTTTTAAATGTTTTGTTTTCAGTTTTCCACACATAGCAAGTACAAACAGATTAATCATTTCTCCCGCGTGTGGTGCTATAATGTGTGCTCCTAAAATTAAGTTTCGGTCTTTATCGACTATGGTTTTATAAGCGTAGGTTTTTTCGTTAATACGTTTTGCATTAAACCAAGAAGGCACGCTTTTGTATTCCACCACAATATTATATCCTTTTTTTTTAGCTTCTTCTTCGGTCAAACCAATAGCAGCAACTTGCGGCAACGTAAATACTACGGAAGGAACCGGCGGAAAATCCATTTTCAACACATTATTTTTTCGAATGTTTTTTGAAACCACTCTCGCTTCTTGAGACGAAGTAGGCGTTAACGGCAACGAACCACTGGCCGAAACATCGCCACAGGCATATACGGATGAATTAGTAGTATTTTGAAGAAACTCATTTACTGAAACGCCTCCTTTTTCAGAAGCAACGTTTCCTTTTTCTAAATCCAATTCTTCTATGGAAGGTACGCGACCTGCCGTATTAAAAACGGCCCTTGCTTTTACTGAGTCTTCATTTCCATTTTTCTGAAAAATGACACGATAATTCTTTTGCAATTCTTCCACTTCAGTTACTTGGGCATTGAAAATAAAATCAATTCCTATTTTTTCTGAAGCTTCTAGAAGATGATTGACAATATCTTCATCAAAAGGCAT
>DEXR01000050.1:111796-120554 GCA_002364245.1 Flavobacteriaceae bacterium UBA3179
CCTACAAAAACAATACTTTCTGGTAGCTCTGGTAACTCTAAAAAGTCGTCACTCGTTTTTAAATGTTCTCTTCCGGGTATTTTTAACTCTAAAGGTTTTTGTCCTGTTGCAATGACTATCTTTTTAGCTTTCACCGTTTTTCCTTCTACAGACAGCATATTTTCATCTAAAAACTGGGGTGATTGGTGGTACATAGCAATCCCAGCTTCTTTTAAATCACGTTCTGTTGCGGCGGGAACGGCTTCAGTAAAATTTGATTTGAATTTTTGTACGTCTTTCCAACTTACTTCAGGAACAGATGTAATTCCCTTTCCTTTTAAGTTTTCAGCTAATTGTACCACTTCAGTAACACCCACCAATACTTTTTTAGGGTCGCAACCTCGATTGGCACACGTGCCACCAAACTCTCTATTATCAGCAATAGCAACACTCATTCCAGCTTCAACACAATCATACGCTACGCTTTTCCCAGCGGTTCCTGTTCCTATTACAAATACGTCAAATTCTTTTATGCCCATACTCTAAAATTACTCAATGAAATATCCTAATTGTGTTATGAAAATGATAAAACTCTATGTGGCAGCTTAGAATAAGAAGATAAGATACTATCTTTGCGCCTTTATGAGCAAAACTCTCGTTAATACGCTTTTTTCAAAGGCTGATGAAACCCTAAAGCTAGGGGGAGCTATATCCGATTCGCAACAAAAAATTTCGGTTTCAGGCTTAGTTGGCTCTGCTACTTCAATTGTTATTTCTGAGGCTTTTAAAGTTTCAGAAAAACCATTTCTACTAATTTTAAATGATAAAGAAGAAGCGGCGTACCACTTAAACGATTTAGAGCAACTTCACGGAGATCAAAACGTACTGTTTTACCCAGGAAGTTATCGCCGACCCTACCAAATTGAAGAAACTGACAATGCCAATGTATTGCTGCGAAGCGAAGTATTGAACCGGATTAATTCTCGTAAAAAACCAGCCATCATTGTTACCTATCCTGAGGCCCTATTTGAAAAAGTAGTAACCCGAAAAGAGCTTGAGAAAAACACCTTAAAGCTAAAAGTAGGCGAAGAAGTTTCTATCGATTTTGTAAATGAAGTGTTGTTTGAATATAAATTTAAACGTACCGATTTTGTGACTGAACCTGGTGAATTTTCCGTCCGTGGTGGGATTTTAGATGTGTTCAGTTTCAGTAATGACGAACCGTATCGCATTGAGTTTTTTGGTGATGAAGTAGATAGCATCCGTACGTTTGATGTAGAAACACAACTTTCTGATGTACAATTAAAAAAAATATCCATCATCCCGAATGTGGAAAATAAAATGATGGAAGAAACGCGCGAAAGTTTCTTAAAATACATCGCTTCAAAAACCGTGGTTTTTCTGAAAAATGAAGAGCTATTAAGTAGCAGCATTACCAAATTATTTGAAAAAGCAACCCATGCTTTCAAAGAAGCTTCTGGCGAAATAAAGCAAAGCGAACCGAAAGAATTGTTTTGTACTTCTGAATTATTAAAAAGCCAACTCTCTGAATTTACAACCGTAACATTAGATAGTAAAAACAGTAGCGAGGCGATTCATTTCAACACAAAACCGCAACCATCGTTCAACAAACAGTTCAATTTATTGATTGAGAACTTGAATGAAAACGTTGAAAAAGGTTATAAAAACTACATTTTTTGCAGTAGTGAACAACAAGCCAAACGGTTCCATGATATTTTTGAAGATGCCGAACAACACGTAAAAGAATACCAAACGATTGTTTTTCCCTTGTTTCAAGGGTTTATTGATGACAATCAAAAAAATGTGTGTTATACCGATCATCAAATTTTTGAGCGGTATCATAAATTTCAGCTTAAGAACGGGTATGCCAAAAAACAGGCAATTACCTTAAAAGAGTTGACCAATCTGGAAGTAGGCGATTACGTAACACATATTGATCACGGAATTGGAAAATTTGGCGGACTTCAGAAAATTGATGTGGAAGGTAAGCAGCAAGAAGCCATCAAACTCATTTATGGTGAACGCGATATTCTGTACCTCAGCATTCATTCGCTTCATAAAATCACCAAGTATAACGGCAAGGACGGAAAAGAGCCTAAAATATACAAATTGGGAAGTGCCGCTTGGAAAAAACTAAAGCAAAAAACCAAAAAACGGGTTAAGCAAATTGCCTTCAATCTAATTGAACTATACGCCAAACGTCGCTTGCAAAAAGGGTTTGCATATGATCCCGATTCGTATTTACAAGCTGAATTGGAATCTTCTTTTGTGTTTGAAGACACACCCGATCAATCTACCGCGACTGAAGATGTAAAACGTGACATGGAAAACGAGCGCCCTATGGACCGCCTAATCTGTGGCGATGTAGGGTTTGGAAAAACGGAAGTTGCTGTTCGTGCTGCTTTTAAAGCAGTTGACAACAACAAGCAAGTTGCTATTTTGGTGCCCACCACCATTTTGGCGTTTCAACATTATAAAACATTTACAGAGCGATTGGCAGATATGCCAGTAAATATTGATTATCTAAACCGTTTTCGAACTGCAAAAGAACGTCGCAGTGTTTTAGAAGGATTAAAAGACGGAAAACTTGACATTGTAATCGGCACGCATCAATTGGTTAACAAATCGGTTGAATTTAAAGACTTCGGGTTATTGATTATTGATGAAGAACAGAAATTTGGCGTTGCTGTAAAAGATAAACTGAAAACCATTAAAGAAAATGTAGACACGCTTACTTTAACCGCTACGCCTATTCCAAGAACGTTGCAGTTTAGTTTAATGGCCGCGCGTGATTTATCGGTTATTACCACGCCGCCGCCCAACCGCTATCCCGTGGAAACACACGTAATTCGTTTTGGCGAAGAAAGTATTCGCGATGCAGTTCGATATGAAATATCACGTGGCGGACAAGTATTTTTTGTTCATAACCGTATCGAAAATATTAAAGAGGTTGCCGGAATGATTCAGCGATTGGTGCCAGATGCTAAAATAGGGATTGGTCACGGGCAGATGGACGGTAAAAAGCTGGAAAAGCTCATGCTCGGTTTTATGAACAATGAGTTTGATGTATTGGTTTCAACCACCATTATTGAAAGCGGCTTGGATGTGCCAAATGCCAACACGATTTTCATCAATAATGCGAATAATTTTGGTCTTTCTGACTTACACCAAATGCGTGGACGTGTAGGTAGAAGTAATAAAAAAGCATTCTGTTATTTTATTACACCACCTTATTCGGCTATGACCGAAGAAGCCCGAAAACGAATTACAGCTTTAGAACAGTTTTCTGAATTAGGAAGCGGATTAAACATCGCAATGAAAGATTTGGAAATTCGAGGCGCAGGAGATTTATTAGGTGGAGAACAAAGCGGATTTATCAACGAAATTGGGTTTGAAACCTATCAAAAAATTCTTTCCGAAGCGATTGATGAATTAAAAGAGAAAGAATTCAAAGATTTATACGAAGGCACCGAACACGAAAAGAAAGATTTTGTAAAAGAAACTGTACTCGACACCGATTTTGAATTGCTTTTCCCTGATGATTACATTAATAATATTACGGAACGGCTTAATCTGTACACCAAATTAAATCAATTAGATACTGAAGCTGAACTTCAAAAATTTGAAAAAGAATTAATTGACCGCTTTGGTGAACTTCCTGAAGAAGCAGTTGATTTATTAAACAGCGTTCGAATTAAATGGGTTGCTATTAAAATGGGGCTGGAACGAATAATTATGAAGAAAAACAAATTGGTAGGTTACTTTGTGAGCGATCAACAAAGTGCGTATTACCAAAGTCCGGCGTTTACAAAAGTGTTGCAATACGTTCAAAACCATCCGCAACGGGTAACGATGAAAGAGAAGAAAACCCGTAACGGTTTACGATTGTTATTAACGTTCGACAGGATTACTTCAGTAGACAAAGCGTTGGAAGCATTAGCGCCTTTTAGAGAATAATTCAATCAAACAAAGTAGAAGACAAATACCGATCGCCTCGATCACAGATTATCGCTACAATTACACCACTATCTAAGATTTCGGCTAATTTTAATGCAGCCGTAACACTACCGCCACTGCTCATTCCGGAGAATACACCTTCATCTTCAGCTAGGCGTTTTGCCATTGCTGTAGCTTCAGTTTCGCTTACTTCAATTACTTGATCCACTTTTTTAGGATTGAATATTTTAGGTAAATACGCTTTCTCCCACTTTCGAATACCCGGAATTTTTGAACCATCTGTTGGCTGCGCTCCTACAATTTGAATGTTTGTATTCTTTTCTTTTAAATAAGTAGCCGTACCCATAATAGTTCCTGTAGTTCCCATTGCTGAAACAAAGTGCGTTATTTTTCCTTCAGTATCCTTCCAAATTTCAGGGCCTGTGGTTTTATAATGTGCTTTCCAGTTATCATCATTCGCAAATTGATTAAACGAATAATATCCTTCTTCAGCTACTTTCTGCTCGGCATAATCTCTTGCACCTTCTATTCCAATATCGGACGATGTTAACGTAACTTTCGCACCGTAAGCTCGCATGGTTTGCACGCGTTCCTTTGTTGAGTTTTCAGGCATCACGAGTTCTATCTTAAGTTTAAAAATTCCGGCAATCATTGCTAGCGCAATTCCTGTGTTACCGCTTGTCGCTTCAATAAGCTTAGTGTTTTCATCAATTTCTCCTCTATCTAACGCAGACTTAATCATATTATACGCTGCTCGATCTTTTACGCTTCCGCCCGGGTTGTGACCTTCCATTTTTAAAAGCAAGGTGATGTTCGGGTTTTTAAGTAAGGTTTGTGCTTCAATTAGAGGGGTGTTTCCTATAAAATCGGTTATATTTTTAAACATTTTATGTTGTTTTAATTTTCACTTCATTGGTATTTGAAACAATAGAATTAGGTGGGATAGAATCTGTAATCCACGTATTTCCTCCTATTACACTATTTTCACCAATGGTTGTTTTTCCACCCAAAATAGTTGCATTGGCATAAATAACTACGTTATCTTCAACCGTTGGATGGCGTTTTATATTTCGTAAATTTCTTGCTACTGAAAGCGCTCCTAAGGTAACTCCTTGGTAAATTTTTACGTTGTTTTTAATAATCGTGGTTTCTCCAATTACGGTACCTGTTGCATGATCTAGAAAAAAGGACTCGCCTATTTTCGCACCGGGATTGATATCGGCCCCAGAAATATGGTGAGCATATTCACTCATAAGCCTTGGCACCAAAGGCATTCCGAATTTATATAGCTCGTGACTCAATCGATAAATTACAATAGCGTAAAACCCTGGGTACGATAAATAAACCTCTTCTATAGAGTTAGCCGCAGGATCGTTGTTCACAAAAGCTTTGGCGTCTTTATTTAATTTCTCTAAAATTTCTGGAAGTTTCTGCAAGTAGGATTTCCACAGTTTTTTGCACGGTTTTTCGGGTTCCCAACAAGCGATATCCACTAATTCTTCAAAAAGTGTTTCTAACGTATCTAAATTTTTTGAAACTGATGTTTCTGAATCAAAAAGGGTGTAAAACAAGAGTTTTGTAAATTCTTCCGTTCGTTCTTTTAGCCGATACTTTAAGTTTGGGTTTTCTTTCTGTTGCTGAATTGCTTTAATAATATCTTTTTTAGTAGAATTCATAAGTAGAAACTAAGATTGAGTGAGTCGATTTCCTTATTTCAAAATTACAGAAATACCTGTAGACTGAAGCTTATTTTAAAAATGATAAAACGCATTCTCGATATGTTCAACCTTCTCTATGGTTTTGTTTTTAAGTACCGCAATAATGTCGAAACGGACTTCTTTATCAAGGTTATTGACAATTATATATTCATTTGCAGCTTTCACTAATAGTTTAATTTTTCCTTTGGTAACGAAACTTTGAGGGTCACCAAAAAAGGCACTATTTCGGGTTTTTACTTCTACAATTACAATCGTATCTTCTTCTTTTTGGGCAATGATGTCTATTTCGGCTTTGTCGTAAAAAAAGTTACGCTCCAAAATTGTATAGCCGTTTTTCAGAAGATAGTCCGCTGCCAATTGCTCGCCAATTTTTCCAAGTTCGTTGTGGTGCGCCATACCTTTTTAAGGTTATACTTCACAAGATAACCATTAAAATTGAAAAGAATAACCCTTGAAACACCAAGCAAATAAGGTTGCTTATTATTAACTTTGTTGTTATGATTACACCCAAAATTCCTTCAGAAAAAAATAATTCTATTATAATAAAGAACAGCTATGAAAAAAATAATTCTAATTCTAAGTGTAATGCTGAGCAGTAGCTTAATGGTTGGACAACAAACAATGACGCCCGAACTGTTATGGCAAGTAAAACGCTTAAGCGTGATGGGGCTGAATCAAGATGGTTCTACTATCTTCTTCAAGGTAAAAACACCGAATATTGAAGGGAATGATTTTGACACCAAGTACTTTAAAATGCCTGTTTCGGGAGGTACTATAGTTGAAATTAATGAAGATGCTGTCAATGCAAAGGACAAAAACATTTCACCAGATGGCACCTATACATTGTTTGATGAAGAAGTTCACATTGAAGCCATTGAAGGAAAAGATGTGTATAAAAATTTGGAAGAATCTAACGCCTATATTTTTTCCGATTTAGACATTCGCCATTGGGACAAATGGCAAGATGGTAGCTATAATCACGTTTTTTACAAGCCAACTGGGTATGAAAATGCTACCGGCACCGATATTATGCCAAAACAACCGTATCACAGCCCACAACGTCCGTTTGGCGGTGACGAGGATTACATTTGGTCGCCAGACAGCCAAGACATTTATTATGTAAGTAAGAAATTAAAAGGTAAAAAGTACGCTATCAGCACGAATACCGATATTTACAAATACAATTTAGCGTCTAAAACCACCGAAAATATTACCAAAGACAATAAGGGTTACGATACTAGTCCGGCGTTTTCATCAAAAGGAGCTTTGGCGTGGTTGCAAATGAAAACCGATGGCTACGAAAGCGATAAAAATGATATTGTTGTATTAGAAAATGGAGTAAAGCAAAACCTTACTGGGCAATGGGATGGTACGGTGAGAAGTTTTTTATGGAACAACGACGGAACTGAAGTATATTTTACCGCTGCTATTGACGGAACCATCCAACTCTTTAAAGTGAACTATCCAGGTAAAAAAAGAATCGCGCCAGTAGTAAAACAACTTTCGAAAGGCCAGTTTGATGTAACGAGTATTGTTGCTCAAAAAGACAATACGCTATTGGTTACCAGAACGGATATGAACCATGCTGCTGAAATATTCAGTTTCGATTTAAAAGACAATACGTTCAAGCAGTTAACGAATATCAACTTAGATTTATACAACAGCATCGACTTACCAAAAGTTGAAAAGCGAACGGTAACCACTACCGACGGAAAAGAAATGTTGGTTTGGGTTATTTTACCTCCAAATTTTGACGCTTCTAAAAAGTATCCAACCTTATTATACGCACAAGGTGGTCCGCAAGCACCGCTATCACAATTTTATTCCTACCGTTGGAATTTCCAATTGATGGCTTCGCAAGGATATATTGTTGTAGCGCCTAACCGTCGTGGCATGCCGGGTCACGGTGTGGAATGGAACGAAGCCATTAGCAAAGATTGGGGCGGACAAGTAATGGACGACTACCTTTCTGCTATTGATGAAATCGCGAAAGAACCGTATGTTGACAACGACCGATTAGGAGCCGTTGGCGCAAGCTATGGCGGGTATTCGGTATTTTATTTAGCTGGAATCCATAATAACCGATTTAAATCGTTTATCGCTCACGATGGTGTATTCGATACTAGAAGTATGTACGGTACAACCGAAGAATTATTCTTTGTAAACCACGATTTTGGCGGACCGTATTGGGATAAAAACAATGCAACAACTCAAAAAGTATATAATGAGTTTAACCCGATCACCAAGGTATCAAATTGGGACACGCCTATTTTAATTATTCAAGGCGGAAAGGATTATCGTGTACCAATTGAACAAGGCTTAAGCGCCTATCAAGCTGCACAGCTATTGGGGATAAAAAGCAAATTGCTTTATTTCCCTGAAGAAAACCACTGGATACTTACGCCCCAAAATGCGTTGGTCTGGCAAAACGAATTCTTCAAGTGGTTAGAAGAAACACTTTAATTTTCAAATCCCCTTTTCAAGTGAAAAGGGGATTTTTTTATATTTTAGATGATTAATGAACCAAATAATATCATTTCTGAATGGATTGGACGATTATGAGTTAGCATATTTTGCAAAATTCAAACTTCACACCTATATGCAAGACACTCAATTAGAAATTAAAAGACACCTTAGAAAAAAAGAGCTCACGAAAGAGAAGGTTGATAAACTAATCGCCGCTAATCCAAAAAAAGAAGCTAAAAAAGGGAAAATACGATGCCCTCGATGTTCATCTGATAAAATTCGGACCGAAAAAGTTGAATGGACAAATACTGTAAACAAAGTTGGATATGAAGATGAAATCGCTTCAATGGATGGATTAAGTGGAAAAATAATTTATAAAAATCAAGTTATTTGTAATGTTTGTGAATATTGGATTGAAGACCCTAATTTTGAGAAAACAAAAAAATCAATTTGGCATGATATAGGGGATGCACTCTTTCACATATTTACCAATTAAAAAAATGATCGTAATAGCTATTCTATTTATCATCCTCGGAATACTGATTAAATACGGTAGACTATATTTTTTAATAGCTGGGTATAATACCATGTCAAAAGAGGAGAAAGCCAAAATTGAT
>DEXR01000050.1:120619-123564 GCA_002364245.1 Flavobacteriaceae bacterium UBA3179
GAGAAAGCCAAAATTGATGTCGATGGAATTGCAACCGTGTTCAGAAATACCATGTTTGGAATGGCTTTTATAATGATTATTGGCTATTTTGCTGCTACGTGGTTTGAAAATCCCGAAATTGAAAAGATCGCTTTTTACGTAGCATTGATTGTAGGGATTCCTTACTTATTGATACGATCTAATTCCAAAAAGTATAAGATTGATAAATAGTATTTAAAAAGTAAGCTTCGCATCTACTTCATTTACTTCCAACGTAACGTTTCGTCCCATAATAAACGCTCGATTGTCTTTTATATGACCCGCAGGCGCATTAAAACAAACCGGATACTCATATTCTGAAACAGCTTCGGCAATAATTGCTGGAGCTTTTTTCCCGAAAGGAATGGTATTATCATTCATATCGCTCATTCCGCCTACCACCAATCCAGCTAAATTTTTCAAAAACCCACTACGTTTTAAGTTTTGCATCATCCGATCGATGTGATATAGGTATTCATCCAAATCTTCAATAAACAGGATTTTTCCATCTGTATTAACTGAAGAATCACTTCCCAAAATAGAATACAACACCGAAAGGTTTCCGCCTACCAACTGTCCCACTGCTTTTCCGGTTCGAGTTATTTCTTTTTCTTTCGAAGGGAATGAAATTTTATATTCTTCTCCAAATAGAACCTTTTTAATGGAAGTTGCAGCTTCTACTGTTCTCTTTCCAATATCTGCGGGCATATCAGCATGCATTGTTTCCACGCCTAGATTATGAATATGCGAATGCAACACTGTAATATCGCTATAACCAATAATCCATTTTGGATTTTTTTTAAATGCTGAAAAGTCCAATCCATCCACCATTCGTACTGTTCCATATCCACCTCGAGCACACCAAATGGCTTTTACTTTTGGGTTATCTAACATAGCTTGAAAATCGGCTGTTCGTAAAGCGTCGTTTCCGGCAAATTGGTTTTGTTCGGTTCCAATGGTTTTTCCTAATAACGGTTGTAAACCCCATTTTTCCAATAATTGTACACCGGGTTCTAATTCTTCTTTTGAAACTTTTCGAGCGGTTGAAACAATAGCAACGGTATCGCCGGGTTTTAAAAAAATGGGTGTTATCATAAGTAGCGGTAATCTAAAATAGTATAGCACCCAAATTAACACATTTATCCGTAATTTTGCACCTCCATCAAGAAAACGAAGGATTTAATTATGCAAACAACTCCTAAAAGATATACCATTACCGCCGCTTTACCATACACCAATGGCCCTGTTCACATCGGGCATTTAGCTGGTGTCTATGTACCAGCAGATATATACGCGCGCTACCAACGCTTACAAAATAAAGATGTAGCTTTTGTCTGCGGAAGTGACGAACACGGCGTACCTATCACTATAAAAGCGAAAAAAGAAGGAATCACACCTCAGGAAGTAGTGGATAAATACCACGGAATCATAAAAAAATCGTTTGAAGACTTCGGAATTTCATTTGATAATTATTCCCGAACCTCAGCAAAAGTACATCATGATACTGCTTCGGCGTTTTTCAAAAAGTTATACGAAGACGGAAAATTCATCGAAGAAGTTACGGAGCAGTTGTACGATGCCGAAGCCAATCAATTTCTAGCCGATCGGTTTATCTTAGGAACCTGTCCTAAATGTGGTTTTGAAGAAAGCTACGGAGATCAATGCGAAAACTGCGGAACATCACACAACGCAACCGATTTAATAAACCCAAAAAGTGCGATTACGGGTAACACACCTGTTTTAAAAGAAACACGTCACTGGTTTTTACCCTTAGATCAATACGAAGGCTTTTTAAAAGAATGGATTTTAAAAGACCATAAAAAAGATTGGAAAAGTAATGTATATGGCCAATGCAAATCTTGGATTGACGACGGTTTACGTGCCCGTGCCGTAACCCGCGATCTAGATTGGGGAATTCCCGTACCGGTTGAAGGAGGCGAAGGCAAAGTTTTATATGTGTGGTTCGATGCGCCCATTGGCTATATTTCGGCTACCAAAGAATGGGCGGAGCGTGAAGAAAAAGATTGGGAACCGTATTGGAAAGATAAAGATTCTAAACTGCTTCATTTTATAGGGAAAGACAACATTGTTTTTCACTGTATTATTTTTCCGAGTATGTTAAAAGCTGAAGGAAGTTATATTTTGCCAGATAACGTTCCGGCGAATGAATTTTTAAATCTGGAAGGCAACAAAATATCCACTAGTAAAAACTGGGCAGTTTGGTTGCATGAGTATTTAGAGGAGTTCCCAAATCAGCAAGATGTATTGCGTTATGTATTAACCGCAAATGCCCCAGAAACAAAAGACAACGACTTTACGTGGTCCGATTTTCAAGCTAGAAACAATAATGAATTGGTAGCTATCTTCGGAAATTTCATAAACCGAGTCGTCGTTTTAACCAATAAATATTACGATGGATTTGTACCAGAGGCTTCAGATTTTTCTGAAATCGACAAACAGACGTTGAAGGAATTACAAGCCTATCCAGCTGTTATTGCTAGTTCGATAGAACGTTATCGTTTTAGAGAAGCACAGCAAGAATTGATAAATGTAGCGCGATTAGGAAATAAATATTTAGCAGACGAAGAACCTTGGAAAACGATTAAAACCGACGAAGCACGTACTAAAACAGTGATGTATGTTGCATTACAAATCGCTTCTGCTTTATCAATTTTAAGCGAGCCATTTTTGCCGTTTACTTCAGAAAAATTAAGAGAAATACTTCATCTTGAGAAAGGTGAAAATGAACTTATCTGGAGTGATGTGGCCGCAAAAACTGAACTCATAAAACCTGGTCACCAAATAGGAAAAGGAAGTTTGCTTTTCAGTAAAATTGAAGACGAACAAATACAAAAACAGTTAGATAAATTAGAAGCCAGTAAAAAAGCCAATGAAGCTATGAATAAAACCGTAGAGCCTGAAAAAGA
>DEXR01000050.1:123737-124095 GCA_002364245.1 Flavobacteriaceae bacterium UBA3179
AAAACCGTAGAGCCTGAAAAAGAAACCATTCAGTTTGACGACTTTACCAAGTTAGATATGCGCGTGGGCACCATTATTGAAGCCGAAAAGATGCCAAAAACCAAAAAGTTATTGGTCTTAAAAGTGGATACTGGTATCGATGTACGCACCATCGTTTCCGGAATTGCTGAAAGCTTTAAAGCAGAAGATGTAGTTGGTAAAAAAGTAACAGTACTCGTTAATTTAGCGCCTAGAAAACTGCGCGGTGTTGAAAGTCAAGGGATGATTTTAATGACCGAAACAGCGGAAGGCAAACTGTCTTTTGTGAATCCAAGTGAAGCTGGAGTTGAAAACGGAGCAACGATTAATTAATTAATTT
>DEXR01000050.1:124189-124809 GCA_002364245.1 Flavobacteriaceae bacterium UBA3179
AGCAACGATTAATTAATTAATTTTTTTATATTTCCAGCCTCAAATTGTACTTATGAATAAATTTTTCTTAGGCATATGTTTTGCCTTTTCTGTATTTCAAGCTACTGCTCAAAACACTTTTTTAAAAGTTGATAATGACAAAAAACAAGGGTACCGTTTTGTAAAGGATGCTTTTTCAGTAGTTGACAAGAATACCCAAAACCTTGCTGTTTTCATAGATGACAATAAAACAATGAACGGGTATTTATACTCTAAAGAGCTAAAACGTATAGGTAGTATTGCTTCAGACGGGTTACCAAATCGATATGATGAAATTATTGGACACACAATTAAAGGAAAGGAAATTACGCTCTTTCTTAAAAGTTCAAACAACAAGAAATTTGGAAGCATTCTATTTGATTTTGAAAATTCAAAAACTAAGGAAACCAAATTTGATTTTAAACTAAGAAAAGAAAACTTTGTCCAAACCTACAGTAAGGATGAGCGTTTTTATCTAATCACTTCTCAAAAAAGGACTTCAGATATTCATGTATACACCTTCGAAAATGGAAAAAAAGTTTCAAAAAAGACACTTAGTTTTGCAGATAAAAACATAATTAATAGTGGTAATAAAGAAGCAA
>DEXR01000050.1:124963-148001 GCA_002364245.1 Flavobacteriaceae bacterium UBA3179
AATGAATACATCAGCGGGCATTGGTAGTAATATTAAGGTTATTAAAATTGATGAACACACCCCAAATTCCATTGAAGCTACGGGAGACGCTTCAAAATTGTATACAAGAGATGATAGTTTTTTGTTGACATTTGATAAGAACAAAAAAATCACCTATTTAATAGAGGTCTTTTTACCAGATCTTACGGCTTCATTCAGTCAAGTTGAAAAACCCCAGCTTTCTGAAAATGATTTCTATGACAAAAGCAATTCATTTGTGTACGAAGATAAAATTTTTCAAATCATCGCTTCTAATTCACAAATGAAGTTTAGTGCAAAAGATTTAAAAAGCAAAAAAGAACTCAAAGCAATTACCTTGAATAAAGAAGAGGATATTCTTTTCAAGAACACCCCCATTATCCAAGAAGGAGGGGTTTATAATAAAGATCGGGTTCGAGAGATGGAAAAAACATCTAAATTCCTTCGAAAAATTTCTGCAGATAAAATTGGATTAGCTGTAAAACCTACTAATTCAGGATATCAAATAACAATGGGCGGTACGAAAGAACTTAATGCTGGGGGTGGTGCTATGATGATGCCTGGTTTTGGTGGTGCTGTGCCCGTTGCTTCATTTGGAGCTATGAGCATGAGCTTTAACCCTACTTTTTTTGCCTATAACTCTTACACGAGTACAAAATCTACCCGAATTGAAAGTCTGTTCGATAACAATTTTAGTCATGTTTCTGGAGAAATTGAAGAGAATGCTTTTGATAAAATAAAAACTTTTGCCGATGAGCAAAAAAATAAAAAAGCAGAAAACGTTTTCAAATATAAAAATGGCTACCTCTACGGAAACTACAATAGTAAAGAAAATGTATACGAGCTAACTTATTTTGAAGATTAATGTCAATATAAATTATACATAAAGATCTAATATCTCATCTGAAACCGCTCGTATTTATAATATTAGCTTAATAAGTAATATTTATTCTTTCAAGGATCAAATAGGACGGTTAAATAATCGTTCAGTTATTTAAAACCAAGTATATTATCCTTTCATGATTCAGCTTGTAAACTATATTATCGCCCAAACCCAACTTCCCGAAAAAGCAATACAAAACACCATTGCTTTATTAAATGAAGACTGTACCATTCCGTTTATTTCTCGCTACCGAAAAGAACAAACAGGGAATTTGGACGAGGTTCAAGTAGGTGATATTGTTACGTGCAAAGAAGCATTTGAAACGCTGGAGAAGCGAAAAGCCACTATTTTAAAAGCGTTGGAAGAACAAGAAGCTCTTACCGATGAACTTCAGAAAAAAATAGAGGAAACTACCGATAGCACTACGCTAGAAGATTTATACCTACCTTATAAGAAAAAGCGCAAAACCAAAGCTGATACTGCTCGAAACAAAGGATTGGAGCCACTTGCCAAGATTATTATGGCACAAAATGCTTCTAACATTCATTCGATTGCCGAACAATATACCTCTGGTTCAATTTTGGTGGAAGAAGCACTAGAAGGTGCGCGCCACATCATTTCCGAATGGATTAACGAACGAAGTGACATTCGAAATATGCTTCGGAATCAATTAGAACGCCACGCTATCCTTACCACCAAGGTTGTGAAAACTAAAAAAGACGACGAGAAGGCACAGAAATTTAGAGATTATTTTAAATGGAGCGAAGCATTAAGCCGTTGTCCTTCACATAGATTGTTGGCCATTCTTCGTGCTACGGAGGAAGGCTTTATTCGTTTAAAAATTGAAATTGATGATGAAAAAGCACGTCACAAAATCGAAAACCGAATTATAAAATCGAACGGGGACTGTGCTGATCAAATTTCATTGGCTGTAGCAGATGCTTATAAAAGATTGTTATTTCCAGCACTTTCCAACGAAATTTTAAATGCTGCTAAAGAAAAAGCAGACGAAACGGCCATACAGGTATTTGCCAAAAACCTGAAACAATTATTATTGGGTTCCCCTTTGGGTGAAAAGAGAGTGTTGGCAATCGATCCAGGGTTTAGAACCGGTTGTAAAATTGTCTGCCTCGATGCGCAAGGCGGACTAGAACACAACGAAACTATCTATCCGCATCCGCCAAAAAACGACACAAAAGGGGCGATAAAAAAGATTAGCACGTTGGTGAATGCCCATAAAATTGAAGCGATTGCTATTGGTAACGGAACCGCTTCCAGAGAAACCGAACAAGTAATCCGCCGTATTCAATTTGACCGTCCCATTCAAGTATTTGTCGTAAGCGAAGCAGGTGCTTCAATTTATTCGGCTTCAAAAATTGCTCGCGATGAGTTTCCTAATTACGATGTTACCGTACGTGGTTCGGTTTCCATTGGGCGACGTTTACAAGATCCCTTAGCTGAATTGGTTAAAATCGATGCCAAATCTATTGGCGTGGGGCAATATCAGCACGATGTGGATCAAAGTAAGCTTAAAAGCTCACTAGATCGTGTGGTTGAAACCTGTGTAAATGCCGTGGGTGTCAACATTAATACCGCTAGTACTTCGCTGCTAAGTTACGTTTCAGGTATTGGTGATAAATTAGCTGAAAATATTGTGAAGCATCGAGACGAAAACGGTGCTTTTACGTCTAGAAACGATATTAAAAATGTTTCAAGACTGGGCGGAAAAGCGTTTCAACAAGCTGCTGGTTTCCTTCGAGTAAAAGAGGGTTCAAACCCTTTGGACGATTCGGCTGTGCATCCGGAAAGCTATGCTATTGTTTCAAAAATGGCAAAAGATAAAAGGGTTGGTATTTCAGAGTTAATAGGCAATAAAACTCTGCTTCAAGAAATCCCGTTAGAAAAATACCAAACGGAAACCGTCGGCTTACCCACGCTTCAGGATATTATAAAAGAATTGGAAAAACCCGGTCTTGATATCAGGGAGCAAGCAAAAGTTTTTACTTTCAATCAAAACATTAAAACGATAACTGATTTACAGGAAGGACAACTATTACCAGGGATTGTAAACAACGTGACTAATTTTGGCGCTTTTGTAGATGTTGGGATTAAAGAAAGTGGCCTTATTCACATTTCAAATTTAGCAGATTCTTTTGTCTCAGATGTTAACGAGCATGTCCATTTACACCAACAGATTATCGTAAAAGTATTGGAGGTAGATGTTGATAGAAAACGCATTCAGTTGAAACTTCATAAAAAGTAGGATGCTAAAAATCGCATATCATCCTATTTATAAACACCCGTTACCGGAAGGGCATCGGTTTCCCATGGAAAAATACGAATTGCTTCCTCAGCAGTTGTTATATGAAGGGACTTGTAGTGAGGCGAATTTCTTTGAGCCTGACATGCCTTTGGAAAAATATATCCTTAACGTCCATACAGAAGAGTATTTCACTAACCTAAAAAATCTAACTTTAGACAAACGTTCAGCTCGCAAAATAGGGTTTCCTCTTTCTGAAACCTTAGTAAAACGTGGGCAAATAATCGCTCAAGGCACTATGCAAGGTTGTGAATATGCTTTAAAGCACGGTATTGCAATGAACATTGCCGGAGGCACCCACCACGCCTATACCGATCACGGAGAGGGCTTTTGCATCTTTAATGATCAAGCTATTGCCGCTCGGTATCTGCAAAGTAAAGGACTAGCTAAAAAAATTCTGATTGTCGATCTAGACGTCCATCAAGGAAATGGTACAGCTGAAATATTTCAAAACGATGATTCGGTTTTTACGTTTTCCATGCACGGTGCGGGTAATTATCCATTTAAAAAAGAAGTGAGTGACCTGGATATTCCTGTTCCCGATGGCTCTGGCGATGCGTATTATTTGTCAAAATTGAAAGAAACACTTCCGCAACTAATTGAAACTGTAAAACCTGATTTTATTTTCTACCTCAGCGGCGTTGATATTTTAGAAACCGACAAACTAGGCCGATTAAAATGTACTGTTGATGGCTGTAAAGAGCGTGACCGTTTTGTTTTTGAAACCATTAAAAAATATGAAACCTCAGTGCAAGTAAGTATGGGCGGTGGCTATTCATCGGATATAAAAGTTATTATTGAAGCCCACGCAAACACATATCGCTTGGCACAAGATTTGTTTTTTATATAAGAAAAATTTCTTCGGAAATTGTATTTTTTCTAAATATGGGTGCTTCAAAAAAGAAAGATAAAAGAAAATTAAAAGAGTCGTGTTGCGATAAGTATAGCAAGAAAGGTGAACACAAACGCTGCAAACGTTGCCCTTGCTTCGATATGCCGAATGCACAAAGAGAAAAATGGTTTCAATCGCTTCGAGAAAAAGGAGTTATTCTATAAATTACTCTGACAGATGCAATCCTAATTTTATTTTCCAATACGGCACTTTGGCTTCAAAATATTCGAAATACGCTTTTAAGCTCTCAGGACTCTCAATCGAATCTTTTGCAGCAATAATCTTATCAATTTCTTCTGGCTTGATTAACCGTTCTATCTCGATTTCTTCTCCAGAAATATGCGCTTTTTCCAAATGTGCATAAATGGTTCCGCTCGTAAGGTTTCGTTCTTTTGAAATTTCATCAACCGTTAATCCATCATTAAATAATGCCAAGCTCAACAAGTGTGTGGGCGTTTTTTTAAATCCTTTCTTTTTAGTAGCCTTTATCGCTTTTTTTGGATTCTTTTTCTGTTCTTCTTTAATAACTTTCAAAAAGGGTGTTGCGTACTTTTCCAACTTTGCTTGCCCTACACCGCTTATGTTCGCAAATTCAGTTTCGGTTTGCGGAACTTTTGCCACCATATCTTTTAAACTGGCATCGCTAAAAATTACATATGCCGGGACGCCCATTTCTTTTGCTAAAGTGCCTCGAAGTTTCTTTAGTTTATCAAAAAGCCCGCTGGTTTTTACAGCACTTTCACTCGTTGTTTTTTCTTCTTCTTTTTCCTGAAGCGGACGCGCCAAATATATTTTTCTATTTTCAAACAATACCGATTTTGCCAACGGCGTCAATGTCAACCTTCCGTTTTCGTGAAACCGAATCTCCAATACTCCTTGATTGATTAATTGAATGACATATTGCTGCAAATCACGCCACGAAACATCACTCGCTACGCCATACGTTTTTACACCTTGATACCCTTTGTTGAATACCTGTGCATTTTGAGCGCCTCGTAACACATCGATTACCATCCCCAAAGCTTCTTGTTCTTGCAAACGTGCCACCGCCGAACATACTTTTTGTGCTAACAACGTACCATCGAAATAGGTTGGCGGATTTTTACAAATGTCACAGTTTCCACAATCTTCTTGCAAGTGCTCGCCAAAATAACCCAACAAGGCTCGCCTTCGGCAACTCAAGGCTTCAGCGAACTGCTGCATGCGTTCTAGTTTGGCAAGTTGATATTCTTCCGTAGGACTTCCTTCGGCAAATTTCCGAAGCTGAACAACATCGGCAAAACTATAAAACAGTAACGTATGTGCTGGTAATCTATCACGACCACTACGTCCAATTTCTTGGTAATACCCCTCAATATTTTTAGGCATATTATAATGAATCACCCAACGAACATTGCTTTTATCAATCCCCATACCAAAGGCAATAGTCGCTACGATAATAGCTGTTCTATCATTGACAAAACTTTCTTGTATGTTGCTTCTTTCTTCTGAAGATAAACCTGCGTGATACGCTTTTGCATCATACCCAGCAGCGAGTAGTTTATCAGCAACGCTTTGCGTGCTTTTCCGGCTTAGGCAATAAATGATTCCGCTCTCTTCTCTGTGTGATTTCAGAAATTGTAGTATTTGCTGAATCCTTTTCTGGCCAGGTCTAACATCTAAATATAAGTTAGGCCGATCGAAAGAAGCAATAAACTTTTTAGCCTTTGGGATCGCCAATTGTTTTGTAATATCGTCCTGTGTGGCGCTATCGGCAGTTGCTGTGAGTGCTATTAGAGGGATCTGCGGAAATTGCTCTTTTAAGCTCCCCAATCTGGTATAAGCAGGCCGAAAGTCATGCCCCCATGACGAAATACAATGGGCTTCGTCTATAGCGAATAGATTTATATCGATACGGTGTAAGGTATCTTCTAACAAAAAGATACTTTCCGGCGCTACATAAAAGAGTTTTAATTTCCCTGCTTGTAAATCGGAAAGGGTTTTTTGCTGCTCTTCTTGTGGTTGCGAGCTATTGAAATATGCCGCTGAAATTCCATTAGAGCGCAACGCATCTACCTGGTCTTTCATCAAAGCAATTAAAGGCGACACTACAATTGCTGTTCCCGACAACGCTAAAGCCGGTAATTGAAAACACAACGACTTCCCGCCACCCGTTGGCATAATAGCCAGTGTGTCATTTCCTTTCAGCACATTTTGGATAATTTTCTCCTGATTAGGAAGAAATTGATCGTATCCAAAGTTAGTTTTTAATAGGTCTTTTATGGTAGGTGTTGTGTTTGTAATGGGCATAGGCTGCAAAGTTAAATATTCTATTTCAGTAAATAGATAATTTGGCTCTGTCTAATAAGTTCAATCTAGAAGATTAAAAAAATTATAACAGAGCCAAAGGAAAATTACTTACTCAACATCAACAATTCATTACACAACACCTCGGTTATATAGCGTTTGTTGCCATCTTTATCATCCCAAGCGCGGTTGGTGAGCTTGCCTTCTATAACAATTTCTTGCCCTTTGGTTACGTAATTTTCCACTACGTTTACGAGACCGCCTTTAACGACTACGTTGTGCCAATAGGCGCGCTCTACTTTTTGTCCTTTTTTATCTTTGTAGCTATCGTCTGTAGCCATTGAGAATTTTGCCATTTTATTACCATCGGCAAAGGTTACGATTTCTGGGTCTTGTCCCAATCTTCCAATCAACTGTACTTTGTTTCTAAGTGCGTTCATAATTTTAATTTTAAGGATTAACAGTTAAGATTATTGTTGAACTAATTATTCAACGGTACAAACATAGAACCGGCTGGAAGTAATACTCGGTTGGTACGTATTTACTTTCGTTTATAGTTGTTTGTAAACGTTTGTAAGTGTTTGTGGTCGATGTAGATTTTTGGACGATTGAAAATCCCGTTTAATATTCTCATACTTACTTCAATTATACTTCCCCCTACCTTCATTCGAGTTTTCCTCGCCCTTTCTTCGCAAAACGTCCATTTTTAGAAAATACACCCGAGCCGTTCCCGAAGAATCCCCGAAGGAAGCCCGAACAAAACCCCCTAAAATTTGGGTTTATACATCAAGTAAAGTCAATCGTATGCAAATAAATGCATCGGTAGGCAATGCCGTACATTTATACTTAGGAATAAGCAATAGTATGCAAACGCCGTCAATCGCAGTCAAATACATTCAATATGTTGTGGTTGTTTGATGGATTACAAAATGTTTTATAAGATAGATAATGCATTGAACCTATTCATTTAATTGAGATTTACATGAATTTACTAATTAAGTGTTCAATCCTTATTTCAAATTATTTATCTTGTAAAACCATTAAAAAATATGAATTACCATCTGCATTGCCTCATATTAACTCTATACAAGAACTACCTAATCTGCTAACTGAACAATACTTCAGCATTGACTTTTTTTACGAAAAAGGAACCATGGCCGATTGGATATGGAATATCGCTATTGAAAAAGGACATACCGAACTTGTTATTGACATCCTTCAAAGTACCGTGTCACCAAAAGACTTAAACTTAAAACCTATTGTAATACAACTTCCTAAACTAAAGAAAACAATACAAGAGACGTTAAAGGATAAAGGAAAACCTTCTGGTTTTATTACTGAGGTAACCTTTCAAATTCAGTTACACGAAAAAGAAAACACATTAAGCTGTCTGGCCATTCTAACCGATGCGAAAGGGAAAAAGTATGTAGGAAGTAAACAAAGCTTTCATCCACATAACAACGACCCAAAATGGTTTAAGATTCAATCTAAACATGATAGAAATTGGCAAAATAGTGCTGATAATTCAATGAATACTTCGGAATGGTTTGGAGCTATTATTCGATATGCTACTCATCTCGGAAAAAGAAAGTTTAATACTTTTTACAATCAAAAAGAACTAACTAAAAATGCTGTAATAGGTACTGTTTTTCAAGTTTCAGTACTAGTTATTACTTTTTATATACTTTACACATTAACACAATCCTCTTAAAATTTCACACCATTCGTTAAATATCGTATTAGCATCCTTTATTCCCTTCCTACTTCCCTAAACATTTGCTAAATTTGGTAACCAACTGTTTTGTTTCACCTTAAACTCCTATCCATGAGTAATTACCATATAAAAAGTTTAGAAGAATATTTTACCGTCTATCGCAAATCGGTTCGCTATCCCGAAACGTTTTGGGATGAGATTGCCGAGGAGCATTTTATGTGGCGAAAAAAGTGGGATGAAGTATTATCTTGGGATTTTAGCAAGCCGGAAATCACTTGGTTTAAAGGTGCCAAGCTAAATATTACCGAAAACTGCATTGACCGCCACTTGCGTATTCGGGGCGATAAAACGGCTATTCTGTTTGAACCGAATGACCCTTCAGAAAAACCAGAACACATTACCTACCAGCAATTGCACGATCGAGTGTGCCAATTTGCCAACGTATTAAAAGAAAAAGGCGTTAAAAAAGGAGATCGGGTGTGTATTTACGTGCCTATGATTCCGGAATTAGCCATTTCGGTATTGGCTTGTGCACGAATTGGAGCCATACATTCCGTGGTGTTTGCAGGGTTTTCTTCTAATGCGTTGGCCACGCGGATTAATGATTCCGATTGTAAACTAGTGATTACAGCAGATGGTTCGTTCAGAGGAAAAAAGACAATCGATTTAAAAGGGATTGTAGACAAAGCATTGGAGTCTTGCGAAGGCGTAAAAACCGTGTTGGTAGCAAAGCGAATAGAATCGGACATTACCATGAAAGAAGGCCGTGACGAGTGGTTACAACCCTTGCTTGATAATGCAGCCACCACTTGCGAACCAGAGATTATGGATGCGGAAGATCCGCTTTTTATTTTATACACCTCCGGCTCTACCGGAAAACCCAAAGGCATGGTACATACCACTGCCGGGTATATGATAGGCAGTGCATTTACGTTTAAAAATGTGTTTCAGTACCGCGAAAACGATGTGTATTGGTGCACGGCAGATATTGGCTGGATTACCGGTCACAGTTACATTGTGTACGGACCTTTAGCTAATGGAGCTACCACGGTCATGTTTGAAGGCGTTCCTTCGTATCCAGATTGGGGGCGTTTTTGGGAGATTGTTGAAAAGCATAAGGTGAATCAGTTTTACACGGCGCCCACAGCCATTAGAGCATTGGCGAAGCAAAACATGGAATTTGTTGAAAAATATGACCTCAGCTCGCTTAAAGTATTAGGCACCGTTGGCGAACCTATTAATGAAGAAGCTTGGCACTGGTATGATGAAAATATTGGTCATAAAAAAAGTCCGATTACCGATACGTGGTGGCAGACCGAAACTGGAAGCATTATGATTGCCGCCATTCCGTATGTGACGCCCACCATTCCCACTTTTGCTACCTTGCCATTACCCGGCATACAACCCGCGATTATGGATGCTAATGGAAACGAACTTAAAGGTAACCAAGTGGATGGCAGGTTGTGTATAAAATTCCCTTGGCCTTCGATGGCGCGAACCATTTGGAGGAACCACCAACGGTATAAAGACACCTACTTTTCGAGTTTTGAGAATATGTATTTTACAGGCGATGGCGCCTTGCGCGATAGTGTAGGCTATTATCGTATTACGGGCCGTGTAGACGATGTCGTGATTGTTTCGGGGCACAACTTAGGCACTGCACCAATTGAAGATGCAATCAACGAGCATCCAGCAGTGGCTGAAAGTGCAATTGTTGGTTTTCCACACGATGTAAAAGGAAATGCCCTCTACGGATATATTACACTGAAAGAAGCCGGAGAAAGTAGAAACCAAGATAACCTTCGGAAAGAGATAAATCAATTAATTACCGATCGAATAGGACCGATTGCGAAGTTGGATAAAATTCAATTTACAGACGGTTTGCCCAAAACCCGAAGCGGAAAAATTATGCGTCGTATTCTTCGGAAAATAGCTTCTAATGAAACCGATAGCTTGGGAGACACCAGCACGTTACTAAACCCTGAGGTAGTTGAAGAAATTATCAAAAATGCATTGTAAGGCTTTTATTCACAATAAAAATTCAAGAAGTTATTAATGTGAGATATCAAACTGAGCCACTTTAAGATATTCAGTTGGAAATCACCACTCAAAAGTTCCTTCCCTTAACAGGGGAAGGTGTTATCCAGCGAAGCGAAGATAACGGAAGGGGTTGCGAGGAAAACCTGGGCGATGAGAAGCATATGAACTTAGTCGGTTACGACTATTTTATCCTTAAACTTTAAAATAAAACACACAATCTTTATCTTGCATCTTTAACCGAACCAATTGTGAACATAGCCATTTTATCCAGAGGATACCATTTATACTCCACACAGAGCCTATTAAAAGCAGGTGAAAAACGCAACCATGCTATGGAAGTGTTAGATCCCACCTACTGTAGGCTGAGTATTCAAGAAGGAAAGCCTGTGCTGTATTATCACGAAGAGCAAGTGGACGACTTACACGCTGTTATTCCACGTGTTGGAGCTTCCAACACGTATTATGGCTCTTCCTTAGTGCGACATTTTGAAGCAATGGATGTGTTCAGTATTGTTTCGGCGCAAGCCATATTAGATTCTCGCGATAAATGGACTTCGTTTCAAATACTTTCAAAAGCAGGAGTAGCCGTTCCGCATACCGTATTGGTAAATCCCTATTTAGCAACCGAACAAGTAGCCACGTTTGAGAACAACCCAATTATCATTAAATTATTAGAAGGCACCCACGGACAAGGCGTAATTCTAGCTAAAAATGGTAAAGAAGCCATGCCTATTATTGAAACACTTCAGGCGGCCAAACAAAAATTTGTACTACAAGAATTCATTAAAGAATCCAAGGGCGCCGATATTCGTGTTATTGTAGTGGATAGTGTTGTAATTGCCGCCATGAAACGACAATGTAAGGCTGGCGATTTTAGGTCTAATCTACACCGAGGCGGTTCTTCTCAAAGCTTGCAACTAAGTAGCGAAGAAGAAGCCGTTGCTCTAAAAGCTGCCAAAGCATTAAAAATGGGTGTTTGCGGGGTCGATATTTTACAATCTGAAAGAGGGCCTTTAGTATTAGAAGTTAACTCTACCCCAGGACTCGAAGGAATTGAAAAGACTACACAGAAAAATATTTCCAAAAGTATTATCGGCTGTATAGAACGGAATAAGCGGTAATTTTCGAACGATAGGTCATAACAGCTTCTACCTCTTTTTTATTTATAAGTGGTAGTTTTTATTATTATATTGTTAAAAATAATAATAGTTGAAAAATTAAAATATTAGAAAATTGGAGAAGTTTGACGAATACCATTTTACAGATAGTTTAGATTTTGGTAAATATAAAGGTAAAACAATTCTTGAAATTATGGATTTTGACTCGGATTACTTGAATTGGTGCTTAATTCATAGAGAAAGATTTTTGTTTGATGCAAATTTTTTAGAATATGAAGAAGTAAAGGAAAAAAAATTCTCATTAAACAAAAATGCTCAAAAGGCATACGATAGAAAACATAATGAGATTTATAAAGACTATATAGAATACCAAAATAGAAATCAACATCTTACAAATGAATATATAGAAAATGGAGGGTCCGGATCCTCTTGGATCAGTGAAGCAAATACATTTGACGCCCTAACAGATGGACAATACGGAAATTATAGCGATTTCCGAAGAAACGGAGGGGAAATAGATGACTTAAAAGATAAAATTGGCGAATGAAATTAATAATTAATATTTTGGAGCTTGGAAAGTTGGAATTCCAACCACTAGAAAAGTTTTAACTAAAAGGATATCACAAATTATGGATGGAGATAACTAATAAAGGTATCCTTTGCAAAATACATAAGTTTTAAAAAATAAACTTTTTTCACATATAATCAAAATAACCTTATCAATTTTGGAAATTACACGTGATAAACCTAAAAAAAAGGAATAAGAGCTGTTTAGAATTTTTTACCACAAACCCACATCTATGAAGAGAAAAATAGGCCGAATTGATAAAGCAGATTTTCCAAAACTAGAATTAGAAGACATAGAGGTTAAAATAGATACTGGAGCATTTACTTCCTCCATTCATTGTACTGATGTTACCGTAGAAAACGATTATTTAAAATGTCGGTTTTTGGATGAAGAACATCCGCAATATCACAATAAAGAATTTATTTTTGACCAGTACGATGTAAAAGTGGTAAAAAGCAGTAATGGTGAAGCACAAACACGATATAGAATACACACTGAAATTGTATTGTTCGGAAAAAAACATCCTATTTTTTTAACCCTGAGCGACCGAAAGGAAATGAAATTTCCCGTATTATTGGGACGTAATTTTTTAACTAAAAAATTTGTGGTAGATATTAATAAAACCAACCTATCCCACAAACTTAAAGCAAAACAGAAATGAATATAAAGATCCTTTCGGCTAATGCAGGGTTATACTCTACGCAACGCTTAATAGAAGCTGCTAAAAAGCGAAAGCACGAAGTAGAAATAATAAACCACACCAAGTGTGACATTGTCATTGAGAAGAAAAATCCGTTGGTCTATTACAAAGGAAAACCATTATCACACACCGATGCGGTAATACCTCGTATTGGTGCTTCGGTAACCTTTTACGGGACTGCGGTGGTTCGACAGTTTGAGATGATGCGCGTATTTTCCACCACCGAATCCATGGCATTGGTGCGTTCTCGCGATAAGCTGCGAAGTTTACAAATACTATCCAGAGCTGGATTGGGTTTGCCTAAAACGATTTTTACCAACTATTCAAAAAACGTAAAAGAAATTGTGGATCAAGCAGGTGGCGCTCCGGTAATCATCAAATTGTTGGAAGGCACCCAAGGTATCGGGGTTATTTTAGCCGAAACACGCAAAGCAGCCGAATCGGTAATTGAAGCCTTCAACAACCTTCAGGCACGGGTTATTGTTCAAGAGTTTATAAAGGAAGCCGGCGGAGCCGATATTCGGGCTTTTATCGTGGATGGACAAGTAGTCGGGGCGATGAAACGACAAGGAAAAGAAGGGGAATTCCGTTCTAACCTACACCGTGGTGGCAACGCATCTATTATCACCTTAAGCGACGAAGAAGAAATAGCCGCCCTAAAAGCAGCAAAAGCCATGGGCTTGGGTATTGCAGGGGTTGATATGTTGCAATCTGATCGCGGTCCGTTAATTTTAGAAGTAAACTCATCCCCTGGATTGGAAGGTATTGAAGCTGCTACCGGAAAAGATATCGCCACAACCATAATAAAGTATATAGAACGAAACGTATAGCTATGGCGGAAGAGACCAACAACGATTTAATACTGCTAAAAACAAAAATAGCGCCAGGCGAAAGCAAAAAACTCAATTTCAGCATTGCCAAGCTATATACTGGAACTAAAATTGAAATTCCCATCCTAGTAGAACGCGCCATAGAACCGGGACCTACTATTTTGATTACCGCAGGCATTCACGGCGATGAAATAAATGGGGTTGAGGTAGTGCGACAATTAATTGCCAAGAAAATGAATCGCCCAAAACGGGGAACAATTATCTGTATTCCTATTTTAAATATTTTTGGTTTTTTAAATGCACAACGTGAATTTCCAGATGGTAAAGATTTAAATCGTAAGTTTCCAGGGACTAAACACGGCTCTTTGGCTAGTAGGGTTGCGTATCATTTTACTAAAGAAATTGTTCCCCACGCCGATTATTGTTTAGATTTCCATACTGGTGGTGCAAGCCGTTTTAATGCTGCGCAAATACGTATAGAACCAAACAATGAAAAACTCTTAGCATTAGCCGAAGTTTTTAACCCTCCTTTTATTGTGTATTCATCGTTATTACGGAAATCATATCGCGCTACCTGTAACAAACTAAACATCCCAACCTTATTATTTGAAGGTGGAAAATCGCTAGAAAGTGATAAACAAATTGCCAAACACGGTATGGACGGCATCGTACGCATATTAGCACATTTAGATATGCTTCAAGACATTTTTAAAGCTTCAAAAGCCGAAGAAAAAAGTATTATTGTTGAAAAAAGTAAATGGATTAGAGCTCAAAGAAGCGGGTTATTTCACGTAAAAATTCCGTGTAACAAGCATGTAAAAAAAGGAGAGTTTTTAGCTACAATAACCGATCCCTACGGGACGATGCGACATAAAGTACTTTCGCCTAATGATGGCTATATAATCAATGTAAATCAATCGCCCATTATCCATCAAGGCGATGCTATTTTTCATATTTCAACTGAAAATACAGCAATTCAAAAAGAAGAAGAAGAACACTAATGGATAAAGCACAACTTAGGGCAGCCTATAAAAAACGCAGGGAACAACTTTCTTCGGAAACGATTGAAGAATTGAGCTTACAAATCGCTAATCAAGCTTTAAAACTTCCTATTTGGGAAGGCACGTATTACCATCTTTTTCTTCCTATTGAGTCACAAAAAGAAGTGAATACCGAATACATCATGCATATCCTTCAAGGGAAGGATAAAAGTACCGTTGTTTCAAAATCTGAATTTAAAACAGGCGAATTAAAACACTTTTTGCTGCAAGAAAATACGGTTATAAAGCTTTCAAAGTATAACATACCCGAACCTGTTGACGGTATTGAAGTTCCTGCAGAAAAACTAGATGTTATTTTCGTTCCACTTTTAGCGTATGATGAAAAAGGAAATAGAATTGGCTACGGAAAAGGATTTTACGACCGCTTTTTAGCTGCTTGTAAACCTGAAGCCTTATTTGTGGGTCTTTCATTATTTCCGCCAGAAAAAAACATTCCTTCAGAAAAAACAGATGTTCCTTTACATTACTGCATTACGCCCGAAAAAGTAATTTCTTTTTAAAAAACTGTCTATATTTACTTCTTCAAAAAACAAAAAAATGGAAAATTTAACTAACCAACCACCTAAACCAGATAATCATTTGGTATGGGCTATTTTAACAACAGTATTTTGTTGTTTACCATTAGGGATTGTCTCTATTGTAAAATCAACAAAAGTAAATGAACTGTATGCGCAAGGTAATTATGCCGAAGCAAAGCAAGCATCACAAGAAGCAAAAAAATGGGCAATGTGGAGTGCTATTGTAGCTGGAGGTTTGTTTTTGCTTTATATACTACTATTGATTTTAGGTGTAGCAGGAGGGATTTTGTCTGAAGCCGGTGGTTTTTAAAAAAACAACTACTTTAGTTTTAATAGCAATTTTTTTTGGGATTGTAGTGGTGATTTTCTATCTATACAATCCCACAGAGAGCGCTTTTTTTATCCCTTGTCCGTTTCACACCTTAACTGGTTTGCATTGCCCTGGCTGTGGCTCACAGCGAGCTTTACATCAGTTAGTCCATCTTAATATCTGGGGAGCGTTTCAGTATAATTCGTTACTCGTTCTTTCCATACCCATATTGATGTATAGCTTGGTAACCAAGCTACGCAACTATTGGTATAACACGAAATATCGTGTACCGTGTTTTTATAGTAATACGTTTATCTATACTTATTTTGGGATTGTAGTTGCTTTTTGGGTTGCCCGTAATATACCTTTTGAACCGTTTACGTATTTAGCACCAACTACTCTATAAATAAGAAATAAGCCTATTTCTCTTCTTCCTCTTTAGGAAACGCCTTTTTGTGAAAAAGCAATAATAATATTACCCCTACACTAATAGAAGTATCGGCAATATTAAAAACAGGTTCAAAGAAGGTGAAGTAATTTCCACCCCAAAATGGTAGCCATTCAGGCAAATATCCTTTCCATAGTGGGAAATAAAGCATATCTACTACTTTTCCGTGAAATAATGTACCATATCCGCCGTCTGCAGGCATAAAGGAAGCTAATTGGTGATAGCTATCATCGAAGATAATTCCGTAGAAAACAGAATCTACAATATTGCCAAAAGCCCCTGCAAAAATAAGGGCGATAGAGACTATTAATACTCGAGAAGCTTTTTTACGAACAGAATCCCAAAGCCAATAACCAATACCTACAATAGCCACTAAGCGAAATAAGGTAAGGAACAATTTACCATATTTGCCAGGTATTTTAGCCCCCCAGGCCATACCCTCGTTTTCTACAAAAAGAATACGGAACCAATCGAAAACCCGAATTTCTTCGCCTAAAACAAAGTGGGTTTTAATATAAACTTTTGAAATTTGGTCGATCAACAGAACCAAAATGATAATAAGGGAAGCCTTCTTTAGTGACATAAGTTATTTTAACAGCCGCAAAAATAACAATATTATTTGTTTTGCAGCAGTGTGATTGAGCCTGTTATACTTTCGGCAATTATTTTATGCTTTCCCATTTTAGGAAGCTCATTTAAAACAGTTCCTTTTTTAGAAATAGCTTGCCCTGTAACGGTCGGTTTTGCATAAACGGTAATAGCTCCCTCTTTGGTATACAAGGTTGCATTTCCTTTAAAATTGTTTAGCAAACACGTTCCGTTTTCTAAGGCCACAAAAAAGTTTTCATAGGTTCCTTTCCCGGTTACCGAAGCGATTTTGGACCGTATTTCCACACTCAAGTTTTCTGGAACGGTGATGAGCATATCAATAGCAATCAGTTTGTGAGCGGCCAACTTATCATTTTCTTTTTCAAAAAAAGGGGAATATCCAGTTGAAAGTGTCAATGTTTTGCCTGCTTCGGAAGTGTTTACCACAACACTTTCGTGATGCTCGCCTTCAATATGAGTACGAACATTAATATTATCTGTCTTTTGTGCTGAAATAGTTATGGTAAAGACATCATCCGATTCAATAACCAACCTCTCAAAACTTGATGCATCAAATTGCTTCTGAAGTACTTTCTGAGCAGTGATGTCAGTAGTAAAAAAAAGTAACACGGTAAATATGAAAATATGTTTTAGCATAAAAAAGCCCCAGAAATTGGGGCGGATTTTTTTAGGCACCTTATAAGCTATAAAGCACGTTGTTTAGGTAAATCAGAAAGAACAAGCACATTCTAGTTTCTTTTTAAAATGGACTCGTGCCGATGCAATTTAACTAAACACTTGTTTTACTTCTGCATGTTCTTCGCTTCAATGCTCAAGGTTGCGTGCGGTACTAATTTTAAACGCTCCGGATTTATTAATTTTCCAGTTACACGGCACACGCCATAGCTTTTATTTTCAATTCTAATTAATGCATTTTTAAGATCACGAATAAACTTCTCTTGGCGAATAGCCAGCTGTGAGTTTGCTTCTTTGCTCATTACCTTACTACCTTCGTCGAATGCTTTGAACGTAGGTGAGGTATCGTCAGTACCATTGGTACTATCATTTTTATAAGCACTTTTAATTAATTCTAACTGCTCTTTCGCTTTTTCTATTTTTCCCTGAATCAATACCTTGAATTCTTCCAGCTCCTTATCGCTGTATCGGGTTTTTACATCGTTTGCCATATCTAGTGTTTTTTTATTTCAATTTGGGTTGCAATATCATCAAAAGCAATTTCTGTTCCATTGCTTACATCATTATCAAATTGCAATATTTCCGTTAATGTTTCTTCTTTAATATACGTTAAATTTTCTTCAACTGCAGGTTTAAGGTATTTATCATCCTTAATGGTTACCTCTACCCGGTCTGTCACTTCAAATCCAGAGTCTTTTCGTAGGTTTTGAATTCGGTTTACCAATTCTCTGGCTATTCCTTCGTTTTTTAGTGAAGGGGTAATGGTTACATCGAGCGCAACTGTTATGCCATTGGCATTGGCAACTAACCAGCCTTCAATATCTTGAGAGCTTATTATAACGTCATCAAGGCTCAATGTAGTATTTTTTTCGTTGATTTCAACTGAAATTTCTCCATCTTTCTCTAATTTGGCAATCTCATCTTGCCCAAACCCTGCAATTTCCTTAGCTACCAGCTTCATGTCTCTTCCAAAACGTGGTCCCAGTTTTTTAAAGTCTGGTTTAATCTGTTTAACCAAAAGGCCTGAAGCTTCATCAATCAATTTGATTTCTTTGACGTTTACTTCAGATTTTATCAAATCTTCAACGGCTTCTATTTCGGCTCTAACAGTTTCGTCCAACACCGGAATCATAATTTTCTGAAGCGGTTGACGCACTTTTATTTTTTCACGTTGACGTAAAGATAAAACAAGCGATGAAATAGTTTGCGCTCGCTGCATTTTACGCTCTAACGTTTTATCTATAAACGAAGTATCTGCTTTTGGGAAATCACTTACGTGAACCGACTCTTTTCCTTCTTTTTCAACTCCTTCGGTTAAATCTTTATATAAACGATCCATAAAGAACGGAGCTACTGGTGCACTAAGCTTTGCAACGGTTTCTAAACACGTATAAAGCGTTTGGTAGGCAGAAATTTTATCATCGTTATAGCTGCCTTTCCAATAGCGTCTTCTACTTAATCTAACAAACCAGTTACTTAAATTTTCCTGTACAAACTCTGAAATCGCACGCGTTGCTTTTGTAGGCTCGTAATCACTATAAAACGCATCTACTTTTTCAATAAGCGTATGTAATTCTGAAAGAATCCAGCGGTCTATTTCAGGGCGTTTTTCTAACGGTACATCTGCTTCAGCATAGGTAAAGTTGTCCAAATTGGCATATAAGCTGAAAAAACTATAGGTATTGTAAAGTGTTCCGAAGAATTTATTACGCACTTCCGAAATCCCATCCAAGTCAAACTTCAAGTTATCCCAAGGATTCGCATTGCTAATCATGTACCAACGTGTAGCATCGGGACCGTAGGTATTAAGTGTTTCAAACGGATCTACAGCATTGCCCAACCGTTTGGACATTTTTTGTCCATTTTTATCCAGCACCAGACCGTTACTCACTACATTTTTATAAGCAACATCATCAAAAATCATCGTAGCAATCGCGTGCAAGGTATAGAACCAACCACGAGTTTGATCCACACCTTCAGCAATAAAATCGGCTTTACGCCACGTTTGTTCTACCTTCTCTTTATTTTCGAATGGATAGTGCCATTGTGCATACGGCATACTTCCGCTATCAAACCACACATCGATTAAGTCGGCTTCACGTTTCATTGGTTTTCCACTTTCTGAAACAAGTATAATTCCATCAACAATGTTTTTATGTAAATCTACCGTATCGTAGTTTTCTTCTGAAAAATCGCCTGGGGTAAAGTCTTCATAAATTGCTTTATCCATAACGCCAGCTGCAACAGCTTTTTCCATTTCGGCTTTCAGCTCCTCTATACTTCCAATGCATTTTTCTTCCTTGCCATCTTCGGTTCTCCAAAGTGGTAACGGAATCCCCCAATAACGCGAACGAGATAAGTTCCAATCGTTAGCATTTGCCAACCAGTTGCCAAAACGACCTTCTCCGGTTGCTTTTGGTTTCCAGTTAATGGTTTTATTTAAATCGTGCATACGATCTTTAAAATCGGTCACTTTTATAAACCAAGAATCTAATGGATAGTATAAAATAGGCTTATCGGTACGCCAGCAATTTGGGTAACTGTGTACATATTTTTCAACGTGAAAAGCTCTGTTTTCAGTTTTCAATTTGATGACTAATTCAACATCGACTGATTTTTCAGGTGCTTCGCCATCGTCGTAATATTCGTTTTTTACATATTTTCCGGCCAATTCTTTCATCTCTGGACGGAATTTTCCTTGTAAATCCACCAAGGGAACTAAATCCCCATTTTCATTTTTAACCAATAACGGCGGAACTTCCGGTGTAGCTTCTTTGGCTACTTTGGCATCGTCTGCACCAAAGGTTGGCGCGGTATGTACAATACCAGTACCATCTTCGGTTGTCACAAAGTCTCCAGCAATCACACGGAAGGCATTCTCAGGGTTTTCGTAGGGTTTTGCATAATCCAATAACTGCTCGTAACGAATGTCTAGCAGGTCTTTCCCCTTAAATTCTTTTACAATGAAATACGGTATGTTTTTATCCCCTTGTTTGTAGCTGTCAAGGACTTCTTCATTTGGTTTTTCTTCATATTTCCCGCCAAATTGTTTCCCTACTAAGTTTTTAGCAAGTACTACGTAAATAGGCTCAAATGTGTATTGATTGTACGTTTTTACCAATACATAATCAATCTTCTTACCAACGGTAAGTGCCGTGTTACTTGGCAATGTCCAAGGTGTGGTTGTCCAAGCTAAAAGGAAGATGTTGTTACTTTCTTCAGCTAAAAAATCTGGTAATGTATCTGCAACAGCTTTAAATTGAGCCACTACAGTCGTATCGGTAACATCTTGATAGGTTCCTGGTTGGTTTAATTCGTGCGAACTTAAACCCGTTCCCGCTTTTGGCGAGTACGGTTGTATGGTATAGCCTTTGTACATAAGGCCTTTGTTGTATATTTCTTTCAGCAACCACCAAACCGTTTCCATATATTTTGGCTTGTAAGTTATGTATGGATCGTCCATATCTACCCAATAGCCATAGCCTTCGGTTACTTTGTTCCACGCATCGGTGTAGCGCATCACGGCTTTTTTACAAGCATCGTTATAAGCCTCAACGGAAATCTTTTTACCAATATCTTCTTTGGTAATACCCAATTCCTTCTCAACGCCTAATTCAATAGGAAGTCCGTGTGTATCCCAACCCGCTTTTCTATCAACTTTAAAACCTTTTTGGGTTTTGTAGCGACAAAAAATATCCTTAATGGATCGCGCCATTACGTGGTGAATACCTGGCATTCCATTAGCAGATGGAGGCCCTTCAAAAAACACAAACGGCTCATTACCTTCACGAATGGAAATACTCTTTTCGAAAATGTTATTTTCATTCCAAAAATCAAGTATTTCTGTCGCTGTTTTAGGAAGGTCTAATCCCTTGTATTCTTTAAACTTTTTGCTCATAACAAGTTGCATTTCAATAAGGTTGCGAAAGTAAGAAATTTTACTGAAATAGTCTATCTTGGGAACCTTCAAATAACACATTGCTAATATGATTTTTATTCCTTTAAAGAAGTTTCTTTCATATTTTTCTATATTTACTAAAAAACCACCCGCTTTTGAAAAAATTACTTTTGCTATTGCTTCTTCTACCACTATTAACTTCTGCACAAGACTATGTTGATATTTTCAGAATAGGCTATAGCGAAACATCTAATAATGATTTTGAAGGAACCAGCAGCAGTACGAGTATTCGATCTTTTGAAGCTGGCTTTACGTTTCCTGTCGTTCTAAACAACAATCACGCTTTAATTACAGGAGCCGATTTTAGCACAAACAATCTGCAACTGTTTCCTGAAGCTGAACGCACGAGTTTATACAGTACAAACATAAAATTAGGATTGGCTTCTACGTATTCTGAAAAATGGAGTTCGACCGTAGTTTTACTGCCTAAAATAGCTTCAGATTACAATGATATTTCCAGCGATGACTTCTATGTAGGAGGCTTTGCGTTGCTGAAACTTCAGAAAAAAGAAAATTTAATTTATCGTTTTGGAGTCTATGGTTCGCAAGAAGCTTTCGGTTTTTTTACTACCCCAATTATTGGTTGGTATTATTTAAGTCCTAATAAAAAGTTTGAAATGGATATGTCACTGCCCATTTCAGCAGATGTAAGCTATGCCTTGGGAAAAACCACTATTGGGATGGATTATTTTGGAATTGGGAGAAGTTTCAATATAAAAAATGAAAATCAGCCCGATACGTACGTTGATTTAAGCTCGTTGGAATTTGCCGCCTATTGGCAGTTCAATTTTCTAGACAAAAGTGTCTTACTACGAACAAAACTAGGCTATTCCAGCAATAACTATGAGATTTATGCAGATGGTGAAACTATCGATTTAGGACTTTCAGCCTTTAGTTTTGGCGATGATCGTACGCAATTAAACCCAGAAATGAACGGTGGTTTTTTTGCAAAAATTGAGGCTATTTACCGCTTTAATTTATCTTCCAAAGAAGATAAAACCCCTGAAAATCAATAAATTTATATTCCAAAAAGTAATTTTTACTATATTTGATATAAACTCCCCCTAAAATGATACCAAATTTAAAAGGAGAGGTTTGGAAAAAATTTTCCGATCCCTCATGGCGTAGAAATGATTTATTTGATATTTCGAACTACGGAAGAGTAAAGCATTACAAAAATAATCCTGAGGGAGAATTTCTAAAAACCTATATATTAAATGGGTATGAAGTTTTTTCAACACTTAAAAAAAACGGCAAAACCAGTTTAATTTATATACATCGAGCTGTTGCTCAACTTTTTTTAGAAGAAATAGAAGGAAAAAATTTGGTAATACATAAAGACTATAACAAAGCGAACAACCACATTGATAATTTACAATACACTAATCGCAAGGAGCTTACAGAACACAATAAAAACAACCCAGCAGTAATACGAGCTAAAAAAGAGGCTTTATTAAAACCAAAATATGCTAAGCTTACGCCTGAGAAGGTTAGATTGTTAAAAAAGAAAATATTCGACCCCAATCGTAGAACACGACTACGGTTAATTGCTAAACAATTTGGTATTTCAGAAATGCAATTGTACCGTATAAAGTCTGGTAAAAACTGGGGACATATAGATTATAAATAAAAATGGAAAGAGCTTGCCCTGAATGTGGTGATAAAATAATTGGTAGAGCAGACAAAAAGTTTTGTAGTGATGCTTGCCGAAATGCCCATAACAATTCACTGAACAAGGATAGTAAAAATTTAGTTCGGAATATTAATAATCGGCTTCGGAAAAACTATCGCACCCTCGAAAAACTGAACACAAAAGATAAAACCAAAGTAAAAAAACAAACCTTGCAAAAAAACGGATTTAACTTTCAGTTTTTTACTGGGCAATATGTTACCAAAGCAGGAACAGTCTATTTTTATGTGTACGATCAAGGTTATTTACCGCTTGAAGACGATTGGTATTTGTTGGTGAAGACAGAACTGAGCATGTAGTTACTTCCAGCTATTCCCCTTTAATTCCAACGCAGCTTTTAAAACATCTTTTTGACTTATCAACCCTACCAATTTTCCGTTTTCGCAGATGGGAAATCTTC
>DEXR01000050.1:148128-177795 GCA_002364245.1 Flavobacteriaceae bacterium UBA3179
CGCAGATGGGAAATCTTCTTCTTTTGGCTGTTAAAAATTTTTCAGCAGCATCAAACAGGTTCATGTCACCGTCAATGGTATCAACTTCTTTAATCATATGGTCTTCAACCTTAATATCTTCCATTGGGTGGTTGTAATAACGGCTATTGCTTATTTCTTTAATACAATCACCTTCACTTATTATACCCACCAATTCGTGATTGTCATTTACCACAGGGCCACCAGAAATTTTCTTTTTAATGAGCGTGTTCATTACCTCCAATACCGTTTGTTCCGGTTTAAAGGTTATAAGGTTTCTACTCATATAATCTGATACTTTTATATTTTCGGTAGAACCTTTTTTTGGTTTTGCTCGCTTTCCTATATAACTTTTAATTCCCATATTCTTAGTTTTTTAGCTTTCCTAAAGATAGTCATTTTTATAACATGCTCTTTTATGTTTTTTCTAGAAAAAAGGCAATCCCATTAAAAATTGTACTTTTAGAACACCAAAAAAAACAACTAAATGAAACGAATAAGCACCGTTCTTTCCCTCTTGATCATCTTAGGATTGATCTACTATTCTTTTTATAGCTTGATGCCCAGAAAAGGCACTTCAAAAAATATTGCAAAAACCGAATTTTCAACCGAACGCGCACTTGAAAAACTTCAGAATATAGCTCAAAAACCACATTATCACGGTTCGCGAGAACACGGAAATGTTAAAAATTATCTAACTGCTGAGTTAGAAAAGTTAGGGTTACAAACACAGACCCAAGAGGGATTTGTTTATAGTACACAAAGTAGAACCATGAACCGTCCTATAAATATTGTAGCTAGTATGGAAGGAACTGGAAGTGGCAAAGCTCTTTTATTGCTTTCGCACTACGATAGTGCGTTGGTTCCATCACCTGGAGCTAGCGATGCCGGTAGTGGTATTGTAACAATTTTAGAAACGCTACGTGCTTATAAAGCTAGTGAGAAAAAGCCTAAAAATGATATCATTATACTCTTTACCGATGCTGAAGAAATTGGCCTGGATGGCGCCAAGCTTTTTGTAAATGAACATCCTTGGGCAGATGATGTAGGACTCGTACTCAATTTTGAAGCCCGCGGAAGTGGTGGTCCCAGCAATATGATTTTGGAAACCAACGGTGGAAACGAAAAATTAGTTAAAGCTTTTATTGAAGCAAACCCTGACTACCCTGTTGCTTCATCTTTAATGTACAGCGTTTATAAAATGTTGCCAAATGATACGGATTCTACCATATTTAGAGAAGACGGCGATATTCCCAGTTATTTTTTCGCTTTTATAGACGATCATTTTGACTATCATACTGCCAACGATACCATTGAAAACCTAGATATAGAAACATTACAGCATCAAGGAAGTTATCTCTTACCGTTACTGCACTATTTTGCCGATGCCGATTTAACGAACTTAAAATCTGATGAAGAATATGTGTACGTAAACTTTCCTTTTTTAAAAATGATCTCATTTCCATTCTTGTGGATCTTACCTTTATTGTTGGTCGCCACTGTCTTATTTGGAATTCTTATTTTCTACGGTTTCAAAAAAGAAAAGATAACAGGTAAAGGAATTGCCAAAGGTTTCGTCCCATTTTTATTGTCATTGGTTATTTGTGGGGTTATCGGTTTTTTTGGATGGAAATTGCTGCTTGCCATCTACCCACAATACAACGAAGTACAACACGGATTTAAATATAATGGACACGCTTATGTGGCATTTTTCGTGTTTCTTACTCTTTCCATTACGTTCTATTTTTACAGGCGATTTGCAAACAGACAGCAAGTGGCCTCAATTTATGTGGCACCACTTATTTTTTGGATTCTTGTAAATGTAGCTGTATTTGTAATTTTAAAAGGTGCCGCCTATTTTATAATACCTGTTTTCTTTGGATTAGTATCATTTTGGGTGCTTATAAAACAAAAGAAACCCAATTTAATATTGATGGCTTTATTGGCTGCACCCGCCCTGTTTTTCTTTTCACCACTTATTCAGTTTTTTCCAGTTGGTTTGGGGTCAGAAATGGTCGTGATAAGTTGTGTGTTTACTGTTTTGTTATTTGGTTTATTGTTACCTGTATTTGGTTTTTATAGTTGGAAAAAAATGCTTTCTATTCTTTGCTTTCTGTTTGCATTTGGATTTTTCATCAAAGCACATTTAACGAGTAATTTTTCTGAAACCCGCCAAAAACCCAACAGTTTAGTCTTTTATCAAGATGCCGATACTGAAAAGTCGTATTGGCTTACCTACGATAACATTTTAGATGATTGGTCCAGAGGGTATTTAGGAGAAAACCCTACTGAAGTCCCTTCAGAAATATTAAGTGCCTCGGGCAGTAAATACAGTACCGGATATACATATGCTGCAAAAGCACCTAAAAAAAATATCGCCCCTTTTGAAATTATTCTGAAGAAAGACACAATTATAAATAACCTAAAAAAAATAACGTTTACCATTGCCCCAAAGCGAAACATCAACCAATTAAATTTGTACGCAAATACAGAAGCTACATTTAACTCACTTTCGTTTAATGGTCAAGAAGCTTTGAAGGACAGCACGGGTTTAGTGTACGGACATAGAACTAATGAGCTGTTGCTTCGGTATTGGGTGAACAACAATGACTCGCTAGAGGTTTCATATACAACCGAAATGAAGGATGCAATATCATTTACAGCTTTAGAATTTTCGTATGATTTAATGGAAAATGAAAAATTCAGTATTAGTAAACGTCCCAAAGACATGATGCCAAAACCTTTTGTAGTTACCGATGCAGTAGCGATAAAACACAGTTTCATTCCTGAAAATCTACCCAAAAAAGAACAAGATTCAATACAAACCTTACCTGAAAAAGTACAATAATATATGATTGAAACAATAGCAATTGCAGGCTTAGGTTGGTTAGGTTACCCTTTTTCCAGACATCTACAAAGCTTAGGATTTCAAGTTAAAGGTTCTGTTACGAGCATTGAAAAAGCAGGAACTATGCAACGTAATGGAATACAAGCTTTTCCTGTTGAAATTTCAGAAAATGGAGTATCTGGTGAAATTGATGCACTTTTAAAAGATGTAAATTGTTTAGTTATTATGATTCCACCAGGTTTACGAAAAAATACGGGTGCAGATCACGTTGCTAAAATGACTCATTTTTTGGCCGAAATAGAAAAGAATTCGGTGCCAAAAGTAATTTTAGTAAGCAGTACTTCTGTTTATAGTGATAAACAAGGTACAGTAAATGAGAAAGATATTCCTATTGCCGAAAATGATGCTGCTAGACAGTTAATTGAAGTAGAAAAACTATTTTTTACTTCTGAAACATTACAAACCACAATCGTTCGCTTTGGAGGCTTAGTAGGTGGAAAACGGCAACCCGTACGTTATCTAGCTGGTAGAAAAGGATTAAACAATGGTAATGCACCTGTTAATCTCATCCACAGAGAAGATTGTATCGGGATTCTTTCAGAAATTATAAAACAAGATGCGTTTGGGCATATTTTTAATGCTGTGCCGCCTTTTCATCCTACAAAAAAGGACTATTATACCCAAAAAGCAAAAGAGTTAAACTTAGAGCCACCATCTTATTCTGAAGAAAAAGAAAACACCGTTTATAAAAAAGTAACCTCAACTAATATTTCAAAAGTATTAGGGTATACTTTTAAACAGCAACCTTAACAATTTTGTAATTTTTTGAATGTTAAGCCAATATGTTTTTTCACTATCTTTAAATAAACAAAAAACTTACCATTATGAACACAAAAGAAATTGCAGAAAACCTAGTAAATTGGTGTAATAGCGATCAAGAAGAACGCTGTTATCAAGAATTGTACAGTCCAAATATTGTAAGTATTGAACCTACTGGTGATAACCCTGTAACTAATGGAATGGATGAAGTTGCTAAAAAAGGAGAATGGTGGCAAGAAAATTTCGAAGTACACAGCCGCCATACTAGCGAACCCATTGTAGCAGACAACTGGTTTAGTGTCCGTCACGAAATGGACACCACCCATAAACCGAGTGGACAGCGCAGCCAAATGTCAGAAATTGGTGTTTACGAAGTTAAAGATGGGAAAATTGTGAAAGAGCAGTTTTTTTACGATCAAGAGTAACTTCTAAAGATTTCAGTACAATCCTAAATATCATTGAATTGTACTGAAATCTTTAGTTATTTTATTCCTCTAAGTCTTCTGGAAATTGCCCGTGCATACGTGTATCCTCTTTAGTCAAGATTTTAAAGTCATCGGTTTTATCTATTCCATCTAAGAAACTGTAAAACTCTTCAGGTAACGGGACCAGTTTTCGTTCTCTAAGATCGATCCAAGCACCTAACATTTCGCAGCGACCTAAGTTTCGTCCTTTATGATCATAAAAATTGTGTCGGAACTCGAAAAAAGTTCCTTTTTCCGAAAGACCTTTTAATTGCAGGGAAACACGTAACGGTTTGCCTGGAAATGCTTCCTTAAAATAATACATCCGTTCGTATAATGCGACCGGACCAAGGTTCATTTCGGCTAAATGTTGTTGCCCAAACCCTTTTGAACCAAAATAACTCATTCGAGTGTGGCTCATAAAGTCTATATAGGCACTATTGCGTAAATGACGGTTGGCGTCCACGTCGGACCATCGAATTTCAAATTCTTTTATGTACATAGTTCTTCTTTATTTTTATGTGTATTTGTAATATGGTTTATAATGGTTACAACTGTTTCTGTTTTGGTAAGATTATGATCTTGACCTGTTGTAAACCACGCTTTAATATTGTTTGTGCTGTTTTCAGCAGCTTTTTTTATTTCTGAAACCGGCGTAACGGCATCAGATTCTTCATGAACGATAAAAACAGGTTCTTCCACTTGTTTAAAAAAATTACCTAAATTCAGATTTGAAGCTGGAATTTTCAACACCGAATCTACTTTGATTCCCAAATTATCAATGGTTCTGTTTGAAAGTTGAAGTGTATCCTTAAAAAATCCGAAAATAGCATCCATCCCAGACGGAGCTCCCATAATTACGTAATCTTTAACGGGAATTTCTTTATTTGCTAAAAAAGTATAAGCCCCTACCAAACTTCCTAACGAATGACATATTAAATGATCCACTCCGCCAATTTTAAGAATAATATCTTCGGTGGCTTTACGGTACATTTCAATATTCATCACTTTCCCCTTGGAAAGACCGTGTGCTGGTGCATCTAATGAGTAGATTGAATATTCTGAAGTATCTAATTTATCTATATAAGGCTGCCATCTTTTTGAGTGGCTCATCCAACCGTGTAAAAAAAGTATTTTTTTGGACCCATCACCCCATTTATGCACCGCAATTGAAGCTTGAGGCACTTCAATGTAAGATGTTTCAGCAGTACTAAAAAAATCGTAACCTTCTTTTGAAATAGGTACAGGCTGCACTTTGCACAACAATTTAAATGCCTGCTCCCTATTCAGTTTAGGGAATAAAGGTGCTGTTACGTTTAAGTATTTTCCTGTTAATTTGGTAAGTAACTTTTTCATAGGGAGCTTTTAGATTGAAATTTCAGCTACTATATTTCGCAAATGAGCAATGGTATATGTAATTGCTTTTTTATCTCGTTGTAAACGGCTCATCATTATCCCACCTTCTAGTGTAGCAATAAATATGGTGCTATAAAAATCTACATCTGTATCAGATTTCACTTGGTTATTCTTAATGCCGTTCTTGATTAACGTAGACACCGCATCTTTAAATTGTTGTAACATAGCGCAGGCTTGTTCGCGTAAAACTGGATTTGCATCGTCTGCTTCTACAGCTGCATTCATTACGGGGCAACCGCCTTCATATAAAGGTGTATTCATATAATTTTCAAAAAAAGAAAAGATCGCTTCGATTTTAGTTCTGAAATTCTTGGCCTCTTTAATAGTAGTCCCTATCTCACGAAACATGACTTTAGACAATCGTTGCAATGCATGCTTTTCTAGATCGCCTTTGTTCTCAAAATGCCTGTAAATTGCTCCTTTGGTTAAGCCTGTCGCTTTGGTAATATCACTAATGGAAGTCGCCTTGTAACCCTGTGTATTAAACAAGTTTGCACTTTCATTAATGATCGTGTTTTTTGTTGCCTGCGCATTTCTCATATCACAAAGATACCGATTGGTATCTTAAATACAAAAAAGCACACATACATTAACTACAAATTAAGAATTGGGTACTTTTGTAATTAAAACGAGCCTATTTATGCCACTAATTGAATCTACTTATTCCCCTAGCGGTATTTTTAAAAACGAGCATGTTGCTACAATTTATTCGGCTAAGTTGCGCCCTGTTCCTAAAATAAAGCAGCATCGTGAACGCTTAGATCTTGAAGATGGTGATTTTTTAGATATTGATTTTTCCTTTGCAAAAAATAAAGCTTCAAAAGTGGCAATTATTCTGCACGGGTTAGAAGGAAATGCACAGCGCCGTTACATAAAAGGGCAAGCAAAAAGTTTAACCAAAGAAGGCTGGGATGCCGTAGCTGTTAATTTTAGGGGGTGTAGTGGCGAACCAAACAAGTTGTTTTCTTCATACAATGCCGGAAAAACAGAAGATTTACAAGCCGTTGTGGATTTTCTTCTGAAGAAAGAAACGTACAATACCATGTCATTAATTGGTTTCAGTTTAGGGGGAAATTTAATGCTGAAATATTTAGGTGAACGAAACACACTTCCTAAGGAAATAGAAAGAGCCGTTGCCATTTCAACACCTTTAAATTTAAAGGGAACATTAGAATCGCTTTCAAATTTTGATAACTGGGTGTATCGAACTTCCTTTTTACACAACCTTCGAAAGAAATTAAAAATCAAAGTGCAACAATTCCCTGAAAAAATGAGCGCTTCAGATTTAAAGCAGGTAAAATCTTTACTGGATTTTGACAATTTATACACTGCCCCATCACACGGTTTTAAAGATGCTTACGATTATTACAAGCAAAATAGTAGTGGTCAATTTTTACCCAATATTAGTATTCCGGTATTGATTTTAAATGCTAAAAACGATTCATTTTTAACCGAAGAAAGCTATCCCTATTCATTTGCAGAAAATTCTGAAAATATTTATTTAGAAACCCCTGAGTATGGTGGTCATGTGGGTTTCCATCAAACAAATGCAACATATTACAGCGAAAAAAAAGCGACTTCTTTTCTAAATAGCGATAAGTAATATAAAAATGAGTCAGCAGGCTTTAATTGCTAAGCTACTATATTCTAATTTACTACCTTTGCAACCATTAAATTGAAAATATGATTCAGTCGATGACCGGTTATGGCAAAAGCTTGGTGCAATTGCCTTCCAAAAAAATTACGGTTGAAATAAAATCGTTAAACAGTAAAAACCTTGACGTAAATGCGAGGGTTCCTTCAGCTTATCGTGAAAAGGAATTAGATATTCGTAAACGTATTTCGAAATCTCTTTCTCGTGGAAAAGTAGATTTCAACCTTTATGTTGAGCAAACTGGTGAGGAAACCTCTACCGTCATCAACGAAGCAGCTGTTAAACAATACATGAAGCAATTGGCTCATATCACCGATGGCAATCCGGTAGAACTGATGAAAATGGCGGTTCGTTTTCCCGACGCGTTACAAACAGAACGCGACGAAATTGATGAAACGGAATACAACAAAATAATTGAAGCGGTTGACGAAGCATTACAGTCCATCAACCAATATCGTACCGATGAAGGAAAAGCATTGGAAGCCGATTTTCAGAAACGAATTACTAATATTTCTACTTTATTAGATGAAGTTATGAAGCTCGATCCACAACGCATGGACAATGTAAAGGAGCGATTGGCAAAAGCTGTAAGCGATTTAAAAGAAACGGTTGACGAAAATCGTTTTGAGCAAGAACTGGTCTATTACCTTGAAAAGTACGATATCACCGAAGAGCAAGTGCGTTTAAGCAACCACCTTTCTTATTTTTCTGAAACGTTACAAAGCAAAACCAGTAATGGTAAAAAGTTAGGATTTATCTCTCAAGAAATTGGCCGCGAAATTAATACCATTGGTAGTAAGGCTAATTTTGCTCCTATGCAACAAGTCGTAGTTCAAATGAAAGATGAACTGGAAAAAATTAAAGAACAAGCTTTAAATGTATTGTAATGGAAGGAGGGAAATTATTTGTTTTTTCGGCACCGTCTGGAAGCGGTAAAACAACCATTGTTCAATATTTGCTTGCTCAAGAAGAATTAAATTTAGACTTCTCAATCTCATGTACTTCCAGAGAACCAAGAGGTGATGAGGAGCACGGTAAAGACTACTATTTTATCAGTTTAAAAGACTTTAAACAACACATTAAAAACGGTGATTTTTTAGAGTGGGAAGAAGTATATCGCGATAACTTCTACGGAACATTAAAGTCTGAAGTAGAACGCATTTGGGCACAAGGTAAAAACGTGATTTTTGATATAGACGTTGTTGGCGGACTGCGAATTAAAAAGAAATATCCTGAGAAAACTTTGGCTGTTTTTGTGAAGCCACCAAGTGTGGATGAACTAAAGCGAAGGCTTAAAAAACGAAAAACTGAAAGTGATGAGCGTATTAATATGCGTATTGCAAAAGCTTCAGTAGAACTAGCGACGGCTCCACAATTTGACTATATTATTAAAAACAACGATTTAGATACCGCATTGAATGAAGCGAAAGAACTAGTGACAGGTTTCATAAAAAACGGTCATCCAGAAAAAGAAGAAGAAGAGTAAATGATTTCGTCAAAAAAAATAGGGCTTTACTTTGGCACCTTTAACCCCATTCATGTGGGTCATCTCATAATTGCCAACCACTTAGTTGAAAATAGTGATTTAGATGAAATCTGGCTAGTAGTAACGCCACATAATCCACATAAAAAAAAGAAAACGCTGCTTGAAGACCATCACCGTTTGGCTATGGTGCGTATTGCATTGGAAGACTATCCAAAACTAAAAGCCAGCAATATTGAGTTTGATCTCCCACAGCCCAATTATACGACCAACACATTAGCACATTTAGAGGAAAAATATCCTGAAAAGTCATTTTCCTTAATAATGGGAGAAGACAACTTAAAGAGTTTTCATAAATGGAAAAACTATGAAGTTATTTTAGACCGTTATTCCATTTATGTATACCCTAGAATTTCCGAAGGAACTATTGAAACTCAATTTGATGGTCACCCTAAAATTACAAAAGTAGACGCCCCAATTATGGAACTCTCTTCCACTTTTATAAGAAAAGGGATACAATCGGGTATGAATATTCGTCCTATGTTACCGCATAACGTCTGGAAGTATCTAGATGAAATGAATTTTTATAAATAGGAAACCTTTAAAACGAGAAACCGCCCCAACTGACTAAACTAAGCAGTGTAGGACGGCTTCTACTAACCAACCAAAAAAAGGGTTTATATATTTAGAATTTACTTATTTTCTTCATTTGTTTTTCAATTTCAGCATCTGATAATCGTAGTTTTCCTTCGTTATTTTTATACTGAATATAGCCTCTTCCTTTAAAGCGGTACAACGTTCCAGAATCTGAATGAAAGAGCTCTATCGTGTTGTCATTTACAACGGAAAGTTCAAAGTATTCATTGCCCAAGTAATCATAATCCAATGTTAAATATTTTAAATACGGGTCATTAGGGACATTGTCTACATTATAAATACCTGTATAATCCCAATAAATGGTATCAATATCTGTTCCGTATTCATCTTGTGAACTTCTAAAATTTCCATCGCCACCACCCGGCAAAAATTGAACAAAAGTTTCGTTGTCAAATTCATTTAAATTTCCATATTCGCTGGTAAAGGTCTTTTCCCAAGTAACATATTCCTGTAAAAAATAATGGATGTTCTCGTAAAACAGTTTATTGTAATTAAAGTTACTACGCTGATACCCTACCAAAACATAGCTTGTATTATAATACCTGTTGTACAGTTCAATTGTATTATCGCTTAACTGGGTAACTTCAAAAGTGTAAAGGCCATCAATATTGTGTGAAATATCTAATTCGAAATCGAACGTATCATAATATCCCACTTCGATACCATAACCATATCCTTGGTCTCCAATCCCAACTAAATTATTATTTGCCGAAACTGTCCCGTGTAGAAAAGAAATGGTAAAAGCCTTTTGTAAAAAAGGAATGTGACCGTTTCCTGTGGTTCGCTCAATATCAACATACCATAACTCGTAAGAAGCTACTAATTCTGCCAGCGTTATAGTTTCAACAGGATCAATATACTCTTCCTCAACAACCGGCTCAGTATAACAAGATGTAAAAAGAATGGCAATTAAGCTAAAGCTGAATAAAAGTTTAAAGGGTTTCATACCATTTCATTTTAAAATTATACTTCTGAAAATTCAAAAGACGTGCCAAAATTATAAATTATTACTATACAGATAGTTAAGTCCGTGCTATGGCACGTAAAAAATTATATTCCTTTTACCCCCCTCAAAACAATTAATACATAAAAGGTTCATATAAAAAAGGTCGATTTTTCTTTTGTTTACAAGGCTTGAGCGCATAATAGCGCTTTTTTTAATGTAAATTCAAAAAGTACAATTTACCACTGTCTTATAACTTTTTAATACTGCGGACTAATATAGGTATTTACTATTAACTACCACCAACCACCCTATTGATATTAAAAAGGCGTTAAAACTACTATTTAAAGGCTTTTGAATGCTGTTTTAAATGGTCATATTTCATAATTGACAAGGATATTTTTGGAATTGACTTTGGGAGGTATCCAACTGTAAAAAATCTCTTGGTTATTCAGTTGGTTATTCAGTTGGTTATTCAAAATTGTAAGAAAAAACACGTTAATTATTTAATGAAAATACTATATTTATCGTCGTTAATTCAATAATATGACAAATTAAAAGGGGGTTAATACCATAACTTTTTATTAAAAAGCTTTGTTATCCCTTATAAACACTAATATTTTATGATTTCATATACGTAACACCCCTTCAAAATCGCTTCGTTTAAGTAAAAAAAAACCACTCCCCGGTCAATTTTTTAGCGTTATTTGCAAACTAATTTGTATTTTAGTCAAACGAATTAGTTAACATGATGTGTATAACTACCGTCCAATTTTATTAATATAAGGCATCAAATAGCTAAATTTGAGATTGAACCATAAAACAATTTCAAATGAAAAAAGTAGTATTCGCCATTATGGCAATTGCGTTACTTGCTGTTAGCTGTACGCCAGAAACACTAAACAAAAATGACTATCAAGACGAAGTCGACAAAGACAAAATCGAACGACCCGGTAATCAGGGCGGCAATTAGAATTTTTGGTACGCTTGTTTTAACCTTATCCGGAATGATACTGTTCCTGGATAAGGTTTTTTATTTTGAGCTGTCCAATACACACGGGTTTGCGGACTCTCAAACCTACATCTGGGTATTAACACAAAGCCTTTCACCACTATTAATCGTTGTGGGTTCAATTTTTAAACCTTACAAATCTGCATACCTAATACCGGTCTATTTTTACACCATTCAATTATACTGGGTGTTTGATACTTCATTAAAAATAGACGATGCTTTGCTACATCTCTATGCTTTAGGCGTAGTATTTTTTACTGCAATTACTGCATATTTTATTAATAAGTATTTCAGAAAAGCAATGCGTGATCGGGCTGATAAAATAACTTTATTAGAAGAGATGCTCGACCTTAATAGATTCATTAAAGACAAAAAGAATTGAGTAAATACACAAACTTATTAGCAACGGTACGCGAAACCGCCAATCAATTAAAGAACGGGCAGATTAGCCCGGATGAGGCCGATACAATTCTTAAAAATATTGAGATTGAGTACAAAGCTATTGCCACCTCTACTGGTGATCGTAAACTTACTTTAATGTTAGATGAATTGTTTGGAAGCGATGAGAACCCGAACCTCAGCCTTTTGTTTTAGCAGCACCTTTATTTGAAATTTCACTTTTTAAGTCTTCAATTTCCTCTTTTAGTGAAATGCGATCGTGAAGCTCTTCCAGTTTTTTATCGTAGTTCTTTAAACGTGGCTCCAGTTCGTTAAATAGTTCTGCAGCTAATAACTTGAACAATCCTACTTCTTTGCTTCCGGATGTTTGATATTGATCCCCGGGTTCGGCTGCTTTGTCAAACTCGTTTGTATTTATTTTTTCAATACTTCCCTTTCCAGTGATAAACCACCGCAAATTCAAGGTATCAAAAGCACTTGCAAAGTCGCTTATCATATCAAATGATGGCCTTGCAGTTTCTGACCTATTCAACCTATACAGCTTTTCGGGGCTGTTATAGCCCAGTTTTTCAGCCAGTTCGGGAATACCTTCCAAGCCATAGTGATCAGCAATTTTACTGATGCGTTCAAATATATTTGATTTTATATTCAAATGAGTTTGTTTAATTCAAACAAGTTTGTATATTTGTTTCAGATTTGAAACCAAAACTATGGAAAAAAATTTGAAATTCTCTGATTCGCAGATAAAAAAGATAAATAAAAGTGCCTTGGCTGAGAAGTATGAGTGTACCGAGCAGTACATAGGCCAAGTACTAAGAGGCGAAAAAGGGAAAAACAAAAAAGCGAAAGCCATTAGGAAAGATGCTCAAGCAGTTTTAAAAATTGTGGGAGACCCTATAATGGAAATAGAAGTAGTTGATCCAATAATTGTAAGCGCATGATTTACGAAGTGTACCAAAATGTAATGTGCGTGCAAGGTGGCCTCCTTTATAAGGATGAGCAACCAGTTATGAAAATAACTGATTATAGAAACTTGATCAACCGCTACGCAAAAACGATCCGCACCGGTGGCAACGGTAGAACCGCCCTTATCGATTTTCAAACCATACCGAAAAGGTTTCGCGATAAAATAGTATCAAAATACGGCGATCCATTTAAAAAACAAACAACGCAGTATATCACCTCTTTACTGCAGCCCGATTTGGAAGCTTCAAAATACTTTGCAAACTTTAAATTGCAAGACGGTCGCAACCTTCCAGAGCCTACCCAACGCGAATACTTTACAAATGCACAAATACTTAATATGTGCGATAAGTTGATCACCGACCAAAAAAGACGCACCCGTGTATTTGGCAAATCGAGAGTAACCGATACTTGGAAAAAATTAGCCGATGCCATTACAGAGCTCGACCCAAACTTATACCCTCACACCTTACCAAGCAATGCCCGATCCTTATCACGTAAACATAAAAAGTACATAGAAAAAGGCTACGCTGCTTTGGTACACAAAAACTTTGGTAATGGCCACGCCGCTAAAATTGAAGGCGAAGTCGCAGACTGGATACTTGCCATGTATGCACAGCCTCATAAAATTACCATACCGGTGCTGCACCATACCTATAAAAATGTGGCGATAGACAACGATTGGCCTTCCCTTTCAGAAAGTGCTATTGCAATGTGGCTTGATAAACCCGAAAACAAACGAGTTTGGACGTACGGTCGTCACGGGCGCGAAGCCTTTGTTAATGACTTTCAGCATCACCTTAAAAGAGATAGCTCGGCGTGGTTCCCCAATGCGTATTGGGCAATGGACGGTACCAAACTGGATTGGCTGCACCTTGAGGATAACAGCTTAGGTATGGCTGCTAATTTAAAAATGAACATCATAATCGATGTGTATTCTGAAAAGATCATCGGTTGGAATTTCAGCGAAACAGAAAACCATACCGACCATTTTAAAGCCCTTAAAATGGCGTTTAAACAAGGCGAAAAACGTCCGTATTATTTAACCTATGATAATCAGTCCGGTCACAAATCCGGGCGCATGCAAGAGCTGTACTCAAAAGCAGTAGCCAAAGATGGCGGAACCCACCACCCACACAAAGCATACGCGCACAATAACCCAATAGAGCAAGTATTTAACCGCTTTCAGCAACAATGTATTGGTCGTATGTGGTTTAGCGATGGGCAAGGTATTAAAGTACGAAACAAAGACAACCAACCCAATATGGACTTTGTTATGGCCAACCGCCATAAACTAAAAAGCAAAGAAGATCTGCTCAAAGCTTTTAGAATAGTGGTACAACAATGGAATAACGCTACGCACCCACATTTTGAAGCCTTAACACGTGCCGAGGTGTACAACCAAGAAGCACCACGTAGTGAAGCGGTTAACTTCTTAGATATGGTTGATCTGTTTTGGATTGAAAACCCGAAGCAAGTTACCTACAACCGTGGCGGCTTAACAATGACCGTTGCAAAACAACAGCACGAATACGAAGTGTACGATGCCGATAACCGTATCGATACCAACTTCCGTGTAAAATACACCGGTGCAAAGTTCACGGTTAAGTATGATCCCGAAGATATGGGCATCATTCGCCTGTACCGCAAACGTACAGATGGAAAACTTGAATATGTGGCCAATGCTGAAACAAAACGCGGTCATGAAAGCATCCCGGCATTAATGCGCGAAGGTGCAAAAACGGCTTGGCAAGATGATTATGGTGTTCGTGCCAAAGAAATTAAAGATGTAGAGACCCAACTGGAAGAGCTGCGCAATAAAACGGGTATCACTCCAGAAAGCGTGATACAAGAGCAAGACCTTCTTATAAAAATGGGCGGTCGCCTTCCAAAAGAAGAGCGTAGCCAAGTAGAAGCCAACGATATTTTAAACCGAATGTAAACACCCTTATACCATGAGTTTAATACAACACGAAAAGGACTTAATTACAATTGAAGTAGCACGAAAAGTTGCAAGGTCGAGCCAAAACAAAGTAGCTCGAAATGCAAAAGTAAGCGGTGCCACCATTAACAAGATTGTCAATAGAAAATGGCATAACATATCCGAAGAGATGTGGCGCCGCGTTCGGGTGAACCTCCGTATCAATACCAAATGGAAAACCGCCGAAACCGTAAACTTCAAATTGGTGAACAATGCGTGCCGTATTGCAAAGTCTGAAGGCATCACCTTAATGATTGCCGACAATGCCGGAAAAGGTAAAAGCGAAAGTTACAAGTACTTTGAACGCAACCATGACGAGGTCATTTACATCGAGTGCATGAACGTATGGACGCGCAAAGAATACATAAAAAACCTTTGCCAAGCTGCAGGTGTAGATCGCCACGGAACGCTACACCAAATTGTAGACCGCTTTATAAAGCATATTAAGGGATTGCGAAAGCCATTATTGATCATCGATCAGTTTGACAAGCTCAAAGACTCCCAATTAGACCTTTTTATGGATTTCTACAATGAAATGGACGGCAACTGCGGTTTTATTTTAAGTGGTGTTTTAGCACTCGAAAAACGCATTTTAAGAGGTGTTAACCGCGCCAAGATAGGATATGAAGAGTTATACTCACGTGGTGGCCGAAAATTTATAAGGCTCGACCCTATTAGCGAAAACGATGTGAAATTGGTATGCAATACCAATGGCCTACACGATGAGCAACGCATCAATACCATTTACCACACCTGCGAGCAAGACTACCGCCGCGTAAAGCGCGAAGTAGAACGCTACCATTTAAGAACATTACAGCAAAAGGAAGTCATTTTTGAAGAAGTGAAAGCCGAAATGCCAAAAGGTGTTCGCGCTGAGATGCATTATATGCACGATGACGAAATAAGCAAAGCCCTCACAGCTTCAAACAATGATGTGCCTTCAGCAATAAGCAAGCTTAAAGAAGTGTACCGATACACCGCTTTAAAGGACAGTGAGATTAAACATTTAATAAACGTATTTCAAAAGAAACAAGAACCCGTAACAGCATAAAAAATCTGTATGGCTAAAAGACGCGCTGTATCAGTAGATCAGCTAATAAAGAAAAAGTTCATTGACATACCCCTAACGGGAAGATTTAAAAAATTGCTTGGCAATCCAGAGCGTTCCGGTTCTTGGTTTGTGTACGGCGAAAGTGCAAACGGTAAAACCACCTTTTTAATGCAATTGGCCAGAGAGTTGGCAATGTTGCCAAAAACCAAAGTAGTGTACAACACACTGGAAGAAGGCGCACGCAAAAGTATGCAAGCTGCAGTAATCGATAACAATATGGATCAATGCCCAAAAGGCTCGTTTATGATCTTAGATCGTGAACCCATATCAGAATTACGCAACCGGTTATCCAAGCATAAAAGCCCAAACGTGATCTTTATAGACTCGGTACAATATGCCGATCTCGATAAAGCGAGCTACAAGGCTTTAATTTCAGACTTCCCTAAAAAACTATTCATATTCAATAGTCATGCGCAAGGTAAACGTCCGGTGGGTGCTATTGGCCGCGATATTCTATTTGATGCAGATATCAAGATACGTGTGGAAGGCTTTAAAGCCTTTTCAAAGAGTAGAATGAGCAGGGGTAAGTTGACAGACGATTATATAATATGGCACCAAGGCGCAGCCGATTATTGGGGCGATTTATAAATAACATTATGGAAGACGCAATAAAATACCTTCGAATTTCAACAGACAGCTACGAAAAGCTTGTCTTTAAACATTGGTTTCATTGGTGCGAACAATACGCTGCCAAAAAACTGGATGTTCCCACCCAACAATTAGAAACCGATACCGATAACTTTCAGCAGCTATTGGCAAACACAGCATTGTTTAACTACTGGTTAAAAATGTACCGTGAATATGAAGTTGAATTTTGTATGTGTGCCTCTCAGCTTAAAGAATATCCGGGAGCTGAAGATATGAAAAAGCTCTACGAGAAGTACGTATGGAACGTAAAGCAATACTACAGCAAAAAGCTGATAGAAAACGCCACAAAATTAACCTTAAACCCACAATTAAATTGATGGAAATATCAGCCCAAGAACGATTTGATCAATTAACCGATGTGCTTGAATATGCCAACCGCCAAAACCGTGAGAAGTTTACTGCCGGCGAAAAGATAATGATGCACCAAGAGCGCGCCGAATGCCTCACGGTATTAAACCAATTACGTACTGGCGAAAAAGTGAAGCCAAGAGAACGAATAGTATCAACAAAAATAGAAGTCAAAATACGCCAAGTAGTACAATGGCTCAATATTAAACCCTTAAACAACTAATAACTATGAATGCAGCACCTCCTATGAATGAAGATATCATCGCTTTAGAAATAGTAAAAGAATTACAACAAGCGATTAAAAACCACAACCGTGTACGCATACAGAATCTGTATGACCAAGCGCAAGACTTAGATTGGGATAGCATACCAGATACCACCTTTCAAGAATATAACGCCCTGGTAGATCAAGCAAACGATATTTTATTAACTACATAAACCCTATTGAAATGGAAACACAAACATCAAAAATGCAAGAATTAAGAGCCAAACTAAATAAAATCTTCACTGAAGATTTTAATGATAAGACATCTTGGACTGATACTCAGTTGAAAAAATTGAAGATAAATACAAACGAAACTTTAAGCAGTGGACAGTTATCAGAATTAGAGAAGATTGCTGATGAAAAAGAAATGGAATACTACATATCCCGTTCCGGTTCCGGACTTAAAATTGAGTTTGACCTAAAATAAAAAATACGATGGAAACCGCAACAAAAGAAAAAATGGACATCAGCAAACTATCTGCTGAAGAGTTACAAGCCGAGCTAAAACGCCGCGAAGAGACCGAAAAAAAGCAACGCCTTAAAGCCCGAAACGATTTTAATAAGGACAAAGAGGATTTTACGCTGCATGCAGCTTCAAAATTTAAGAGCCTACAAAAAGAGTTGGCCGAGCTAAAAGAATACACCATTCGTGAAGCGAATAAGCTGTACGAACGTATGTATTTAATCAATGACAAAGAGCCAAAAGAAACCAAGAGCTTCAGCTTAAAAAATGAAGCTGACAATATAAAAGTGACCGTAGATCGTCAAGAGAAATTCGAGTTTACCGAAGAGGCAACGGTACATATTGGTGCTATAAAAGACATCTTTAAAGAGAAGTTTGAAGACCGCAACAAAGGGATGTACAAGATTATGGACAACCTTTTGGTAAAAGGCTCAAAAAAGGAATACGACCCCAAACTATTGGCAAAAGCACGCCAAGCCGTTCGCGAGTTGGGCGATGATAAACTAATGGCCGAGTTTGACAAACTCGAAGATTGCCAACGCGTAGTGGGTACTTCATTATACTGCCGTCTCTACGTTCGCGATGACAAACAAAAATGGCAGGATGTTTCACTTCAATTTTCAAGCTTATGAGCCATAGAGAAAACCAAATAGCTGCAGATCAAGCAGCATCCGTAAAATATCACAGTGTAGCAACGCCCAGTGTAACCATCTCGCAACCGCAAGATGATCAATATTTGGTAAACGGCAAGCTGTTGTATTTAGACAGCAACAATAAATGGATCACAACCGATGAGCTTACGTATAAAGAACGGCAAGCCTTCCGGAAAGAATTGCACAATGCAAAAGATGGGTAGCATCTCATTACCTGCGCCTGGCAAAAAAACAGTTTAGACTGTAGGGAGCAGTAACACGCTGTAATGTGGTTACTACCGTTCCGCCCACCTTAATTAATGGGATAATTTAACGGTAGTTTCAAAAAAGATGGAGTGATGCTTAAAGGAAACAACTCTTAATTACAGAAACGCCGTTGGCCACTACGATAGTGTGGCAGAAACTTCCGGGCAATCCCGGAAAGTCTCGACCGGGTGGCGAAATTGGTAAACGCGATATGCACTCCTGGCTATTGAAACTGGTAGAACAGGAAAACGTACGAGGTTTCTTGCAGGTTCGAGTCCTGCCCCGGTCACTAAATATGCATAAATGGTATTTATACCTATTAAATAGCATAAAATCTAATGGTTAACATCTAATGTCTAACGTCTAATTATGAAAGCAACCAAGTACCAAAAAAAACTGATCCACATGAACGCGCCCAATCGCGATACAAAAGAAGAGTACGTGCAATGGGCAACTGGCGATGTGAGCAAAATAAGCTGCAACGATCTCAACTTTGAGCAAGCAAACGCAATAATCGAAAAACTTGGCAAACGTCCGGTAAAAGCCTTTAAAGAAGACACGCCCATGTATTGGGCATATTTTGACCGCTTTAACGGCCAACACAAATACATACAAAGCCTGTTGCATCAAGTAGGTTGGACAATGCCAAACACCAAATACGGACGTGTACCCGATCTACCACGCTTTGGCAATTGGTTGCAAAGCGATAAAAGCCCTGTAAACAAACCATTAAAAAAAATGAACCCAACCGAGTGCAGTAAAATAGTCGCTGCACTGGAAGGAATGTTATAAAACCGTCATAATATGGATATAAAAACATTTAATAAGGCAAAAGATATACTTGAAAAAATTAATCAACTTGAAATTGATCAGCAAAAAATACAAAGCATCCAAAAACGCAGACATGATGTTGATTTAAATTTTTTACGTGTTACAGCATATAATGCTTTAGAATTTCAAATAGGTGTTTATAAATCAGATTTTAAAAATTTATGAAACCCTGCCCACATTGTATGGAATATGTAGCTCCCCGCTTACGGGTAATTGAAGGGGCGGTTAATTGTGAGGTTACCGCCCTCTTTTGCCCAACATGTGAAACCCGATTAAGTGAACCAAAAACTGAATGCAGATGAAATCAATTGAAATCACAACACACGTAGACACTGGCAATCCATTAAAGCCAATTTCAAAAACACAAACCGTCAAATTTACCAAAGATAAATACGGTGTTTCTATGGAATTAAAATCTGAAGACTATTTCGATACAGGTGATTCTAAAATTTGCTTAGATAAAAAGGATCTGATTAACGCTTTAATTTTTTTGACTGAACAATGACCTTTAAAGAAAAATACCAAGAAAACGAAGGCCACATTGAGCGGTACACAGACTTTTTGTTAAAAGACACCTATCGGCATAAACAAAGCAACTTGGTGCCGCACAATTTGCCCCGTAAAAGCGAACACAAACTCATAGATGAAATTGCACGCCTGCGCAACGAAAATGTAAACATCCGCCTACGTGCTGTGTTGAACCCTAAAATATTAAACGATGAATACTATCAACCAACAATCAACTGTCCATCTCAACTTAATAGCACCGCTTACTTTAAGCCTTACAGTGCCAAAGATAAAGGCCTTGAGCTCATTGAGCGACAAGGAAATCTATTGTTTTGAATGCGGCGTGTGCCACCGAGCAATGTACAGCATTCTCCTGCAGGTATTTGAAAAAATACGAAAAAAGGAAATTGAAAAAACACTCAACCCCGGCAAGAAAAAGGAATTTGCCCATACCCTAAAGCCCTACGAAGCTATGTATCTGGAAAACCACATTCGTAACCATATGGATGAATACCAAACCAAAGAACGCACCCATCTGCTCGAAGTGGCCAATTACATAAACCAAAAATTAGCGTAATGAAAATCACTTTTGAAGAAACCGTACAACGTGTAAAAGCAATAAACGAAACACTTATCCAAGATTGTGGCTTAACCTATGAGCAACTGGATGAGTTTTGGGCCGAAGTCTTTAAAAAAGTAGAAAAACAACAAAACAAGAAGTAATGGAAACCACGTACACTGTAAAAAGCATTCAAGACGGCTTTATATGGACGTTTAAATACGATTTAAACGGCAATTTAACAGCCTTTATAATTGATGAAGGCATATTGAGTGGTAAGCAAATGAAATGGCTTTTCAGCTCTGGTAAATTCCCGGCACTTGAAACCATTATGAAAAACGTCTGGATGGTAAACCTCAAGAAAAACTTTGAAATCACCATTGGCGAACCCGATCTAAGCTTTGAAGCTTTCTGGAAGCTCTACAACCACAAAGTAAAAAAAGTGGCCAGTGAAAAAGCGTGGAAACGCCTCAGTAAAAAAGATAAAATGGAAGCCATCAAAGGCATAAAATCATACAATGGCATGTTGAGCCGAAAACATCAACACAAAGCCCACGCATCAACCTATATTAATCAACGGTATTGGGAAGATGATCATAACTCAGTGCATTAACCCTAAAACCCAAACCAATGAGAATATTTATAATAATAATGATGATCATCGCCCTCTACATTGTCCTTATGGGCGATTGGGACGACTACGATGCCAACGATGACGACTTTATGAATTTAACGTAAAATATAACCCTTAAAACCCGATACAAAAATGAAACCCGTATTAGTAGAAAAAAAGAAAAACACCCGATACTCAACCTTTGCAAAAGTGAGTGTATCAAAAACAAACGTCATGTATATCAATCAAAAAGCAGTAGAACTGTTAGGCGATATTGAAAAGAACAATCTCTTTGTTTTTAAAGACGAAGGTGATAAGCCAAAATGGTACTTGCAACTGTCTCCAAAAGGTTACATCTCGATTAACAAAAAGAATAACAAGTACGGTTCTTGTCAAGTATCCCTCGGTGATATTGGCCAACAAATAAAAGACAGCTACGGTCACGAAGGCAAAAAAGCACTTGCCTTTAAAGTACTGGAAGCTGTTGAATATGAAGGTGAAAAATACTTCCCGTTGGATTTGATCAACGACACCCTTGAATTTCAAATGCCAAAAGAAAAACCGTACGAATTTGGAAAGAAAACCGGTTGATCACTCAACCACATCAAAGGAACGGTTAAGGTATGTGGCCTCCAGTGGGTCGGCACCAAGCTCACGCTCGAGCTTGTCAAAACACTCCTCAAGCGAATCTGCCACCACCGCCGCATACCGATGACCGCCTCCTTCTGTGTACCGAAACCAATAAGCCGTTTTTACCATAACACAAAATTACGCACTATGCCACAATTACAAAAAGTTTACACCCTCGATATCACACCAGAGCAATTTTTAAACGCCTGCAGTCCGGAAGAGCTGCAAGAGGTCGATTTGCTTTTGAGTAAACCTTCCTATCAGCACCACATGAATAGTAGCAATCAACTTAAAAAAAATGATTTTCATTGTATGGAAAGTGGTTTTGGTGGTTCTAAATGCGCAATACAATGTTCCGGTTGTAAGGATAGTGAAAAAGAAAGAAATCAACTTAAAAGTTAAGTATGGACACATTAGAAAATCGAATAAAAGAAGTATCCCGAATTATAGAGGATCTGAAATATGCTAAAGAGCGTGCACGATCCCCAAAAAGCAAGCGCAACCTTAAAAACACGCTTCAACTTTTTAGTGCGATACTGGACGACTTAAAGGAATTGCAAAAACTAAAAACTCAATAAATGCAAACCAAAAAAAACAGTTTAATCGAAGCCGTAACAAATACAGCTGTCGGGTTTGGAATCTCGTTGGTTTCCATCTTTATCATATTGCCATTATTAGGCATTGAAAGCACGCCAACAAAAAATGTAACCATAACCGTGTATTTTACTGTAATAAGCATTGTACGCAGCTATGTGTTGCGCAGGATATTTAATAAGAAAACAAACAATAGTTAATAACCAGAGGGCACTACCGCCACCAAGCAAGTATGTGCCCTCCTAAATCACGAATGATTATGAAAACAAATGTAACAATTTTAAAAATCGCAGTAACCTTGGTGTTGCTGTTGAACGTAGCAAGCCTTTTCGCACAAGATCGAATCACGCTTAACATTGCTCAAGACGCCAAATTTTTATTTATAGGCGATGACCGTGGCAACGATGCCGGAACCTTAGACTTACTCTTTAGAAGCGAATGGCAAGGCAAACAAACATCCGTTGGTTATATGCTAGTAGCACCCGAGTTTGAATACAGCAACCTTCAAGGCGGTGATTATAGACGGTATTCATTAAACCTTGGCTACACCTTAACCTTTGCAGCACCATTTGAGTTTACAGCCACCGCCGGGTATGGTGTAATAGACCGCAAACACGTGGGGGCCGATTTTAGTGCCGGCGCACAACTGGAAGCTGCATTTGCCATAAGCCCCAATTTTAAACTGTACACCGCCTATCAATTTACAGAGCGTAGTGATCTATACGAATACGGAACCCCAACCAGAGGCAGTGGCTTTATTGGGATTAAAATAGGATTGTTTAAAACCCGTGGAAGATGAAAATACCAATACTAATAACAGTAGTCGCGCTTTTAACTGCAGGCTTAGGCGCGTTTATCGGTTGGATGCTTGCCAAGTATGGCCGACCATCCAAAACCAATTTAAAAGAACAATGCACCCATATCAATCACCAGTTGTTTGATATGGGTTTAAAAGAAGACCAGATCATCACCTTTTGGCAAGACACCATCGCTGAAGCTGAAATACGCCACCATTTGCCGAAATGCACCAATTGCGATGTTAACCAATGCGATGTATGGTGCCGTAGTAAAGCGCGGTTTAGTATGGACTCTTAAATGACTAATAACGCAAAGCTAAAACCCGTTTCAATGGGTTTTAGCGACCGTTATTCGGCGTTTTTCAAAAAAATGGTATATTTGTTGTACTCCCCAATATTTTAAAACCGTCAACTATTATGGAAAAATTAGAACCCGGCGATGTAGTTCGTTTCAAACACCAAGAAAACAAAAGTGGATCATTCACTTATGGAGGCACTGACTCTTATGGTAAAGCGATAATTTATTGGTTTTATCAAGGGGAGGTAAAAAAAACAACGGTAGAAAAAGAAGTATTAAAAAAAGTAGAATGAAAAAACTACTCCTATTATTCGTATTGATCACAGCGCCGTTGTTTGCGCAAACTGGTAGTACTGCATATAACCAACTTACCGGTAGTGATCTTAATGAGGTGACCTATAAAATAGACAGCTTTACCAGCAAAAGTATGCGCCTTACCAAAAAAGGCGATCAAAAATTTAAGCATACCGATACCGGGGTGATCGTGACGCAGCACTTTCAAAAATTCAATGCGCCCGAAAAAACAATGGCCATTACTTACAGCACCACGCCCAAAGGCAATCGCTTATACGTAAACGATATCACCGTAACCGGAAACCAAGAGCTGCTCATTGACTTTTACGTGAAGTTTTGGGATACCACCATCCAACTGGATACCACCAAAAGCGATCTCTTAGCCAATAGCCGCTACTTAAATGATCAAGTAAAGCTGTACGCCGGGAATACCCAAAAAATAACGGTAACGGGCTCCAAATGAAAATAAGATACGATTTGCACTCAGCTTATGAAGCTGGCCATACCGAACATCCTCAAAAGGAAATGAAAAAATTAGGATTTGAAGTATTGTCTTTTGAAGGTGTGCCAATTGCAGATTGCGCAATAATGGAAATAATGCCAACTTCTAATGATTTACCTTCTTTTTTAGAAGTAATTTAACTGTTAACAACCCGTTAACTTCGACCATATGCAAAGGGTTGCGTGGTATATAATTTGCTGTTATATTTGTTAAAACCGCACCCTATGCCCGTAGTTTCCAACCCAAACACCGCCCGAAAACACAAAGATGCCATCCGTGAGTACAACCGATTATCTGCCATTACCGAAAAAATAGGAAATGCAGTAGTCAAAAAATTCACAAACGAATATTGCTTGGCCAAAGCGGCACATAAGCATTATTTAAGTGCCGCCACCCTTGAAGATGTTATGTACCGGAGGTAGGTAGTTTATAGCTTTCGTCATTAGGTTCTACAATGGGTACCGTTCCTTTAATCACATCTACATCGCCCGGCGTGAAGGTATTAAACTCATCCATCGCGCTAAGATCACGTAATTGACACACAAAGCTTTGCCGATATAAGTTTCCGGCATCGCCAGTATCAACCGGTGTAAATGCAATACGGCGCATACCGCTGTAACTTTCGCCATTGGTGCTGTGAAATAGTTGGTATACCTTTTTACAATTCTGAAGAAAAGCGAGCGCGCTCTCTTGGTTGTAACTACCAACATAGGTATCTGCAAAGGTTTCAAAATAGTGGTACATATCCACTTGCACATTACAATCTTGCGCTTTTTCTGAAAGGTCATCCACATCTATAATACGAATGGCATAAAACAATGCCGGCGTAGGGAATGGATGCTCGTCTTGCAAAAAATTAACTTGATTGTGCCAAAGGTCTTGCCACGCTATTTCTTCAATATTGGCCGTTACTTTTTCGCAAAGCTCTTTGTACAGCTCGGTAAAATCTTGAATATAGTTTTCTGCTACCATTTTAAAGGGTTTTAAATCGTTTTATAATAGTGTTTAAAAGCCATTCGTCCAGATCATCCATCAAGGTTTCACTATGGCCTATAAATTGTCGTTGTGGTATCACTACCGTAAATTGGTTTTTTTTGGTCAATGCCATGCCTTTCCATTTTCCTTGGCCGGTGGCTTTGTACATATACCAAAAGTACTTGCGGCTTTTTTCAGTAATACGAATGTTGAGCGTACCGCCGTTGTTATGGATATCGGCATACTCAGCATCGCTAAAAAAGGTTATTTTGCTCTTACCGTCATCTTCCACATCCAAGCTGTTGAGCAAATGCGAGCTTTTAACCAGTATTTTACGTCCGGGGTCAATATCACCTTTTCGGTTTTCCCACTTTTCAAACCCTTTATCGGTAAACCCTTGATTGTAAAAACTATCTTGAAAAAAGTTTAACCCGGTCACACGCGCATAGCGAATGGCATCCTTTTTAAGGGTGCGTGCCATTTGTAAAAAATCGGGGTTCTTTTCAATTTTACTCATCGTCCGGGCGTTTCAGTTTTTTTAGTTTATCCAGTTCCTTTTTTGGAATGGCGAAATACGGATGATCTTCTTCATTAAACACCTTGCCGGTTTTGCCTACGTGGTTATCAAAGCCTTTATCAATTTTAACTTTTGGCGTTCCCTTGGTTGCCTTTTTAGAAGTCTGCTGCACCGAGCAACGGCACCGGAACCCATTAGGTGGGTAATGCGTATCCCAAAATTTGTCGTTTAGCGGTTTAATGATACCGTCCAGTTTGTCATGTTCATCGCGCACACGCTCATCGCCTACGGTTCTATACATAAGGTTGGGAAATAAATCGCTGTCTTTTTCAAACTTTTGCCATTGCTTGGCCGCTTGCGAGCTTCGTCTGGCGGTTTGATATTCTGCCTGAAGATAGTTTTGATTGTACGTTTTATGAACCGCTAACACCTTTCTACGGAAGTCTGTCCACTTGCGTATTTTACCATCATCGTCAACCAACAGCTCGTTAAACTCCACCAATTGCTGATAGCTTTTAGCGGCACTAAACAAGTATAAGTTATTTTGAATTTCAGTAACGAGAAGGTCACCGTCTTTATTCAGTTTATCCCATTCTTTGCCATAGCCTTTTTTCGCCCCTTTTTGAAGCTCTTCATAGGTTTTTAATAGCAACTCTTTGTCAAGGTCTTTTGGCTTGAGCTTTTTATCGAACAATGCCCTGGCAATTCGGGTGATCAATTTATCCCACACCGAGAGATCAATCGCCTGCGGTGGTTCGTGTTCGTGGCCACAGCCTTCGTGGTTGTAAAATGCGGCTATTTTAAGGGCGTTGTTGGGCTTTTTTTTTTACTGTTGCCTTTGTCGTCCTCTTCCGTAGGATTGTTTGAAAATGGGCGGTTATATCCGGTAATGGTAATACCACTACGTTGGCTCAGCTCGTCCACGTCCAATTCAAAACCTGCAGTAGCTAATTTAACTGCGCTTTCCACGTACTCTTTTTGATCAAGTTCGTCACTCTCATCCCAATCAAACTGAAGGTTTGCCAACGGCGTGTAAAAACTTGAAATTTTAGGAAGCCTTGGCAATAGCTCTTTATTGATAATGTACTTTACAAAAAGCTTATCGCTTTCGTGGCGATCGTCTGCCACTTCGGCCATAACTTTTAAGCTGCCATACGTACCGGCATTTTCTTTATTTTGAGTGGTACCATCTTGCCCCAGTACACGTTTGGATATTTCAGAATTTAGTAAATCCAGAAACTCCTTAAATACCCGGAAGGCATCCGTTTGCGGAACCGCACCCAAAGTAAACTCTTCATTGCCTTGCAGCACCATGACGTGGTTGCTATGCATTGCCAATCCCATTTCGAGTAACTCCTCTTGGCGGCCGGTCGTCATATTATCGGTATTGATAATAATAGGCGGTACACCAAACTTATGCAAGTGATCGAGCCAAGCACCCATTGCTTGCTTTTTGGCAAGGATATAGGTTGCTATTTGGCTTAAAATACCAAGGTCGCCATTGTTGCCAATCTCAATGTAATAGTTGGCAAGGTTACCAGATACATACGAGGTTCCTTTTTCGCCACCGGCTTCTTCAGCAATCTCTTGGCGGTGTGGTAAAATATGCGCCATTGGCATTGGCGTGCATTCCATTAATTCGCCATTCTCATCGGTATCAAAAAGCTCCAGTACTTTAATGCCGGTAAACTTGCTCATTACCGTTTGGTATAAAAAGGTTTCAAACCACGGTTGCTCGAGTAAGTTTTTTACATCGGGATTGGTATCGCCGCTTTCGGTCACTAAATCCCATTTACTGCGTACTACACGTAAAATACGGCTTTCCATCACACTCATAAAGTGCGCATCGAGCATTAAGTTTTCGTACAATTCTGATAAAAATAGTAAGCTTGGCCGTTCGGGGTCGGTCGCTAACGAAACGGCATCGTTCCAATCTTTGATCTCTTTGGGTACAAAGAAAGTATTCGACTTTTTAACCTTTCCGGAAAGTGATTTTTTACCACCTCTGGATGAGTCGCGTGAAACCATTTCCACCCGAAGCCTATCCTCCGGTATGCCTTTCAGCACTCGATTTGAAATAGAGCTGTTTGCAATGGCAATTGCAGCTGTTTGTTTTCGTATCCAATTTCCTAATCCCATGTTATAAATAGTTATTTGGGTTTTTATTATTTCCGTAAATCACTCTTGGCTTTACTTCGCCCTCTTCATCTTTTCGAGATGGCAACCCGGCATAGGCGTTTCCGCTTTCAAGTTTATCCAGTTCTTTAAGTGCCCACTCATAATCGGTGCGGATATCATCGGTTATTTTTCGAGCTGCATTACGCCGTAAAAATTTGTATAAAACTAAGTTCATTAATATTTGAAGGATCACTCCATTACGATCGTCATCCTCTTCAGCAAAAACCGTTTCCATATCATACCTTCCGGAAAGCTTTGATGTGATATAATCAATTTGCCGCTTTTCAATTTTTTCAAGTGTATATGAAGCTCCTGCTGTTGAGTTTGCCTCGAGCAAGCGGCTTTGGATATCCGCTTCAAAATCTTCTTCAGTAAGAAATATATAGGCCATTAGAAATGTGCTTTACGTTTAATTTTTGCTGTTAATGTATTTTTAGGGTTGGATGTATAAATCCAACTGCTTAACCATCGTATGGCTTGCTCATCGGCATCTGGCGCATCATCGTGCGTTTTATAACCGGGTTCAATACCCAAAAGCTGACTAATACCTTCCTGTGTGCTGTGGTGGCTTCGTTTGGCTTCGTTGTAATAGATACGCTCGTTTTGATAATACGGCTGCAGGGATAAAATACGATCGTACTTTTTGGTGCGTGGAGTATCCACTTTTACCAAATTGAGGTGAATGCGATACGCATCTTGCACATCGCGAATGGTGCGTTCCACTTCATCATTCCAAAATTGTGCTTCAAACTTCCAATGGATGATTACCGTTTCCGGTAACGAAAGTTGAAACTCGGCCATCCAGTTTAAGGCTTCACGCATTTTGCTTTGGCGCACAAAGCTATCGATGTAATAAAACTCTTTACCATGCAATCCCCACACCCGTACCGCATTAAAATCGGCTGTGGACGTTCCTGCATAGGCAACATCCCAAAAACCAGTGATTGCTTTAAAGTGATTGAGCGGCGGTAGTTTTTTCCATTGGATATCCTCATTTTTGAAAATAACACCCTCTGTATGAGGTTCGTTATTATATTCTGCTTTTGCCGCTAAAATTCCAATATCATCAACTACTTCTTTATAATAATCATTAGAATACTTTTCAATCCAAGTAGGTTTATAATCTACCGGATTAAATGCCTTTACTTCGTGAACCTTCCAGTTTGGATGAGATTTCTGAAGCATCGTCATAATCATGTCGGGTTCAAAACGATTGTTAGCATATACAAACCTTCTTGGATATCCATCCATTGTAGGAATCAAATCACGTTCAATCCATTTTGCATATTTTCTTTGTCGCTTTGGATTAGCACTAACTTCTTTAGTCTCTAAATCATCAACCACAATATAGTCTGGTCTTTGATTTTGTTTCCTTAAACCTCTAACTGATTGCCCAACCCCTTGAGCTTTTCCAATAAAACCACTTTTGGTTTTCCAATCACCAGACTCCCAATTACCGGGATTCATTTGTTCACCAAAATCGTTAATGATGCGTTGGTTCGCTTCAAATTCGGCACGAAGATCTTCTAAAAGTTCTGAAGCACGGTCTTTACTTGTAGTGCAAATAACAAAATAATTTGCATCATCATTAATCGAAAGCCAAAACGGGATAATGATATCTGCCCAAACGGATTTCGCCAATCCACGACCCCATTGAAAAAAGACTCTTGCAAGTTGATCATTCTTAATCAAATTTGCGCCTTTAATATGAAAATCATTTGCTGGACTCGTGCAATAATGAGGGAAGTAATACTCCGCACAAAAGCGTGGGTCATTCTTAGCTTTGGTAATACGTTGCTTTTTATCCGCTTCGGTTTCATAGGTATTTACACCTCCACCGGAACGGGCAAACTGCAGCCGTTTTTTATATGCCTCTAAGGCTTTTTTGTCTGCAGCTTTCATTTACGTACGGTGTGAGGTTTATCGGTATAGCTTACCGTTATTTTATTAAGGCCGAAATTGAAAAAGATATTCTTGATGT
>DEXR01000050.1:177925-178197 GCA_002364245.1 Flavobacteriaceae bacterium UBA3179
TTGAAAAAGATATTCTTGATGTATGATGTGCGTACCTTACCACCTCGCAAGGGTATTTTTTGCGGATCACCAATTTTAACACCGGCACCGGCTTTTAAAAATTGAGATCCTAAATTCAAAAAGGTTTGTCTTGTTGAAATACCGGTTATAAGGCTGTACCAACAATGAAATAACACGCTAATAGGTGTTATAATCAATAGTGATAATACGTGCCGTATAAAGATGTAAATGGTGTTAACCCAAAATTTGAATTTTTTACTCATACTAATATT
>DEXR01000050.1:178310-178691 GCA_002364245.1 Flavobacteriaceae bacterium UBA3179
AATTTTTTACTCATACTAATATTTCTTACTTACTTTGGTTAAGTGATTTTCTTGAAAATCGATGGTTTTGGTATAAAGCTTTGGATGCGCGCGTTGCAAGTCGTGGAAGATCTCGTCCATTACTTCAATATAAACCACCAATGGTATTTTGTTTTCGCGGTCAAGTTGCTCCAGCGTTTTGTTGTAATGTGCGACCTCATTAGCCATTCCGTTGGCTTTTTTACGAAGGTCACCTTCGAGCTCGAGGTCGTTGCTTTGTTTTGCTCGTTCAATTTCATTTTGAAGCTCGAGCCGTTCACTGGTAAGCGTACCGAGTAGCTTGCGCAAGTTCTCCACTTGGCTTTTGTGGCTTGAGAGTTTTGCCTCCCTTTGTTGTTTCCA
>DEXR01000050.1:178877-201027 GCA_002364245.1 Flavobacteriaceae bacterium UBA3179
TTGCCTCCCTTTGTTGTTTCCACCCGTATTTTGATGACCAGTTAGAAATGGTCTTTTCCTGCACCCCAACTATTTCGGCAATACGTTTATTCGTTTCGCCTTTCATAAATAGCTGCTTAGCGGTAGCGCGTTCTTTATCTTTTGCCATACACTGCAAAGATGGCGCACCCCTTTAGGCTGTGAAAAAGTACTATAAAGTTCACGGTGGTTTTAACTGGTATTTAGTCAGATTTTTCACTGTTAGTATTCAAGCAACTTTTTAAAACTGGGCCACCGCATCGCAAATTTGTAACCTCAAGACACACGAACGCGATGGTTAAAACCTTATTAGAATTACAAGCTACCAGAGACTACGGCTCTTTACTCATTACAGCTGAAGTAAAGAACAAAGTGGCTTATTTATCTATTGAAGGATATATACACCCGTGGGCGGACGCTTCATCCAAAAACTTAAAAAATGAAATAAAAAAACTTAAAAGCGAAGGTGCTACAGAAGCTGAATTGTATTTAAACACTGAAGGCGGTGTTTGTTTTCAAGCCAATGAAATGGTTAACATTTTAAAGGAAAACTTCGGAAACAATATCCCATTAAAAATAGGTGCTTTAGCAGCCAGTTCCGGAAGCTTTATCGTTGCTGTTTTTAACAAGACAGCTTCAGCGTATAAAAATTCCAAGTTTATGGTACATAAACCGCAAGGTGGTTTTAGAGGTACCGCAGCTCAAGTAAAAAAGTCGCTTAAATCCCTTCAAGATTTAGAAGATGATTATAAAAGAGAATATGCTCGAGCTTTCAATAAAACTGAAGATGAGATTGAAGAAATGTGGAAAGATGGTGATCACTGGATGACCGCAGATGAAGCTTTAGAGGAAGGACTTATCTCTTCCATTATTGAAGAAGAAGCCGAAATAACTCCTGCAGCACATTTACAATTAGTAGCTGCCGGCGCACCCGGAGTAACTAAAGAACCGGAACCAACCCCGGAACCAAAAAAGAAAAATCAAAACTCAAATACAACCACTATGGACAAAAAAGTGTTGGCAGTAAAATTAGGACTGCCGGAAGATGCTACTGAAGCGCAAATTAATGCCGCTTTAGACAAGCAAAGAGAGCAGGCAAATACTGCCGCCACGCTCCAAGCCAAATTAGATGGCCAATCAAAAGAAGCCAAAGAAGCAAAAATTAAGGCTCTACTTGATAAAGGAGAAAAAGAGAAGAAATTCACTGGTGATATGCGCGCGCACTATCAAGCATTTGCAGAGGCAAATTACGAAGGTGCTGAAAAAGCCATTGAAGCTTTAGAGCCGGTGGCTAAAATCGACACCAAAAAAGACCCAAAGAATCCGGGCGGTGAAAGCACAAAGGATGCTCTTGAAAGCTACCAAGCTTATTTGGATGCTGAAAATGGTGATGCACTTTGGGCAACTCTTGAAGAAGAGAATCCAGAATTAGCTGAAAAACTAATCACGGCACATTACAACAAAGAAAATTAAACCACGCTAAAACGCGATTATAATACCATTTAAACGATGAAAAATACAATTAGAAAAATAGTAGGATTGGCGGTTATAATGCTTGCCTTTTTGACTTTCAATGCGGTAAGCGGTCACCCGGTAGAAAGTTTGACAGATCAAATACCGCAAATGGCCTTTGCAGCTGTAGCAAAAAATGAGCTTGCTGTAAAAGAGCTTAATAAGCATTTTCGCCATTTAGATAGGCCTTGGATGGGTAGAATCCCTTCTAAAAATAATTGGGTTAACAACGATGTGATTAAGCTCAATGAAATTGGAGCTGATCCAGAAGTGTTGATCAATAATAACACCTATCCAATTGCGGTTGCAGCTCGGCCAGATGAAAGCACGGTAATTTCATTATTTAAGTACGATACTACCAATACGGTTGTTACTGATGATGAAATCTATGCGTTGCCTTATGATAAAATAGGCAGTGTGCAAATGCAGCACCGTGAAACATTAGAAGAGCAAACTGCAGATCACGGATTGCACTCATTGGCACCATATGAAAATACAGCAACAAGCCCAATAATTGAAACCACTGGCGAAACGGTTGATGGTAGAAAACGAATGGTCTATGCTGATTTGGATAACCTTAAAAAGAAGTTGAATAAACTGAAAGTGCCATTAAAAGGCCGTGTGTTAGTGTTATCAACAGATCACGCATCCGATTTATGTATTGAGGATAAAGACTTGAGAAATCAGTTGGCAAACCATAAAGAAGGAACCCCACCTCCAAGAATGGCCGGCTTTGATTTGTATGAAGATGTATATGCACCAAAGTATGATGGAAGCACTCAGAAAATCGCTTTCAATAGCGTGACTGAAGGGAAAGAAGCATCGGTTTATTTCTATGCGCCACGTACTGCAAAAGCGAAAGGATCAGTAAAAAGATACGCACGCTTAGCTGAGAACGACCCAGAGAATAGAGAAACCACTATGGGCTTTAGACTTTACAATATTGTAATTCCAACCCATAACACGTCAAACGGAGCAATCATATCCGCAGACGCGTAATCTAAAAACAAACGATCATGGAAAAATTTAAAATAGGAAGTGCTGTAGTTTTTGCTCTTGCATCTGCTGCAGCTATTGAGCTCGAAACTTCAGAGAGTAAGTCTGTTGTAACAATTGACTTGGAAGAGGATGCAACATTAGCATTATCAAGTGATGCTTTGCCAAGCCCCGGTGATGAGTTGATCTTAAAAGTTTCAAGTGATGCCACGGCTCGCGATTTAACATTAGGTACCGGAATTACCGCTCCAGTAATTGCCGGAGTGATCAACAAAACAAAGGTGCAAAGCTTTGTTTATGATGGTGGCAATTTTATCGCCACTGGCGCACCCGTGCAAATAGACTAAAAGTAAAAAAGGCTGGCCAACTTATTGCAAGTGGCCGGCAACCCTTTGGGGTAAATAAAGAACAATGGTTACAAGCAAAAATTGCATAGACAAATGGGGAAGCCCTTCAAACTTTAACGAAGGGCTTTTTATGAAACTATGGGATATACCAGATGAAATTAATCAAAGTATTCCAGAGCTTCCAAATCGATTGTATTGCAATGAAAAAATTGTAAAACCATTAGAAAAAGCTTTTCAGAATATAATAGACCGCTGCTTAACTGACGAAGTAAAAACGTGGGATGGATGTTTTAACATCCGAAAAAAACGTGGTTTAAATAGTTGGTCACTTCATAGCTGGGGAATTGCAATAGATATCAATGCAGCTTGGAATGGATTAGGCAAAACACCTCAAATGAGCAAAGAACTTGTAAAGTGTTTTACAGATGAAGGTTTTGAGTGGGGTGGCAATTGGTCAAGAAAAGATGGAATGCATTTTCAATTAAAAAATATATAATGAAAATAGGGAGTGTTACATTTTTGTTAGTGTTAGTACTGTTAACCTTGGTTGGCTGTAGGACGGTTAAGCCGACCAAGGAAACGGTGCGCACTGTTAAAGATAGTACCATTACCGAGGTAACGTACCAAAAACGAGATACCACTATTATCATTCCTGGAGACACCTTAAAGGTTCGCGTTCCGTTTACTGAAATCACAAAAGAACCCTTTATTAAAAAGTCTGGAAGATCTACTGCAATAATTACTCGTAAAGGTGATAGTATCGATGTAGAATGTATTACTGAAGAGTTATTACAAAGATTTGAGATTGTAGATAAAATGATAAAGGAACTACGGTTAATACAAGAATCTGAAAAACAAAGAATAGAAATACCCGTGCGGTATATCCCTTGGTGGATTGAAATCCTTGCGTGGATTGGCGGTGCGGCATTAATAGGCTTAGGAATTGTCTTAGCCTTAAAACTTAAATTCATTTAGCGATGCAAAAAAAAGAGATACAGGCGTTAGCCGAAAAATTCTTAAAAGACAATCCAACTGAAGGTGTGGTATTTGCCACAACGGACGGGCAATTGTTTACCAATGTGAACGCTGCCAAGCTTCACGCAACGACCAACCCAAAAAAGAAAAAACTAACAGTTTTGACTTTTGAGGCAAATGGAGCTGATACCGATTCTGGTAAAAAAGCTTCTACAGAAAACGATCGCCCAACTGCAAAAGAATTGATTGCTCAAGTGGCAACACTTAAAGACAAGGAAAAGCTTGATGCGTTGGAAAAAGCCGAAAACGATCACGATGAACCTGCTCGTAAAACGGTTATTGCGGCTATTGGAAAGCGTAGAGCTGAGCTTGCAGATGACGGCGGTACCGAAACCGACAAAAATCGTAAAAAAGACGATCCAGAAACGGAAGAAAATAAAGACGAACCAAAAAACGATAAGTAATGCCAGAGTTTGACGGAGTAATTGTAAACCAATTAGATGGCGGCCTTGGCCGTAGAACGCCAAGCGATGACGGCGTTGCCATTTTGGTAGTTGGTTCCGGGGTGGCCACCGGTAGTTTGGCCGTAAATACAGCAGCGAAATTGTTATCGTATCAAAATGCTGTAGACCTTGGTATTGATGCATCGTATGATGACACCAATAGCATACTTGCCAATTATCATATTGACGAGTTTTTCAGAATTAACCCCAACGGAACGCTGTACGTTGTATTAGCAGACGGCACGTTTGACAATGATGCGTTAAAAGCAATCATTCGTGACAATACCGATATCCGTATGGTGGGTGTGGTACGCAATAGTGCCGATGCTGAAGCCGACTTCTCGGCTTACATCGGTGGCTACCAAACAATGGTTAACGAGCTGAAAACCGAGTTTATCTATGTAGATGCGGTGATTGTTGAAGGTAATGAGTTTGCTTCTGAAACGGCTATTGCTGCTTATGATGACCTACGAGAAGAAGAAGCTGCCAACGTGAGTGTGGTTGCTATTCAAGACCCGGTTATTAGAGCCTTAGATGCTGCCTATGCCAAACACGCTGCAGTTGGTACTGTATTAGGTGGGCTGACCGTGCGAAAGGTAAATGAAGACCTTGGCTCAGTAAACATTATTGAAAAGCCAAGTTATGCCAAAGGACAAAGTACGTTCCCATTAACCGATCGCGGTCGCGGTCGTTGGTTAAGTGCGGTACTGCAAAACGGTGTAGCTGTTAGCACGTTAACCCCTGCTGAAAAAACAGCTTTAACCGAAACCGGTTACATTTTTGTTGGAAGCTATGCAGGCCTTTCCGGTTTGTATTTCAATGCCGGTGTAAACTGTGCAGCGATTGAGAGCGATTACTCACACATTGATAAAAACCGTATCTGGAACAAAGCCGCTCGCGGTATCCGTTTGGCTTTATTGCCACGCGTAAAGGGAAACTTATTAAAGACACCCGAGGGAAAGATACGCCCTACTGAAGCAGCCGAGCTTCAGCAGTTAGGAAAGCGGCCTTTAACCATTATGGAAACCGCTGAAGAGATTTCCGGCAGCTCGATCTATATTGATCCAGACCAAACGGTGAACGATCAAAACCCTTTACAAGTAAAGGCACAGCTTCAAGTAAATGGTATCATTTACGAGATACAAGTAGACTTAGGATTAACAAATTCAATTGCATAATATGGCAACAGTAGTAAACAGTTTAGGAAAACTTACCGGATGGAACGCCATCACATTACGCCTTTTAGGTCGTGATGTGGTTGGTATTACCAAAGTGCAGTACAACGATGAGAAAACGGTAGAAAAGCATATGGGTGCCGGTAACTATCCAGTAGGGAAAAGCTCTACCAATTACACCGCTTCCGCTTCTATTGATTTATATGAAGAAGAAGTGCGCGAGTTGGTAAAAGCATTACCAAGCGGCAACCGCCTGCAGGATATAGACGATTTTGATATCGTAGTATCGTATGCGTTACCGACCGGTGGTACCCAAAAAGATATTTTGCATAACTGCAGCTTCAGTACCAATGGTAAGGAAGTAAACCAAGGTGATGGACGTATTATTAGATCGTTTGATCTTAACCCAACACACATCACAGAAAACGCAGCATAATGGACAAGAAGGTTAAAGAGTTTGGAAAAGCAACGGCGGCTCAAATTAAAGAATGGAAGGATGCGCATGGCGATGTTCGCTTAATGCAACAAATGGATGAAGATGGCAACGTGCATAACACCTACTTCCGCATCCCGAAAATTGACGATAAGAGCTACGCAGCTAAAGCAGGCGGTGATGACGGTCTAAAAATAGCAACTGCACTTTACAATCAATGCCGTTTAGGTGGCAGTGATGAAGTTTCAGAAAATGATCAACTGAAGCAGGGTGTGATGCAAAAGATCGTTCAATTGGCCAAGCCAATAGACGGAGACGTAAAAAAGCTTTAAACGGAGTTTGTGACGATGCGGCAGCCTTCGTAAGAGAAATAAAAACAGGAAACGCACTCATACGAAGTGCGTTTTTTGTTAACCCTAAAACCTTAGATGATGATCAATGGCTCGAGATGGTTTTAGAAGCATCGATCTTAGAGCAACACAGAGCAAAATTAGTTGGTGAAGCTGTGGCTAAAAGCATAGCACAAATAGCACTTAAAAACCCAAATGGCTAAGAAAAGTACACAATGGATATTAGAGCTTGTAGATGAGCTGAGCGCACCGTTAAAATCAATTAACCGTGATGCCAAGCTTGCTACATCCATTGGTGAGGATTTAGGGGATGCCTACGATGATGTTTCCGATGATTTTAAAAAGTCTGGTAAATCTTCAAAAAAAGCCAGTAAAGAAATAGGTGATTCATTTGATGACGTTTCGAATGAGCTTAAAAACCTGAGTAAAGATTCAAAGAAAACCAGTGCCATTTTAGGTGATACTTTTGATGGTGTTTCTAAAGACATTAAAGATACGGGCGATGCTTCAAAAGTAACCGGTGCCGATTTTTCGGGAATGGTTGACGATATGATGGCCGGTGATTTCGGGTTTATACAAGACGGTTTAAAAGGCGTTGAAGGTGGCATTTATGGCATTAAAAAAGCTACCATGGCATTTCTTACTTCGCCAATTGGTGCTGCACTGGCTATTGTTGGAACCGTTGGGTTAATCACTAAAGAATTTGTTGAATACAACGAGCAAGCCAAAGAGGCAAATATGCTCACCCAACAAATAACACGTACTACCGGTGATGCTGTTGACGATGCGCGCATACGAGCTTCAGCTTTTGTAAAAACCTTTGATGCCGATTTAAAAGATACACTTCAAGTTGCTAAAAACAATGTTGAAGCTTTTGATATTTCGTGGGAAGAAGCTTTCCGTACTATGGAAAACGGAATGATCCGTGGTGGAAAAGCCAACGATGATTATATGCAATCGCTTCGTGAATACCCAAAACTGTTTGCTAAAAACGGCTTTGCTTTTAAAGATTTTCAGCGCATTGTGAACGAAGGGATCGATCGTGGTATTTATGATGATAAGCTGCCGGATGCAATTAAAGAATTTACACTAAGTGTTACCGAGCAAACCGATACTACCAGAGAAGCACTTAACCGCGCATTTGGTAAGCAATTTACCGATGAGCTTTTTGCAAATATTACCAACGGCTCAATTACTATTAAGGAAGCGTTACTTCAAGTTTCTGAAGAAACAAAACGCGTAGGGGTTAACAGTACGAACGCTCAAATACTAACAGCTGATTTATTCCGTGGTGCCGGTGAGGATGCCGGTGGCTTTTTAGAAGTTATTGGTGCTGTTAACGATGCCCTTATTGAAGAAGAAGCTGCTTTAACTCCTTTAGAGCAAAAACTACAACAAACCGCCGATGCCAACCTACGATTAAAGCAAGCGCAAGATGAAGCTCTTAATAGTGAAAGCTATGCCGAGTTTTCAAACACCGTGAGCTTAACGTGGAAGGAAGTACAAATTGCCTGGTATAAAGGCGTTGATTATGTGGTAAAATTATTCAATTGGTGGAATGAAGAGATCATTACCAAAGCCGCGCAAGTTGCAGGTGTAATTAAAATGGCCCCGGCTATCTTTCAAAATGCATTTGCCGACATTAAGCAAGAGCTGTTTGATCTCATTGGTACGTTTGGCGATTTTGGTGGCATAGCCAAAGATGTTTTTACTATGAATTTCACCGGTGCTTTAGAAGGCATCAAAAATTTTAAAGCCAACTTTAAAAATGAGTGGGCAGATGTTACCAATGTAGGAAAAGAAACCGCCAAGCAACTACAGGATGTTTACGAGACCACTGGTAAAAAAGTACGGGATGGATTTGAAACCAACCGAAAAGGCGCAGCGGCCGAAATGGCTCAAGCTACTAAAAGTAACTTATTGCCTTCGGGTGGTTCGGGTGGTTTTGATGCCGAAGGGAATACTGAAGGAAGTACTGCAGCTAAAAATGGTACCATTGGAAGCGGTTCCGGTTCTGGTGGTGGTAAGAACATACAAATGACTTTGAATTTTACACAAAACTTTTATGAAACGGCTAAAGAAGATGTGGAAGCTGTGGCCACTTCAGTAATACGAATTATTAACGACCGCTTACGTGATGCGGTGATAACAGTAGGTAATTAATGGGCTTTAACCCTAACATAAAAAACCTTTTAAACGAAGCTTTTGGACTTGACACTATTTTGGATGGTACCGGAAACTTTAAAGGTGTAACGGTGGTAGATAACGATATCGATATCCACCGGGTTACGTATTTGGGTACGCCTATTATATTCCCGGTTATTCTTAAAGGTCAAAACTACCGTATTTATAAAGACAATGGCGAAGTGGGAACCATTTCGGTACGTGATTTTGAGTTGCCGGCGGTTACACTTTCCACCTTCAGCAGAAAGAAAAATTTAAGCAAAACCGAATTAACAGCCGGATATGGGTCTGTAACCGAAATGTATGGGTTTAGTGATTGGCGTATTGAAATACGTGGCCTTTGTATAAAGGAAAAAAGCCATCCCCACGCTAAAACGGTGGAAGCTCAATTAAAACGATTGTACCAATTTGAAAAAATAGCACAGCAAATACCCGTAGTAAGCTCGCTGTATAACAATGCCGGCATACAAGCCATTGAAATAGAGGAATTATACATCAACCAACTGGAAGGTAGGCCGGATGTAATTCCTTTTAGAATGAATTGCAAGAGTGCAGCACCTAAAGAATTGATTTTATAATGTTAGTACTAAACGCACATATCGTTTTTGCACAATCGCGAGGCCGGAAGGAATTAAACCTTCGGAAGCCTGCGAATGTTCGTATTGAAAAGTCGTGGAAAGTACTAACCGATACTGCTATTATCACCTTACCACGTAATGTGGCCGACTTTGATAAACAAAAAGTAAGTGATGTATTTCGCCCTGGTGATCCGGTAACGATCAACCTTGGTTATAACGGTCAATTTACGCAGGAGTTTATCGGTTTTGTGAGTCGTGTATCGGCAGATATTCCTATTCAGATACATTGTGAAGATGCGATGTGGAAGTTAAAGCAAATACCAGTACACACATCGTTTCCAAAAGCAACGTTGCAGGAGTTGCTTTTTACCATTGTAGAAGATTATGCTGTGGACGCCCTCGAGGTGGACTTAGGAAAAGTGCGCTATGCCAACACAACGGTTGCAAAGGTTCTGGACGATTTAAAGCGCACCTATGGCCTTTATAGTTATATGAGCGATGATACATTGGTATGTGGCAAGATATACGGAGACGATACAAATATTGCGCCCGTAACGCTTCATTTAGAAAAGAACGTCCATAAAAATGGCAACCGTCTGGAGTATAAAAATGCCGATGATCTAAACATAAAAGTAAAAGCGGTTAGCACGATGCCAGACGGTAAAAAAATAAGCGTGGAAGTTGGTGATGAAACTGGCGAAACAAGACAGTTAACCTATTACAATATTACCAATGAAGCCGATCTTAAAAAATTAGCTGAAGAAGATCTTCGCAAGTTTAAAGTAGATGGATATCGGGGTACGTTGACCACGTTTGGTTTACCGGTAGTTGAACACGGTTATAAAGTACAATTGGAAAGTGACTTGTATCCCGATCGTGCCGGGTTGTATTATGTAGAAAGTGTGAGTGTTCGCTTTGGTGAAGGCTATCAATATAGTAGAACGATAACCCTTGGAGATCGCGCACAATGAGTTTGAATGATGAAATAGCAGAGTTTGAAAAGCTGCAGCGTGAAAAGCAACAGGAAATGATGACGCCCGGTTGCGTTTGGGCCACGGTTAAAGAGGTAGATTGGGATGGCAAAACAATGACCGCCATAGGCGTTGAGGACGATCTTGAATATTATGATGTGCAGTTAGGGCTTGGAGCCTATTACCGAAAGCCGGTAGTAGATAGCAAAGTGATGTTGGGCGTGCCAGAGCTGCAGAAAAATGAAACATTTTTAATTGAATGTGAAGCATTCGAGGAGGCGATTTACGTAAGTGGCGATACCACTTTTGTTATTAAAAAAGAAGGGTTCATTATTAACCAAGGGAATGAAAATTTAAAGGATGTATGGAATGATTACTTCGCGCAATTTGGGAAGCTCTGTGATGAGTTAAACAAGGTTGTGGTAAGTGTAGGTGTTACGCCAAATGTACCGGCCATAACCGCGATAAAAACCGAAGTAACGACAAACTTAAAACAACGTTTAAACACCATTTTAAAAGACTTATAATGCCGATAAATTGGAATAACATACGAACAAAGTGGAAGCAGGCAATGAAAGACCCGAAGACCGCCAACAATGTAGATGAAGTAGTTGATGAGATGGTCGATGTTTTACAAACTGAAATGGGTAATGCGCAAGTTTCTGGAAGCACCAGTGATGGAGCAACCATTGTAGCACCCACAACACAAATAACGTAATGGCCATAGATATTTTACTTGACGGAAACGATGATGTGCTGTTTGATGATAACGGCGAATTGATATTAGGTGAAACCACCTTACAAGAAGTAGGCATTATTGCGCGGCTCAATAAAGGCGATTTAAAAAGTGATCCGCTATTAGGGCCAAACCTAATTGAGTTGATCAACAGCAACGCGCCCAAGAGCGAAATACGCCAGCGATTGCGGTTGCATTTAGAACGTGACGGCAAGAGCTTGGATGATTTGGAAGATTTAATAGAGCTAATAACTAAAAACGATCAAGGCGATGCCATTAATTGAAGGTAACAGACCGGCAACATTTAAAGCAATGCCCAACCAAAACTGGTTGGACTTAGCCATTGAAACTACCGGAAGTGTGGAAGGTGTGTTTTTGGCCTGTCTTGAAAATGGCACCCAAATAGATGGTGCTGCCGCCTTGCAAACTGAATTTAAAACCCCATTACCAATCGTTAACCGTGAGGTATTGGACTTTTATATAGAACGTGGCGTAGTACCGGCCACCAACTTTGAAAATATTGATTTAACTGAAAAATGCATGTACTCCGTATGCGATTATGCTGAGGAGGGTTATTGGGAATAATTATGGCAAAACTGGATTTACACAAAAGATTAGAGCAAAGCTCACCATTAGAAACGGCAAAACTGGATGCTAACTGGACAGCTATTGAAGACAAGATTGAGGAGCTTGAAAATGCTCAACAAACCGCTACCATCGAAAATCAATACGATGATATTGCAGCTATGTTGGCCGATCAAAACAACCAAACCACAATGGCATTGCAATACGTGGATGATGCTACCGATGATCCTACGGTTGAGTATGATGAAGAAGACGAAACCGATGTAAAATATCGCTATTATGAAAAGCTCCCTACAAGTACCGGGATATTAGATAATTACCGAAAGCTTACCAATGAAGAGCAGCAGGATATTCAATTTGGTGTACAAAAAGTAGAAGATCAAAATGGGAATGAATTTAAGTCGGCTTTAAAGGTAGTCTATGGTGATGGTTTTACGGTTTCCAAATTACCGGATGGAGGGTATCGAGTGGATTTTGAGGGGGGTGGATCTCAGGGAGTTTCATTACCAGATATTTATTTAGCATCAGATTATGACATTAAAGGTGATGGAATAGATTTTACAACCGGAAGTATATCCAGTGGTTCGGCAAACTTAACTGTTACCGGTGCATCATTTACAAGCGCGGATATAGGTAAGGTAGTTGTTATTAGAGGTGCAGGCACTTCTGATGACTATTTTAAGTCTTATATATTAAGTGTTACTAATTCAACTCAAGTAGTTTTAGAAGATAACGCTGTTACTACGGTAAGTGATGCCATAGGCTTCTATGGAACAGACGACACAGAAGCAATACAGACGTTAATAAATTTAGTTACAGCCAATGGCGGTGGCAAAATTATTTTCCATCAGGGAATATTTGTTATCGATGGAGATTTAAAAAATGATGTAGGTGATAATAATATAGATTACAATTCACAAATATATATTCCATATCAAAGTTTTGCGGATATAAACAGGACAACAATTTCGTTTGAATCAAATATAATAACAAATGGACAGCACTCTGGAATTGTAACTGGTAGAAGGACTACAAATAATGGTTCTGTTATTCGAACAACCATAATAGGAAGTGGCACAAATCCTTCAATAATAGCTTCAAGAGGACTTATGACAGGTGTTCTTGCAGAGATTTATAATGCTGTTACGGTTCATTTTAAAGGTTTAAATTTTCAATATACCCCATTTGGAAATGTGGCTCAAATAGGAGGTTTAAATTGGGCTTATGGTTATAATATTGTTGCTGATGATATATCTGTAAACCCATACTACGACCAATTCAGTGATTTAGATGAACACAATGTAATAGATGTTTCTGGAATAATATTGCCTAAAAGGGCTTCAGGTGCTTTTAATCGCTTGAAGGGATGTTGGGTAAGTGCATTTACAAACGGAATAGTAATTGGCGACCACGCATATTTGTACCACAACCATACAGCAGGGTGTGTAAATGGTTTGAGATTTGATGAAATGTATCATCACGCTTATGTATATGGTCATTTAAGCCAATGGAATAAAATTCAAGTTCTAATAAATGAGGAGTGCTATTTCCATATTCACGACTTAGATATAGAATGGAGCAATTATGGAGATTGGTTTGACTATCAATATTTATTATCTGATGTTAGTAACTTAGGTCACGGAATAATAAATTACCACATATCTAGGTCGGGATTAGGATATAACAATAACGCTGAATTTGAAAGACTAGGGGGCACGAAAATTTTATGCAAGCCAGTAACTTTTGAAAATTCAAGCAGTTTGACAGTAACAGGCTCGACTGATACTGAAAAGTTAAACAGCCTTTTAACTACATTAAAAAATCTTGGTCATATATTTTATGAACCCACAAGTTCTTTAATTTCTTATTATAGATTTAATAATGATTTAGTTGACCAAGTGTCTTCATTAAATGGTGCAGGTACAAGTATTTCTTATGCAACAGGAAAAGGTGGGGATGCCCTTGATTTAGCAGGTGGCACAAACTATGTAACTGTACCAGACGATGATAGTTTAAGTTTCCCATCACAAGCATTTAGTATTTCATTCCTTATTAATATAGACACAGCAACAGGCACCCAAACAATTATAAATAAAAGGGATGCTTCAAGTAATTTGGAGTGGGAGTTTCAATTAAATTCGGGCGTGCTAAGAATGTTTATGTTTTCTTCGACAGGAAATTATCTACAAATAAACAGTACCAGTATGCTTTCAACATCCACTTGGTATCACATAGTGTTTACTGATGGCGGAAGCAATATTTTAGCTGATAAAGAGATTTATATAAACAAAGTTTCCGAAACACTTACAAGTACTGGTAGTCTTGGTACGTACACAGGAACAACTAATACTGTTTCCCCTTTATATATTGGAACAAAGGGAAGTTCTTTAGGTTCAAATTCACTTAACGGTAGGGTTCAGAGATTAGGTATATGGCAAGGTGATTTAAGCCAATCTGAGATTGATACTAATTATACCACAGAGTTTACAAATGAAAACGATTTAGTTTAAACATAAATTAATGACAACAATAAACGACATACAAGACGAAATTTGGACTGAAGTAGACAACAGTGCCGACCTACAGGCAACGGCTATTTTAACCCAAAAAGAGAAAGCATCTTTAACCGATGTTACCAGCACCAGTAGGGTGTCCTTTTTTAGGTTGTGGGTGTTTGTTGTGGCTACGGTTATTTGGGCGCGGCAACAGCTATGGGAAACCCTAAAGCAAGACATTGAAGACAGAACGAGCGTTACACGCCCTTTTACAAAAGGGTGGTTTATACAGCAGACCCTTAACTATCAACACGGGCAAACCCTGCCGGAAAGTGGTATTTATGACAATGCCGGTTTGACAATTAAAGAGGTAGAAGAAAAGAAGATCGTGGCGCGCTCTGCAGTAGAAGAAAAAATTATAAGCGGTATAGGAACCTTACGTATTAAAGCAGCCCGTTTGGTAGATGATGAGTTAGAACGGTTAACTGGATCACAGCTTTCGGGTTTGCAAGCCTATTGGGATAAAATGACCGCTGCCGGCATTAGCGTAGTATGTTCCAGTGATGATGCTGATTTGTTAAAGGTAAAGGTGGACATCTATTTTAAACCCGATCTATTGAGTGCTACCGGTAAACGCTTGGACGGTGCCGATGACACCCCCGTTATAACGGCATTAAATAGCTATTTAAAAGCTAAAAACGTGAACGATTTTGATGGTGAAATATCCCTTAATGATCTTGAGAATGTTATGGAAGCTGTGGAAGGTGTGCATAGTGCGTTTATCACGTTGGCCAACTCAAAATACGGAATAGGATCGGTTTATGACACGGTTAATGCTGATAGGTACAGTGGAACCATCACGGATTTTAGGAAGCCAAATAGCGGTTATTTTAAACTGGATATTCCAGAATGTGAATTTAACTATACAGCCAAAGTATAATGATACCCAACGCAATATATACGGTAGATTTCAACAAGTTTGTGAAGCAGCTGTTGATCACTTTTTTACGCAAGGCTAAAACCTTGGCGTTGGTTCGTGCCGTGATAAAACCATTGATTACCGGTTATACCGTTTTTGAAACTTTTAAGACCCGGCAAATATACATCACTGGTCACAACGCTCAAATAACATTGTTTCAGCAAGCTTTAAACGATGGTTTTGATGCTACACAGCGGCGTATCTATATAGCCAATGCCGTTATTGAAGATACGGAGCATTACTATGATCCTGAGTACGGTGAACCCTTGTTTTTTTATGATGATGGCGATGGTGACCCACAATATTTTTTAGACCGTTCAACTTTTAACCAAACCGGTGGCAATTTTTCGGTTAACGTGCCAGTGGCGATGGAAGAAGCCGACCCAACTGATAAACTATTGTTTGAAACCGCTTTAAAGGCCGAAATAGAGCGTTATAAAATTTTTGGTACAACTTATACAATTAAATATTATGCATAGATTTATTATAGAAGAGAGTGGATTTCCAAAGAACCGGGAAACGCTAAAGGAATTTCAAGAGCAATTTACCAAGCCTATTGACGAGCTGTTAAAATTGCTTCCCGGCAACCGCATATTGTGGGGCTGTGAAAAAGAAGATAACGGTGCCGGCAACGTGCTTATAAGTGCCGGACAAATAGTATATAATGGTGTAATCTATGATATAGAAGCCTATGACGGTGCAGACACGAATTTAATATCGCTGTTTGAAACGATTGAGCAGGCTTCGTTTAACACAGGAACGGCACAAAGCCCGGTTTTGGATAACCGTGATTTTAAAACAGTGTGGAGTGGTCAATGGGGCGATGTAGCCAATAATGATCACTTGGTAAACATTACCACTTTAAGTCGAGGCCGTAAGGTTATGGAATACCTGGCATCGGGTACTACTTATTTAGGTTACCCTACCGGTGCCATTGGGGATTCCATATATGAAATACCCGTTAATACCACCACGCGCGAATATTTTGTTTTAGGTACAGTACGACCTATAACGGGCGAAACGCTTCCGGGGGAAGTTCCTTTTTTAACACGTAATTATAGCACTACTCAATTTGAGTTGGTGATTAACAATGAAATAGAAAGCCAGCGACTTTTGTTTGACTGGATATTGGTCGCTAAAAATGACCCCACGTTTACCGAAGTAGAATAATAAATAAGCAATGATATGAATTATTACGAAGCATACGCCCAAACCGCACTACCAAAAGTATTGTTTAAGTTGATCGCCACTAACGATGAAGAGCTGGCGGCCTACCAAACCGAAATGGGCGGCAATTATAAACCCAACCTTGTGGTTGCAGAAACTCGCTTGATTGATGACCAAGACCCCGACTACATTGACTATGAGTATGGTATTTGTCATTTCAGAATAAACGAGGTAGATAATTTAGTGGAACGCTCTGCAGGCGAAATAAGCACTCAGCAGTCACAATTGGCAAGAGAAACTGAAATAAACAAAACGAATGATCTGGAGGTTACTTTTGCCGGTGAAACTTTTGATTATGACAGCCACGAATTTCCATTAACGGTTGCTGCACGTGAAGTATATAGAATTGTAATTGAGGACGGTGCCACCACCAACATTCAATCTACCACCGGAAGCTACCCACTTCAAGACAGTGATATTGCTGATTTTAAAACCGCATATCATGCAAAGGTGAAAGCACTTTTAAATACTGCTATAAGCTAATATGGATAATTGGTTGGAGATTTTACTTTCAATACTCGGCGGTGGTTCGCTTGTAGGTATATTGTCTTGGGTTATTTCTTTACGTAAAGACAAACGTGAAGGGATGAGTGCTGTTATCGAGTTATTTAAAGAAGATAATACCCGGTTACGCGATGAATTTAAAGAGTTGAAAACCGATTTTGATATGCACCGTGAAAATTCAAAAAAACGTGAGCAAGTTAATACTAAGACAATACAAAGCCTTCAGATAAAGCTTAATATTTTGGAAAGTGCACATCTTGATCTTCCAGTACCGCAATGGCTAAAGGATAAAAATGGGTATATGTTGAGTATTAATTCGGCCTATGAGGAAATTTTCGGGATCACAGCTGATGAGTATGTTGGAAAGAAAGACCATGATGTTTGGAAAAAAGGAATAGCTGATGCTTTTTGCAAGCATGATAACATTGTAAAACGAACCCGAAAGCATATACAGACCCAAGAGAATGTGGAAAATGAATATCATTCCGGCTGTTGGGAAGTGTTGAAATATCCAAGGTATGAAGGTTCTACATTTATAGGAATAGGCGGCATAGCTTTTAAATTAATAGAAGGGGGTTGCACCTCTGCAATGACATAATTATGAAAACAATAAGCAATTTCTGGCTATTTATAATAGCATCAATCGTATTCGTGGCCACAGCGTTACTATTGCAAGATCATGAGCATTGTGGTACTGTATTGATTTTTGAGGGTGTATTGAGCGGCGCAAGAGGCGCAGGCGAGATATTGAAGACCTATCAAGTAGGGAAAACCAACCCCGAAAGGTTGCGTGTATAAAACCCTCGGCTTACTTACAGTTTCTCACACTAATAAATAACAAATCCATCACTGGAACCGAGGGCAATGCCTTTGAAGCCAAAGATGGATTTAATTAGTGTGAGAAATACAAATATATGAAAACGCCAATAAGTTACTACGGTGGTAAGCAAAATCTTATAACCACCATTTTACCCTTAATACCCAACCATACCACTTATACCGAAACCTTTGTTGGTGGCGGTGCTATTTTTTGGGCTAAGCCAAAAAGCGAAGTAGAGATTATTAACGATTACAACCGCGAGCTGATCAACTTTTACGAATGCGTGCAAAATGAGTTTGTAGAGCTTGAGAAGATGATACGTATTAGCTTGCACAGCCGTTCGCTACACAGCGATGCAACGGTAATATATAATAACCCTCACATGTTTAGTAGATTGAAGCGTGCTTGGGCTGTATGGGTTTTAGCCGCTCAAAGCTTCAGCTCGATGCTTGATGGTACGTTTGGTTATGATAAAATACGAGGCACTACAAGCCAAAAGATAACCAATAAGCGCGATGCCTTTACTATTGACCTATCCATCCGGATGCAGAATGTTCAAGTAGAGAATACCGATGCATTGCGAGTTATCAATTCAAGAGATCACTCAGATGCCTTTCATTATTGCGACCCACCTTATTTTAACAGCGATTGTGGCCATTATGATGGATATACTAAAGAAGACTTTGAAAACCTTTTAAAAACGCTTAAAATTGCAAAAGGAAAGTTTTTGTTAAGTAGCTATCCAAGTGATATACTTAACGATTACATAGAAGACTGTAATTGGAATGTAAAGCAATTGGAGCAGAGTGTGAGTGTAGCTAATGGAACCGGTAAGCCTGCCAAGAAGAAAATAGAGGTATTAACTGCAAACTACGACCTTAGTAACCCAAAGGATGATTTAAAGCTGTTTTAAAGGGGCTTTAAAATTATTTTTGTGTACTATTTGTTTTGAAAGTGTGTACGATTTGATTTGCTGATTATACTTTTTTAAAAAAATGCTAAAGCCTTACTTTACTACCAGCCTTGTTAATATTTGCTTATTTTTGATATAAATGAAAAAAGCACTATGACAGAGAAACCAAAATTTGCCGTTTTTGGCGGCGGAAGCTGGGCAACCGCCATTGTAAAAATGCTGTGCGAAAACCTAGATGAAGTGGGGTGGTATATGCGAAATTCCTATGCTTTAGAGCATATTAAAAAAGAAGATCATAACCCAAATTATTTAAGCTCTGTAGAGTTCAAAGTCTCGCAACTTAAATTGAGCAACGACATCAATGAAATGGTGGAATATGCAGATTATCTAATATTTGTTATTCCTTCTGCTTTTGTTGAAACAGAGCTTAAAAAAGTAACTGTTTCGCTTGAGAACAAGGTTGTTTTTTCAGCCATTAAAGGTATTGTCCCTGAAACCAGTTTGATTGTTGGAGATCATTTTAACACCCATTATAATGTGGCTTTTAATAATATCGGTGTTATTTCCGGTCCTTGTCATGCAGAGGAAGTAGCTTTGGAACGTTTGTCTTATTTAACCATTGCCTGCGCCGATGAAGATAAAGCCAAATTAGTAGCAGATATATTATCCAGCGATTATATAAAATGCACCACCAGTGATGATGTCATGGGTACTGAATACGCTGCGATGCTAAAAAACATATATGCCATTGCAGCGGGAATTGCACACGGCCTAGGATATGGAGATAACTTTCAAAGTGTGTTGATGAGCAATGCCATACGAGAGATGAAAAAGTATGTGAAAAAGGTTCATAAAATGAAACGTAACATAAATGACTCTGCCTACTTAGGTGATTTATTGGTTACCGGGTATTCCGTTTTTAGCCGAAATAGGATGTTTGGCAATATGATAGGGAAAGGTTATACCGTTAAAAGTGCTCAAATGGAAATGAGTATGATTGCTGAAGGTTATTATGCTACAAAAAGTGCCTACAACCTTAACCAAGCAAAAGGCAAGAAAAAGGCCAAAACTCCAATTATAAATGCGGTTTACAGCATTTTATATGAAGGGAAAGATCCCAAAAAAGTGTTTATTAAGCTGACGGATAAGTTGGATTAATTACCGAGCCAAAACTCCATCCTTTTTCATCACAGGAAGTGAAACCGCATTATCATCAATAGCGGCGTTGGCGGGAAGTTCGAAACGTTTGTCGTAGAGCTTGTCGCCAATAAAATAAGTAATGGTAAAAAAGTTGTTCACCTTCAAGACGTTTTCTTCCAAAAATTCAATTTTAGCGTAACCTTTTGCAGGTAATAACTGAATTGTTTTCCGCATTGGTGCGGTCATTTTTTCACTGTCGTAACCTTGTGATACAATGATAACGGTCTCCAAGGGTTTATCGTTATCATTGATGATGTAAGCGTTCCAATCGTGTGTTTTAAACTCATCGTTAAACTCGTTTACGGCAGCAACGTAAACGTTTTTAACTTCCGGGATTTTTATATCTTTTCGCATAGTGTTTTAATCTTTCTTTGTTTTCCAAGAAATCCACATTCCCAATAACGCTAAAGCAAATATCCCTAGGAAAATACTACCAACAACAATTTTTATGGCAGCTATTACAAAAGTTAGAAAAGCAACCACTAAAAGTGCGGCTATTAAAAGACCAACTATTAGCTGCTTCTTCATAAAACGCTTTTAAACTGTTGTAAAAAGCGAATATCATTTTCACTTAACATACGAATGTCCGGAATTTGATGCAGTAATAAAGCAATACGATCGATCCCCATTCCAAATGCAAAACCTGAATACTCTTCAGAATCTATTCCGCAGTTTTCAAGGACGTTAGGATCTACCATACCACAACCCATAATTTCTAACCAGCCAGTACCTTTGGTCATTTTATAATCGGTTTCGGTTTCTAATCCCCAATACACATCTACTTCGGCGCTTGGCTCGGTAAATGGAAAGTATGAAGGACGTAACCGTATTTTAGATTTTCCGAACAATTCCGTAGTGAAATATTGAAGGGTTTGTTTTAAGTCTGCAAAGCTTACGCCTTTATCCACATACAAACCTTCCACTTGATGGAAAAAGCAATGAGAACGTGCTGAAATAGCTTCATTTCTATATACACGCCCTGGTGAGATAGTACGAATAGGCGGCTTATTATTTTCCATGTACCGTACTTGAACGGTAGATGTATGCGTACGCAACATAATGTCCGGGTCGGTCTGTACAAAAAAGGTGTCTTGCATATCCCGAGCTGGGTGGTATTCGGGTAAATTTAAAGCTGTAAAGTTGTGCCAATCGTCTTCAATCTCGGGTCCTTCGGAAACATTAAACCCAATGCGTGAAAATATCTCCGTAATTTTATTTTTTACAATTGAAATGGGGTGGCGCGAACCTAGTTCAATCGGTTCACCTGGACGAGAAAGATCACCATACACGCCTTTAACCTCTTCTTTCGCTTCTAAAGTTGCCTTTATAGCATCTACTTTTTCTTGAGCCGCATTTTTAAGTGTATTAATCGTCTGCCCAAATTCCTTTTTTTGTTCGTTAGGAACGTTTTTGAATTCAGCAAAAAAGTCGTTCAACAACCCTTTCTTTCCAAGGTATTTTATTCGAAATTTCTCTACTTCGTCTTTTGAAGTTGTTGTAAATGCTTCAACTTCGGCAATGTGTTCTTTAATTTTATCTAGCATACCCATTTTCTTGTGGATGGCAAAATTACATAAATTATTGGCTATTCAATGACTTCCTTTTCAAGGAAATACTGCACAATGGCTTCTTTCATTAATACACTTTGTTCACCTGCCTTTAACGGTGGTAATTGTTCTAATGTTTTATAATGCGGCCAACCTTGGTCGTCAAAATATTCAAATTCATAATAACCAAAAGGTTCTAACAACCTGCATATAGCAATATGCATCAGGTTAATTTTATCATCTTTTTTAAACCGCCTATGCAATTGTCCTAATTCTTGTACACCAATTAAATAAATAATCGCATCTAAATCTAGTTGCTCGCCATCGGCAAAACGGTCGCTCAATAACTTAACCACCGCTTCCCATTGTTGTTTTAATTGTTCGTCTCTTGCCATAAATTATAGGTACAAAGATACGTCTTTAAAATACCAAAAGGCAAACTGAAAAAGCGTAAAAACACAGTTTGCATTATCCGATATTTTTAGAAATAGTATATTTACTTCAAACTTATAATATGGTCACAATCGATATTATCCTTGGTGTTATTCTGCTCATTGCATTTTACTTAGGCTTTAAAAAAGGGCTGTTTGTCACGCTGGCTTCCTTAATTGGACTTGTTGCCGGGGTTTATGGGGCGATTTACTTTTCGCATTATGCGGCCGATTTTCTCACAGAGCGTTTTGATTGGGGTACACAAACCACCAATTTAGCAGCTTTTGCTGTTACATTTTTAATCATTGTTTTTGTTATTTCGCTTGCCGGGAAGCTATTGACCAAAGTGGCCGATTTTGCTGCTTTAGGAGTTGTAAACAAACTTTTGGGAGCTGTTTTTAGTGTGTTGAAATATGCTTTTATAGTGAGTGTAATCTTTATGTTTATAAATGCTTCGGAAAGCTATACCATTGTTTCAGAAGAACAACGCAGTGAATCTATTTTATATCCGCCTGTAGCATCCTTAGCACCTTTAGTACTTCCTCATATTTTAAGAGAAGTGGACGATTTCAGAAATGAAGAAGAACGTATTGACCCAGAACCTGAAATAAAAGAAAAAGAATCTGATACGCTTATACAGCAATCATAAAAAAGCCCCGCTTTCGCGAGG
>DEXR01000050.1:201155-201398 GCA_002364245.1 Flavobacteriaceae bacterium UBA3179
AAAGCCCCGCTTTCGCGAGGCTTTTGAAAATTAAACTTCATCTTCTACATTGTCTTTAATGTAAACTATCGTTTCTTTAAAGTTATCGAAAATTCGATCTTTAGGTACTAAATCTGGAATTATATCGATATTCTCCATCATAATTCGCGGTTGCATTTGCAACTGCTCGAAAATGATTTTGATTTTCTTTCTACGTAGTTCCAGTAATACCTCTTCCATAGCATATAAACCAGATTGATCCAT
>DEXR01000021.1:0-179 GCA_002364245.1 Flavobacteriaceae bacterium UBA3179
TTCCTGGAATGGGAAGAAGTTTACCGCGATAATTTCTACGGAACTTTAAAAAGCGAAGTAGAACGCATCTGGTCTCATGGAAAAAACGTGATTTTTGATATTGATGTGGTGGGCGGCCTTGATATTAAGAATATCTATCCCGAAAAAACACTTGCAGTTTTTGTGAAACCACCTAGTAT
>DEXR01000021.1:399-2943 GCA_002364245.1 Flavobacteriaceae bacterium UBA3179
CAATTCGATTTTATTATAGAAAATCATCATTTAGATACCGCGCTTCAGGAAGCTTACGATCTTGTTGCTTCTTATGTAGGCGTAAAAAATTCGGCTAAAAATGAATAGGAAAGTCGGTTTGTTTTTTGGGACTTTCAATCCAATTCATATCGGGCATCTTATTATTGCCAACCATATGGCCGAATTTTCAGATTTAGATGAAGTTTGGCTGGTGGTTACTCCTCATAATCCGCATAAAAAGAAGAGTACGCTTTTAGAAAATCATCACCGGCTGGAGATGGTGTATAAAGCCTGCGAAGGTTTTGAGCATTTAAAACCTTCTAATATAGAATTTGGTTTACCGCAACCAAATTACACCAGTACTACCCTGGCACATCTTCAAGAAAAATATCCTACCAACGAGTTTTGCCCAATTATGGGTGAGGATAACCTGAAAACTTTTCACAAGTGGAAGAATTACGAGGTGATTTTAGAGAATCACCAAATCTATGTGTACCCCAGGATTTCTGGCGGAAAGGTGGAAAATGAATTTAAAGATCATCCAAAAATTACTCGGGTGATGGCCCCCGTGGTAGAAATTTCTTCAACTTTTATTAGAAAAGCGGTAAAGGAGGGTAAATTTATAAAACCCATGCTGCCAGATGTGGTTTGGGATTATATTAAACTGATGAATTTTTATAAATAGTCTGAATTTAAAAAAAGAAAAGACTGTTTAAAAATCTTATGTTAGCCGTTCTGGTTAGCTGATTGAACCTACTTTTTTCATTGTGGAACTACAAGCTATAGGACGTCGTCTGCCCTCAATGTAACAACCTCAAAAACTTTAAACAGTCTTTAATCTTTATTTTTTCTCCTGGCGCGGTATGCGTAAAACCTGCCCTGGATATATTTTATCGGGATCTTTGAGCATTGGTTTATTAGCTTCAAAAATCACCGTATATTTATTTGCATCACCATAATGTTCTTTGGCTATTTTGCTTAGGTTTTCGCCTCTTTCTACCGTATGAAAACCAGATTCCGGTTCTTCTTTTTTAACGGCTAACCTATCATCTACCTTCGCAATTCCTTCAGAGTTACCAATTACAAGTACTATTTTTTCACGCACAGCCTGTGAATCTGCAAGGCCGTAAACTATAGCCGTATTATCTTCAATTTCAATAGCGGGGTTTTCAACCTTTAAATCCAGCCCTTTTATTGTATTTAAGAGTTTATCAGCTGCTTTTGCATTCTCTTTTCTTATAACTTCTTTTTTAGCTTCAGAAATTTCTATATTCTCCTCTTCCTGTTCTTTTTCTTTTCCGAAGATTTTTCCCCCGGCATCTTTTATAAATGAAAATACTCCCATATCGTTGATTACTAAGTTAGTGAAAAGAAAAGTACAAAAGGAAATTCGTATTCTGCTTACACTTAGTCCTAAATTTTTGTTAGATTTTAATTCTTCAAACAAAAACCGCAAACTACAATGTAAATTGCGAGTTTGCGGTTTTCAACTAAATAACCAACCAAAAAACTAAGAAAATCCATCTTCATTAAAAAGAAGACCTCGTCGTCTAACTAAGAACGGAAAAACTTCTGCAGAATTGTAATCTGGTTAAATTTATAGATGTTAAAGTTTTGTATTCAATTCTTTGCTTATTTAGTAATGTTTTGCTTTATAACCACTGTCTTTTTAGATATACTTAGAAAATTGCTTATTTTTGAATTACAATAAACCAACCTATGGATAAGTCTCCAAAGTTTGCCGTAATTGGCGGCGGTAGCTGGGCTACTGCAATAGTAAAAATGTTAAGCGAAAATGTAGATACCATCTATTGGTATATGCGCAGCACCTACGCTATTGAGCATATTAAAAGACAGGAACACAACCCAAATTATCTTAGCTCTGTTGAATTTGATAACGATCAATTAGAACTAAGCAGTGATATTAATAAAACTATAGCAGCGGCAGATTATTTAATCTTTGCCATCCCTTCGGCCTTTTTAAAGCGGGAATTAGACGCTCTAACGGTCTCCCTGGAAGATAAGGTTATCTTCTCGGCTATTAAAGGGATTGTGCCAGAGAGCAGCCTTATTGTAGGCGAACATTTTGAAGAATTTCATCACGTTCCCGCCGATAATATTGGGGTAATTACCGGGCCCTGTCACGCAGAAGAGGTTGCCCTGGAAAGACTTTCTTATCTTACTATTGCCTGTACCAACGAGGAAAAAGCAAAAATTGTAGCTAAAAACCTGGACAGTGAATACATAAAATGCAAAATTAGCGATGATGTAACCGGAACCGAATATGCTGCAATGCTGAAGAATATTTACGCCATTGCTGCCGGAATTGCCCACGGATTAGGCTATGGAGATAACTTCCAGAGTGTGTTGATGAGCAACGCCATTAAAGAAATGAAACGCTTTATTAAAAAAGTACATAAAATGAAGCGTAATATTAACGATTCAGCTTATTTAGGCGATCTTCTGGTAACAGGATATTCTGTATTTAGCCGAAACCGTATGTTTGGAAATATGATAGGAAAAGGCTACACTGTAAAAAGTGCC
>DEXR01000051.1:0-21957 GCA_002364245.1 Flavobacteriaceae bacterium UBA3179
TCAACCTATTTCAGGAAAGTACAGTGTTTCTAATGGTATCTAACTTTTTAAAATATGAAGCAATAGAGCTGTCTTCATATTTATCAATTAATATTGGGTGAACATAATATTGTCTGCAAACGGCTCGCGTGTTTCCCAATCCTTCTGCAGCAGCATCGAAGGCTGTAAGTATGTTTTTCTTGTTTTGTTTTTCACCTTCTTCAATTCCTAGATTGTGTAATGTTTCAAAAGCTATTTTGCTGGCTGCCCACGTCCTGAAGTCCTTCGCTGAAAAAATATCTCCTGTAATATCGTGTATATAGTCATTAACCATTCCACTATCTATGCTATGATGTTCTCCATTTTCATCATAATACTGAAATAGTTCCCATCCGGGTATTTCTTCACATTGTAAAACTAAGTTTTGTAGACGTTCATCTTTAATGGAAATACGATGTTTTTTGCCTTTTTTACCCACAAATTCAAAAAGGAGTTTGTTCTCTAAAACATCTAAATGTTTAGTTCGCATAGTTGAGAGACCGTACGATTTGTTTTCTTTTGCATAGTAAGAATTGCCTATTCTAATATGAGTTTCTTCCATCAAATGAAGCACTACGGCTAGACACTTTTGTTTGTCCATTTTAGGACGTTTCAGGTCTTTTTCAATTTGCTTCCTTACCTTCGGAAGTGTTTTTCCGAACTCAGCCATTTTAAAAAACTTTGTTTTATTTCGAATTTGTGACCAATGTGGATGATACCTATACTGCTTGCGGTTTTTTTCATCGCGACCTACCACTTGTAAATGGCCGTTTTTGAGAGGGGTTATATAAACTTCATTCCAGGCAGGAGGGATTACTAAACTTTTAAACCGTTTAATGTCCGATTTGCTTTTAATCTTTTTTCCGTTTTCGGTGTAATAAAAACCACGTCCGTGGCGGTGTCTTTGTATGGTGAGTTTTTTTTCGGTAATATATACTAGGTTGGCCAACTCTGCGGCTTGAGTAGGATCTTCTAGTACTTTTTTTACATCGGGTTGTTTTATTACCATGCTATAAAAATAGCAGGAAATTTCTATAAATTATCATAACGAAAGTACAAACCCTTCATAAATTGTTGAGGTGTAAAAGATTAAATGAGGTTTATGTTTTCTTTACAAAGTCGGTAATAATTACAATTTGTTGTCCGTCTACTTTCCCTTCAATGTATTTTTCATTTTCGTGGTCTAATGAAATTCGCCTAACAGCAGTACCTTGTTTGGCAACCATACTGCTACCTTTTACTTTTAGATCTTTAATTAAAACTACAGAATCACCTGCTTCTAAAATATTACCATTACTATCTCGATGAACAATAGCATTGCTTTTATCAACACCGTCGCCAGAAGCCTTTGCCCATTCGCGGGTTTCGTCTTCCATATACATCATATCCAGCAAATCTTGTGGCCAACCTTCACTCTTCAATCGTTGCAACATTCGCCATGCCATTACTTGAACTGCCGGAACAGTGCTCCACATGCTATCGTTTAAACAGCGCCAATGGTTGGGATCGCGTTTGATTTCATCTTCAATTTGTTCTTTGCAGGTTTCACAAATAAGGATACTGGCTTCCAAACCTTCTTTTGGAGAATCAGGAACTGAAAAAACAGATAAATTTTCTTCAGAAGTGCATAATTCACATTTATTTTCGGCTCTTTTTTCTAAATCACGTTCCAAACTCATAACTATTTCCCGCGAAAACGGGAGTCTCATTTATTCCTTTTCAGGAGTTATTATTTACTTTGGTGACAAAGATAACGCAATTCTTTCCCTACTGAAATTTAAATTTTTCAGAAAAAATAACGTTCTATGTTTGTAGAATTAAAATATTATTCTACATTTGTAGAGTTAATTCTAATTTTGTAGAAAAATGTCACTTTCCAATTCCGAAGAATTATTGATGCAACTCCTCTGGAAACAGAAGAAAGCATTTATGAAAGATTTAATTGAAGCTTATCCAGAGCCTAAGCCGGCACCAACCACGGTGGCTACACTTTTAAAACGTATGCAGGATAAAAACTTTGTGGATTACAAACAATTAGGTCGGTCTCGGGAATATTTTCCGTTGGTAAAAAAGAAAGACTATTTCTCTAAGCAAATGAATGGAATGATTAAAGATTTTTTTAATGATAGTGCCGCACAATTTGCTTCTTTTTTTACGCAAGAAACCGATTTGAGTAAAGAAGAATTGGAAAATTTAAAGAAACTGATTGACCAACAACTTAAAGAAAAATAATATGGAATGGTACGTACTTAAATCGGCTGCTTGTCTATTAATTTTCTTTGCTTTTTATAAGCTTTTTTTAGAAAATATAAGCGCGCACATCTTTAAACGCTATTATTTATTAGGGGGTGTTGCTGTTTCTTTTTTAATTCCTTTTATCACATTTACTACGTATGTTGAAGTACCAGAGACAGCCAATATGGTTTTTACAAATGTTTCAGCTACGGAAGCAATTCCTGCCGAAGAAAATATTAATTACCTTCCATACTTGCTTTGGAGTATTTATTTGCTAGGCGTCTCAATTTTTGGATTTCGTTTCCTTCAAAACTTATATGCTATTTTCAAAAAGATTCAGCAAAACCCAGTCTTAAAGAAAAGGAAGTTTTTCCACGTGTTGCTTCAAAAAAACATAGTGCCGCACACGTTTTTCAGTTATATTTTTCTGAATAAAAATAAATATGAAGCCAATGAAATCCCAAAGGAAGTATTGCTTCACGAACAAGCCCATGCGCAAGAAAAACACAGTTTTGACATTCTTTTTATAGAGCTGCTTCACGTACTGTTTTGGTTTAATCCACTCTTTATATTCCTAAAAAGGAGTGTGAAGCTCAATCACGAGTTTTTAGCCGATCGTGCTGTGTTAAACCAAGGTACAGAAACATCGGTATATCAAAATTTGTTATTGGCATACTCATCATATGCCTCGACGCCACAATTGGCACATTCAATCAATTATTCATTAATCAAAAAACGATTTACAGTTATGAAAACACACACGTCAAAAAAAATAATTTGGCTTCGAAGTCTTTTATTACTTCCATTGGTAGCGCTGATGCTTTATGGTTTCAGTAGCAAACAAACTATTGTGAAAGAAATAGTGCAAACTGAAGCTAAAGAAGCAAGTACTAAAAAAGCCTCTAAAGAACAACTTGCTACGTATAATAAATTAGCTAAAAAGTACAATGCTGTAGCTATTGAAGAGCGTAAAATTCCGGTAACCGACCTTGAAGTATTAGAACATATTTATGGGCTAATGACTGCCAAACAAAAGGAAGAAGCACAGCCTTTTCCAGAATGTTATTTGGAAAATAAAATAGGTCGTTACGATACATATGCAAAGGATTTTATGGAAGGCGCACAGAAAAACGGAAAGAAGACTTTTGTAATAATGATCAACATTAATAGTGTAAACCTTAATGGAAAAAAATCAAGTATAAAAACGTTTAAAGACGACCTAAATGCCATAACAAAAGGTTGGACTAAACAAGATTTTGAAGAAGCACATCCTTCTATACTAATTGCAAGTAGTAGTAAAGACTATTTAAAAAAGTTGGAAGTTGAGTTTCAGAAAACAGACTATGCACAAAATAAAAAAGGGGCGACTTTGCTAATTCCGCCTCCTCCGCCACCAGCGCCTAAAGTACCAGAACCGCCCAAAAAAGTAATTAAAGGCGAGAATGATGGCGATGCAAATATACCGTCCCCACCTCCACCACCGGCTCCGAAAGTTGACGGAAAGCGAATATATCCTGCACCAGCACCTCCGCCACCAAATCCAGATCCTGTGGAATATATAAAAGAGTTGGATAAAAATGGAGCTACCTTTTATATAGGACCTCATGGATACAGTGCAGATGAAGCTATTAAAATGGTACAAAAAAGCAAAGATGCTAGCATCGACGTAAGTAAATATCCAATTGTAATACTAAACGGATGTTAACCTGAATCGAAATTAATTATGAAAAAGGCCTAGAAAATCTAGGCCTTTTTTTGTAACATTTTCAAACAATTAGCGTTCTAATAGTCTGTCAATCAAAATCAATCAAACTGTATTGTTGTGCTTTTTTTATTTTTAAACGGATATAGATAGTGATATCTTAGAAAAAACTATAATCAGGAGTTTTTAAATAATTATCGTGCTTTATGAGTTCTTGTTATAATATATCATATATATCTGCAGAAGCTGTTGATGAAATTTTAACTGCCCCTCCGTTTGCTTCCCAAGTATTTAAAGTGAAAGCATTAAAAGAACTCAAATAATAATGTTCAACATTATTACCTTTTGCCAATACAAAGTCTCTTTTGTATATTTCCCCTATAGTTCCACCAATATCTATAGCTAAAGTTAATCTAGTTACCGAAGAAGTATTGGGCCTAGCTTTAAATTCTATTACTATATTAATAGCATCTCCATCTCTTCCGGTAATAGTAGAATTAGTAGTATTATAAAACTCTGTTACATCAATTGGCTTTTGGCTATCTCTTATAGTAGCTGCATCATTTGGTAAAGTTACTTTCGTTGAATTAACTATAAAAGGATTTGCAGAAGTATAGGTTCCATCAATGTAATCAGCCCACCCGGTATAATCACTTGTGCTATTTTCAGAGCTAAGTCTCACCCAACTTCCGCCATCATAAAAATAAAAAGCATTTTCATCTGTATCATAAACTAGTAGACCAATAGCTGGATTAGTTATTGTCGTTCTTTGAGTAGTTGTCATTCTGGGGGTAAGTATTCCACTAGTCGTAGATGATATCTCTAACATAGAAGAAGGATCAGGGGTTATGGTACCAATTCCTACCTGTGAATAGGAAATGATACTTGTTGATACACAAATAATAATAGTAATAAGATTTTTCATGATTAAATTTGGGGTTTAAATAAATATACCGATAAAATACTATTTTGATAGATTAACTGTGATATTTAGCTTTTCTTTAATAGTTTTAGCCTATTTCAAATAAAAAAACATTTAAGTATTTTGCAAGCATATGGTGGAATCTAAAAAAGTATGCTTTTTCTTTGTCAGAAGGTTGATTTCTATAGACGGATGATTTAATAAGTAAGATGAAATGGATAATTAATGATTCACTATAATTTTTTATTTAAGTTATTGAATCTAATAGAATTACATTTTTTCAACTGTTATACTATAATCTTCTTGTAGAGGTCCCATTTCTATACAACAAAATAGTTGTGTTTATCGTTTGTGAAGTACATCAATCATTAATATAACTAACTATGTTACAACGTTTTTTTATTTTCTGTTCTGGATCTGATACTGCAATCTTAGACGAATGCTCACCCGGTGAACGCACTAAATATGCGGGTATTGGCGCAACCGTTTTTTTTACGGCAGTTATGGCTGCTATTGCAGGTTCGTATGCTTTATACACCGTTTTTGATAATCTCTTTACCGCTATTTTCTTCGGAATGATTTGGGGGTTGCTCATTTTTAACCTCGATAGGTTTATTGTTTCAACTATTAAAAAGAGAAATAACTTTTTTGATGAACTGATACAAGCTTCCCCTCGAATTCTTTTGGCGGTTATTATCGCGATTGTCATTTCAAAACCGTTGGAAATGAAAATTTTTGAAAAGGAAATTAATCAAGTCCTTCTCGAAGAAAAAAATGATATGACGTTGGCCAACAAAGATCAATTGGCCCTAATACACCCACTGTTGAAGCTTTAAATGCTGAAATCGATGGCCTTAAACAAGAAGTGACTGACAAAGAAGACGGAGTAAATGCTTTATATGAAACTTACATTGCCGAAGCCGAAGGTAGAAAAGGAACCGAGCTTATTGGCAAGGGTCCCGTTTATAAAGAAAAGCGAGAGAAACACGATGCAGAATTAGCCGCTTTACAAGCATTGCGTACTACAAACGCTGAAAAGATAGCTAATCTTGAAAAACAGATCGCAACAGTAGCAACCGAATATGACACCAAGGTAGCCGAAACCCAACCCGTTATTGATGGTTTTGATGGGTTGATGGCGCGCGTTAATGCGCTTGATAAACTACCTTGGCTGCCGTCATTTTTTATATTTCTACTCTTTTTAGCTATTGAAACCTCACCGATTATAGCTAAACTATTATCACCCAAAGGAGCGTACGATTTAAAACTGGAAGAGCAGGAAAGCGCATTAAAATCGTGGGTGACTCAACAACAGGCACAACGTGAAGTATTAGTAACTACAGACCGTGACATAAATAATAGGGTATATGCAGATATAGCTGAAGAGCAAGAGCTATACGACTACAAACGTAAAAAAGCACGCGAATTGATGCAACTGCAGGCTGATGCTTTTTATAAAAAGCAAAAGGGTGTTTTATAATAATTTCTTGATGCTTTCTTTTTCAAATTGAAGTTAAATTTCAGTAATATTGTTAGTCAAACTGTATACTGAAATGACTACAGAAATTGCATCTCAAATAGCATTGCGACACTATGGGCTCACCGTGAAAGCTACTGCTTTACAAGGCGATGAGGATGAAAACTTCAAGTTGGTTTCTGAAAACGGTAAAACCTACCTTTTAAAAATTTCAGATTCTGAAACTTCTGAAGAGTTTTTACAATTTCAAACAGCGATTTTAGAACAAATAGCTTCCAAAAAAACAAGTTCTATGTTTTCTGAAGTTATCCTGAACAAGGACGGAAAGCCATTGACTTCAATTATTAGTTCTGAAGAAAAAAAGACAGCACGACTGTTAACGTGGGTACCCGGAAGGCTTTGGGCAAACGTCAATCCTAAAACTTCAAAATTACGATTTAGTTTAGGAGAGAAAGCAGGAGAAATCACAAAGGCCTTACAAGATTTTCAACATCCGGAAGCCAACCGAAATTTTGATTGGAACTTGGCCGATTCCCTTTGGACCCAAAAATACACCGACCTGTTTAAGGATATTGAGCATACTATGGTTTCCTTTTTTCAAAAGCGCTTTCAGGAAATTCAACCAACGTATCAATCCCTTCCCAAAAGTGTGGTGCATAACGATGTGAACGACCATAACATACTTGTTTCAGAAGACTTAAAAAATCCTGAAGTTACAGGGATAATCGATTTTGGTGATGCTGTTTATTCACAAACGGTAAACGATTTGGCTATTGTAATTGCCTACGCGATTATGAATACGCCAGACCCGTTGGCTGCAGCGGTAGAAATTGTTCAAGGCTATCATTCAAAATATAAACTTTCCGAAAAAGAATTGGAATGTCTTTATACCCTCGTGGGGATGCGCTTAGTGATTACCGTTACAAAAGCAGCTTTGCGAAGGGCAGATGTTTCCAAAAACGTATATCATTTTATCAGTGAACACGATGCGTGGCAATTGTTAAAGCATTGGTATGGTACCTACGAAAATTTTGTGCTGTACAATTTCAGAAATGCGTGCGGGTATACACCACATCCAAAAGAACACGAGTTTAAAAACTGGGTGGCAGACAACAAAATACCGTTGAATACACTTTTTCCAACCCTAAAAATTAAGCGCGTTACGCACGTCGATATGAGTATTGGTAGCACGTGGCTGGGCAACAAAGAAGAATATAGCGACACCGATATTACGGAATACAAACTAAAACAAATAGAAGATAAAAACCCTGAAAGCATCTTGGCGAACGGATATATGGAAGTCCGTCCCTTTTATACAACCAAGGCCTTTAAAATGGACAGCAACAACGGTCCGCAATATCGTACCGTACATTTAGGAACCGATTTTTGGGTAGATGCAAAAACACCACTTCATGCCGCTTACGATGGAAAAGTGGTTATTTTGCACCATAACGATTATTTAAAAGATTATGGGCCGCTTTTGGTTTTGCAACACGAGTTTAATGGAAACTCTTTTTACACATTATATGGTCATTTAACACTCTCTTCGCTGGAGATGACCAAGATTGGTCAAACAGTAAAACAAGGAGAGTTGATTGGTTATATTGGTGATGCTTCCGAAAATGGAATTTGGACACCACACCTTCATTTTCAAGTGATGCTCGATTTGTTGGGGAATACTGAAAACTATCCGGGCGTAGCATTTCCTTCTGAAAAAAATGTTTGGAAAAGCATTTGTCAAAATCCGGGATTACTCTTTACTGAAAAAACGCATGATACGCCTGAAACCTATTCAAACGAAGAAATTATTCATTTCAGGAAAGAACATTTAGGAAAAAGTTTGAGCCTTTCCTATTCTGAGCCTTTAAACATCGTTAGGGGCGAAGGGGTTTATTTAATAGATGCTAATGGGAAAAAGTATATCGACACTGCTAATAATGTAAACCATGTAGGGCATCAGCACCCAAAAGTAGTTGTAGCTGGACAACAACAAATGGCGGTTTTAAATACCAATACACGGTATTTGCACAAAGAAATAGTGAATTATGCAGAGACGTTATTAAAAAAACTTCCTAAAGAGCTTTCGGTGTTGCATTTTGTCAATTCTGGTAGCGAAGCGAATGAACTTGCCTTACGAATGGCAAAAACCATTACCAAGCAAAACGATGTGCTTGCCATTGAAGTTGGTTACCACGGAAATACCAATGCAGTGATGGATGTGAGCTCGTATAAATTTGATGGAAAAGGAGGGTTCCCGAAACCAGAGTATACACATATTTTACCTTTGCCAGACTCTTATAGAGGAAAACATACAGATGCTAATTGTGGTAGTGCATACGCAAATTATGCAGCACAAATAATTAACAGCTTAAAAGAAAAAAACAGAAATGTTGCAGCTTTTATCGGAGAGTCGATGATAAGTTGTGGTGGGCAAATTGTACCGCCAAAAAACTATTTTAAGGAAATTTATAAAACGGTTCGAGAGGCTGGGGGGCTTTGCATAGCCGATGAAGTACAGACCGGTTTTGGTAGGATGGGCAAAACATTTTGGGCTTTTGAACTGTTTGATGTTGTCCCCGATATTGTAACGATGGGGAAACCTGCCGGGAATGGCCACCCATTGGCTGTTGTGGCGTGTACAAAAGAAGTTTCTGAAAAATTTCATACCGGCATGGAGTTCTTTAATACCTTTGGTGGAAATCCAGTTTCCTGTGCGATTGGGCGAACAGTTTTAGAAGTGATTGAAGATGAAAACCTGCAGCAAAATGCTTATGAAACAGGTGGCTTTTTAAAATCTGGATTGCTTCAACTTCAGAAAGAGTTTTCGATTATTGGTGATGTAAGGGGAGAGGGCCTTTTTTTAGGGTTTGAACTGAACGATGCTGACAAAAAACCTTTGGCCGAACATGCCGCTTATCTTTCCGATCGGATGAAAACCTTAGGCATACTAATGAGCACCGATGGTCCGGATTATAATGTACTAAAAATAAAACCTCCCATGGTTTTCAGTAAGGAAAACGCACAGGAACTTATCGATAAATTAAGAATTGTATTGGGCGAGGATTTTATGGCTGCTTATTAAAACTTAACTGCAATTAGCAAATACATGCTTCATCTTTTAAATACTCTTTTGTTTCTTCTCTTTGTGGAGCATTAAAAAAATGATCTTTGGTGCCCTCTTCAATTAATTCACCATTACAAATAAAAAACACATGATCTGAAACCCGTTTGGCTTGATTAATATCGTGCGTAACTAAAATAACAGTATAGGTTTCTTTCAGCGTAATCATCAAATTTTCTATAGCCCGTGTTGATAGTGGATCTAATGAAGAGGTTGGTTCATCCATTAAAATGATTTTTGGTTGTACAGCAAGTGTTCGAGCGATGCATAGGCGCTGTTGCTGGCCAATGGATAATGTATTTGCAGATTCGTTGAGTCTTGTATGAACTTCAGGCCAAAGTGAAACTTTCTTTAGATTTTCTTCAACAATAATTGCTTTTTCTGCTTTTGAGAGTTTTTTAAGTTGCTGAATTCCGAAGGTTACATTTTCCGAAATTGACTTGGGAAAAACACAAGGGCTTTGAAAAACCATACCAATGTTTTTTCGCAGTTTAGTTACATCTTGATTTTTTTGTAGAATATTTTCATTATTAAAATGAATGGTTCCGCTAGTTTTTATTTTGTGTACGTCATCATTGATTCTATTCAAGCTTCTTAATAGGGTAGACTTTCCACTACCAGAAGGCCCTATTATGCAGTTTACTTTATTTTTCTTAAAATTGATAGAGATGTTTTTTAATACCTCAACATCAGTAAACCACACGCTTAAATTAGAGATAGTAAGATCGCAAAGGGATTGGGCGGGTATGTTTTTTTCTATTTTCATTAGTAATTTACTTTAGAGTAATGAATTCTTCTTATTAATGCGCTAATGCTAAAAATAAAAACCAAAATAATTAAAACTAAACTTGCGCCCCAGGCGTTTTGTAGTGCTTGTGGATTTGTTGCTTGTTGTGCCAAGGCTAAAATATGAGTAGGTAAGCTGCTTACGGGTTCTAAAAAGCTATTAGGGAATGTTACTCCAGAAAAGGCTGTAGCAATAAACATAATTGGAGCCGTTTCACCTATAGCACGTGCTAATCCTATTAATAAGCCTGTAAAACCACCACTAATAGCCCTGGGAAGTACGATTGTATGTATTACTTGCCATTTTGTTAATCCTAAGGATGCAGCATTTTCTCTGTACGATATTGGAATGCTAATAATAGATTGATATGAAGAAAGGGTTATAGTTGGTAAAATCATAATAGCTAAAATAATACCACCAACAAACCAAGAAATTCCCATATTGAGGATATTCACGAAAAAGATAAGCCCAAAAATTCCAAAAATAATAGAAGGGATGCCGTTTAGACTATAAATAAGGGTGTTCGTTATATTTTGAAATAAATTTCTTTTAATATACTCACTTTTATAAATAGCCATTCCTAATGCAAGCGGAAAACTAATTATAGCAGCAGAGAGGGTTAATAAAAGACTACCGATAATTTGATAAATAATCCCGCCTTGAGAGCCAAAATTAGAAGATTCTGATGTTAAAAACTGCCAACTAAGAGCATTTATTCCTTTACTAATAAGCGTGATAATTAAAAACAGTAAAATGGAAATCGATAAAAAGGAGGCGAGATAAACACTACTTTTAAAAAGGCTATTTTTTACTTTTCTACTCATAGGGTCTCTTGTTTTTTTCTGAAGTATATTTGGGTAAAAACGGTAAGGGTTATTACCAATAAAAGCAATATAAATCCAATAGCATTTAATGCACTGAAATGCAAGGAACCAAAAGCACTTTCACCAACTTCACGACCTAATTTTGAAGTAATTGTCTGTCCAGGAGATATAACCTTATAAAATGAATCTGGAATTTTGTCAATACTCCCTACCAATAGCATAACAGCCATAGTTTCACCTAAAGCCCTACCTAAAGCCAATAAAATAGCGCCAGCTATATTCTTCTTAGCAATAGGCCATATTGTTTTTTGAATAACTTCATAAGAGTAAAACCCCAAACCTTTTGAAGCCTCTTTATATTTTTTAGGAATATTAAAAAGGGCATCGTCACTAAGGGTTATAATTGTGGGCAAAATCATTATTGCCAATAAAATACCAGCTGTTAACATTGTTCTTCCAGAAGCTAAATCAAACCAAGAGGATATCCAAGTACTAAAAAAAGCAATACCGATTAATCCGTAAACAATTGAGGGTATTCCAGCTAATAATTCAATTGCAGATTTAATGTATAACCGATATTGTTTCGGTACTATTTCCGAAGTAAAAATAGCAGTTAAAACACCTATTGGAACTGCAATTAAAAGAGCGATACAGGTAACGGATAATGTTCCGTAAAGCATGGGGAGTATGCCATATTCTTCGGTCGCAGGATTCCAATTATGTGTAAAAAGCCTCCAACCAATTTCTTTAAAGGCTTGAAAACTATAACAAAATAAGATAGAAAAAATGAGGAGAGTAATTGCAATACTCACATAAGTACTTGCAATTACATATCCTTTTCCTAACTTATTTTGAGATGCCCACATATCCGTTCTTAACTACAATTTCTTGTCCTTTGGCGCTCAAAATAAAATCGATAAACTCTTTTGTTTTTCCTGTTGGAGTTCCATTGGTAATTAAAACCAGGTCTCTTGTAATCGGAAAATTATTATTAACGATATTTTCAAGACTAGGCTCTATAAGTGTGCCATCTGGCATTTTAATGGAAAGGCCTTTTACATCATCATTTAACCAACCATTTGATAAAATACCAAGTGCAGCATCACTTTGTACAAGTGCAGTTTGCTCTTCATTATTAGCTCCTAACACTAAATCTGCACCGGGTGCTTGAGCTTCTTTATCACCTAGAACAATTTCCATAAATACATGACGAGTACCTCTGGCAGCTTCTTTATCGATTACTAAAATCTCTTTATCAGGGCCGTTTAACTCTTTCCAATTTGAAATCTCACCTCTATAAATCTTGGCTAATTGATCTAAGGTGAGAGCTGTTATTCCAGCATTATAAATTTCTGAAGAAACTACAGGAACAACAGCATCGCGCCCAATAGAATGTGTTTTAAAGGATGTATTAGGGTATTGACTAATTTCTTTCTCAGTAATATCTCTTGATATCATACCAATTTCAACACGCTGGCTTCCTACTTGGTTTACACCAACTCCAGATCCTCCGGCATTTACAATAATCTTACTGTCTGGATTTTGCTTCATAAACATATCGGCAGCAGTAGAAACCACAGGTAAAACAGTTGTAGAACCAGAAACAGAAACAATATCATTTTTCTGTTCTGTGCAAGCAAGTACAGTTAGCACCAAAGTGCTTAGAATTATAATTTTTCTCATAGTGATTTGCTCTTAACCATTAACAGCACCCACCACCATCATAATGAAAGGTAGATTCACTTATATGGATATCATCCCTATTTAAATTTGCTATGGCACCAGCTGTTTTATCGCAGATAGCCAAAGGTTGGTTTTTAAGCAGGACATGCCCTTTTTTATCATCAAAATAATCTTCATCACCGTAATAAATGGCAGCTTTACCTGTAAACACACAGGGGCCGTCTTCAGGCATAGGGTCTTTTATAGCAGCCACTTCAATCGATTCGATGTAGATTAGCTCATCGGTTGGATATTGTTTTGGACTTAAAATACGGTACGGTTTTCTCGCTCTTATTTCAATGGTGCCAAAGCCAACATCGGTTAATGCTTTTACATAGTCTTTTATTGATAGGCTTCCGCTTAAACATAAGGCACGAAGGCGTTCATCATTTCTAAGCGTGTCATTCATTTCTTGCTCGCAAGTGGGATCACTCATTACCAAACGGCCGTGAGGTTTTAATACGCGGTACATTTCTTCAATAGCGCGTTTTAAATCTTCTTCTTTAAAAATATTGAAGAGACAGTTTTGTGCTGCTACATCGATACTGTTGTCCTCTAAAGGTAGGTTCATGGCATCTCCTTTTTTCAGGTCCACAAACTCACTTTTAAACCAAGGATTTAAGGCTTCGGCTTCTTTAAAGTTTTTACGGGAAGCTTCTAACATTTCATCTACTACGTCTATACCTACAACTCCGTTTTTTTGTCTATTAAAATAGGCAAATTGCAAGAGTTCCATTCCACCACCAACGCCTACATATAACATTTTTGGATTGTTGGAAAGATCGCGGGCATGAACGGTGCTTCCGCAGCCGTAATTCATTTCTTGCATAATTTTAGGGATTTTAAGCCCTGGTAACTCCCAAATAGGGTTGGTTGTGCAACAAAGACCTACATCTGGTGTTAAGGCTGCTTCTTTATATACGTTGTGTGTGGTTTCTAAATAGCTCATAGTGTTATAGTTTTTTTATTACTTCAGTGAATAATGTAATCATATTTGGTTCTGCTTTTGCTGCCATGGCGAGGATATCAGGAATATCAACTAGTTTTAGATTGTCAGGGTCACACTCGTCTGTCAATACTGAAACGGCTGAAACTGGCAGCCCCAAATGATTGGCCACGATAATTTCAGGAACGGTACTCATTCCTACGGCATCGGCGCCAATAATTTTTAAATAACGGTATTCGGCACGGGTTTCTAATTGTGGCCCAACTACACTTGCGTATACGCCTTTATGTAAGTTGATGTTTTTTTCTGAAGCAATTTGTTCAATCGCCTTGTTCATTTCAGCATCATATGGTGAGCTCATATCGACAAAACGCTCGCCCATTTTTTCAATGCCACGAACGGCTAACGGCGAACTGCCTTGTAGGTTTATATGGTCATCAATCAGCATAATTTCACCTTTTTTAAAATTGAGGTTTACCGCTCCAGATGCGTTACTAATTAGTAGCTTTTTAATGCCCAACTCGTGCATAACGCGAACTGGGAAGGTAACATCTTGCAAAGAATAGCCTTCGTAAATATGAAAACGCCCCTGCATGACCATTACTTTTTTTCCGCCCAGCATCCCGAAAATCAATTTTCCTTTATGAAATTCTACGGTTGCTGTAGGGAAGTTGGGAATGTGATTGTAACTTACTTCACTCTGTATTTCAACATCTTCTAGCAATTTGCCTAGACCAGTACCTAAGATGATTCCTATTTCAGGATTATCAAAACCTCGGTCTTTTAAAAATGCTGCAGATTCTTGTATATATTGTAACATGGTATTTAATATTAAAAATCAGTATCTAAATGGTCTGGTAAAAATTCTTGGAAAGCCTCATTATCCCTGATGTCACTATAGTAGTCAACGTCGTTTCGTTCTTCTAGCGTTTTTAACTTTTCATCTTTTAAATCTTCAAGTGTAGCTTTTAATACTGAGTCTTTTCCCCAATCTTTTTTACTGAAAATAGCTTGGTTGGGCTGTTTCATTCCCAATAAATAATAACCGCCATCTTCTGCGGGACCAATAACATAATCGTGGTCTTTTAATGCCGTAAAAGCATTGTCAAGATCTTCTGTATCTAGGTCGTACATATCACTCCCAATAATGATGGCCTGTTCATACCCAAGTGAAAATACTTCGGTAAATGCATTGTACATACGAATACCCAGGTCATCGCCTCGTTGTATTTTTTTGTTAAATGTATTATTGTCCCAATTGTCTTCTTTGTGAATATCTTCACTATAAAACACAAACTTATCTGCTTGTACGTTGGCCGTGATTTTAGCAGTATGTTGTAGTAGGAATTCATAAATTTTTAAAGCAGATTCGTCGCCTACGCTTGTGGCTAAACGGGTTTTAACTTTACCCAATTCTGGGTTTCGGGTAAAAATAATCAGTGCTTTTTTTGAAGTGGGAAAGTGAAAATCCTTTGCTAAATCTTCATCTCCACCTACATTGTTTTTAGATAATAAGCCCATAAAAAAATAAATTTATTTTGTGATTACGGTTCCGTCAAGCAGCCATTTGCTCCAGCTTTTTGAAAAACCGTGAATACTATCTGTTTCTTGTTCTTTATTATTTACTAAGGGATATGCTTTGTTTTTCCACTCAAAAATACCCCCATATAAGTTTTCAATATTGTTATAGCCAGCTTTTTTTAATTTTTCTGAAATCTCTTCGGAACGGATTCCTAAAGAGCAATATACTACAATAGGCGCATTTTTATTTGGAACTTTTTTTAAAACCGAATCTATCGAAAATTTTGAAAAACCTATAAATGTTGCCGATTCAATATGGCTTACGTTATATTCTTTTTGTTCCCTAGCGTCTAAAATAATGATACTATCATTCATTTGTTGCATACGCAATTCTTCAACCGAAATATATGGAACACTTCGGGTGTTATATTGCTGTAAAAGATCTTCTAATGACCGTTGTTGTGAAAATGCACTTATTGAGATTAATAACAGAAGAAAGTACAGAAAATAATTCATATTGTTTGGGACGTTAAGAGTAATGAACGCGAAAATTTACTCAGCAACAGAACCTTGACAGCTACTACCAGCACCGGCGGTACAACCGTAGCAATGTTGTGAGATGATAATATTTCGATCGTTTAATACGTCTTCGTTGTATTCTGAAATGTGTTTAACTTCACTATCTACTTTTAACTCCAGCATTTGATTAAAATCACAATCGTACAACCAACCATCCCAGCTTATGGAAATAGTATTGGTGCACATCACACTTTTAACCGCAGCAGGGTTATAGGCTTCAACCAATTGGTACATATACTCCTCATAGTTTTCCGAAGCAATTAAAAAGTCTAGAAAACGGGCAATTGGTAAATTTGTAATGGCGAATAAATCGTGGAAATGAATTCCGAAATCTTCCAATAAAGCCTTTTTAAAATCTTTTTTCATGTTTTCTTGATTGGTCGGTAAAAAGGCACCACTAGGGTTGTAAACCAAGTCCAATCGAAGGTCGCTATCTGGCATTCCGTAGCCAATGGCATTCAATTCCTGTAAGGCTTTTATAGACATATCGAAAACACCTTCACCCCTTTGTTTATCAGTTTTTCCACGCGTCCAGTGGGGCATAGAGCTTACAACATGAACATTGTGTTTTTTAAAAAACTGCGGAAGGTCATAATACTTTTTATTTGCACGGATGATTGTAAGATTACTACGAACTATAAAGTCTTTAATCCCTGCTTTACTGGCTTCCTCAACAAACCATCTAAAATTTGGATTCATTTCTGGGGCTCCACCAGTAAGATCGACTGTGTGTGCTCCTGTGTTTTTAATAACTTCCAAACACTGTTTCATTGTTTCGACGGTCATGATTTCCTTTCGATCAGGACCGGCATCTACGTGACAGTGATCACAGGTTTGGTTACACATATACCCTAAATTAATCTGAAGAATTTCCAATTTTTTTGGTTTCATTGGAAATTGTCCAGTTTCTTTTATTTTTTCGGCAAAGGTGGGTAATTCGCCATTGCCAAAAATTCCGTTTGAGAGAATTTCAAGCTGTTTGTTGGATTGTGCGAGTTCGCTATTACGTTTATGTAGGGATTGTGTTTTAAGTTTCGTCATAAATTATCCGTCAAGTTTGTTTACTTTATTCATCATCATTACGCCGTGGACTAAGGTAGCGCCACTTTTAATAGCGGCTCCTGCGTGTATGGCTTCCATCATTTCTTCTTTAGTTACTCCGCGCTGTAATGCATCTTTAGTGTATGCATCTATACAATAAGGACATTGCTCGGTATGTGCAACGGCCAATGCAATAAGCGATTTTTCACGGGCTGTTAGTTTGCCTTCTTCGAAGACTTTTCCGTAGTAATCAAAAAATTTTTCTCCTAGTTCTTCGCTCCATTCGGTGATATTTCCAAATTTCCGAAGATCTTTTGGATTATAATAATCTGCCATGATTGTTGGTGTTTATAATAGTTACGAAAGATAAACCATTCTGGTTTTGTTTTGGTAAATATAATGAAGTAGTCTTTCGAAAAACAAAAAGCTTACGGAAGATTTTTTTAAATCAGTCAAAAGTATAGGCAACTCCGGTGGTAAAATCGTATTGCGAATTGGGGATTCCCACCGCTGGAAAAGCATCGTAGGTAAAGGTATAACTGGTTTTTAGAGCAAAGTTTTTAAAAAGCCCAACCAATAATGATGACTGACTGGAAATTCGGTAATCTTTAAATTTACCTAACTGCGGTTGATAATAGGTAGTGCTTACAATGCTAATATGCTCGTTAGGATAGAGGCTGAACGAGAAATAAACACTACCTCGAATATCCCGCTGAATGGGTGTTACACCATCTAGAACTTCTTCATATTCGTACATAACGAGCGACCCAAGATAGAATTTGTAATTCTCCAGTTGTGAAAGTTTAAAACGAGGCCCCGTACCAGTTAGCCCCCTAAAATTGATTAAATTTACTTTGTTGTACTGTCCTTGTGCAAAAGCTTCCCAAGTAAGTAATTGAGAAAGTTTGTAATTGTACCGAAGATGCGAAATAAAACTATTGCTCAATTTTTCGCCTTCTATTTTCTGAAAATCCACATCGTTTTTAAACAAAACCAAATGATTGTTCATTTTATACTGAAGATGTATGTTGCTCGAAATGGTAAAAAAATCGTTTACATTTCGTTTTAATTGAAAATCCAGACTGGCCGAACCAGAATAACCTGAAGTGTCGGTTACTTTCCTTAATGATTCAGCATTTAGAATTTGTGAAGTAGCTTTTTCAGAAGAAAAAACCGCTATGGTAAATACACTTATAAGTAAAAAGTAACGCAATTTCATAAGTTTTATCTTTTGGCAATAAATACAATCAATACAAAAGTATAGATTTTGGATTATCTTTTCAGTATATAGGGTTTTGAGACACAGTGTTAAAGTATTGTTTAAAATTATTTAAAGAAATAATAAGCTATTACATTTAACCGCTTAAAACAAAAAATGAAAAGACAAACAGTCTTTTGTGTTTTAAAAACTGACAAATAAAAAAAGAATATACTATGGATGTTGTAAATGAAGCACTACAATTTGAAGAAGAAACTACAAGTTTTAAATCTACCAATGAGCGAATAGTTGCTTCTAAAAAAGCTAAGAAATTAATATTGGCATTAAACGAACGCTATAAAAAGACAAAAGATGCTAAGTTGATGGATATTATGAAGCGCCTTACAGCGATAAAAAAGAAAGCCGAGAAAAGAATTAAGGCGAAAATAGTAGTTTAAAAGTTGCTTTCGAGGTACTCTTTTAAAACAACAGCTTGATTGTGCTTTTCGTCTTTTGCGCCGTAGAGTAAGGTAACTTGTTTACCTTTTGCAATTGAGGCAATTTCTTTCAAGGAGTCTTTGTGTTTTGAAAGTTCCTTTTTATACCTTTTCTTAAATTCTGAAAAACGATCTTCTTTGTGGTCAAACCACTTTCGCAAGTCTGTAGAGGGGGCAATGTCTTTATTCCAATCGTCTAAATGCGCATCCTCTTTGCTAACGCCTCTTGGCCAGACTCTGTCTACTAATACACGATGGCCGTCCCTATTTGCTGCATCTTCATATATACGCTTTACTTGTATTTTCATTATTCTTCTTCTTTCCAAAGTGTAGGGAAGAACTTTCGTTGCTGAAATTTAGGATGTAAGTATTTTTTCCATTCCGATCCGCCAGTAGCGGTTTTATTTTCTCCCTTTTTGTCTAAATAATGTCGGGCAGTGTTTAAATGCACTAAAGGCCATTCTACATTGTATAGCTTGTCGAATTCTAAGATTATTTTCTGAAGTGCTGAAGAAGGGTTTTCAAGTCGAAGAAATTTTTCTTCTAAGGTATTTCCTTCTACTTTTTTAGCGAGTTCTATAAAAGAATCTAAATACTTTTCTTCAAACTGACGCATCGTTAAGGTTTTTGAACCTGTTTTGTGGTTATACCCAGCATCACGCCAATAAATATGGTTGAAATAATCTTCAGTAGAAGGGTTTTCAGGAAGTCGTTTTTTCCCCTCTTCGTTTACTAAATTTTCAAGTTTGGTGCAGTAAATTTCAATAAACCGAAACTGTGCACTTTGAAATCCGCTCGCCGGAGTTAAAGTTGAACGGAAAACATTATAATCTTCATAGCTCATACCATCTTTCATAATATCGAAAGAAGTAATAAGCATATGCACGTAGCGGTTTAAACGAGAAAATTTGTCTAGCCAAATTTCTTCATTCACTTCTTCCATTTCAAAAAGCTGTATAACTTCGTGTCTAACCATCTTTAAAAGCAGCTCGATTACCTGATGGTACATAATAAAGATTTTTTCATCTTTAAAATCGGTACGCGGTTTTTGTAGAGAAAGCAAAGTGTCTACTTCAATATAATCCCAATAATTAATGGGCTTGGCTTGTAATAAGCCTTTAAGATACGTGTCTGGATTTTCACCTAACGCTTTATATTTTTCGTTGATTGCTTTTATGATGTCTTCCTGTTTCATACAAATGCCCGCGAAGAGGTTTTTTTAGTTTTTAATCAGAAATGATAAAGATATTTAGATTTTTGGAAATGAAGTAAGATAGTTGATGATAAAATATATAAAACAAAAAACCCGAAACAAACGTTTCGGGTTTATGTGGTACCTCCAGGAATCGAACCAGGGACACACGGATTTTCAGTCCGTTGCTCTACCAACTGAGCTAAGGTACCTGCTTAAAGCGGGTGCAAATATAAACGTTATTTATATTTTGCAAAACATAAAGGTAAAAAATATTCTAATAATTTTTCAATTTAATATCCCGTTAACAACCTTATGTTGCTTCATTGTTTATTTTTACGCACTTACTTAAAAAAATGAACTTAATAATTGATGTAGGAAACACCTTAATCAAGCTCGCTATTTATACAAATGGAGAGCTTCAGATAAAGAAAACGACAATTAAAGGTGATTTTTTTGATGTTTTTTCTGAAATAAAAAATAAATACCCACAGATTGAAAAATGTATTATTTCAAGTGTCGGGAAAATTAGCGAAACACATCTTGCCAAAATCAAAAATGCTTATCCGGTATTAGTATTAAGCCATGCCACGCCTATCCCTTTTAAAAATGAATATGCTACACCAGCCACGTTAGGGGTAGATCGCATTGCCTTAATAAGCGCAGCTGCGGTGGAATATCCCAATAAAAATGTATTGGTAATCGATGCAGGAACTTGTATTACCTACGATTTTATTTCTGAAGATAATAACTATAAAGGAGGTGCTATTTCGCCAGGCTTGCAAATGCGGTATAAAGCTATGCATACGTTTACAGAAAAACTTCCGTTATTGGAAGCAGAGCAAATAGGCAAGTATATTGGGAGTTCTACAATAGGATCTATGCACAGCGGTACCATTAATGGAATTTGTTATGAAATTGATGGGTTTATTACCGCTTATGCATCAGACTTTAAGAATTTAACAGTTATTTTAACAGGTGGGGACGCTCATTTTTTGCGAGATCGTATAAAAAATGACATCTTTGCCACCTCAAATTTTTTATTACAGGGGTTAAACCACATTTTAGAACATAACAAACATTGATGTTAAAACGAATTATAGTAACGGTTTTAGTACTATTTATAACAAGTGCTGCCATGGCACAAGAAGGAACCACGTCCCCGTATTCATTTTACGGAATAGGGACATTAAAATTTAAAGGTACCGCTGAAAACAGGATGATGGGCGGTATAGGAGTCCTTTCAGATAGTATTCACTTAAACCTTCAAAACCCTGCTAGTGTGGCGGGACTTGAATTGGTAAATTTTACTGTTGGCGCTAGTCATAAAGAAAGTACTTTAAAAACTGACAGTGATTCTCAAAACGCTTCAACCACTTCATTGGATTATTTAGCAGTGGGGGTTCCCATGGGTAAGTTTGGAGCCAGCTTCGGATTAATACCATACACTTCTGTTGGGTACCAATTACAAACCGAAAAGCAGACCGAAACTGGGACATCCATTACAAGGTACACTGGAACAGGCGGTATAAACAAAGCTTTTTTAACGTTAGCTTACCAAATTACACCAAAGTTGAGCTTTGGGATAGATGCAAATTATAACTTCGGAAATATTGAAAATAAAGCTATAGATGCTCAAGAGGATGTTGAATTTGCTTCCCGAGAGATTAATAAATCAGATTTATTAGGATTTAGTTTTAATTTTGGAGCGGCTTATAAAACCATGATAACTGAGGAGCTCGAACTTTCCACTTCTTTGACCTATACTCCAGAAACCGATTTTACTTCAGAAAACACACGTTCAATTGGATCAATAATATTATTGACCGATGGTACTGAAAGTCCTGTTGATATTAGGGAAGTGCCAGTTTCAGATACCGATTTTTCATTTCCTTCACAAATAACAGTAGGAGCGGGTATTGGGAAACCTAAAAATTGGTATGTAGGAGCAGAATATACAAACCAAAAAACCAGTAACTTTACCAACCGTACGTTTACTTTAGACAACGTAGCGTTTAAAGATGCTTCTAAATATAGGGTGGGTGGCTTCTATATTCCGGACTATAATGGTTTTGGCAGTTACTGGAAACGTGTTGTTTATAGGGCAGGAATGCGTTTTGAAGGTACTGGGATTAATGTAAATGGAGAAGATATTAATGAGTTTGGCATATCTTT
>DEXR01000051.1:22037-32677 GCA_002364245.1 Flavobacteriaceae bacterium UBA3179
GAGTTTGGCATATCTTTTGGAGTAGGATTACCAGTAAGTAAGTCATTTTCTAATATTAACCTCGGTTTTGAGGTGGGAAGGCGCGGAACTAAAGACGCTGGACTAATTCAGGAAAATTTCTTCAATGCATTTATAAGCTTGTCATTAAACGACAGGTGGTTTCAAAAAAGATTGATAGATTAATTATTAAACACTAAACTATAACTATGAAAACGAAAGCGATTTTAATTTTAACGGCCTTAACCTTATTGGTCGGTGGTAAAGGCTTCGCTCAAATGGACGATTGCGGCCTTAACTTATCCTTGTTTACTGAGCCGGCTAAGGCAAAAAACTATGAGGCTGCCTTACCATATTACAAAAAACTTATAAAAGAGTGCCCAGGTTATCACTTGGCCACTTATCAATATGCCGAAAAAATGTTCAAACACTTTATTGATAACGGCGATAAAGATAAAATTCAAGATTTAATTGAATCATATAACCTTAGATTAGAAAATTTCCCTAAAAAAACCAAAGAAGGTGAGGTATTGTCAGATATAGCTAAGCTTAAGTATGAAAATGGTATTGGTACTAAACAAGAGCAGTTTGATGCTTTTGATGAAGCTTTTACCAAGTACGAAGAAGACTTTACAAGTCCGAAAGCCTTATATGCTTATTTTTCATTAGCGGTAGATTTGTATGATGAAGGAAATAAAGACATTCAGGAAGTTTTTGACCTTTATGATGCCGTTACGGCTAAAATTGAAAAGGAAGAAAATTTGTTAGCTGAAAAGCTTACAGGATATATGGATAAGCAGGATGCCGGCACAAAACTTTCTTCAAAAGAAGAAAAATATATGAGCGCTTATGAAAACAATCTAAAAGCGTATGGTCAAGTTAAAGGAAGTGTTAACGGTAAGTTGGGTATTCTGGCAGACTGTGATAACTTGATTCCTTTATATGAAAAAGATTTTGAGAACAAAAAAGATGATGTAAATTGGCTGAAAAGAGCTGCAGGACGTTTAAGTGCTAAAGATTGTGATACGCCACTTTTCTTTAAATTGGTACAACAATTACACACTTTAGAGCCTTCTGCAAAATCTGCATACTATTTAGGTCAGTTAGCAGATCAAGATGGTGATTCAGGAAAAGCAATGGAATATTACAATGAAGCAGCTGATCTTGAAACAGAGCCATCGGAAAAAGTAAAAATATTTAGAAGAATTGCTGATAACTTCCGTAGAAAAGGAAGCTATGGTCAAGCAAGAACATACTATAGAAAATTACTTGAAATAAAACCATCAGACGGTAGATCGTATCTGCATATAGCAAGTATGTATGCAAAAAGTGCTAACAGTTGTGGAACAACACCGTTTGAAAAAAGAGCAATTAACTGGAAAGCTGCAGAGATGGCAGATAAAGCTGCTCGTGTAGATGCATCTGTTGCTTCTTCAGCAAGATCTGCTGCAAGTAGCTATAGAGGTCGAGCGCCTAGTAAAAATGATATCTTTAGTGAAGGTATGGCCGGAAAAACAGTTACTTTTAGCTGTTGGGTAGGCGGTAGTGTAAGAGTTCCTAATTTATAAGGATGATCACTTTCAATCATAGTATTAAAAGCGTGATGGCAATATTATTTGTCATCACGTTTTTTTCATGTGAAGGAAATTATAAAAACGTAAAACAATTAACCCGAAAGGACAATGAACCTATGGGTATAGGTAAAGAGATTAATGCAAAATACACCGATTCCGGTAAGGTTGTAGCAAATCTCATTACGCCTATATATTTAGATTTTTCAAACTTGGGTTTTCCTTATAAAGAATTCCCCGAAGGAGTAGAAGTTCAGTTTTGGAATGAAGATGACGAAAAAAGCACTGTTACTTCTAAATACGCCATACAATATGAAAATACTGGAATTATCGATATGAGGGACGATGTTGTGTTGGTTACTCACGATAGTTTAGTGTTACGGGCAGACCAATTGTATTGGGACCAAAAAAATCAATGGGTGTTTACAAATCAACCCTATCAAATAGAGTTTAAAGATGGGTCTTATAATGATGGCGCTTGGTTCGATTCAAGCCAGGATTTTACGACTTTCCTCTCTCGAAAAAATGCAGGGGTTCAATTAATTGATACAAAAAAAGAAGAAAAAGATGCACAAGAAAATATTTAGACTTTTTGAATACGTTTATTTAGTAATGGCAGTATTCTCACTCTATTTGGTGTGGGAAAATTGGGGTGATAACCGAAATCGCGCTTATTTGTTTGCTTTTTTTGCCGTAGTCGCTATCTTTATGTTCTTCTTTAAGCGTAACTTCCGTAGAAAAATGGAAGAACGCAACAAAAACCAATAATGGAAGTAAGTATTCTTGTTATTGTTAGTATGCTTATCCTATCGGCTTTCTTTTCCGGGATGGAAATTGCATATGTTTCTTCAAATAAAGTTCATATTGAAATAGAGAAGAAGCAAAATGATTTACTGGCAAAAGTACTTCAGAAAATAACCCGTAGGCCTTCAAAATTTATTACCACTATGTTGGTTGGTAATAATATAGCATTGGTTGTGTATGGTCTGTTTATGGGCGATTTGCTCATGGAATTCATCCCGCTTACCGGAATGTCTGGTCTTTTGGTGCAGACTATTATTTCTACCCTGGTAATCTTGCTTACTGCTGAGTTTTTACCAAAAGTATTTTTTCAAATTTATGCCAATAAGCTAATTAAAGTATTCGCAATTCCTGCTTACTTTTTTTATATGCTGTTTTCTGTTATTTCTGAATTTGTAATTTGGATTTCAGACCTTGTATTAAAGTTGTTCTTTAAAACTAAAGGCGATAACATTCAGCTTACCTTTAGTAAAATGGAATTAGGGAATTACATCAGTGAGCAAATGGAAACCGTCGAAACCCATGATGAGGTGGATAGTGAGATACAGATATTTCAGAATGCGTTAGATTTTTCTGAAGTAAAATCACGTGAAGTTATGGTGCCGCGCACCGAAGTAGTAGCGGTCGATATAAAAACTACCCCAAAAGAACTAAGCAAACTTTTTACTGAAACTGGACTTTCAAAAATCATTATTTACAAAGAAAATATAGATGATGTTTTAGGATATGTTCATTCTTTTGAACTTTTCAAAAAACCTACGACAATAAAAAAAGTGCTCATGCCAGTTGTTTTTGTGCCAGAAACGATGCTCGCAAAGGACGTGCTGAATATTTTAGCACGAAAACATAAAAGCATAGCGGTGGTAATTGATGAGTATGGCGGAACTTCTGGAATTATGACAGTAGAAGATATAATTGAAGAGCTTTTTGGTGAAATAGAAGATGAACACGACAGTATTGAACTAACAGAAGAGGTGCGTGCGGACGATCACTATAAGTTTTCTGCCCGTCACGAAGTCGATTATCTAAATGAAACATACAAGTTTAACCTGCCGGAAAACGAAAACTACGAAACCTTGGGGGGTCTAATTGTTTATTTTACTGAAGGAATCCCTAACCAAGGTGAAATAGTGGAAACGGAAGGTTTTTTATTTAAAATTCTTGAAGTTTCAAATACAAAAATTGAAATGGTAGAGCTGTTTTTAAAATCTGAAAACTAATATGTAACCTTTTTAAGAGCTAATAGTGTTCTTTTATCTATTTATCTTCAATCTTTTGAAACATTAACACACTAACTTCAATTTTTTTTAACAAAGTTTTTTATTAATGCGTTGAAAATGGTATTTTCGCCCCCTATAAATTTGACTGACAGATGGCAATATTAAACAGTATTAGAAAAAGAGGAATCTTCCTTATTTTAATTATAGCATTAGCACTTTTTGCTTTTATTTTAAGTGATGTCCTTGCAAAAGGATCGGGGGTTGGTAAAGACCAAGACACCGTGGCAATTGTAAATGGAAACGAGATTACTCGTCAAGACTTTATGCAGCAAGTAGAAGTTGCCCAGCGTAACCTTGGGCCAAATGCAACTACCGCACAAGCTATGAATATGGTTTGGGAGCGTGAATTGCGCAACACTTTGCTTACCGAGCAATATGAAGAACTAGGTCTTACGGTTCAAAAAGAACAATTAAATGATGCTATGCGCACTTCATTGGCTACTAACCAGCAATTCCAGAATGAATTGGGTGAATACGATGAAGCTTTGGTTCAGCAATATGTAGCTAGTATCAAAGGAAATCCGCAATTATATGGTCAATGGCAAGATTATATAGAAAACATTAAAGAGGCGGCGCTTCAAAATATGTATATGAACCTTGTAAAAGGTGGATTAACATCTACACTGGCCGAGGGGAAACAACAGTACCATTTTGAAAATGATAAAATAAACTTGCAGTATGCTTATGTGCCTTACACTAAGATTGCCGATGAAGATGTTTCTGTTTCAGATGAAGAAATAAAACAATACATCAACGAACACAAAAGTGAATACGAAGTGGATAAGCAAATAGACATTCAATATGTGTCTATTTCCGAGGTAGCTTCAGATAAAGATATAGAAGAAGCTACTGCAAGTGTAGCAGCCTTGTTAGATGATCGTGAAGAATATGAAGAAACGGTTACTGGTTTCAGAAATACAACTGACAATGCAAGATTTGTAAATGAAAATTCAGACCAAGGATATGCAGACCGTTGGTATTTCAAAAAAGACTTGCCAGAACCATTGGCAGATACCATCCCGTCTATGAACGAAGGTGATATTTATGGTCCCTATAAAGTAGAAAATACATTGAACCTAAGTAAGGTTGTTGCAGTTGAGCAGTTGCCAGATTCTGTAAAATCAAGACACATTTTAATCCGTTTTGCTGGTTTGCAAACAGCACCGCAAGATGTTACGCGAACTAAAGAAGCAGCTGAAAAATTAGCCGATAGTCTTTCTTCAGTAATTAATAAAGATAAAAGTAAATTTGAAGCGTTAGCTTCAGAGTTTTCAGAAGACAATTCAAACAAAGACAAGGGTGGTGACTTAGGTTACGTAGGTCCTGGTAGAATGGTGCCTGCGTTTAACGATTTCATTTTTGATAACAAAGAAGGGACTGTTGGTGTGGTGGAAACTAACTTCGGTTTTCATGTTGCACAAGTATTGGAGCAGAAAAATAAACAACGAGCTGTGAAAATTGCTACTGTAACAAAAAATATAGAACCTTCAGAAACTACTATCAACAATACGTTCTCTAAAGCAACAAATTTTGAAGTTGCGGCTAAAGATGGTGATTTTTCCGAAGTAGCGAAACAACAAGATCTAACCGTACGCCCGGTTAATAAAATTGGAGAGTTGGACGCTAACATTCCAGGTGTTGGTAACAACCGCGCTATTATTACTTGGGGCTTTGGAGAAGAAACCGAAGTTGGCGATGTAAAGCGTTTCAATGTTCCTGGCGGATATGTAATTGCACAATTAACACGTAAAAGTCCAGAAGGATTAATGAGCGTTTCGGAAGCTTCAGCGAAAGTTACACCAATATTACGTAATAAAAAGAAAGCTGAAAAAATTAGAGCTTCTATTTCTGGTTCAACCGTTCAAGACGTAGCTAATAGTCAAAACGTACAGGTACAAACTGCTACGGCTGTAACAATGGCAAACCCAACAATTCCGGGTGCTGGCAGTGAGCCAAAAGTTGTTGGTGCAGCATTTGGTGAAAAAGCAGGAGAAACCACTGGACTAATTGATGGTAAAACAGGCGTATTTAAAGTGCGTGTATTGGCTGTGAATAAAGCGCCAGAACTTGATAACTACGCAAGTTATGTAAATCAGTTAAATGCAGGTACAAATGCTGTTAACAATCAATTGTACCAAGCTTTAAAGAAAAAAGCAGACATTGAAGATAACCGTGCTAATTTCTATTAATAAAAAGTTAGTTTAAAATACTAAAAAGCCTTCTTGTTTTCGAGAAGGCTTTTTTTATAGTATCATATCTTCAAAAGGAATAATAGTAGAGTATTCTTTTCTTCGGAAATATTCTTTACTGGCTTCATCGCCAGTTGCCAAAACAAAATCACCACCCCAAGCACCGAGGCTTTTTACTGTTCCTTTAAAGTTGGGGAATAATTTTTCTTTTATAGGTTTGATTTTTAAAATTTCTGAAATTGTTTTTTCGTGACTACTCATCACGTTTTCAAAATCCCGAAGCGTATAGCATAGCAGAAGTTTTTTCCCAAAATCTGAAATTTTTTCAATGTCTTTTAGAGAAACGTTGTTTTTCCTATACTGGGCAATGCCCTCTTTGCTATCCTGCTTCTTATTAAGATGCACAAAAAATAATTTTTCGGTAAAATCCCATGGAAGATGTGCTTTTTTAATAATAGGTTTGCCTTCTGTTACTTGATAGAAAAAAGGTGAGTTTGTTTGGGCTGCTGCAATATCATAGCCGCTGCCGCCAAAACTCTTATACAATAGCTTAAAAGCATCTACCCGTGCCCATTGTGCAATATTGTTAATAAGTGTCGAGGAGGATCCTAAACCCCACTCACGGGGGAAGGTCATTTGGGTAAAAGCGTTTTCTCCTGTTGTATTGGCAAGAAATTCTTGGTTAAGATTTTTTGCTTCCCGTAAAATGGTTTGTAATGTATTAGCTATTAAAGTTTTGTTGGTTTCTAATATTTCGAAAGTGCTCAAAGAAAATGAAACACTAAACCAGCATTGATTGTTAGCATCAAAGCTTTTCCATAGCAATTTACCTGTCGAGGAGGTTTCAACCGTTAGAGATTGTCCGTGTTTTGTAGGTATCGCCAAGGCGGTTGCTCCGTCCAGCACTACATATTCGCCGGTTAGTAAAAGTTTTCCGTTGCTGTAAAATGATTTTTTCAAATTAAGATCGTAATTGTTCTACATACTCAATAACAGCGCTATGTGAAACCGTGTTGTCATTAAAATGAGAAATAGCTTTTTTCTTTTCAGTTTCCGAAGCATCTACTTGATTTAAAATATTCATCAAATGCATTTTCATATGCCCTTTTTGAATACCAGTGGTTACTAACGAACGAATGGCAGCAAAGTTCTGTGCCAGACCGGCTACTGCGACTAACTCCATCAGTTCTTTGGCGTTAGGTTTTTGTAGTAGTTCAAAAGCAAATTTTGTAAGCGGATGTAAGGATGTAAGCCCGCCGACAGTTCCCAGTGCTAAGGGTATTTCTATAGAAAACGTAAAAGCATCATCTTCAATTTTGGCGTTCGTTAGGCTCGTGTATTTGCCTTTTTTAGAAGCATAAGCATGTATTCCTGCTTCTACAGCTCTAAAGTCGTTGCCAGTAGCTAATACTACGGCATCAATCCCGTTCATAATCCCTTTGTTATGGGTAACGGCTCGGCGAGGTTCGGTTTTAGCAATTTGGATGGCGCGGACAAACTTTTGAGCAAAAGCTAACCCTGAAATATCTTCTTGTTTTAAATCTACTATGTTACAGTTTACTTCGGCTTGCACCAAGCATTCTGGTACGTAATTAGAAAGAATGCTCATTACCACTTCTGGAAAGGTGTTGGCTGTTTTAAAAGGTTGAAACGAATCTGCTTCGGCTTCAAAAGTTTTTGCGATTTGCTCTAAACAACTGTTTATGAAATTAGCACCCATGGCATCCAATGTTTCAAAGGTGCAGTGCAATTGGTAATAACCGTTTAGCGTTTCATTTTTTGAGATAAGTTCGATATCTAATAAGCCACCACCGCGTTTTTTCATATTCTTCTCAATAGTGGAGACGCTTTCAATCAATTTCAGTTTTATTTCAGAAAAGAAAGAAATGATATCCTGCTTGTTTCCGAAGTAATCTAAATGTACTTGTCCATTTTTTTGGGTGGAAATAACTTTAGCCTTAAATCCGCCACGTTTTAACCAAAACTTTGCGGCATTGCTGGCTGCTGCAACAACCGAACTTTCTTCAATCACCATCGGCAGTGCGAAGAGTTTACCATTAATTAAAAAGTTAGGTGCCACACCAAATGGCAAATAATAATTACTTAATGTGTTTTCAATAAAATCGTCGTGTAGTTTTTGCAGTTTAAGGTCGTCATTCCAATACCTTTTTAAGGTTTTTACTGCCTCAGCGTTGTTGTTGAGATAGGTTTTTGCCAACCACTCTATTTTGTCTTCTTTCGTTTTTTTTGAAAATCCGGTAACGGGCTTCGCCATATTTGTGAATATTGAATTACAAATATACTATTTATAGCATTGTTGAAAAGAGCAAAGTTGCCAACAATAGACCGTATTTAACAGAAAAAAGCACCTTAATTTCACGAAATTTTAGTAACATTGGCGTAATAAAATTTTAACAGTTTGAAAAAAACAGCTTACACCTCATTATTACTGCTTTTTCTTACAGCAGTTTCAACCCTTACAGCACAACAGAAAAATATAACTTTAGAAGACATTTGGGGCGGCCAATTTAGGGCCGAATATCTTGATGTTTTGCGCTCTTTAGATAACGGGAAAGAGTATTCGGTTTTAAACAGAAGCCGAAATGGTTCTACTGTTGATGTATATGATTACAAAAGTGGAAAAAAGGTTCGCACCTTGGTAAATTCAAATAGTCTGCCGGAGGTTGATCAAATAATATCATATGAGTTTAGTGACGATGAAAGTAAATTATTATTGGCTACAAGGCTGAAGCAAATTTACCGTCGCTCTTCATTAGGGACGTACTATGTATATGATATCGATTCTAAAAAATTGACATTGGTTTCAGAAGATCAAATTCAGGAACCAACTTTTACAAAAGATGGTAGTAAAATTGCCTACGGAAAAGACAATAATTTATTTATTAAAAACTTAAAAAGCGGTGAAACGCTTCAAATTACTTCCGACGGAGAAAAGAACAGTATTATAAACGGTATTACCGACTGGGTGTACGAAGAAGAATTTGCTTTTGTCCGCGCCTTTGACTGGAACAAAACCGGAAATAAATTGGCTTACATAAAGTTTGATGAAACCAAAGTGCCACGTTTTTCTATGGATGTATATGGTAAAGATCTTTACCCAACTCAAGATGTCTTTAAATATCCAAAAGCAGGAGAGCCAAACGCGAAAGTTTCGCTTCATATCTACAATCTTAAAACTGGGGAAACAAATAAAATCAATCTGGACAACTTCAATAGTTATTACATACCACGTATTAAATGGACACAGGAAGATAATGTGTTAAGTGCTCAGCTAACAAATCGTCATCAAAACACTGTTGATCTGGTTTTTGTAAATGCGACAAACAACACGTCAAAACTGGTTTTACAGGAAAAAGATGATGCGTATGTGGATATAACGGATAACCTTACTTTTTTAAACGACAACAGTTTTATCTGGACCAGTGAAAAGAGCGGATGGAACCAAATCTACCATTATGATAAAACAGGAAAATTAATAAATCAAATAACCGATGGTGATTGGGAAGTAACCAACTACTACGGTTTTGATCAAAATACAGGCCGTATTTATTATCAAAGTACTGAGAACGGAAGCATTAACCGCGATGTGTATTCCATATTGCGTTCTGGTAAAAATAAAGTACGCTTAAGTGACAAAACCGGAACCAATAGTGCCGCTTTTAGTGCAGACTACACCTACTTTATCAATACATTTCACGACACAGAAACGCCTTACTTGTTTACATTAAATAAAGCTAAAGATGGTAAGTTAATACGAGTAATTCAAGATAATCAAGCGCTGAAAAACAAGGTGGATAATTATGTTCTTTCTGAAAAAGAGTTCGCTACCATTTCAGTAAATGGGAACGATTTAAATATGTACACCATTAAGCCAAAGGACTTTGATCCAAACAAGCAATACCCATTGTTTATGTATCAATATTCAGGTCCTGGTTCTCAAAACGTTTCAAATTCTTGGAACAGTGCCAACGATTATTGGCACCAAATGTTAGCGCAACAAGGCTATGTTATTGTGTGTATAGATGGTCGTGGTACAGGTCTAAAAGGGCGCGATTTCAAAAAGGTGACTCAAAAAGAATTAGGAAAATATGAAGTAGAAGATCAAATAGCAGCGGCGCAAAAATTAAGTGCATTGCCATACATTGATGCTTCCAGAACTGGAATTTGGGGTTGGAGCTATGGAGGGTTTATGAGCTCTAACTGTCTTTTCCAAGGGGCTGATACTTTTGAGATGGCCATTGCTGTAGCACCGGTAAGCAGTTGGCGCTTTTACGACACTATTTATACAGAGCGGTATATGACAACGCCTCAAGAAAATGCTTCAGGATATGATGAAAATTCACCTATTTCACACGTAGAAAAATTAGAAGGTGATTATTTATTAGTGCACGGAAGTGCTGATGACAACGTGCATGTTCAAAACACCACGCAGCTTATTGAAGCTTTGGTGCAGGCAAACAAACAATTTGATTGGGCTATTTACCCAGATAAAAACCACGGTATTTATGGTGGGAATACTCGTTTGCACCTTTATACCAAAATGACCAATTTTATTAAAGAAAATTTATAACAAAATAACTTAACTAATCCTTTAAGATCATGGCAGAAAATACAATGCAGTATAAAAAACAGAAAGAATTATTTGGCCATCCTGTAGGGCTGTACATTCTATTTTTCACTGAGATGTGGGAGCGTTTTTCCTACTACGGAATGCGAGCTATATTAGTACTTTATTTAGTAGCTGAAACCGTAAGTGATAACGCAGGTTTAGGATGGACTAA
>DEXR01000051.1:32816-66602 GCA_002364245.1 Flavobacteriaceae bacterium UBA3179
GGAGGTTGGATAGCCGATAAATTTTTAGGACAGAAAAAATCTGTTTTATATGGTGGAATTCTATTAGTGGCTGGTCACAGTATTCTGGCTGTTGAAGAAATGTGGGCTTTTTACACAGGTCTAGGTCTTATTGTAGCTGGTGTAGGTATGTTAAAACCTAACATTTCAACCATGGTAGGTGGTCTGTACAAGAAAGGAGATATTAGGAGAGATAAAGGATTTACCATTTTCTATATTGGTATAAATGTGGGAGCATTTCTTTCCAGTTTAATAGTAGGTTATGTAGGTGAAGTATATGGCTGGCATTATGGATTTGGATTAGCAGGTATTGGTATGGCATTAGGTCTTTTACAATATGTGTTAGGTCAGAAACACTTAAAATACGTTGGTAACAATACCAACACTTCAGAAAATGAAGAAGAAAAGGCAGCGATGAAACGCGATTTAAACAAAGAAGAAAAAGATCGGGTTGTTGTATTATTTATTTCCTTTTTAATGGTAATTGTTTTCTGGGGTGCTTTTGAGCAAGCTGGAGGATTAATGAACATATATGCTTCTGAAAAAACAAATAGAATGCTCATGGGCTGGGAAGTTCCTGCCTCTTGGTTTCAGTCGCTTAATGCTATGTTCATTATTATTTTTGGTACACTTGTAGCTGGATATTGGGCAAAACGAAAATTAAAAGGAAAAGTATCAACATCTCTTTTCAAGATGTGTATTGGTCTTATAATTATGGGTGCCGGTTTCTTTTTTATGACAGGTGCATCAGCTCAGTATAATATAGATGGTTCTTCAGCAATGTACTGGTTGGTAGCAGCCTATTTGTTCCATACTATCGGGGAACTATGTCTTTCGCCAGTGGCACTTTCTTATATAACTAAATTGGCACCACTTAAATATGCTTCGTTAATGATGGGTGTATATTTTGCAATGACAGGCCTTGGTAATAAAGTAGCTGGACTATTAGGTGAATCGGCTTCAAATCTTGGTGAATATACTGTATTTACAGGGATTGCAATTTTCTGTGTAGCTTTTGGAGTGTTGGTTTTAGTTTTCAGAAAGAAATTGGAAAAGCTGACTCATGGTGCCGAGGACAACGAACGGGAAATGTTAGAGCAAGAGAATTACGAATTAGCTGATGAAGATATCAATAAACCTTTATAATTTAATGCTATCCATCTTATGAACACCGATATTCAAAATCTGTTTAAGGATAAGGTAATGGGCCATCCGGCCGGACTATTTGTTCTTTTCTTTACCGAAATGTGGGAACGTTTTTCATTCTACGGAATGCGCGTTCTATTAGTTAACTTTTTAACCATGGCCGCTATTGGGTATAATCCCGGTTGGGAATGGACAGCTGCCAATGCAGGAGCCCTTTTTGGTACATATGCAGGTTTACTATACCTAACCCCAATTTTAGGTGGGATTATAGCCGATAAACTAACGGGGTATCGTTGGGCAGTAGTTATTGGTGCGTTAATAATGACGCTGGGTCACGCCAGTATGGCATTAGAGACTGAGGCTTCGTTATATGTTGGTTTGGCTTTATTGGTAATCGGTACTGGTTTCTTTAAACCAAATATCACATCTATCATTTCTGAAATGTATAAGAAAAACCCCGAAAAGAAAGATGGTGCCTATACCATTTTCTATATGGGTGTAAACGCAGGGGCATTTTTCGGAATGATGCTTTGTGGGTATTTAGCAGAACGTGTAGGCTGGTCTTGGGGCTTTGGTTTAGCAGGGATATTTATGCTTCTCGGGACGCTACAATTCTGGTTGTCTAAAAACTTATTTGGAAAAATTGGAGCAAAACCTTCTAAAGTTCATGAAGTTGAACTTCCTCAAAATATAAATGAAAAAAGTACAGAGGGCAATACTGAGGAAGCAGAAGAGAAAGAAAATCCATTCACTATTCTTGATAAGGTTCTAATTGTAATAACCTCAATAATTGGTCTAGGGTATTTAATAAACGATCCGCTATCAAAAATTGGTAACATAGACCTATTCCCTTACGAAGCTTTTGGCTTATCCGGACAAATAGTTACGGTATTAATTGGACTATTGCTGTTCTTGGTATTGGTAATTAGGCGTATTTCACGTTATACAAAAATAGTGCGTGACCGAATGATCGCTTTCGTAATTTTTGCTTTCTTCACCGTCTTTTTCTGGCTTTCTTTTGAGCAAGGAGCATCGTCGCTAATATTATTCGCTAGGGACAATGTAGACAGGGTGTTGAGTGGTGACGCTGCTATAATTTATAACATAGTAAATATCCTATTAACAGTAGTACCGCTTGCCATTATTACTTATGTGTTGTTTCTGTTATGGAAAAAGACATTTAAAACCATTCCTGGATCCAATATCGTATTGGCTATTTGCTTTTTGGGTATGTGGGGCTTGGTAGGTTGGATGTTAAACAGAGATCTTTCTACTACTGCTTACGATGTATCTTATAAAGCTATTGAGGTTCAAAGCACGGATGAAGATGGTAATAATACAGTAGATTACATTCCTGTTACGGAAGATACTAACATAGAAACAGGTGTAACCGTGGTAGATCGTGTTACTTCTATTTCAGAACCTAAAGATTTTGAAGTAGGTTCTACTATAAAAATCATTAATAAAAACAACGAAGGAACTATTTTCGGATACCTTAATGAAGAAAAAGTTGCTTTTGCTAAAGAAAATGCCATTGCCCAAGATAGGGACAGTGGTATAGTAGAAGCAACTGTAACCGAAATAAAAGACAACCAAGTAGAGATAACCGTATCGTGGTTCAGTATTTTAAACTCGTTCTTTATCATTGCTTTTGCATCCTTTTTCTCTAAATGGTGGGATAGTAAATACAATCCTTCAGCTGCAGTAAAATATGCTTTAGGGCTTATTATTATGGCAATAGGCTTTGGGCTCTTGGCGTATGGATCATATGGAATAACTGCAGGAGTAAAAGTAAGTATGATATGGTTGATTTTCGCTTACCTGTTCCATACCCTTGGAGAACTGTGTTTGTCCCCTGTAGGACTTTCCTATGTGTCTAAACTTGTCCCGGCAAGGATGATTGCGCTCATGTTTGGTATGTGGTATTTAGCCATTGCTATCGGGAATAAATTGGCTGCCGTAGTTGGGGGGCAAATTGAAAATATTACAGAGCAATACTCACTATCAACCTTCTTTTTAATATTTACAGTAGTACCAACTGTTGCAGGATTGTTAATTTTAGCGCTTAACCCAGTGTTAAAACGATTAATGCACGGAGTTAGGTAATTAACACAACAAATTACAATAAAAAACGTTCCCATTGTGTGGAACGTTTTTTGTTGGATTACTAACAGAAAAATTGCATTACATATGAAAAACATATTACTACTTCTTTTTATATCATTTATAACGACATCGGTCACTGCCCAAAAAATTAATTGGATGACCATGAATGAGGCTTTAGCTGCTCAAGAAAAGGAGCCAAAAAAAATCTTTATGGACGTCTATACCAAATGGTGTGGACCTTGTAAAATGTTAGATAGAAACACCTTTAGTGATAAAAAAGTAATCGAATTTGTCAATAAAAACTATTACGCTGTAAAGTTTAACGCAGAAGGAACTGAAGAGATTACCTTTGAAGATTTTACTTATACCAATCCTAATTATCAAGAAGGAAGAAAAGGCCGAAATGCCACTCATTTTTTTGCCGATGCACTAAAACTTAGAGGTTATCCTAGTTTGGTGTTTTTTCAAGAAAACGGAAAATTGATACAAGCAATTCCAGGCTACAAAACACCCCAACAATTAGAGATTTACCTTAAAATGATAGCAAGCGACGATTATAAAAAACTAACAACTGCCCAAGCTTGGCAGGAATATCAAAAGAACTTTGAAGGCACTTTTTAAGAGTAGGGTTTTTAGTTAAGTGTTTCACTACTCTAGAATGAAGGCTCCCTTGGTACCAGTATGGTAAAAGGGGAGCTTTTTCTTTTCACACGTATTACGCCAACGATTTACATATGTTTTATAGTTATTGCCATCAGCAATAATCTGTTTGGGTTTTAAGCTATCAATCAACCGTTCTAAATTAATTTTTGGACTTTGGGTGAGCAGTACAATATCAAATTTTATACTTTTTGGGTACACAGCTAAACTATCCAAAACCAATATGTTCAATTTGTTATATAAAAATACCTTCGGAACTGTTTTTTCTGAAAAACCTTCAATTTGATTGGCAGTTCTATAGCCTTTAATTGGAAATACATTCTTTACAGTTTCTGAAAGGGTATCAGGTTTTAAAAGTAGTAAGTCATTTCCATTTTTTATTCCAATAAGGGTGTTCCTGCTTTTTTGAAATACAATTAGTTCGTTTCCTGAAGCTTCCCGTTTATCCCAAATAAATACGCCTATCAGCAGACAAATGCTCAATAAACAAACCATTAAGCGATGATAGGAATACTGTTTCCAAAGTAAAATAGTCGTTACGATACACAAATAAGCGACTAACACTTTTTCTTCGGAAAAATGAATGTCCTGAAATAAAAAGGCGTCTTGCTTGGCAACCCAGCTTATAAAATTGTTTAGCGATAAAACTATTTGGTTATAAATTTCAGACAACCAATCAGGAAGCATGTTGATTGAAACCAATAACACAATCAATAGCCCAAATCCCAATAAAATCCCTAAAAACGGAAGCACTACAATATTTGTCAATAAAAACAATCCAGGAAATTGATGGAAATAAAATAAACTCAGCGGTAAAACCCCAATTTGTGCAGCAACCGATACGGTTAGTATAGCCCAAACTTTCCGCACAAACCAATTTTTGGGGTACCAATATCCAAATAACTTTGGTTGTATTAATAATATGAAGAATACTGCTAGATAACTTAATTGAAACCCAACATGAAACAACCACAACGGATTAATAATAAGTAAAAATAAATACGATATAAACAGTGTGTTTGTGCTATTTGTCGGGCGCTTTAACTGTTCAGCAAATAAGAACAGCGAAAACATCGTAGCAGCTCTGACCACCGAAGGCGACAATCCCGCCAATAACGCAAACCCGAACAAACAACCAATAATTAAAATTGCTTTTATTTTTTTTCCATGGCGTATTTTTCCCAGAGGAAAGAACAACCATTTCAGAATAAAAAATAGAATACCAACATGCAATCCAGAAACAGCCAAAATATGCACAGCTCCAGCAGCAGCATATTCGGCGTACAGCTGTTTTTCAATATCGCGGCGTTGCCCTAAAACCAGAGCTTGGATAATGGATCGTTCATTATCGGTAATGTTACTTTTTTTAAGCTTTTCAATAAGATGGCTGCGAATAGCTTCAGCAGTTCCACGAATAGTTTTACTACCTCTTTCAAAAGCTAAAATAGCACGAGTTTCGGTTCTAATTTGATAATAAACCCCAAGCTTTTTCATATAAGCTGAATAATCAAATTGATACGGATTAAGCGGTTTTGGAATAGTAATCACTTTGTCAGAAATCAGTAAAACACCATCAATTGTGTATTCTTTTAAAATTGAATCTTTTTGAATGTTCAACAAGATTTTACCACTTGCTTTTGTTTTATTAACAGCGATGCATTCAGCTATATATTTATTGTTATAACGATCTGGTTTTAAAACTTCAGTAATCTTTAAAGAAAGTAAAGATGTTTCAGAAGTATCATTTTCTAAAAGGATATGCGAATAATGCTCGTCTTGAAATTTAGGAAGCTGTAATTGATAACTAGCGAAACCGATTCCGAAGAAAATTAAATAGGTTATAAGTCCAAAATAGATTGATTTTTGAAGCCGTTTCCTTTCAATAAACCAAACAATAAAAAGTAAAATAAAACTGAAAAGAACAAAAGGAAATGTAAAAGTATCGGTGGGGAATAAATACGCTGAAAGTATCCCTAATGTTAGGGATATAGAAAATTTGACAATAGCAAAATTGATAAATCTCATCTTCGATAGTATAAATACATCGAGCTAAATACTGGGGAGATTTATTGTTACGAAAGATAGCATACTAAAATGATTTTAACAAATTATTGCAATATGCTGATTATTAGATGTTAATTTACAAAACACTTAACATGTTTGTGCTTGTAATTTCAACTAACAATCGTTAGTTTTGTGTAATAAATACGACAAAGAAACTGTGGCAAAATTTCACAAATTACAAGTAAAAGACGTTTATAAAGAAACAGACGATTGTTCTGTCATCACATTTGACGTGCCTGAAGAACTATCAGAAGAGTTCAACTTTCGTCAAGGACAACACCTAACCTTAAAAGCTGACATTGATGGCGAAGATACGCGTCGATCATATAGCTTATGTTCTAGTCCGGTGGATAAACAATGGAAAGTGGCCGTAAAACAGATTTACGGCGGTAAATTTTCAACCTATGTTAATGAACAATTAGCGGCTGGTGACACTATTGAAGTGATGGAGCCTAGCGGAATGTTTGGTGTAAATGCTGAGCCAGAAAAAGAGAAAAACTACCTCTTTTTTGCTGCGGGAAGTGGTATTACACCTGTGTTGTCAATGATTAAAACACATTTAGCTTTAGAGCCTAATGCTACTTGTAAGTTGTTTTATGTGAATAAAACTGCAAAATCCATTATCTTTAAGGAAGAGTTAGAACAGCTTCGTAATCAGTATTTTGGAAGGCTAGAGATCTATTATTTCCTTACAAAAGAAAGACGCGATATCGAGTTGTTGAACGGACGCTTTGACGATGAAAAGATGAAGGTGTTAACCAATACTTTTATTGATATTCCAGATACAAGCGAAGTCTTTTTGTGCGGTCCAGAACAAATGGTGCAATACGTAAGCAATTATTTAGTGGAAGCCGGATTGCCAAAAAACTTAATTCATTTTGAATTATTCGTTACAGGTCTTTCCGAAGAAGATAAAAAACGTGCAGAGCGACTCGCAAAACAAAACGTTGAAGGAGTAGAAGTAACCATTGTAGATGGAGGAAAAGAGTTTGAATTTGTAATGACAAAAGACTTCGATAACATCCTCGATGCAGCTCTAAACAATGGAGCCGATTTACCCTTCGCTTGTAAAGGAGGAGTTTGCAGTACTTGTAAATGCAAGATATTGGAAGGCGAAGTAGAAATGAAGATAAATTATGCTTTAGAAGACCATGAAGTTGCGCAGGACTTTGTATTAAGTTGTCAAGCAGTGCCAACATCTTCAAAAGTAAAAGTAGATTTTGATGTTTAATAGCTTATAGCAATATGCTTTCAGCTTAAAACAAGATAATTATGAGTGAACAAGAAGTAAAAAATTTAGAAGAAATTTTTGAAGCACGCATTGCGCGTGATGAGAAAATAGAGCCGAAAGATTGGATGCCGGAGAAGTATAGAAAAACCCATATACGCCAAATTTCGCAGCATGCACATTCCGAAATTATCGGGATGCTACCTGAAGGAAATTGGATTACCAGAGCACCTTCATTACGTAGAAAAGCAGCTTTGTTGGCGAAAGTTCAAGATGAAGCGGGACACGGCTTGTATTTATATTCTGCCTGTGAAACCTTAGGGATTTCTCGAGAAGAAATGTACGAGCAATTACATTCTGGGAAAGCAAAATATTCATCTATTTTCAATTACCCAACAGTAACGTGGGCCGATATGGGTGCTATTGGTTGGTTAGTAGATGGAGCAGCAATTATTAACCAAGTGCCGTTGTGTAATACATCATTTGGTCCCTATGCCCGTGCGATGGTGCGCGTATGTAAGGAAGAAAGTTTTCACCAGCGTCAAGGATATGAGATTATGCTAACGTTGTGTAATGGAACTGATGAACAAAAAGAAATGGCGCAAGATGCGTTAAATCGTTGGTGGTGGCCAAGCTTAATGATGTTAGGACCTACCGATGCTGAGTCTGTTCATACGGAGCAATCCATGAAATGGAAGTTAAAACGTAAATCGAACGACGAATTGCGTCAACAATTTATAGATCAAACCGTACCACAGGCTGATATTTTAGGGCTAACCATTCCAGATCCAGATATGAAGTTTAATGAAGAAACCGGTCATTACGATTTTGGCGAGATCGATTGGGATGAGTTCTGGCAAGTAGTAAAAGGTCACGGACCTTGTAATAAAGAACGTATGAAAGCAAGAGTAGATGCTTGGGAAAATGGCGAGTGGGTTCGCGACGCAGCGATGGCACACGCCGAAAAGAAAGCAAATAAAAAGGTTGCAAAAGCAAGTTAATATGGGAGATACTAAAAAAAATTGGCCCCTTTGGGAAATATTCGTTCGAAGTAAAAATGGTCTAGAACACCGTCACTTTGGGAGTTTACACGCAGCAGATGCTGAAATGGCACTTGAAAATGCACGTGATGTCTACACAAGACGTAACGAAGGCGTAAGCATTTGGGTGGTAGAAAGTAAAAATGTTACAGCTTCTAATCCACAAGATAATGGGGAGATGTTCGAGCCTGCTCAAGACAAGGTATACCGTCACCCTACTTTTTACGATTTACCAGATGATGTGAAGCATATGTAAGTAATTAATTCAAAATCTAGTAAATGCAATATTAGATTTGATTTCAGAAAAAAATTATGAAGAAAGATTTATACAATTACATATTAGGCATAGCCGATAATTCGTTAATCCTTGCACAGCGATTAGGAGAATTGTGTGGTCACGGGCCAAGTTTAGAAACAGACATTGCCATAACAAATATCTCGTTAGATTTATTAGGGCAAACCCGAAGTTACTATCAATATGCTGCAAAACTTGCTGGTGAAGACAAAACCGAAGACGATATTGCTTTCTTACGCATAGAAAGGGATTATAAAAATGTGTTGTTGGTAGAACAACCTAACACACATTTTGGGCATGTAATGGCACGTCAATTTTTATTCGATGTGTATCACTTAATGCTTATGGAGCAACTTCAAAACAGCAAAGATGAAACTTTAGTAGCGATTGCAAAAAAGGGAATTAAAGAAGTAAGCTACCACAAACGATTTTCTTCAGACTGGGTGAAGCGTTTAGGCGACGGAACCGAGGAAAGTAAAGAAAAAATGCAAGAGGCAATCAATGCGATGTGGCGTTTTACAGATGAATTGTTTGATGTAATGGAAGCTGATAAAGCTATGATAGAGGAAGGAATTGCAGTAGATGTTTCAAAAATGAAAGAAACGTATTATGAAAAAGTTTCAGAAATTTTAGAAGAAGCAACCCTTGAAGTTCCAGAACGGAAGTATTTCACTCGTGGAGGGAAAAAAGGCGTGCATACAGAACATATGGGGTATTTATTAGCCGATTTGCAGTACATGCAACGAACCTATCCAAATATGACTTGGTAAAATGACTGAAACACTTGAAGCAAATATTGACACACATTTAATTCCGGTTCTGAAAACTGTCTCAGATCCTGAAATTCCTGTACTTACAGTATTAGACTTAGGTGTTATTCGTGAAGCAACCGAGAAAGATGGCGTAGTAACCATTAAACTAACACCTACCTATTCTGGGTGTCCCGCAATGGATGTGATTGGAGATGATCTTAAAACTGCTTTTTCTGAAATAGGAAAAGAAGCCAAGATAGAATTAACCCTTTCCCCAGCATGGACTACCGATTGGATTTCTGAAGAAGGTCTCCAAAAAATGGAAGAATATGGAATCGCACGCCCGATGTCTGAATCTGCAGATAAAGATGTGTTACTAGGAGAAAAAAAGTTAGTTAAATGCACCAATTGCGGAAGCACTAATACACATTTGGTTAGTCAGTTTGGTTCTACAGCTTGCAAAGCACTATTTAAATGCGATGATTGCCAAGAGCCATTTGATTATTTCAAATGTTTAAAATAAACAGAATTCCCCCTTTGAAGGGGGTTAGGGGGATGTTTTCCTGATAAAAATTAAATTAAAAAAGATTAAAACAAAGGAGTTACAATGAGTAAAAGCATAACCACCCACATAGAAAACAAAGTAGCAACCATCACCTTAAACCGTCCCGAAAAGTTTAACAGCTTTAATCGTGAGATGGCTTTTTTATTGCAAGACGAATTAGATGCTTGCGAAAAGAACGCAGACGTTAGAGCCATTATTTTGGTGGGAAACGGCAAAGCATTTTGTGCCGGACAAGATTTAAAAGAAGTGACTTCCCCAGAACTGAATCCCGGTTTCAAAAAAATATTGGAAGAACATTACAACCCAATAATCAAGAGAATCCGAAGCATTGAAAAGCCTATCATAGCTGCCGTAAATGGCGTAGCGGCTGGAGCGGGAGCCAATATTGCTCTGGCTTGTGATATCGTGGTAGCTTCAGAAGCGGCGAGTTTTATTCAAGCATTTAGTAAAATTGGATTGATTCCCGACAGTGCTGGTACATTCTTTTTACCACGATTAATCGGGTTTCAGAAAGCTTCCGCATTAATGATGCTAGGGGATAAGGTTTCAGCAACCGATGCTGAAAAGTTAGGAATGGTCTATAAAGTAGTTTCTGCGGAAACTTTTATGGAAGAAGTAAACAACATTGCAAATAACTTGGCGAATATGCCCACGAAAGTACTAGGACTCACAAAGCGTTTGTTGAATGAGTCGATGTCTAACGATTTAGAAAGTCAGTTAGAAATGGAATCTAAACTACAAATTGAATCCGCTCAAAGTGAAGATTATGCCGAAGGGGTTGATGCTTTTGTAAACAAACGAAAGCCAAATTTTAAAGGAAAGTAAAGATATATGATTAAACATGTAGGGATAATAGGAAGTGGAACCATGGGAAGCGGCATTGCACAAGTAGCTGCAACAGCCGGTTGTTTGGTGAAGCTTTACGATACAAATACAGAAGCATTAGACAAGTCGAAAGCAGCTTTAGAGAAAATAATGGCTCGCTTGGTGGAAAAAGGCCGAATCGACGAAGCTGAAAAAACGCGCATTCAAGATAACATTTCGTATGTAGATTCTTTAAAAGAGTTGAGCGATTCAGAATTAACCATCGAAGCTATTGTTGAAAATCTAGATATTAAAAAGAAGGTCTTCCAAGAGTTGGAAAGCTACGTTTCTAAAAAAACAATTATCGCTTCAAACACTTCTTCTTTGTCAATCGCTTCTATTGCTTCGTCATTGAAAAAACCGAAGCGTTGTATCGGGATTCACTTTTTTAATCCCGCACCGTTGATGAAGTTGGTTGAGGTGATTCCGGCGATACAAACCTCAGATAAAGTACTTCGGAAAACAACAATGAATATCCAAAACTGGGGAAAAACAGTTGCCGTAGCAAAAGACACCCCTGGCTTTATCGTCAACAGGGTAGCACGTCCATTTTATGGCGAATCGTTACGAATTTACGAAGAGGGAATCGCTGATTTTGCAACAATCGATTGGGCATTAAAATCAATAGGCGGATTTAGAATGGGGCCTTTTGAGTTGATGGATTTTATAGGAAACGATGTAAACTACGTTGTAACCGAAACTGTTTTTAAAGCCTTTTATTACGATCCGCGTTACAAGCCATCCTTCACGCAAAAACGTTTTTCTGAAGCAGGATACTTGGGTAGAAAATCTGGAAAAGGATATTATGATTATTCTGAAAAAGCAACGAAGCCAGAGCCTAATCAAGATGTGACATTAGCACAAAAGATTTTCGATCGTGTTTTAGTGATGTTAATCAACGAAGCCGCCGATGCGCTATTTTGGAATATCGCTTCAGCAGAAGATATCGATAATGCAATGACAAAAGGTGTTAATTACCCGAAAGGATTACTAGCTTGGGCAGACGAGAAAGGAATCGATTGGTGTGTTGAAAAACTGGATGAACTGTATGATGAATATCGTGAAGACCGATACCGTTGTTCACCGTTGTTGAGGAGAATGAATGAACAAGGTGAAAAGTTTTTTAGTTGATGAGTTATTGAGTTAAAAATAATGCAAAAAAGAGGAAGTAAATATTACTTTAAATTTGAAGATTTACAGATTTACCAAAAAGCAATATTATTTGGAGAGTCGGTCAATACTCAAATTAAAAGTTTTCCAAAAGAAGAAACTTATAGATTGGCTTCACAATTTATTAGAGCAGCAGACTCAATTGCATTAAATATTGCTGAAGGTTCAGCAAGTTCAGAAGCTAATTTCAATCGCTATTTACAAATTGCTTGGGATAGTGCTCACGAATGTGTAGTATGTAGCACAAAAGCTAAACTAAGAAATTTTATATCAGAAGAAGTCGATGAAGAAAACAGAAGAGCCATTACTGAGTTGTCAAAAATGATTACTTCATATAAAAACTACTTAAAGAAAAAATTAAATACTAAATAACTCAAAGACTAATGAACTCAACAGCTATCCCGCATAAAATGCTCAGTCAAGATGCTTTTAGTACTTGGCTTGGCATCGAAATAATAGAAGTAGAGCTAGGTCGCTGTAAAGTAGCGATGACCGTTAGAAAAGAAATGCTTAATAGTATGAATAAAGCACACGGCGGAATTAGCTATAGCTTGGCCGATACTGCTTTTGGCTTTGCAGCAAATACCCACGGGAAGTATGCTGTTTCTATTGAAACATCCATAAATCATATAGAAGCCCTGAATGAAGGTGATTGCCTTACCGCAGAGTCGGTCATTGAAAAAGTAAATAATAAATTAGGGTTCAATATTGTAGAAGTTAAGCGAGGCGACGAGTTGGTTGCACTGTTTAAAGGAGTAGTCTATCGAACAAGTAAAGAGTGGGAAGATTAACGGTAAAATGTAAAAACCGAAAAATTTAAAATTATAAAGTGCTTTTAAAACTTTTGACTTTTACATTTTTCATTTAAAATTTAATATTTTGAAAGAAGCATATATAATAGACGGCATTAGAACGCCAATAGGAAATTATAAAGGAACGCTAAGTACAATCCGTACGGACGATTTAGCTGCTTTAGTAATTGCTGAAGTAGTAAAAAGAAACCCAGATATTCCAAAGGAAGCCATTGACGACGTGATTATGGGTTGTGCCAACCAAGCTGGTGAAGACAACCGAAACGTAGCGAGAATGGCATTGCTGCTAGCAGGGCTACCTTTTACGGTACCTGGCGAAACTGTAAACCGATTATGCAGTAGCGGTTTATCTGCCATAATTCACGCCAACAGAGCAATTAAAGCTGGTGATGGCGATTTGTTTATTTCAGGCGGTGTGGAGAATATGACGAGAGGTCCCTACGTGATAGCAAAACCTTCTAGCGCTTTTGGAACCGATGCTAAAATGTATGACAGTAGTTTTGGATGGCGATTCGTCAACAAGAAAATGCACGATATGTACGGTACCGACGGAATGGGAAATACCGCCGAAAATTTAGTTGAGAAACATAAAATTACTCGTGAAGATCAAGATGCTTTTGCCTACAATAGTCAGATGAAAGCTACCAAGGCACAGGAAAAAGGTCGTTTCTCTAAAGAAATTGTACCGGTGGAAATTCCACAGCGTAAAAAAGACCCGATTATTTTTAAAGATGATGAATTCATCAAACCGGGAACCACCAAAGAAATTTTGGCAAAATTACGTCCAGCCTTCAAAAAAGAAGGAGGAAGTGTTACAGCCGGAAACAGTTCTGGATTAAACGATGGTGCCGCAGCGACTATTATTGCTTCAGAAGATGCTGTAAAGAAATACAACTTAAAACCGATTGCTAAAATTCTAAGTTCTGCAGTGGTTGGGGTTGAACCTCGCATTATGGGGATTGGTCCTGTTGAGGCTTCAAATAAAGCATTGAAAAAGGCAGGATTAACGATGGAAGATATGGATGTAATCGAGCTGAATGAAGCCTTTGCATCACAGGCGTTGGCTTGCATACGCGAATGGGGATTGAAAGACGACGATCCACGTATAAATCCTAATGGAGGCTCCATTGCAATTGGTCACCCGTTAGGCGTTACCGGAGCTCGTTTAACCTATTCTGCAGCCCTAGAGCTTCAGGAAACTGGGAAGAAATATGCTTTAGTAACTATGTGTGTAGGAGTTGGACAAGGATATGCTGCGGTGATTGAAAACATTTCTGCGTAGGCAGAAATTTCACAGTCGGAAGAAAAAGACAGTTGAATAGAGCTTAATTTATTTAGAAACAAAAAGATACCCGTTTGCACGGGCATAGATATGAAAATACTAATAATAGGAGGAAACGGAACCATAGGAAAAACAGTAACGAAACGTTTTTCTGAAGAAAATGATGAGGTTATAATCGCTGGAAGATCTTCAGGGGATGTTACGGTAGATATTGCAAATCCAGATTCTATAGAAGAAATGTTTCAGAAAACGGGAAACGTAGATGCTATTGTAAACATAGCCGGTGATGCGAAATGGGATTCGTTTGATAACCTTTCCGAAGAAGATTTTTACATCGGTATTAAAAGTAAAATGATGGGACAAGTTAACCTTGTTCGATTAGGAAGAAAACATCTTAATGACAATGGAAGCATTACATTAACCACTGGTATTTTAGCCGATGAACCAGTTGATAAGACAACAAGTGCTGCAATGGTTAACGGCGCTGTAGAAAGTTTTACAAAAGCAGCGGCCTTAGAATTAACCAACGGACTGCGAATAAATGTCGTCTCTGCCGATATGGTTGAAGACGCATATGAAAAATACAAAGATTATTTTCCTGGAAATACACCCGTCCCAATGCGTAAAATAACCGATGGCTATTTTAAAAGTGTAAAAGGGAAAATTAACGGTGAAATAATCAGAATTAGAGCGTAATTATGACAAAAACACAGCATTACATACAAGGTAATTGGACAGAGGGAAAAGGCGAAGGAAGCCCAATTCTCGATTCAGTTACTGGTGAGCATTTTACAAGTGTCACTACTGAAGGACTAGATATTCCTGAAATTCTTCAATATGGAAGAGAAAAAGGAGATACGCTTCGGAAAATGACGTTTCAAGAACGGGGATTAATGCTGAAAAAATTAGCGTTCTATCTTCAGAAGAAAAAAAGACAATTCTACGAAGTAAGTTACCGAACCGGTGCAACCAAAGTAGATAGCTGGATTGATATTGAAGGAGGCTTCGGAAACTTGTTTGCAAATGCTTCGCTTCGGAAATTATTCCCAAATCAGCCGTTTCACGTAGAAGGCGATCCGGTCGATTTATCACGTGGTGGTCGTTTTATGGCACATCACATAATGGTACCGCGCGAAGGAGTGGCTGTTCATATAAATGCCTTTAATTTTCCAGTTTGGGGAATGTTGGAAAAATGTGCGGTAAATTGGATGGCAGGAATGCCCGCAGTTGTACTGCCAGCACCACAAACGGCATATTTAACCGAAGCTGTTGTAAAAGAAATTATCGCTTCTGGAATATTACCAGAAGGATCGTTACAGTTAATTAGCGGAACCGCTAAAAATATTTTAGATACGGTAGAATCGCAAGATGTGGTGACGTTTACAGGTTCGGCAAGTACCGGAAAAATATTAAAGAAACACCCACGATTAATTGAAGAATCGGTTCCGTTTACAATGGAAGCCGATTCATTAAACGCAGCTATTTTAGGAGAAGATGCTGTTCCCGGAACTCCAGAATTCGATCTTTTCATCAAAGAAGTCCGAAATGAAATGACCGTTAAATGTGGTCAAAAGTGTACGGCGATTAGACGGGTGATTGTTCCCGAGAACTTAGTAGAAGATGTGCAAATAGCGCTAGGCAAGCAATTGGATAAAGTTACCATTGGCGACCCTCGCTTAAAAGAAGTTAGAATGGGTGCTTTGGTAAACGATGCACAACGGACTTCAGTAAAAGAACAAATTGAAAAAATTACCAAAACAGCACAGATTGTGTATGGTGATTTTGATGAAGCCAAAACAGTTGGGGCTGATGCTAAAAAAGGATCGTTCATAAAACCAATTTTACTTCGAGAAGACAATCCTTTTACAAACGAAGCAGCGCATATTATCGAAGCATTTGGCCCGGTAAGTACCATTATGCCTTATAAAACATTAGACGATGCGATTAAACTTTCTAAAATGGGAAGAGGGTCGCTAGTAAGTTCGATTGTTACCAATGACGATAAAATTGCCAAAGAATATACCGTTTCCGCAGCTACACATCACGGTCGTATTTTAATTTTGAATCGGGAAAGTGCGAAGCAAAGCACAGGTCACGGTTCGCCATTGCCTAACTTAATTCACGGTGGCCCTGGTCGTGCTGGTGGCGGTGAAGAAATGGGTGGTGTTCGTGGTGTAAAACACTATTTACAGCGTTGTGCTATTCAAGGTTCGCCAACTTCACTTACTGAAGTTACCGGTATTTATCAACCAAAATCTGCTTACAAAGAATCTGAAAAACACCCTTTTGCATATCATTGGGAAGATATAAAACCAGGAATGTCATTAGAAACCCATAAACGAACCCTAACCGATACCGATATTATTAACTTCGGAAACTTAACGTGGGATCATTTCTATGCGCATACCGATATCACTTCTTTAGAAGGAAGCATTTTTGAAAAACGAACAGCCCACGGTTATTTTATTATTTCCGCAGCAGCAGGATTGTTTGTGTATCCAAACAAAGGCCCAGTAGCAGCAAATTATGGGTTAGAGGACATTCGTTTTTTACGCCCGTTGTATCACAACGATACGGTGTATGTTCGTTTAACGTGTAAACAGAAAGTAGACCGAGAACAAAAAGGAACCGAATTGCCTTCCGGAATTGTAAAATGGTACGTTGAGGTGTTCGATGCTGAACCGGATGAAGACCAAGAACCGTTGGTAGCGATAGCAACCATTTTAACGATGGTTCAGAAAAAGCAAGAAACATTTGTTGAAATGACTTCTGAAAAAATCGATGAATGTTTGTCAAAATTAACTGCAGATACTAAACCAAAATGGGGGATAATGACCCCGCAACATATGGTAGAACATTTAGAATACACTTATAAAATCACTTCCGGTGAAATTCAAGACTTTGAAATTGCTACACCCGAAGAGATTTTGGAAAAGGTACATGCAAGTTTATATAACTATAAAAAATTTCCAAAAAACTCTCAATTTCCAATGCTTGAAAAAGATAAATTGGATGATTTAAAACATCCAGATTTAGAAACAGCCATTGAGAAATTCAAAGAGCAACGCGAAAAGTATATCAAATATTTTAAGGAGAATCCCGACGCTAAATTAAAGAATCTAGTTTTTGGAGAACTCAACAAATACGAATCGTATTTATTGGAGAGAAAACACCTTAATCATCATTTTGAACAATTTAGATTAATATAATTATGTCAGAACAACAACCATACGTAAAACATACAATAAATAAAGGAATAGCAACCATAGAATTTTTTCATCCGGCTCACAATTCACTGCCAGGAGATATTCTTGCAAAACTCGCAAATACCATCACTGAAATGGGTCAAAACGATGAGGTTTTGGTACTTGTTGTAAAAAGTGGAGGCGATAGAACTTTCTGTGCAGGAGCCAGTTTTAAAGAGCTTATCTCTATCGAAAATGAACAAGAAGGTGAAAAATTCTTTAGTGGTTTTGCCAATGTAATTAATGCGATGCGCAAATGCCCTAAGTTTATTATTGGTCGTGTTCAAGGAAAAACCGTCGGTGGCGGTGTTGGTCTAGCAGCAGCGATGGATTATACAATGGCAACTAAGTTTTCAGCAATAAAATTGAGTGAGCTGAACTTAGGTATTGGTCCTTTTGTAGTAGGTCCGGCAGTTCAAAGAAAAATTGGAGCCAGCGGGATGTCGCAAATAGCAATCGATGCCAATTCATTTTATTCACCAGAATGGGCGAGAGATAAAGGTTTATTTACCAAGGTTTTTGAAACAACTGAAGCGCTAGACGAGGAGGTGCAAGCCTTAGCAGAACAACTTTGTGGGTATAACCCTGAAGCGGTAAAAGAAATGAAACAAATGTTTTGGAGAGGAACTGAAGATTGGGATGAATTACTGCAAGAACGCGCCAAAATAAGCGGACGTTTGGTGCTTTCTTCGTTTACCAAAGAGAAATTGAAACGGTTTAAGTAGATTAAAATGATTTACAGCTTTAAAGGTCACATACCCGTAGTTCACGAAAGCAGTTTTGTGCATCCGTTGGCAGCAGTTACTGGTAATGTAATTATTGGTAAAAACTGTTACATAGGGCCTGGAGCGGCTATTCGTGGGGATTGGGGAGAGATAATTATAGAAGATGGAGTAAATGTACAAGAAAACTGTACCATACATATGTTTCCCGGAAAAAGTATTGTTCTTAAAGAAAGTGCTCACGTGGGGCATGGAGCTATCATTCACGGCGCCAATTTAGGTCGCAATTGCTTAATAGGAATGAACAGTGTGATTATGGATGATGCTGAAATAGGCGATGAATGTATCGTTGGTGCTATGAGTTTTATAAAAGCTGAAACTAAATTTCCAAAGCGAAAATTAATTTTAGGAAATCCTGCAAAAGCGATTAAGGATATTTCAGATGAAATGATTGAGTGGAAAACAGCTGGAACAAGGTTATATCAACAATTGCCTACCGATTGTCACGAGAGTTTGAAAGAAGTAGAACCCTTACGGGAAATTCCGAAAGATAGACCTGTTCAGGAAGATTTTTATAAAACACTACAAGAGATTAAGAGAAACGAATAAAATGAAGGAAACTGAATTTAAAATGCCCAAAATGGGTGAGAGTATTACTGAAGGAACCATTATCAATTGGTTGGTAAACGAAGGTGATTCGTTTGAAGAAGGCGATATTCTTTGTGAAGTAGCAACCGATAAAGTAGATAATGAAGTTCCAGCACCAGCTTCCGGTACAATGGTTAAACATGTAAAGTCTGCACAAGAAGTAGTTCCGGTAGGTGATGTGATTGCTATTTTAAATCTTTCAGAAGAAAAGAGTTCCTCTAAAAAGTCAAAGACGGCTAAAAAAACGGCAACTTCAAAAAAAGAAACAAAGAAAAAAGTCCAGCCTTCCGTTTCCAAAGAAGCAAAAAGCAAAAAAGCGAACGCTACTTCAGCATTTACTGTTAATGAAAATGTATTTATAAGTCCGTTAGTAGAAAGTATAGCTAGAAATAATCACATTAGTTACGAAGAATTGGCTAGAATTCCCGGTACTGGAAAGGAAGGTCGTCTTCGTAAAAGCGATGTGATTACATATATTGAAGAAGGGCGCCCTTTTAAGTTTGCGCAACCCGTACCTGAGGTTTCAGGCTTTCAGGTTCCCGATTTAAAATTTGATAAAGGAACTGGTAAAATAGTTGAAATGGATCGCATGCGCCAAATGATTTCAGATCATATGGTGTTTAGCGCAACAACGGCACCGCACGTTACTGCTTATGTAGAAGCAGATTTGACTGATATGGTACATTGGCGAAATGCGAACAAGGTTGCTTTCAAAGAAAAGCACAATGAAAAGCTGACGTTTACACCGCTCTTTATTGAAGCAGTAGCGAAAGCGATTCAAGATTTCCCAATGATTAATTCAAGTCTTGATGGGAAAAACATTATTGTAAAAGAAGAAATAAATATAGGGATGGCAACTGCTTTACCTTCAGGAAACCTGATTGTTCCAGTTGTAAAAGAAGCCGACAAAAAAGATTTAAAAGCTCTTGCTGAAAACACCAATGAATTAGTAGGGAAAGCTAGAGATAACAAGTTGAAAGGCGATGATACCAAAGGAAGCACGTTTACAATTAGTAATGTGGGAACCTTTGGAAGTCTAATGGGAACCCCCATTATCAATCAACCAGAAGCAGCCATTTTAGCAACAGGAATTATAAAAAAACGAGCCGAAGTTATGGAGCGTGAAGACGGAGATAGTATTGAAGTTCGGCACATGATGTATTTATCATTATCCTTTGATCATCGCATTGTAGATGGATATTTAGCAGGCTCTTTTTTAAGAAGAGTGGCTGATAATATGGAGCAATTTGATACAAAAAGAAAATTTTAAGATGAAGAAGATTTCAAAAGATATATTAAAAAAAGCTTTTAAAAACTTGGTGACGGCTAAGTCTTTGACTGAGTTATATGAAGAAAATTTTAAAACGGTTTCAAAATATGTACACGCAACTTCGCGAGGACACGAGGTGATTCAAACCGCCCTTGGCATGCAGCTAAAGCCTCAAGATTATGCGTTTCCGTATTATCGTGATGATTCAATTTTATTATCAATAGGGATGAAACCGTATGATTTAATGCTGCAGGTCTTGGCAAAAAAAGACGATCCCTTTTCAGCTGGACGAACGTATTATTCACACCCAAGTTTGCGAGATGATGATAAGCCCAAGATCCCGCATCAAAGTAGTGCAACAGGAATGCAGGCGATTCCGGCAACTGGTGTGGCGATGGGGATGTGGTACAAGGAGACTGAAAACTTACATAATAAAGATGAGGAGCAACCTTTTGTGGTTTGTTCTTTAGGTGATGCTTCTGTTACTGAAGGTGAGATTGCCGAAGCCTTTCAAATGGCAGCTTTAAAGCAATTGCCCATTTTATATTTAGTGCAAGACAATGGTTGGGATATTTCAGCAAATGAAGCCGAAACGCGTGCCCAAAATGCCTATGAATACGCAGCTGGTTTTCATGGTTTGGAAGCGGTTTCCATAGACGGAACTGACTTTGAAGAAAGCTACAATACGCTTCAAGATGTAATTTCAAAAATCAGGACCGAACGGCGTCCGTTTTTGGTTCATGCTAAAGTTCCGTTATTAAATCACCATACATCAGGTGTTCGGATGGAGTTTTATAGAGATGACTTAGATGAAGCAAGATCCCGTGACCCATATCCAAAACTCAAAAAGTTATTATTAGATAATGGCTTCTCTGAAAAAGAACTTTCAGAATTGGAAACTGACATTCAAAAATCGGTTGAAAAAGATTATGAAAAAGCTTTAAAGGCTGAAGATCCTAAACCAGAAGACTTATTTACGCACGATTTTGCGCCTACCGAAATTACTGAAGAAAAAGGAGAGCGATCACCAGAAGGTGGTGAAAAAGTGGTGATGGTAGATTGTGCCTTATTTGCGATTGAAGAGTTGATGGGTAAACACAAAGAGTGTTTGTTGTATGGACAAGATGTAGGGGGGCGTTTAGGAGGCGTATTTAGGGAAGCAGCTACGTTAGCACAAAAATTTGGCGACAACCGCGTATTCAATACTCCAATTCAAGAAGCATTTATTGTCGGATCAACCGTTGGGATGAGTGCTGTTGGCTTAAAACCAATCGTTGAGGTGCAGTTTGCCGATTATATATGGCCAGGACTAAATCAATTATTTACGGAAGTAAGCCGAAGCAATTATCTTTCTAACGGAAAATGGCCGGTATCGATGATTCTACGTGTACCAATTGGTGCTTATGGTAGCGGTGGGCCGTATCATTCTTCTTCAGTAGAAAGTGTGGTGACGAACATTCGTGGACTTAAAATTGCGTACCCAAGTAACGGAGCTGATTTAAAAGGCTTAATGAAAGCGGCTTATTACGACCCTAACCCAGTGGTTATTTTTGAACACAAAGGATTATACTGGAGTAAAGTAAAAGGAACTAAAGGTGCTACGTCTCTAGAACCTGCCGAAGACTATGTATTGCCGTTTGGCAAAGCGTGGTTGCTACAAGAAATCTGGAAACAAGAAGATGAAGAAACCCTTTCCATTATTACCTACGGGATGGGTGTACATTGGGCGGTTAATGCTTCGGCGGAATTAGGAATGGAAGACCGTATTGAAATAGTTGATCTTAGGACGTTACATCCATTGGATTATGAAACGGTATTCAAGTCGGTTAAAAAATGCGGAAAATGTTTGGTGGTAACGGAAGAACCTTCAGATAATAGTTTCAGTAGAGCATTGCAAGGTAGAATTCAAGAAGAGTGTTTTCAGCAATTAGATGCACCTGTTATGATAATTGGTAGTGAAAATATGCCGGCGATACCTTTAAATTCAACGTTAGAAGAAACAATGATTCCTTCTACTGAAAAGGTGAAAGCTAAAATTGAAGCATTACTGAATTATTAAATTTCTGTATCTTTCGAGGTAATTTTTAATATGTTGCTTCGAATACTTTTTATTTTCCTAGTCGCTTTCTCAGGAATGGCTCAAGAGCCTGTTTCTGTATTGGTTGATAGTTTAGCCAATACTTCTTCCGAGGCTGAAAAATCTAGAATTAGTGTTTCTATTGCTTCTCAATTAAAGAATGATGATTGGGACCGTGCTTTATACTACTTAGATATTGCCGAAAAGAGTGCTGTCAATTCAGGTTCTGAAGAAGTAATAGCGAAGTATTACAATGCAGCTGGAGATTTATTTTTTAGTAAAGATGCACTCGATATTGCATTGAAATATTACCTAAAAGCTTACGATTATTACCAAAATCAGCCTTCTAATGATACATCAATAACGCTTGAGCAGAACTTAGCAGTAACGTATGGGAGAATCAAAGAGCCAGAAAAAGCACGTTTCTTTTTTAAAAAACTTTATGGTTATGCGGAGAAAGAAAAGGATACGGTCCTGTTAGCAAAAATATTGAATAATTTAGGCACCAGCTATTTAAACTCGCAAGTAGATTCGGCAAGTTATTTTTATAAACGTTCAGAAAAATTATTAAAAAAGGTCCCGGGCGAAACATACTTGAAAGCTTACCTTAACGGTAACTTAGGAAGGGTTTATTTTTTAAAAGACAGCTTACAAAAAGCAGAAAAGCACTTCACGTTAGCAACAAGTTATATAGAAAAAGATACTAATCAAAGGTCACAGTCTAAAGGGTGGATTTACAATACGGTTTCAACGTATTACGAAAAGATAAATCAATTAGACTCTGCCATCGTTTACGCTACAAAAGCAAATAAATCACTAACCGAAAGTAAGTTTAGCTTCGAAAATCAAGCAGCTCTTAAAACACTTTATAAAAATTATCTAGAAAAGAAGGATTATAAAAACGCTGCAGAATACTTTCAGAAATATGATCAAGTAAGGGATAGTTTAAATATAGAAGAAAAGACAGCGAATGTTGAAAAAATAAAGATTGAACAAGAATATAAAACCAAAGAAGAAATTCGGGATTTAAAGGAAGGTAAACAGCGATTTAGAAATTACATTATTCTTTTAATTCTTCTTGCTGGTTTGTTGTTATTAGGCATTTTATTGGTGCGTTTTAGAAACAAATTGAGAAATACCAAGCTTGAAAAACAATTGGCGATTGCTAAACAGAAAGAGCTCGACAGCAATCTTCAGTTAAAAAATAAAGAGCTTATTGGTAAAGCTATGGTAGAAATACACCGTACCGAAATTATCGAAGAGATTCTACAAGATCTCAAAGAGGTAAAACGTAAAGCTGCTAAAAAGGAAACGCAACAAGCTATTAATTATATCGCCAAGCGATTAAAACGTGATACAAACAGTAATATTTGGGAAGAATTTGAAATGCGCTTTGAGCAAGTTCACGAATCTTTCTATAAAAACCTTTCCAAAAAACACCCTGATTTAACTTCAAAAGATAAACGTTTGTGTGCTCTGTTAAAACTAAATCTAACTTCAAAAGAGATTGCACAAATTACAGGACAATCTTCAAAATCTATTGAAAATGCCCGTACCCGACTTCGGAAAAAACTAGAAATCACCCATTCTGATGTTGAATTGTCTGCTTATTTGTCAAGCTTCGGGCAATAAAGGATATAACCTTTTAAATTTCACATAAATATTAAAAACCTTAAAATCAAATAATTAAAACTATTTGAGTGCTAATCTTGTGCTCGATTTTAAGCTATGAGTGATTTTAGTAGGTCTAAATATTATGTGTAGCTCTAAACAGCGCATACATTTGAAAAAGTTTTGAAACCCAAAACGAATAAAAATGAAAAAGAAAGATCAAGAAGATAATTTGGATGAGCTATTAGAAAATAGCAAAGACAAAAAGAACGCTTTGAAAAAGCTTATCAAAGAATTGAATAAAAACGATAAAACTAAACCAAAATCTAATTAAAATGAAACATATGAAAACGATTATTACACTTTTTACTTTGTTAACGGTTTTTGTTGCCCAAGCACAATGGACAACCGAAACTGATGTGAACACCTTGGTTGCAGAATCTGAAGCACTTGATATGCAAGCCAAAGGCACTTCTGATGGGTTGACTTATGTAGTGTTTTGGAAAAACGTAGGAGCACCCACCAATATTGAGTTACGCATGCAAATTTTAGATGCAGACGGAAACCAAATTCTTGGTGCAGATGGGATGTTAGTGAGCGATCAAATACCAATGGGAACCTTTACAGTATTATGGAATATGGTTGTTGATGCTGACGACAATTTATATATAGGTGTTACTGGCACCGGTGGTGGCGACCCCGCTTATGTATTTAAGTTTGATAGCGACGGAAACGCTATATGGGACTCAAATGGAGTAAATGTAGGTAGTGGTAATAAAGTAACTATTTTACCACTATCTGATGGAGATGCTATTGTAAGTTGGTTGGCTTCAACTGGAACTGTAATGCAAAAGTATGATGAAACTGGAACTGCAGTTTGGCCCTCAACTATGCCTATAGCGTTAGAATCAGGATTTACAGCTCCTGCTAATTTCTTTGAAATTGGCGGTGGTGATATTGTTGCTGTTTTTCATTCCTTATTGAGTGGGGTTAATACAAATTTATATGCTCAGCGTTATGATAGTGATGGTAACCCAGTTTGGACAGATGCTACCCAATTGTCTGAAGGTTCAACTGTCTTTAACCGTAATTATACCGGAGTACAAGATGGTGATGTGGTGTATATGGGCTATTTTTCTGCCGCAAATAATCGTTTTGATTCTTATTTACAAAGAATAAATCCAGACGGTACAATTCCTTGGGGAATTAACGGAGTTGATTTTGATGTAGAACAAACAGACTATGAAATGAATACAGAAGTTGCTTTTCAATCTGGGTCACAATATGTTTGGGCTGTTTCAACATTTACAAATAGCACACAAGATCAACATGGTGAGTTTGTTCAAAAATTTGATAAAGAAACCGGAGCAAGACAGTTTACTGATAATGCAAAAGAAGTTTTTCCCCTTGGTTCAGAAAAAGTGCACGCCGGAAGTCTTCAGCTAAAAAATGACAGTCCACTTTTTCTTAACAAAGAGGGAGCGGATAATGGAGCAACACCAACTACTTTAAATGCTGTGTACCTTGATGAAAACGGGGATTTTGCTTGGGCAGAAGAAACAATGCCTATCGCTACCTTTTCAGCAAATAAAGGCCGTGTACAATATACCATGCCAGTAAATAACCAGAGCGTTGCTGTATTTATGGAAGATAAAGGAGAAGGTGAAAAAATATACGCACAGAACGTTGTAGATGAAGAACTGAGTGTAGACGAATTTTCAAATGCATCATTTACTTATACCAACCCGGTGCAAAATGAAATAACACTTAACAGTACCGTAGCTATCAAGCAAGCTGCAATATACAATATGTTAGGTCAACAGGTTTTCAATAAAACTTACAACGGAACCACTCAAATGAATATAGATGTTCAAAGTTGGACTCCTGGAATATATATTATGCAATTGAAAGCCGATAATGGAACTTTAAAAAGCATAAAATTGATTAAAAAGTAAGCTACTCCTCAATTTTACTTTAAGAAGGCTGCTCTATTTTAGGGCAGCCTTTTTTTAATAGAAATTTCTAAAAAAAAAGAGAAGTGCCTAAACACTTCTCTTTCTGAATACTAAACAAAAAAACAAACATTATAACTTGATTAGCTTTACAGATTGAACTGCTTTTCCGGTCTGAACTTTAGCAATGTAATTGCCTGTTGCAAGTTCAGATATATTGATGGTTAGGTCTGTATTGTTGTTGCCAGAAATTTGTTTTACTTCTTGGCCTAATATGTTGTAAATACTAACATTTGAAATGGCTTCTTTTGAAGTAAAGGTAACCTCGCCATTTGTTGGGTTTGGGTAGGAGCTTATGTCTGCTACGGTTTCTTCTCCAACCCCTAATGGTTCATCGGCAACATAAATATTGAATATTACATCTTCTGGCATAGCAGAAACATCCTCGGTGTAAATGGTCCAGTTGCTGCCGTTGTACCAAACCCCAATTGTTTTATCTAAAATTATGTTTATAGGATCGGTAGTTACACCCCAATTATGAGCAACAACAGGATATGCTTCTGGTTTGCCATTAAGGCTTGGGTGGTCAATTGTTGTATAATTGCTTGAAGTATTTCCTGCTGTTGTGGTGTGTCTAAATGCCGTTGCATCACCCGTACCTTCGTCAATTAACAGCGAAAAAGCAGCGCCACCATCAATAGGATCTAAATTTTCTTTGAAAATATTCCAACGTCCATTACTAGCATCATACCACATTCCATAATTAAAGTCGTTGCGCATACTATTAGGATTATAATATGTTGAATAAACAATAACGGCATTTGGGTCATCATTTATTGCAGGATCGTTCAACTCAATAGTGTAACTAGCCCCACCTGCCTCTGCGCTAATCATTTTACCTCCTTGAGGGATATAGATGTTATATGAAGAACCTTCTACCATGTCACTTCCATCTTCATTGTACACAAGCCATTGTGTTCCATTATAAAAAGTTCCAGTTATATGATCGTTATACTGTACGCCACCATTGTTCAGGTTATGAGTAACGATAAAATTGGCAGAGCTATTCCCATTTAAATCTGGATGGTCTAGAAATGTTGCATCAGCACTAATATTCCCTGCCGTTGCTGTGTGCACAAATACTTTATCTTGTGCAAGTGCTACCGTAAACAGTAGCATTCCTAAAAATGTAAAAATTGTTTTCATAATACTAAGTTTTAAATTGTTAATTAAATTACTGTTATCAAAAGTAGCGCGCACTGTTTTGATTATCAGTAGGTAAAGACTTGTAATAATTAGGGGTAATACCCTGTTTTTTTAAGGGGGTCAATACCTAAAACAAATTTATATGAAGAAAAAAGGCAGTACTATTAACAATGTAACAAAGTATATAACGTATGTAACATGTGAGGTTTTTTTAGAAAAAGCCATAAAAAAACCCTCGAAAATCGAGGGCTATAAGTGATTATTGTTTCACCGCTCCAGGTGGGTATTCGGCTAAAATTTCTTTTACAATTTCCCGAATGCGTTCTTCTTTGTCTTCAATATCTCCATGGGTAACAAGACGGGCACTACCAATACCTTGCCACACGAGCTCGTTGGTCTTGGCGTCAATAAGGTCGATATAAAGGCTTCCTTCGGTAGAACGGGAAACGGAGTTGCTGTAATACCCTCCATAATACCAAGGTCTCCAACCCCAACCATAACCAAAATTGTTGTTATAAACATCTACGCGCTCACGTTCTTTGGTAAAAATACTGACCAAAAGATCGGCCTCTTTATTTTTGACAAAGCCTTTAGCGCTCAATTCGGCATCGATAGCACGAAGGATTCGTTTTTTGTCCAAGTCGTTTATTTCTGCTTTGTCAATTCCGGGTTTGTAAAACGCAAAGGTATTGTAAGCGTTAAAGTCTGCTTTTCTATCATAGTCGGTTGCAACCCTTACCGAACTGCAAGAGGCAGCGACGGCAACTAATAGTAATAAGGGTATAAATTTTAATGCTTTCATAATTTTTTATATTTAAAGTAAATCATCATCAACGAAGTTGGGGAGCGTTACCTGTAGGTCTGGATTGTTCTCCATCGCTCTTTTAATGGCAAAGACCGCTTCATCGTTCCGTGCCCAACTGCGGCGTGCAATTCCGTTGTTAACATCCCAGAAGAGCATGCTTTCTAACCGTCGTTGTGCATCTACAGTACCATCAAGAACCATACCGAATCCACCGTTTATTACTTCGCCCCAACCTACGCCACCACCATTGTGGATACTTACCCAAGTAGCTCCGCGGAAGCTATCGCCAATAACGTTCTGTATAGCCATATCGGCTGTAAAACGGCTGCCGTCATATATATTTGATGTTTCTCGGTATGGCGAATCGGTACCAGAAACATCGTGATGGTCACGCCCTAACACTACGGGGCCTATTTTACCTTCTTTAATGGCTTTATTGAAAGCAGATGCTATTTTGGTACGCCCATTGGCATCAGCATATAAAATACGAGCTTGCGAGCCTACCACCAATTTATTTTCCTGTGCTCCCTTAATCCAATTGATGTTGTCCTGCATTTGTTGTTGGATTTCTGTAGGCGAGTCGTTCATTAGTTCTTGAAGTACTTCGGAAGCGATATCGTCTGTTTTTTGAAGGTCTTCTGGTTTTCCAGATGCACATACCCAACGGAAAGGGCCAAAACCGTAATCAAAACACATAGGGCCCATAATGTCCTGTACATATGATGGGTATTTAAACTCTTTATTTGGTTCATCGGAAAGAATATCAGCTCCAGCACGAGAAACTTCTAAAAGGAAAGCATTTCCGTAGTCGAAAAAATAAGTGCCTTTCTCGGTGTGTTTATTTATGGCTGCTGCTTGACGACGCAAACTTTCCTGCACCTTTTCTTTAAAGGTTTCAGGGTCGTTAGCCATCATATCGTTGGCTTCTTCATAGCTCATCCCAGCCGGGTAATATCCTCCGGCCCAAGGGTTGTGCAGTGATGTTTGGTCACTTCCTAAATCTATTTTAATATCTTCTTCAGCAAAATGCTCCCATACATCTACTACATTGCCATCATAAGCAATAGATACCGTTTCTTTTTCTGAAATGGCTTTTCGCACACGATTGGCAAGCTCCGTTACATCTGAAATTACTTCATCTACCCATCCTTGTGTATGACGTGTTTCAGTAGCTTTTTTATTTACTTCGGCACAGACCGTTACACAGCCCGCAATGTTACCGGCTTTAGGTTGTGCGCCACTCATTCCGCCAAGACCAGAGGTTACAAACAAGCCTCCGTGTGGTTGCTTTTTAATTTTTCTGAAACCATTAAGAACAGTAATGGTTGTTCCATGAACAATGCCTTGCGGACCAATATACATAAAGCTACCAGCTGTCATTTGTCCATACTGAGTAACCCCTAATGCGTTGAATTTTTCCCAGTCGTCTGGTTGGGAGTAATTGGGAATCATCATTCCATTTGTGACCACTACCCTTGGAGCATCTTTATGACTGGGAAACAACCCCATGGGATGCCCCGAATACATGGCGAGGGTTTGCTCGTCGGTCATTTGTGATAAATACTGCATCGTTAACAGATACTGTGCCCAGTTTTGAAACACGGCGCCGTTACCACCGTAGGTAATTAATTCGTGTGGGTGTTGTGCCACCGCATAGTCCAGATTATTTTGTATCATAAGCATAATGGCCTTTGCTTGTTGGCTCTTGCCTGGGTATTCATCAATAGGGCGGGCATACATTCTATAATCTGGGCGAAAACGGTACATGTAGATGCGGCCGTATTCTTCTAGTTCTGCTTTAAACTCAGGTAAGAGGGTAGCGTGGTGTTTTTTATCAAAGTATCGTAAGGCATTGCGAAGCGCAAGCTTTTTTTCTTCGGAAGAAAGAATTTTTTTACGTTTAGGAGCGTGGTTGCGTTCCGTATCGTAGACTTTGGCTTTTGGTAATTGATCTGGAATGCCTTGTTGTATAGTTTCTTTGAATGTCATTGTATATTGTTTTGTCTCTCACCCCAGCCCTCTTCCAAGGGGAGCGGGAGTAGATTGGAATTATTGATTATCTTTTTTTATTTTTTTCGCAGAGCTCAATAATCGATTGATTGCGCTAGTGTTTAAATTTTTACACTGCCTGCTGAACAATGCCTACTTAATATTACTCTCTACTCACTAACGACTACCCTCTCTCTTTTTTATTAAATCCATATGGACAGTGCCTACAACCACTTTCGCAGCAATAGCCCCGTTTTAGGTGGTATTGTTCTGTAAAGCATTTATAGCCTTCGGGCGTTAGGTAAAAATCGCCTTCTTCAATCTCTATTCTTTTCTTTGGAAATAGCATACCACAAAAATACAAAATTCAGTGCTCAGTAGGCAGTTTTCAAATATGTAACTTTGTAGGCTAAGGTGGTTTTATGATTGTTTTGGTTAATCGGTTTTTGTTACGAAAGAAGTTTGTAGGGCTAGCCTTATGGCCTTTTCTTATTTTAAAAGATCGCGCCTTAAAGGCCGATGTTGTTTTTATGAACCACGAACGTATTCACTTACGGCAACAGGTAGAACTCTTGGTGGTGTTTTTTTACTTGTGGTATGGTATTGAATATATTATACGATTGTTGCAATACCAAAACCGCCATAAGGCTTATCGAAATATTAGTTTTGAACGGGAGGCGTATGCAAAGGAGCAGGATATACAGTATTTGCAGGGAAGACCGTTTTGGGCTTTTTTAGGCTTTTTATTGTAGTTGCTTTTTTACACCTTAACCCGAAGTAAACCCGAAGTAAACCCGAAGTAAACCCGAAGTAAACCCGAAGTAAACCCGAAATAAACCCGAAATAAACCCGAAATAAACCCGAAGTAAACCCGAAGTAAACCCGAAGTAAACCCGAAGTAAACCCGAAGTATCTCTGGTTTTAGTGTTGGTAAACCTTTTGAGTAGATGGCAGTAGGCGGTAGGCAATAGGTTGTAGGTACATGTCTTACCCATAAAAAAACCTCCGCAAAGTGATATTGCGGAGGTTCATTTATAAAGATGAAATTTTAGTTGTCCTTTTTTGTTTGAAGAGAAGAATTGGTTTTTTCCTCTACTTGTTGAACTTCAGAATTTTTAGTTGATTTTTGAGGCTTTGTATTTGCTTCGGCTTTAAGGGGCTCTCTTTTTACAGAGGATTCTTTTTCTGATATAGCTTCAGGGTTTATTAATGGAGTATTTTGGGCCATTTCAAGTTTTTCTCTTTTCTTGTAAAACATTCCTTGTTCAGCAGATTTACCGTATAATTGTGGCATTAGATATTTTCCTCGTCTCGTTCCTTTATCAACAATTACATTGCGTTTTTCAGGATTTTGTTTTAAATATGGATCATTACGTTCAGCAGTAAGGATCCAAGATACTTTTTTGCCAGCAACCCCTCCGGCAATAGAAAATTTACCATTGGCGACTTCTTTTTCTATATAAAGGTTTGGCATGGATGCTCCTACTGGGGTTAATTGATAGGATGCATCTCTATTAATGGCATCGTAATAATCCGGTAAATTTACAATAACACGGCCATTACGGTCAAAAACTTCGGTACCTCTGTAAATGTTTAACACTTCGTTTGATTCTATGGAAAAATGGTGTAATTCTTTGTTTGCAGGATCATTTGGGTGATCAATAACAAACGATTTTATACCGGTTGCTCCAGTATCACCAGTTGAGAAAACACCATAGCCGGAAGGTGTAGATACTCCATGTACTCCATACCAACCTCCAGTTCCTTCTACTCCAATACCCCAACCAAGATCAGGTGAAGAAAAACCTGAAATACCTATATGATCATCTACATCTGTACCTACATAACTAAAATCACCTACTATTAAAGGACTAAGACCGTTAGGGATGTTATTATTTTGGTTTTGGGCTACAATGTTCGATCCACGACCCAATCCTATTGAAATTAACACAGGGTCGGGATTGCTAGGTGAAAGTTGATCAATTTCTGTATTTCTTCCTGCAGGGCCACTATGTCTCATTAAAATTCCGTGCCCTCTTCCATATTGATTGCCCAATAAAACACCTCCTTCTACAGTAGTAGTAGTGGCTGTTCTGGTTTTAACTGCACTAGCAAAAGCCCATACGTCATTTGCATTTCCAGCACTTGGATCTGTAGGGTCTAATACCCCTACCACATTGATCCCTACACCTGGTCTATTATGAAAATCTATAAGTTCACCAACTCCACCTGCAGCTGTAAGGTCTGTTGCTATAGCTATTTGATTAGATTGGATAAGATTATACATGCCCACACCAGCAGCAACCTGATTGTAGATACCCCATCCTGTACCTGTTTGAAATACTTGTAAAGCATCACCTACACCTGAATTTCCCGCCTGTACGCCAAAACCATTGTTATTGTTAGTTCCAAAAACTCCACCCCCGTCTGCATTGTTTTGACCTTGTACACCTATACCGTCGTTTGTGCTAAAACCAATCATTCCTATTCCGGTGCCTGAATTTAAACCGCTAACACCAAAACCTTGATTTGTACTTTCTCCATAAACACCTACCCCACCATTACCTGAAGCATAACCGTTAATAGCATCTTCATTATTTGCAGCTTGTACAGTAAACCGGTCTCCTGCTATTGGCGCGCCTGCGTCATTGATTATCACTTGTCCATTTGCCAATAAACGCATGCGTTCATTATTGTTGGTTTGTATTTGTAGTGCTTGGTTATCTGTAGTTCCTAAAAAGTTAGTCCCAGCTGTAGTTCCGGCATTTCCTGTTAACGACCAATCATTGCTTGGCGTCTCTGCGGCAATACGTACCCACTGCGAACCATCGTTATAATAATAGCCAGGGGTTACATCGCCAGCGGTAGCAGTATTATAGACCGTCATACCAGCTACATTTGCCGATAAAGGGGCCGTATTTCCAGTTCCTGTCAACGCTACGCGCGGCATTAATAGTCCTCCGGTTTTAGTAGCCGTAGATGTTACATCTAAAATGGCGTCGGTATTGGGTGTTGTTGTATTAATCCCCACTTGTGCAACAGTAACAGTTAGTGAAAAACATAATATAACTGTTAAAAAAAAATGTTTTTTTAAAGTAAAAGTCTTCATGGTCGATATATCATTATTATTTAGTAGCATAATGATAAGAAAACTATTACTCGAAGCGTGAAAATTTCGATGAAGTACTAAAAAACCTATATGATTGACGTTTAGGGTAGTAGTTTGAAGCTGGAAGTTGGAAGTTGGAAGCTGGAAGTTGGATGCTGTGAGCATGAAAAAAGCCTGAAACGTATTACGGTTCCAGGCTTGTTGTCAGGTTTGTCTTGGGGGCTATTTTTTAATCAGTTTTTTGGTGACTGTTCCAACTTCGGTATCGATTTTCACGAAATAGATGCCTGTATGGAGTGAAGCCAAGTTTAATTGATAATTGTTGGTTTCAGGCCCTATGTTTTGGTTAATCCTTCTTCCCAATAAATCGTACACCGAAATGTTTTCTAAATAGGAGTTAGGCGAAACAATGTTCAATACTGTATCGGCCGGATTCGGGAAGATGGCAACGTTCGAGAGGCTTTCTTCCGTTCCTAAAACTTCAATTTTCTTAAACTGAAGGGTAAAACGGCTATTGAACTGTCCCTTTTCAGCAGTAAACTCATAATCGGTTTCACTTAAGTTGGTCACGTTATTGTTTTTGTTGTCGATCAAGTACACGACAGCGGTTTCAATATTGGCACCTTGGATATCGTTTATGGAAACACGATAGGCTGTTTCTTCATCTATCTGCGTGTCAAACCCAAGGGAAACTTGTGTTTCATTTTCAAGCGGTGCAAGGCCTTGGATAGCCAGTTGCTCTCCTGAAAGCATTGTAGAGTACAATGAAACGGGAGTTGCCAATCGTTTACTGTCAAACTTAGCGTCTAAACCATTTGTGGAAACATTGGAAAAACCGATTAGAATAGCACTTCCCATTTCCCACTTTTCATTGTACACATTCAACCAAATACGGTCGCTTTCAAAAGCTGGCTTGCGGTAGGTGTCATTATTTTCGGTAACCCGCATACTATTATTGAAAACAGCGGTTCCTGCAGCTGTTGTTTTTACGCCAAACCCTTGCCCTGACGCTATATAGCCATTTGGTATGGTTGAAGTGCCGGGATCGTTCCCTGCTGCCGTACCACCCATAGCATTGTACATAGAGATATCGCTCATATTATAATTATTGGGGTTGTAGCCCGGATACGATGGGTTAGGGGCTGTTAGG
>DEXR01000051.1:66696-67986 GCA_002364245.1 Flavobacteriaceae bacterium UBA3179
GATGGGTTAGGGGCTGTTAGGTGTTCCCAGAAATAAACCGCATCTATAGTTGTGTTTTCGGATAAAAAAGCCTGGGCATCAATAGCCGATGGGTAAGGGTTTCCTAACATATTTGGACTGTCATTTTGTTCGGTGTTGAATACCAAGTTAAAATTAACAATACCATTGTTTAATGTGCCTTGGCTGTAATCCAATGTGAACGAACCTGTGCCGGTTGGTGTGGTCTGTGGGCGTACTAAATATCCTTCTCCTGGATTGATGTTTCCTGTGTAATTTACCCAGTTATCGCCATTATTATCGGCAAAGTTTTCGGCTAAAGGAAAGTCGTTTTCCACTTGTGGGTTGGGCACAAAGTTTTCGGTTATGTGGTTTCGAACCATCACAGAGGTGCCATATACGCCATTTCGAGTTTCTCCTGAAACGGGACTGCCCAATATCATAAAATCGCGCCCATCTAGATTAGGAGTTATTTTTTGTACTGAAATAGTACCGTTATTGGTTGTTACTGCGTCGTTTTCGCGTTGTACTACGCTCCCTTCGTGCGCAATCATTAAGGTACCGTTTACGGTAATGTCTTTTTGAATATCTATATAGTCACCAGAATTTACTGTTAATGTTCTATCGGTATCTACCTCACATGAACACGCTTGGAAACTGGTGTTGATTGCGGTGCTGTAATCTGCACTTATTTTAGCATTAGAACCTACCGAAGGAACACCGTTACTCCAGGTTGCACCGTTGTAACTGGTTGTTTCGGCTTCTACTGTTATGGTTGTTGTACAAGAACCTTTGTTTCCGTAGTCATCTTCTACTGTTAAAGTAACATCAAATGACTGTCCAATATCGGCACAGGTAAAGGTAGTTTGGGAAGCTTGGATTGATTTTTTTGTAATTCCGAAGTCATCTGTAGAACCGTTATCTACATCGTCTGCTGTAATGGTTACGGAGCCTGTTAAACGGTCCAACGTTGCTGTTACGGGTTGGCAAACAACTTCTGGGGGAGTGTTGTCGTAGTTTGGGTCTTTTAAAATAAAGAGACCACCATCTCCATTTACGTATTGATTTCCGAAACCTGTTACAACAAGATTACCGCTTTCAAAATAGGGATAAACATTCCAAGTTCCGTTAAAAGCAGCAGAATTATTTGAGGGATAAGTATCAAACGAATTTATTTCGGTCATGCTTGGGGTACTTTCATATAAGCCTTCTACTCTCATAACTCTCATGCCTGCTGAATAATTAGCTAAGTAAAAACGGTTACCACGAACATATCCATTATGATCTATAGCT
>DEXR01000051.1:68097-68375 GCA_002364245.1 Flavobacteriaceae bacterium UBA3179
CATATCCATTATGATCTATAGCTGCTGTAGCTCCATAATGAACATAGTGTTCTGTAGGATTGTCTAAATCTTCTAAGTCAAAAACAATAGTTTTGGTGTTAAACCCATGTCTTTCTTCATCTACTTCATCGCCAGCTATAAAAAATCGTTTATCTTCTGTAAACCAGCCTTGATGTGTGTATTCTTTATTAATATAGTCAATTCTACTAATACGTGTAACATTGTTCTTATCGGTAACATCTAAAATTTGAACATAATCTGAGCTACTAAAGCTTCCG
>DEXR01000010.1:0-36649 GCA_002364245.1 Flavobacteriaceae bacterium UBA3179
AAATAGAAAATTACCAAAAGTAACAGACCGAGCAGGACGACACCAACATAATAGGTGAGACCGGAAAGAGAACTTAAACCAACACTAGAGGTAAGCTGCGCCATAAGACCGAAAACAGCAATAGGCACTAGAAGCATTGACCATTTTACTACTGTCATACAGACTTCCTGAATGGCACTTAGAAGTAGCTTTACTGGGCGCAGTAAGGCATTTTCTAGTGATAGCACAGCTACACCAATAATGATTGTGAAAATCACGATACTCAACATTTCACCGCTTACCATTGATGCCAAGGGGTTTTCGGGAAGCAGGTTTGAGATGGCATCAGGAATTGTTTCAATTCCGAAGGAAAGCTCGGGTTCATCAGTTGAAACTGCCATAATTTCATTATGCTCTTTTAGTGATTGTTGATGAAGAAAACGACCCGGTCTAAAAATTTGGGATAGTATCGTACCTATGCTAACCGAAACTATTGTTGTGCCCAAAAAATACAGTAAAACACCACCGCCAAGTTTTTTTAGACTATCCTTATCGTTACTTACGATTCCTGTGATGATAGAAGCCACAATCAACGGAATCATAATCATTTGAACCAGTTTCAGAAATAGTACACCAGGCAATGCCAGCCAATTCCCCGCGATATCTGCGGTTTCTTTAGAAATCCATCCATTTTGTGGGCTTAACAACAAACCAAATCCGACACCTAAAAACAAGGCAATGATTACCTTAAGCCATAAGCGACTTTCTACCAGTTTGAGAAGGTAGTGGTTAAGTGATTTTAATGATTTTATCTCAGTGTCAAACATTCTGTTGATTATGCTATATTAATTTTATTATCCAGATACACTTCCTGAACAGATTGTAATATTTTCACGCCTTCACCGAAGGGCTTTTGAAATGCTTTCCTTCCCATTATCAGCCCAGAGCCGCCAGCCCTTTTATTGATAACGGCAGTTGTTACAGCTTCAACCAAATCAGACTCACCTTTGGACCCACCTCCTGAGTTAATCAGTCCTATTTTACCCATATAGCAATTAGCAACTTGTAATCGGCAAAGGTCTATGGGATGGTCTGTGGTTAGGATTTTATACATTTCACCATCATATTTTCCAAATCCTATCTCTTTGAAACCAAAATTATTGGTGGGTAATTTTTGTTTGATGATGTCTGCTTGAATAGTAACACCCAAATGGTTTGCCTGCCCAGTTACATCGGCAGCTGCGTGATAATCTTCCTTGTTGGTTTTAAATGCCTCGTTCCGTGTATAGCACCATAAGATGGTGGCCATTCCCAGATTATGGGCTTCTTCAAAAGCTTCAGCTATTTCTTTTAGCTGTCTGTTGCTTTCTGCTGAACCGAAATAAATCGTAGCTCCTACGGCAATTGCTCCCATATCCCAAGCGGTTTTTACATTACCAAAGAGCGTTTGGTCATATTTATTGGGATAGGTGAGTAACTCATTATGGTTAATCTTAACGATAAAAGGGATTTTATGGGCATACTTTCGAGCGTTCAAGCCCAATACTCCAAACGTAGATGCCACACCATTACAACCCGCTTCGATAGCAAGTTTTATAATGTTCTCAGGGTCAAAATAATCCGGGTTCTTGTAGAATGAAAAGGTTGCGCTATGCTCAATGCCTTGGTCTACTGGAAGAATACTCAAATAGCCTGTGCCACCAAGATTGCCGTGGTTGTATAATTGGTTAAGGCTTCTTATTACCTGTGGATTTCTGTTGCTATTGACAAATACTTTTTCAAGACTATTTTTACTTGGTGTCTGCAATTCATCTTTTGTGATTCTTTCACAAACGTGATTCAAGTAGAAATCAGCTTTGTCTCCTAAAAGCTCTGTGATATTTATATCTGTTTTCATTTAAAAGAGGATTAATGAATTCCTAAGCTTTCATTGGTTTTGGCGATGGATTTCCCCCCATCTGTTTCAATTCCAGTTAGTGCTCTAATAGCATCTATGGTTTCTGGGATAACAATAGCTTGGTTGTCTACCACGTAGGCATAAAAGAGTTCGTCTCCCTTTACTTTCAGCATATCTTCCCAAAGAGCAACTTCATACATATCGCCCCAAGGTCTTCCCATATCCAGAAACATTTCCTTAATGGTGTTGTTAGAAACCAAGCCTTGGTCATACCGAATTAGTTTAATACGACTTGAAGTTTTGAAAGCGTTTAGCACTTCTTCCTTTGTCGCTTGCTTTTTCAATTTCACATTCCAGTAGTGCATATGGCTTAAGGTTTGCGGTACTTTTACTGCTGCGGTGATGACATCCAGTTCTGGGTCAACACTTTTAGCATCCGGACCTTGATGGCTTGGGATATCTTTTTCGGGAACCATCGTATTCATAATACCACCTAAATGACTTTCCCAAGGGTCTGTAGCTCTTCTTAAAAGTGTACCTCTGGCATAATCCAATAAATCGGCTCTTTTTAAAGCGGTCAAGGTTCTTAAAATAGACGTAGTATTACAGGAAACTACTCTTGTCGCATTCAAGTTTAGAGCGGATTTGTAATTATTTTCTGCACTAAAGGAATGCCCTGTGGTTTCGTGTTTTTCGCCACCGTGCAAAATAAATTTTATATTCTGTTCTTTATAAATCGCTACATTTTGAGCAGCAATCTTTTTAGGCGTACAGTCCACAACAAGGTCTGATTTCTTTAAAAGTTCCTGCATATTGCCTTTAACAGAAATCCCTTCAGATTTCATATTATCAGCTGCATCTTGAGTTGCTGCGTATATGTTGTAATTCTTTCTTACTGCATTTTGAATACGCCAATCGCTGATGATATCGCAAACGCCCGAAAGCTTCATATCATCTTGTAAATTGATGGCATCTGCCACCCTTTTTCCTATGACTCCGTATCCTATAACTCCTATTTTTTTCATATAAATTTTGTTTTAATTAGTTATTCTTCTGTGTTGTCGACTAATGATTTATGTTTGAAATTTCGAATAATTAGGCGGTTGCTTTTTTCATAAGTGAAATAGCTAACCGCCCAATTAAAACCAACCATCAATCTATTTCTAAATCCACTTATAGATAACAAGTGTACAATTGACCATAGCAACCAAGCGAAATAACCAGCAAATTTGAATTTGCCTAAATCGGCAACAGCCTTTCGTTTTCCTACTGTGGCCAATGAACCTTTGTCTTTGTATTCAAAAGGTTTTGCGCCTTCCCCCTTAATAATTTTCAATAATACATTACCTAAATATTTGCCTTGCTGGATTGCTGTTTGGGCTACTTGTGGATGCCCTTTGGGTGTGTCTGTAGTAATCATTGCCGCTATATCGCCTACGGCAAAAATATTTTTGCAGCCTTCTACCATTAAAAACGAGTCAGTTTTTAAGCGGTTACCCCTAACCACGTGTTTTTCATCTATACCTTTGGGGAATTGTCCTTTTACACCTGCCGTCCAGATGAGGTTTCTTGCTAAAATCTTCTTTCCGCTATTCGTAGTAACCTCTGAACCGTCATAATCACTTACCGACTCGTTGAATAGTACTTTTACATTTAAGTCTTTCAGATACTTTAAAGTTTTTGATGATGCTTTGTCTGACATTGTGCTTAACAACTCGTCAATAGCTTCTATCAAATAAATGTTCATTATGGAAGCAGGGTATTCTGGATAATCCTTCTGTAGAATGTATTTGCAAAATTCAGCCAAAGCTCCTGCCATTTCTACGCCAGCGGGACCACCTCCAACAATAACGAAATTTGTTAGGGAATCACGTTCATCATCATCGCAGGTAATGGCTGCTTGTTCTAAGTTTTGCAGCATCATATGGCGAATGTTGAGGGAATCACGAATATCCTTCATCCCTAAGCTGTTTTGGGCTACGGAATCCATTCCGAAAAAATTTGTGGTCGTACCAGTTGCAAGTACCAGATAGTCGTAGTGGACTTTTCCTTTGGTAGTTGTTAATGTATTTGATGAGGGTTGAATTTCCTCGACTTCCGCCAAGCGGAACACTACATTTTTATATCCCTTAAATTGTTTTCTAAATGGAAACACAATGCTGTCTGGCTCCAAAGCACTCGTTGCCACTTGATAGAATAAAGGTTGAAATTGATGGAAGTTGTTTTTATCGAACAATACAACTTGTACTTCTTTATGTTTCAATTTTTCTACCAATGCCAGACCAGCAAAACCACCACCAATGATAACTACGCGAGGTAGGTCAGAATCTGGAAGGCAGATATTATCCGTTACCTTGCAGGCAGATGACATTATTTTCTTATGTGTGTGGCTATCTTTCATTTGTTAGTTGTTCATATTTCATTCACCCTTTATCTTTATCTCTTGCAATAAGTACCGAGCACTTGGCGTGGGTGGCTAAATATTGGGAAACAGAGCCTAAAAGTAAGCGCGACAACGCACCTTGACCTTGAGAGCCCACTACAATTAAATCTGCTTTCCAATCCTCGGCTTTTTCGAGGATGGCACTTTTGGGTAGTCCGCTCACAACGATAGTAGTTATGTTAAGAGCTTTGTTTTTGCTCTTTAGAACATCGCTGGCTTCCGAAACAATTTTATTACCTATTGTTTTAGCGCCACTTATGAAATCTTCGTAGTAGTTGTTCAAGCTTCCACCTGTGGCCATTAATTCTGGGCCAATCATAGTGGGAAACTCATATACAGTTATGATGCAGATTTCAGCATATGATGGTAATATCATTTTATTGATTTCATCTACAGCAGCTTTGCTAAAGTCTGAACCGTCTACTGCCAATAGTATTTTCATAATTTGAATGTTTTAGTTGGTTAAAATTCCTTTCGGTTTTATAAGTCTTCTCCAATACAAGTGTTCATATAATCCAGACCAGTACATACCAAAGGTGAAGGCGAACAGTAGTTCTTCTATGGGTACACCCAAGAAAAGAATATGGGTCAGGTTGTCAAGATTCCAGTACAGCTCCACATATTGAGGATAAAACGGAAGGATACTTCCGAAATAAATGAAGTACAGTACTGTAAACAAGATTCCTCCGACCCAAATCTTCTTATTTAAATCTGGACGGCAATAGAGTGTTGCCAAACCACCTATGAACAAAGCGATAATCCCACAATAAATGTGGTTGAGCGATGTAAATAGGGCGAGTATAAAAAAGACCAGTGCAGGCACAAATAGTATATAAATATGTAGCTTATGTCTTTGATGACCACGCTCGCTATGCGGAATTTTAACGAGGCTTCGTTTAAAAATAAGGTTGTAGAGTACCGTGCCAATCCCGCCAATGGCAAAAGAAAAGATAAGGCTCTCTATATCAAAACCTGTTTTTATAGCCAAATTGAACAGCGAAGGTGGAAACCAATATTCTGGAACAAACAAAGGTTCAGTTAAACCAAAAGGCATTGTTATAAGGCTCATTTTGAGCATCTCTTTTCTTGATTCTTTTCTCAACAGATAGATGATTGCCCAAAGCGCAAGAATTATAAGTGACCATATGAACCAGACGTATTGCATAAACCTTACTGTTTTTTAATTTGAGCGTTATAAAAAGCTGCGATACAAGCACCAATTAACCATCCCAAAATAAATGTTTGTACTATTCCTAATCCTGCTTCCCATAAGGGTACATCCATCCTAATAATGCTCGTGGTGTCTAAACCGTGCAATAGGCTGTTGAAAAAATCTATAGTGGCTTCTCGGCCTGCTGTTGCCATTACAATCATACAGCCCAAGTAAATTAACGCTCCGGTAAGCCCGAATGCGAATCCTAATTTCTTTACGTTTAATCGATACATAATTTTTAGTTTTAATTTAGTTGTCCGAGTTTATAATCTTTTTAGATTCTTCGAATTCTTCCTTAGATATTTCACCTTTTGCAAAGCGGTTTTTGAGAATATCGAGCGGGCTGTCCTTCTTAGTTTTTTGATAGGGAATATCTGTTGGGATAAAGAATATCCAAGCAATAAATATTATCCATATAATCCACCATATTAGGTGCATACCTCCAAAATGTCCGTCGTATAAATGCATAATTTTTGGTTTTAGTTGTTATTAATTTATTTCTGTAATTGTGTATCCGTTAAGTTTGCTGAGTTGCTTTTGTAATTCAGTAATTGAAAGTTTTTCTGTCATCGTGATAAACGTTGCGCCTTTTGGCGCCAGAAAAATTTCTGCCTTTTCGATATTGGGATGTTCTTCCAAAGTCTTCTTGACCCTTGCTACACATCCACCACAACTGATTCCGTTTATTTGAAATTTTTGCTTCATTGTGTTTTATTTATTAGTGATCTTGATGTCTTTTGTGTTCTTCTTTTGTGTTCTGTTCAGATTGATTGTTATTGCCATCCCGATGCTTACGATTATTGGGTCTTCCGTGCCGATGTGAACCGTGGGGCATAAATAAATGGATACCGAACATAACGAGGATGAAAATGAACAGAGAAGAACTGCTTCCTATACCAAACGATGGTGCTAAAAAAATAAATAGCAACGGTAGTCCACATCCGATGACCATCCATATCCAGTGACTGTTTTTCATTGTGCTTTGCTTTATGGGTTAGAAATTAGTGATGTTCAGAATGATTGTTTTCTGTTTCATTGTTCATATACATCATATCCATCCCCTTATCTTTCATCATCATAGAACAGGATTCCATACAATCTTCAGTCATCATTCCTTTTTCGTGCATCATTTTCATCATATTTCCCATCATTTTTCCATCGCCCATCATTCTGTTCATCATTGAATGCATCATTGTGCTATCCTTCATCATCATTTGCATACCCTGTCCATTCATCATAGAACCCATCATTTTTTTGTTGCCTTGCATCATTTTCATTGTTGCTGGATTTCCGTGCATACTTTCCATAAACTCGGCCATATATGCATCGTTCTCAACAATGCTATTAAAAACCTCTGTGCGCGTCTCAGGATTTTCCAGTAGTGCTTGCGTGTCTGTTTCTTGTTTGCAGCTGGTTAAGCTGAAAAGGCCAATTGCCAGTAAACCAATAAATAGTGTTCTCATTTTCTTTGTTATTTAATTAGACATTAAATTTATTTTTAAACCCATTCCCAATAGCTAATTGGGTTATAGAGAGGGAATGGGTTATCAGCTATTAATCGGGCTGAATTTTTAAGTTTTTGTTTTAGTATAATATTTACTAATCGATTTTTTTGATTTGCCATTTAGAGTTGTTTCCTTTTACGGCGACCAAATTGGCCGAAATAAATTTTGATGTTATGGTTGGGGAACCACTATTTTTTATGTTCTGTGGCGAAACGTGTAAGGCCAGTTGTGTTAAGTGGTCCATCGTCGTTCCGGTTTTATCTATAACCACTTCAAAGTAATGATAGCTTACCACGTCCTTTTTGAAAATATCATTATAGCCAATGGTCTCTTTGTGTACCTTTAGTGCTATTGCCTTTTTGTTATTAAAATTGGTGGCGTTAAGAAATTGAGGTGCAATAACAGTTCCCCCTTCTTTATTTATATATCCATAATAGAGCACCCCACCCTTATGATGGGCAATCAAGCATCTATCGTCTTCAAAGATTGGGTAATTGGCGTTGTCTGTTTTGGTTACCACCAAATCATTTCGAAAATCAATGATTAATTTTCCTTCTTGGTCAATAAAACCCCATTCGTTCCCTTTTTTAATGGCGGCAACGCCATCTTTAAAAGGCGAGATGTAGTCTAAATTTTCTAAAGTTTGAGCTATTCCCAGATAAGGGATGAGCAGTAATGCGATGACAAATTTTTTCATTTTTGGTTTGATTTAATTTGTTAAAATTAATGACTGTTGCAGACCTTTATCTGCATAACTTTCGTTGATATCTATATAATTTCATCATAGAAATTCCGTTTCCAATTTCCTGTGTTCTTGTAATCTGTCATACTCATTCCCACCACTTCCTTAAACTGTCTGGATAAATGATTTACGCTGCTGTAGTCCAATAGGTAACCTATGTCAGAGAAGGAATGTTGTTTAAGTTGGATAAGTTCTTTAACCTTCTCTATCTTCAATTTGATGAAATACTTTTCAATGGTTGATTTTTCAATGGTTGAAAATAGTTTGCTCAGTGTCTTATAGTCACGATGCAATGCTGAGGCCAAGAGTTCTGAGGTCTTCACTTTCATATCCAATGGTAGTTCAACAAGTTGCTCGATTAGTAGAATTTTGATTCTTTCAACCAGCATCTCTTCTTCATTTTCTACAATTTTGAAACTATTTGTGTGAAGCACCCTTGTTACGTTGTCCGTTATAGCAGCCTCATTTAGGTTAGGTGCTTCTACCAATAACCTTCCTAGCTCTAATGAGAGTACAGTAATATCTAATTCTTGTAGTTCTTGTTTTATAACTTTAAGGCATCTGCTACAAACCATATTCTTAATCCAGAATTCTTTTGGTGAGCTCATTATAGTATTGGTGTTACTATTGAGTATTCGGCTCAATAGTTTGTAAGGTTTTAACCTTACTGGGTTAATTTGATAAATTGTGTTGTTGGGTAATGGATACAACAATGTTTAGCCAGAAGTTGTTCTTTGACTATAATAGAGGATACAGATTGATATGATCAATCTGCAAGTAAGAAAATCAAATTAAATATGTCTCGTGAAGAACCTGTATATCCTTAGACAACAAGGGCGGCCTATATTGTTTAAAAGGAATGATGTTTTTTTCAAGCCCTTCAAATAGATTGAGGTAAGTGTAAAAAAAGGTGTTAAGAAAGAGTATATCTTCATACTCAAGTTGGGTCTGAGCCTTTTTTATGGTGTCATCACCTGTTTTAATCAAAGTTTGGTTGCTGCAGCAATTTTTTTCTTGAAGAGAAGTACACTGTTTTGTGTTTAAATCCTTTTTTTGAGCCTTGTCTGCACATACTTTGGCTTTTCCAAAGAGTGCCATATCAACCAATTTATTGCAGCAAAAGTGCATATCTACTGTAAATGAAGCTGTGCTAAAAAATATAGTAGCTGCTAAAAAGAAGGCCAATATTTTGGTAAAAAAAGATTTCACGTAATAAAATTAATGATTTTATATCAAAAATTTAAAAAAATGTTAAAAAATTAGTTTATGTTATTGTTTTTTGATTTATCATAAACTTTAATTTTACGCTACGAATTTAAAATAATCGGTTTTCAAAAAATATGACTTTTGTCATCAAATAAAGATTACTTTAAAATCCGTAACCGACGGCAAAATTGATTCCAAAAGGATGACCGGGACGTAAACCTGCTGGTACACGAGATACAGGATATTCTGAATTAAATAAGTTTATTATGTTTGTTGATAGCATAAAATTTTCATTTAAAAAATATTGAACAGATAAGTCAAAGATGAAATTAGAATCTACTTTGAAATTTTCTGGAATTGGTCCAGAACCAGCCTTGGTTCTAAATGCACCTGTATAGCGCGTATTTAGGTTTACTTCAAATTTCTTATTCTGTAGCCCTAAGGTTGCATTTAATTGGTTTTTTGCAATGTATGGTATTTCATCCCCTTTGGTAACCACCCCATAGATATCTTCGTTACTGTCAAAACTGGTCAGGAATTCGGTATCGGTAAGCGTATAGGAAATCGATAGAGGAAGTTTAAATTTCTCTGATGTATTGTATAGCAAATTGTAATTAAGCAAAAGTTCAAGGCCACTTACACGAACTTCACCTGCATTAAACTGGTCAAGACTTCCTGTGCCACCTGTCGCGGCCAAATCACTTCCCAACAGATTTTGATAATCATTGTAGAACCCGACAAGTTCCCCTGACAAACCTTTAAAGCCAAATCGAGAACCCAACTCATAATTAATACTTTCTTCTGCATTTTGTCCCGGTGTATTACTTGGTGGCGAAAACCCTTTATGTACCCCACCGAAGATCGATATATAGTTATTGAATCTGTAATTAGCACCTATGCCTGGAATCCATACATCTACTTTGTTCTCGCGAATAGCTAAATCCTGACCAGTTCTGTTTGGGTCGCTCGTGCCATAATCCGTTCGGGTAAGGGTTATATTTTCATAGCGCAAGCCAGGTGTTAAGGTCAGGTTCTCAATTTTAAGGGTGTACAAGAGGTGCGCCGCCAATGCTTTTGCACTGCTTATACGATTAGCGTCAGTTCCTTTTTCAGCCACTGTGGTTTGTATTAATTCTTGGTTTTGAAATGCGTACCTGTCCACCCACTGAAATCTGTCCTCGTCATCTTCGTGGTAGCGTATTCCCGCTTCCAGGGTTTGTAGCCAATCAGAACCCCATCGTAATTTGGCAATGGATTGAACACCATTTGAGGTGTATGTTCTGTTATTTGCTTTTATGCCCATAACATCGTCTTGGGTGTTTTCGTTTCCTAAAATGGTTTGGTATTCTAAGGGATAATCCTGTGGTGAGGACAGGATGTTACTAATGCTCACCCTTTCGCCTAAATTTACATCGTCCAATTTGTACCAATTGCGCTTGAATTTATTTAAGTAGCCGGTAGTACTTATATTTAACGAAGGGGATATTTGTATAAAATGGGTAAGTAGGTATTGTTGATGTTCGGCGTTCATTACATCTTCGGACGACGCCCTGTATCTTCTATAAGGGTTTTCTTCAAAATCTTCATCGGTCAATCCCAAGTAAGTTTCGTTTGCCTCTTCTTCAGAATATTGGATTTTAAATGTTAGAGACTGATACATTTTTGCATCTAAATTTGAGTTGACCCTAAACTTCGCCAAATAATCAGATTTATCAAATCCTGTATTGCCACCGCCATCTAAATCCTTAAAACCGTCTGAGCTGTAATTGAAATAATCCGTTACAAATCCAAAGTTTTGATAGCTATCACCAATGACTAATTGCGTGTTTTTTGAGCCATAATTCCCTGCGGCAATGGAAGCTCGTCCAGAAAATTCGTCAGGAATTCGGGAAGAAATCATATTAATGGCACCGCCCGTGGTGTTGGGTCCATATTGAATTTGACTGCTTCCTTTCAAGATTTCGACGGCCTGCATACGCCCAATAGTTGGGAAATAATAGGCGGCAGGTGCGCTGTAGGGTGCTGGGGCAATGAGAACGCCATCTTCCATCAAATTTATTTTTGCACTACGCTCAGGCGATGTACCTCGCAAACTTATATTTGGACGTAGTCCAAAACCATCCTCTTCGTAAATATTAATTCCTGGAACCGTTTGTAATACCCTATTGATATTTGTATATGAAAATTTTTTTAAATCCTCTTCGGAAATATAGCTCGCAGAACCTGTTTTGTTTTTAATCTCAAATTTACTGCCCAGTATGGTGTTAGCGGATACAATCACTTCTTTTAGGCGTTCCGTCTTTTGTTGTATAGTATCCTTTTTTTGAGGATTTGTTTGCGCCAATATATATGTAAACTGCAAGATAAATAGTAGGGAAAATAGAGTTCTCATTGGTAATAAATTATTTAGAATGATTTTAAATAGAAGACAAATGTAATGTACTGGTTTTAAAGAACCAATCTTATTTAGAATAATTCTTAATAATAATTTTAAAGTATTTTAAGCTCAATAACTTATCCTTAGAAAAAAATTATAACCATAAAAAACCCGAAACGTTATGCAAATTGTTTGTTAAATAAAAAGACTTTACTTAAAATTTTATACTTTTGTACAATTGATGAAGAAGATTTTTTTTAAAATAGCATCATTTTGTATGGCACTTTTAGTGTTATTCTCAACGTTTTCTTTTACGTTGGCAAGTCATTATTGCGGTGATGTTTTAGTTGATTCTTCTTTGTTTGGAAAAGTAGAAACCTGCGGTATGGAAGTTCAAAAAACTTCTACTTCTTCTAATTGTGATATTACCAAGAAAAACTGCTGTAGTGATGAGCAATTGCTTTTAGAAGGTCAGGATACACTAAAAATTTCCTTCGAAAAACTGGATAAAGAACAGCAAGTATTTGTTGTATCATTTATCCAATCGTATTTAGATTTGTTTGAGTATGAAAACTCAGATAACGAAGTATTTGTAGATTATTCCCCACCGCCCCTTATTAGGGACGTTCAAGTCCTAGACCAGACTTTCCTCATTTGATTTTTAAGTAATTAACTCTTACGTCCAACATTAATTTGTTTGGACTAAACCGCTTGCAGCTTGTTTTTTCAACAAGTATTGTTATTACTTAAAACTCATTTTTTTATGCTGAATAAGAGCATCAAATTTTTAATAGAAAATAAATTAGTAGCTGTATTGCTATTAGCCTTGTTTGTGGCTTGGGGCGTGGTAAACGCACCTTTTGAATGGAACACGGGCTCACTTCCCCGAAACCCCGTTGCCGTTGATGCCATACCTGATATTGGTGAAAACCAACAAATCGTATTTACGAAATGGGATGGACGTTCCCCTCAGGATATCGAAGACCAAATAACCTATCCATTAACAACCTCGCTACTTGGAATTCCGGGAGTTAAGACGATTCGTAGTTCTTCAATGTTTGGGTTTTCAAGTATCTACATCATATTTGAAGAAGATATTGAGTTTTACTGGAGCCGAAGCCGAATTCTTGAAAAACTAAATTCATTGCCAGCTGGGTTACTTCCTGAAGGTGTTAATCCTGCTTTAGGACCAGATGCGACTGGTCTTGGGCAAATTTATTGGTACACGCTCGAAGGTCGTGACGAAAATGGAAATGTGACTGGCGGTTGGGATTTGCAAGAATTAAGAAGCATCCAAGATTTCTATGTGAAATATGCTTTGTCATCTGCAAGCGGCGTTTCAGAAGTGGCTTCCATCGGCGGATATGTATTAGAATATCAAGTAGATGTCAATCCCGAATTAATGCGGCAATACAACATAGGCTTAAATGAGGTTGTAAAAGCAGTAAAGCAAAGTAATAAGGATGTTGGTGCACAAACACTCGAAATCAACCAAGCTGAATACCTCATAAGAGGGCTGGGATATATAAAGAAGCTGTCCGACTTAGAAAATGCAGTAGTTACATCAAAGGATTTTACATCCATCCGTATAAAGGATATTGCAAAAGTTACACACGGTCCCGCCACACGAAGGGGCATATTGGACAAAGAAGGCGCCGAGGTTGTTGGTGGCGTTGTAGTGGCACGTTATGGTGCCAATCCTATGGAAGTCATCAACAATGTTAAAGAAAAAATAAACGAGCTAAGTTCTGGGCTTCCATCAAAAACATTAAGCGATGGGAGGACTTCGCAATTAACCATCGTACCCTTTTATGACAGAACAGAACTAATCCAAGAAACCTTGGGCACACTTGATGAAGCGCTCACCTTGGAAATTTTGATAACCATTTTTGTGATTATCATAATGGTCTTCAATTTAAGGGCTTCCGTATTGATTTCCGGATTATTGCCTGTTGCGGTTTTGATGGTCTTTATTTCTATGAAACTGTTCAATGTAGATGCAAATATTGTCGCTTTATCTGGTATTGCAATTGCTATTGGAACAATGGTCGATGTGGGCGTTATCCTTTCAGAAAATGTCTTGCGGCATATTGATGAAAATGAAGAAAAGCTACCTATGAATACGGTAGTTTATAATGCGACTGCCGAAGTTTCTGGCGCCATCTTAACGGCAGTAATGACCACTATTATTAGTTTCATTCCTGTATTTACTATGATTGGTGCAGAAGGGAAATTGTTTAGGCCATTGGCATTTACAAAAACGGCAGCACTCACCGCATCTCTTATTGTTGCCCTATTTTTAATTCCACCATTTGCGGCCTATTTATTTAAAAAGAGAAATTTAAAAACTTCTTTTAGTTATATGCTAAATGGAGCATTGATTGTTTTTGGCGTTTTATCTTTAATTTTAGGCTATCCGCTTGGATTAATATTAGTTGCATTTGGCGTTGTTGGCTTCCTTTCACTAAAGGAAAAGATTACGTCAAAACGCGCCAACATCATCAATATATTTGTTTCGGCTTTTGCTATCATATTCCTATTGGCGGAATATTGGAGACCACTGGGAGTAGATAGAAGTATCCTTATAAACTTAATCTTCGTTGGTCTTATCTGTTTTGGTCTTTTGGGTGTATTTACACTTTTTAGAAATTATTATGTTCGGATTTTAAATTGGGCATTGCGTAATAAGCTGTTATTTCTTTCGATACCAACTGCCATTGTAATTTTTGGAGTGATGATTATGCGTAATACTGGTAAAGAGTTTATGCCTTCACTCAATGAGGGTTCATTCCTGTTAATGCCCACTTCAATGCCACACGCAGGTGTGGAGGAAAATAAACGCGTCCTACAGCAACTCGATATGGCCGTTGCGAGCATTCCAGAAATTGAAACCGTAGTCGGTAAATCTGGGCGTACAGAATCAGCATTAGACCCTGCACCGTTATCGATGTATGAGAATGTTATTCAATATAAATCTGAATATATTTTAAATGAAAATCGCAAAAGACAACGCTTTAAGGTAAACGAAGACGGCTTATTTGTTTTAAAGGATGGCAGTTTAGTAACCAACCCTAATAGCGAAATTGAAGTAGAAGATGATGACTATAAAGCCTCAAAAATTACAGACCCATTCTCTGTGACAAGTTCACAGCTCATTCCAGATGACGATGGAGAGTACTTTAGAAATTGGCGACCTGAAATTGAATCGCCAGACGATATTTGGAAAGAAATCGTCAAGGTTACCAAACTTCCAGGTGTTACGTCTGCACCCAAGCTACAGCCCATAGAAACACGCTTGGTAATGCTACAGACTGGTATGCGAGCACCTATGGGAATTAAGGTGAAAGGACAGGATTTAAAAGAAATTGAGGCGTTTGGGGTACAATTGGAAGATATCTTAAAACAGGCCGAAGGTGTAAAAGAAGAAGCGGTCTTTGCCGACCGTATTGTGGGGAAACCCTACCTACTTATTGATATTGACAGAGAACGACTTGCGCGCTATGGTGTAACCATAGAACAGGTACAGCAAGTTATCCAGGTCTCTGTAGGTGGTATGGTGCTCTCACAAACGGTAGAAGGAAGAGAACGCTACGGCATTCGTGTGCGCTATCCCAGAGAATTACGTGCAAATCCAAATGACTTAAAAGACATTTATGTTCCTGTAGAAAAAGGGAGTCCGGTTCCGTTAAGTGAGTTGGCTACTATAAGATACGAACAAGGGCCGCAGGTCATTAAAAGTGAGGATACTTTTTTAGTTGGCTATGTGCTTTTTGATAAGCTGGATGGCTATGCAGAGGTTGATGTAGTGGAAAATGCTCAAGCACTTATTCAACAAAAGATAGATAACGGTGAGCTAATTGTACCAAAAGGAATTAACTATCGCTTTACAGGTACATACGAAAACCAATTAAGAGCCGAAAAAACGCTAAGTGTGGTCGTGCCCTTGGCATTAGCTATCATATTCCTGATTCTATATTTCCAGTTTCGTTCAGTAAGTACATCGCTAATGGTATTTACTGGTATTGCCGTAGCCTTTGCGGGTGGGTTCTTAATGATTTGGGGTTATGGACAGGATTGGTTCCTGAATTTTAGCTTTTTTGGAGAAAACCTGCGAGACCTGTTCCAAATGCACACAATAAACTTAAGTGTAGCTGTATGGGTTGGTTTTATCGCCCTGTTTGGTATTGCAACAGATGATGGTGTGGTGATGGCCACCTATCTCACTCAAACATTTGATAAAAACAAACCAACAGATAAATCTGGGATTAGAGCATCTGTAGTCGAAGCAGGGGAGAAACGAATTCGTCCCTGTTTGATGACGACCGCCACTACCATACTCGCTTTACTGCCCGTATTAACATCAACAGGAAGAGGGAGTGATATAATGATTCCTATGGCTATCCCATCTTTTGGGGGGATGCTCATAGCACTTGTGACCCTATTTGTAGTACCGGTTTTGTTTAGCTGGACAAAAGAATTTCAATTGAAAAGAACTATTAGATGAGATATATAATTGTAATAGCACTTGTTTTTATTGCTTTCGCGAAAGCTGATGCACAACAACTGGCATCCTATATTCAGGAAGCCGAAAATAACAGTCCAGAAATTCAAGCATTTGAGCTGCGTTACAATATCGCCGAAGAAAAAGTAAACGAAGCCGATTGGTTACCTAACACGCTTGTTGGCGCGGGTTATTTTGTTAGTGAACCCGAAACCAGAACAGGTGCACAACGTGCACGCTTTTCGGTATCACAAATGCTACCTTGGTTTGGCACCGTTACCGCAAGAGAAAATTATGCGAGTTCAATGGCAGATGCTCAATATGTGGATATTGTCATTGCGAAACGAAGATTAGCACTATCAGTATCGCAATCCTATTACAAACTATATTCAATCAAGGCAAAACAACTTGTTTTGGATGAAAACATTCAGTTGTTGGAAACCTATGAGCGTTTGGCATTGACCTCTGTAGAAGTTGGAAATGCCTCGGCTGTTGATGTGCTGCGGTTACAGATTCGGCAAAACGAACTGGTGCAGCAAAAGGAAGTATTGGAACAAGATTACTTAGCAGAACAAACGGTATTTAATAATTTATTGAATCGCGACGAAACACTTGAAGTCCAAGTACCACAAGAGTTGACTATTCCTGATGAAGAACCATTGGTCTCTAATGAGAACCTCAAACTCAATCCAGAGCTTTTAAAATATGATAAGCTGTACGAATCTGTTGAGCAGTCAGAAGCATTAAACCAAAAAGAGAGTGCGCCAAACATAGGTTTTGGATTGGATTATGTTCCGGTTTCAGAGCGTCCCGATATGAATTTTTCCGATAACGGAAAGGATATCGTGATGCCAATGGTTTCAATCTCAATTCCAATTTTCAATAATAGGTACAAGTCAATTACCAAGCAAAATGAATTGAGACAGTTAGAGATTACATCACAAAAAGAAGATAGGTTAAATAGACTTGAAACGCTTCTTGCACAGGCTCAGTACAACCGAAACAGTATGAAAATAAAGTTTAATGTTCAGTCAAAAAATTTGCAACAGGCTAATGACGCAGAAGAAATATTGATTAAGAACTATGAAACAGGTACGATAGATTTCAATGACGTATTGGACGTTCAGGAACTTCAGTTGAAGTTTCAGATAAACCTAATTGAATCCATTAAAGGCTATTATACAGAGTATGCTATGGTTAATTATCTAAGTAGTTAAGAATTGAACGAAAAAAGATAAATAATTTAATCACAATGCATTATAGTAATATGAATTTAAAAACAGAGAACAATGATTAGAAAAATGATGATGATAATTGTGCTTCTTATTTCAACAAAGAGTATAGCACAATTTGTAGCTAACAAGACTGAAGAAAATATAGATAATTGGCCAGAACGAGTCTATGACCTTACCATTGACTACGAGACTGTAAATTTTACTGGCAAAGATGTCAAGGCTATGACCATTAATGGTGGTATCCCAGGACCTAATCTTGAGTTTAATGAAGGTGAGTTTGCCATTATTAATGTGACCAATAAAATGGATGAGGAAACATCTGTACATTGGCACGGTTTAATTCTTCCAAACTTTTACGACGGCGTGCCTTATCTAACTACACCACCAATTAAACCGGGTGAAACCCAACAATACAAATTCGCACTGAAACAATCTGGTACGTACTGGTATCATTCACATACAGGTCTACAAGAGCAAAGAGGCGTTTATGGCTCAATTCAAATCAATCCTAAAAAAACTGATTTAGAATATGACAAAGACTTGGTACTCGTCCTCTCAGATTGGATGGATGAAAACCCCAAGACACAGCTTAGAAACTTAAAGCGTGGCAATGAGTGGTATCTTATAAAGAAAAACCAAGTACAAAGTTGGGACAAGGTTATTGCCAAGGGAGCTGTAGGTGCAAAATTAGAAATGATGTGGTACAGAATGCCCGATATGGCAATTTTAGATAATTATTATGATAAGTTTTTTATTAATGGAGGGGCAGAACAGAATTATCCCGATTTCAGTCCCGGCGAAAAGGTTAGAGTACGATTTATAAATGCCGCAGCTGCTTCTTACTTCTGGCTCACGTTCGGTGGTGAAGATCCAATGTTGGTTTCAGCAGATGGTCTGGATGTTGTCCCCGTAAAGAAAAACAAAACACTAATCGGTGTTGCAGAAACCTATGACTTTATTGTAACCATCCCAGAAAGCGGAAAATTGGAAATACTTGCTACCTCACAAGATGGTTCTGGTCAGGCATCAGCTTATTTAGGAACCGGCAAAATTTTGAATGCGCCTAAAGTTCCAAAACCAGACTTGATAAAGCAAATGCAAGAAATGATGTCAATGGATATGAAAATGGGCGCACCTGCAGCCAAGTTCAATCCTTCAAAGAACGATTCCATTGAAAAGATGAAAAAATATGCGATGAAGATGGATGGAATGCAAATGGACGGAATGAATATGAAAGACGATAATATGAAGATGGATGGGATGCAGAAAGACAAAGATTCCACGAAAATGAAGCACGACGAAATGGCTCACGAAGATATGAAAATGGAAAGTGACAACGGGCAAATGAACGGCGGAATGAAAATGGGCTATATCGTGCCGCAAGACAAGGTTATTGGCGACAATATGAAAACAGGAGGAAATCCAGAATTTAACTATAACTATTTAAAAGCACCGGGAAACACTGAGTTTGAAGATGGAAAACCTGTGCGTGAAATGCTTTTCAACCTAACGGGAAATATGAATCGCTACGTATGGTCTATCAACGGTGTTCCGCTTTCTGAAACCGATAAAATTAAAATCAACCAAGGCGAAGTGGTTCGTATAACCCTGAACAATATGACGATGATGCATCACCCTATGCACCTACACGGTCACTTTTTTAGGGTGCTTAATGAAAATGGCGAGCGTAGTCCGTTAAAGCATACTGTAAACGTTGCACCTATGCAGAAAGTGGTTATCGAATTTGATGCCGTTGAGTATGGCGATTGGTTTTTCCATTGCCACGTACTTTACCATATAAATAGTGGGATGGCAAGGGTCTTCAGCTATGATACACCACGGGATGAAAGATTAAAAGGCTATCCACTTACTAATTTGACCACAGAAGCAGACCATATGTGGACTTGGGGAGAAGTTACTGGCGCAAGCCATATGACAGAATTGTTTTATACAGCAACCAATATACGTAACCAGTTCATAGTAAGAGGAGAATATGGTTGGAATGAAAATTTAGAAGCAGAGTTTACATACGAGCGTTGGCTCAATAGTTACTTCAGGGTTTTTGGTGGTGTAAATGTTGAAAATGAAGGCGAAGATAGTCTTGATGAGATTTCCACTACGGGTGTAGTCGGTGTGAGGTATCTACTTCCATTACTTATAGATTCCGATTTGAGAATAGATAATAAACTAAGACCAACAATCTCTTTCGCCACAGCAACAATGATATTTAGAAATGTTGCACTGTACGGTGAGTACGAATACCAAATGGACTTTGGTTGGGTTACAGATTTTGAGGAAGGAACTGATTTTAAAGAAGAAACTACTTGGCAAGTAGGTTTAGAGTTCGTTTTGAGTCGTGATTTCTCTTTGATGGGGAGCTATGACAACCGATTTGGAGCAGGTGGAGGATTATCGCTAAGATTTTAAGAAATGGCACAATACAAGAAAAATAGTTTGAGTTTAACCGGAGCGGTATCGCTTGGTACTGGTGTAATGATAGGTGCAGGAATATTTGCCTTATTAGGACAGGTAGCTGAGTTATCAGGGCAATGGTTTCCGTATGCATTTCTTGTAGGCGCTATCATTTCAGGATTTAGTGCATATACGTATGTGAAACTTTCCAATGCATATCCATCTGCTGGCGGTATTGCTACCTATCTAAAAAAGATATATGGTAAGGGTGCGGTAACAGCTTCTGGAGCGTTACTAATGGCACTTTCAATGGTCATTAATGAAAGTTTGGTAGCACGTACTTTTGGTTCGTACACGCTTCAATTATTCGATATAAATGACAATAGTGTTTGGGTGCCTATCCTTGGGGTAGTGCTGTTAATCGTTGCGTTTTTAATCAATATTTCTGGAAACAATATCATTGGCAAATCTTCCTTTGTAATGGCTATTTTAAAAATTGGAGGTATTGCAATTTTTGCCATTGGTGGATTATGGGCGGCAGGATTTTCATTTTCTGAAGTTGTCCCTTCAGAAAGTTTGACAGAATACCCCATTACCAATTATTTAGGAGCCTTGGCCCTTTCAATCTTAGCTTATAAGGGCTTTACCACGATTACGAATAGTGGTGAGGAAATCACCAACCCCAATAAAAATGTAGGGCGTGCAATTATAATATCACTGGTTATCTGTACCGTGGTATATCTACTTGTTGCATTTGCTGTTTCTTCTAACCTTACTATTGAAGAAATAATCAAAGCTAAGGACTATTCATTGGCCGAGGCATCAAGGCCTGCTTTCGGAAAGTACGGATTGTGGTTCACGGTGGGTATCGCAATCATAGCTACTATCTCAGGTGTGGTAGCAAGCATTTTTGCAGTGTCAAGGATGACTACAATGCTAACTCAGATGAATCTAATTCCCCATAAACATTTTGGGTTACCTGGTAAGTTGCAAAAACATATGCTCATTTACACCGTGGTTTTGGCACTTACAATGACCATTCTTTTTGACCTTACAAGAATTGCCTCACTAGGTGCTATTTTCTATCTAATTATGGATATAGGAATTCATTGGGGCGTACTTAAAAATATGAGAAAAGAGATAAACGCCCGTGCCTCTATTCTATATACTGCTATATTATTGGATTGTATTGTTTTGGCCGCGTTCTTATTGATAAAGGCTTCTAGCGACCTACTGGTCGTAATTGTAGCTGCAATACTGATGGTGTTGATTTTTTTAGGCGAAAAATGGTTTCTAAAAAATAAAAGTGAAGAAAAAGAAAAATAGATAGACGATTTATAAATTTCAAAAAATAATAAAATGAAAACAACAGTAAAACTTTTAATGGTAATAGGAATATTAGGAACATTCGTTGGTTGCAAATCAACTTTCAATGCAAGTGAAACTATGCAGGTTGAAGAAAATAGAAATGCTGTTTATGAAGAAATCATTTCAAACCCTGTTCAGTTTGCTGCATTCATAAGTGAGGCTCGAAAAAATGAAGAAGCCAAAATGATATTGATGAAATCCCATATGGAACAAATGGAATCTGGCAATATGAAAGTGATGATGCAGAAAAACCCTGAGATGAAAGAAAAAATGCAATCGCATATGCAAAAGATGATGGATGAAAACCCAGAAATGAAGGTGAAGATGCAAGAGAAGATGCTTAACAAAATGATGCAGAGCGAAAAAGGGAGAAAAATGCTTATGGAAAAAATTCACGGTAATGATGAAATGAAAAAAGAGATGAAAAAAAGAATGTCACAAATGATGGATGAGAACCCCGAAATGATGAAAGAAATGATGCAAAAGATGATGGAAAAAAATCCAGAAATGATGCAGAAAATGAAAGAAAAGATGAAGAATAAAGGGCAGTAAATTTCCGAAATCTATTGGCAATGAGAACAGTTTATTTAACAATTAAAAAGATATAGTTATGATGATGTGGTGGTGGATACTAATACCGATTGTTTTGATTTTAGCCATATTCCTGTTTAGAGGAGGAAGTTTGCGAAACTCTGGAAGTAAGGAAAATTCTATGGATATACTAGACAACCGTTTTGCAAAGGGCGAAATATCAAAAGAGGAATACGAAGAACAAAAACGAACGATTAACTCTAAAAACTAAGAAGATGAACTATTATTTCAATAAAACCCTGAATGAGGACTTTGACAAAGTAATGGAAAAGGTTACTGAGGAACTGAAAAAAGAAGGTTTCGGAATACTAACAGAAATCAATGTAAATGAAACGCTAAAGAAGAAACTTGATGTTGATTTCAGAAGATATCAAATCTTAGGTGCTTGCAATCCACCATTTGCTCATAAGGCTCTAGAAGCAGAAGATAAAATAGGTACGATGTTGCCTTGCAATGTTATAGTTCAACAAAAAAATGAAACTACAGTAGAGGTAGCGGCAATTAATCCGCTAGCATCGATGCAGGCAGTTGAGAATGAAAAATTAAATGATGTTGCCAATGAAATTACAGAGAGGCTCAAAAATGTTGTCAACCGATTGAAATAAAATATAGTATGGAAAATAGCGAGGACAAAAAACAAAGATTGCATAGTCAGAATTATACTGAGAGCCGAAACACATCTTACAGTATTGTTAGACGCTACGGTTCCATAACTTTTGATGAGGCACTAACACAGTTAAGAGATGTTTTAAAGGACAAAGGATTTGACATCATCGGAGAAATGGATGTTACGGACTATCTGAAGGACTATGACATCGATATGTCTCACCTAATAATTATGATGGTTTGTCATAAAGAAACGACTGCCAACTTACTGTCCAACGATATCCAAATGACCTCACTCGTGCCTTGTAAAATTAGCATCAAAGTAATCGAAGATGCTTCTTTAATCGAGGTTTCTATCGAAGACGTTGAGACAACTTGGGGCATCTCTGACAAATCCGAAATAGAAGAAATAGCAAAAAGCTTAGGACAAGATTTAAAAGAAATCTTAGACCATTTAGGTCCAAAACATTTTAAACTATAGATTAATAATTTAATTCAAAAACAATGAAAACACTATTTAAAACTTCAATTCTAACCCTTGCACTCATTGCAATTGTAAGCTGCAAGGAAAAACAAACCGTAGAAATTAACACCCCAGAAGAGGTGAAGGCGGCCAAGAAAAAAACCGCAGATATCGCAGACCAAGGTTTTATTGACGGAATGACGGGAAAAGTATGGCATAATTATCTTGAAATCAAAATGGCACTTGTAAGAGACGATGCAGAAAAGGCAAGATCCATAAGTAAGGATATGGCTGCCTCTTTTGAAGAGGAAAGGACGGAGCTGAAAAACTTAGCACAAGATATGGCCAATACCGATGACATTGAAGCCCTGAGAAAATTGTTCGCACAATTTACCGAAAAGGCTGGGCCAATGTTTGAAGATGCACTATCTGAAGGAACCATATACAAAAAATTCTGCCCAATGGCATTTAACAATGAAGGTGCCTATTGGTATGCTGATGTTAAAGAAATAACCAATCCCTATTTCGGAGATAAAATGTTGAAATGTGGGTCGGTAAAGAAAACTATTAATAAATAACCCTTAAATAAACAAAGATGAAAATGATTAGACGAAAATTAATTATACCCATAATCGCATTAGCTTTAGTTAGTGTTACTGCTTGTAAAGACGAAAATAAAAATGAACCGGCAGCACCAATGAGCAACGAGATGCATCAGGAAGATACAAATCACGATGATAATGACGGTCATCACGATGGTGCAGGTATGGATACGGCAATGAATGGACACGGTAACGCACAAGCGATTCTTAATGACTATTTCAATTTAAAGAATGCCTTAGTGGCAGACGATAATGGCAAAGCCAAAGGTTTGGGAGCAGCCCTCGCAACATCCTTAGGAAATTTTGACGCTTCACATTATACCGATGCCCAGCAATCCGAATTAAAGGATATTGTTGAGGATGCAGTTGAACACGCAGAACACATTTCAGAAAGTGATATAGCACATCAGCGAGAGCACTTTAAAGTTTTAAGTAAAGATTTAATAGATATGGTTGCTATAACAGGAACAGAGATGAAACTATATGAGCAGTTTTGCCCTATGTATGATGGCGGTACGGCGTGGTTAAGTACTAAAGAGGAAGTGCGTAATCCCTACTACGGTAGCAAAATGTTAACCTGTGGCAAAGTGCAGCGAGAAATCAACTAAATGAAAATAGTAAAAATCATAGCGATTGTGTTATTGGTAGCGTTTGTGGGGATTCAATTTATACCCACAACGCGCAACCAAAGTGATTCTGTTCCTTCCACCGATTTTATGTTGGTCAATAATGTTCCAAAGAACATTCAAAATAAGTTACAGATATCCTGCTATGATTGTCACAGTAATAATACGCAATACCCGTGGTATAACAAAGTTCAGCCTGTTGCTTGGTTTTTGGAAGACCATATTAAAGAAGGCAAGGCCGAACTAAATTTCAACGAATGGAATTCACTATCAACCCGAAGAAAGACCAGTAAGTTAAGGTCTATCATCAAACAGATTGAAAATGGCGAAATGCCTTTAGATTCTTATACGTTCATTCATAGAGACGCAAGGTTTTCAGAAGCAGAGGCAGAAGAAATAATCAATTGGGTAACACAATTAAAAGACAGCTTATAAATAATTAAAAAATAAAAAGATGAAAAAGTTAAAAATGAGTATAGCCACTATGTTGTTGTTGGTAGTTTCTTTTACCAATGCACAGGAAAAGGAAAAAATGAAGATGGACCATAAAATGGACCACGGTAAAATGATGGATATGAACAGTGATGCAAAAGCAGAAGCAATTTTAAATGATTACTTCAGTCTAAAAGATGCCTTGGTGGCAGACGATAGCAAAAAGGCAGCCCAAGAAGGCACAAAATTGGTAGCTTCTCTTAAAGCCTTTGATACCAGTAGCTATACCAAAGAACAACAAGAAGAATTGGCCGATATTATAGAAGATGCTACAGAACACTCAGAACATATTGCTGAAAGTGCTATTGACCATCAAAGAGAGCATTTTAAAACATTGAGCAAAGATATAACGGATATGGTGGCGATTACAGGAACAAAGAACACACTGTACCAACAATTTTGCCCTATGTACGATAAGGGTAGTGCTTGGTTAAGTACAGACAACGAGATAAGAAACCCATATTACGGCAGTAGAATGCTTAAATGCGGCAAAGTACAAAAGACTATTCAGTAGGTAATCCCTTCCCTAAGCATTTTTTGTTGTTCTGGTTTATTAGTTAACGGAATACATAAAATGTCCGGAATATCTTGAGTAGTCATTAAGTCCTGTCGTGGGAAGGAAAAATAGATGATGGTTAGTGTTAGTTTCTTCCCAGGTCAGGCAAAAATTTAAGTCCTAATAAGAGAGAGGGTGCATACTGTTTGGTTGGTTAATGAAACCCTTTCTCTTAATTAGGCACAACAGATTTTGTGAAATAGAAAAGTTGATTTGGTTAGTAGCAGCCTGCACAAGGGAGAGGGATTAAACCCTTAAAATAATAACATCTCTCTTCCTATGTCAGGCAATTTAAAACTTTTGAAAAAGAGAAGTTTAGTGAAGAGTACTTGGTTTTGGGAGGTGAACATTTGAAATGGTTGATTGGTTAATACCAGTTCGCCTCTCATTATCAAGTATAAATTTAGGGTTTCAGCTTCATTAAAGAAAACTGAAAAATAAATAGGTAATGAAAGATTGTTGCAATACAGGTAATAGCAAAGCACAGATCAAAAACCCGTTAAAAAAGTGGTTCAATTATATCGTGTACGCTATCATAGCCAGCATAGTTCTTGGGACTTTGGTACTGCAACTAATTGGGTACTAATTAAAAACCGTAAGAGATGAAAACAAAACATTTTTTTTCAGCCATTTTGGTCATTGCCTTCTTAGGTAGTTTGACCAAAACCTTTGCCTTAAATGAAGAACGAAATAGCCTTGATGCAACTGAATTATCGGCCAGTATAGCATCAGCTGTACAATCAGATTCCGTAAAAGCAGATTTTGATGCGTTTCCCAACCTACACCCTATGGTCGTACATTTTCCCATTGTACTATTGCTGTTAGCGGTGGTTTTACAATTGATACAGTTGTTTACCTTGAACCGGACAATGGACTGGGTAATTCTCTTAATGGTAGGGTCTGGGTTTATTGGGGCGTATGTCGCTGGAACATTTGTGCACCCGCATACAGAAGGACTTACCGAAATGGCAAAAAGCGTACTGGAACAACACGATAAATATGCCGATTGGACACTATGGTCAAGTGCCCTTGCAGCAGTTCTGAAAATAGTAGGCCTGTTTTGGGTCAAACTAAAGCGTGGTTTTGAAATAGCAGTTTTTGTAGTTATGGCCTTTTCGGCATATTCAGTTTCCGAAGCAGGACATTATGGTTCACAGTTGGTATATATAGAGGGAGTGGGCCCACAAGGAAATTATATTGAAACCGAAAGTGAAGAAGGTCACCAGGAAAGAGATGGGCATTCACATTAAACAAAGATTATGAGAAAAGGATTTATCATAACGAGCATCATATTGGTTTTGGCGGTAGCAACCATAATCATTATGTACCCCTTGTTGTGGTGGCTTGCATTGGTATTACTTCCTTTCTTGATTTTAGGACTAATCGATTATTTTCATAAATCAGATAACATTAGACGTACCTTTCCATTATTTGGTAGAATTACCAATTTTCTGGAAAAACAACGACACGTTGTCCAAGAAACCGTTTTGCTTAATAGGACGGAAGGAAAGCCCTTTAACTGGATACAAAAAGAAATAGTCTATAAACGTGCTGCGAACGCTAATAAAAGTCAACCTTTTGGCACACAAATACCTTACGATGAAGTTGGTCGTGAATGGTTTACACATTCCACCTATCCGGCAAAAGAAGTCAACGATGATTTTAGAGTAATATTTGGAAGTTCCAAGTGCGACAAACCCTATTCTGCAAGCATTCTGAATCTTGCGGGAATGAGCTATGGCTCAATAAGCAAAAATGCGACCTTAGCCCTTAATGGCGGTGCTAAAATAGCTGGTTTTGCCCAGAATACGGGTGAAGGTGGCTTTACACCCTATCATCAGGAGTATGGGGCTGATATCATATTTCAAATCGGAACCGGTTACTTCGGATGCCGTACTGAAGAAGGTAATTTCGACCCCGAAAAGTTTCAGGAAATTGCCTTGTACGAGGTGGTCAAAATGATTGAAATTAAAATCTCGCAAGGAGCTAAACCAGGATTTGGAGCTATACTGCCTGCAAAGAAAAACACAGAAGAAATCGCAAAATTCAGGGATGTTGAAAAGGGTACCGAAATACTATCGCCACCGCATCATTCGGCATTTGGAAACGATGAAGAAATGATTTCGTTTGTTGAAAAATTGAGAGAGCTTTCCAATGGCAAACCAATTGGCATTAAACTATGTATTGGACAAAAAGATGAATTTGAAAGAATGGTTCAATCTTTCGCTGAAACGCAAAATTATCCAGACTTCATTGCCATTGACGGTGCCGAAGGAGGCACGGGCGCTGCCCATATGGAATCACTTCATTGGGCGGGTATGCCAATAAATGAAGCAATCCATTTTGCACATTCTATTTTAACAAAATACAAACTGCGTGATGAAATAAAATTGATGGCGGCCGGAAAAATTATATCTGCTTTTGACATCTATCGGATGCTTGCCCTTGGCGCAGATGCCTGCTATAGTGCCAGAGGAATGATGTTTGCCTTGGGGTGTGTGCAGTCCTTAAAATGCAATTTAGATACTTGTCCTACCGGCATAACCACAATGGTACCGTCAAGGGTAGCGTCATTAGTTGTGGAAGACAAGAAGACCAAAGTAGCCAATTACCATAAAAACACAATGGAAGCCTTTAAAGAGTTGCTGGGTTCAATGGGACTTGAAAACAGAAAGGGCATACATAAAAAACACATTGTTAGACGAATAAACGAAACTGAAACAAAAACATATGAAGAAATTTTTATAAAACCCTCAAAACAATGAGTGACAAAAAGGACATAGAAACCACGGCAGCCTTTTATGGGCAACTTTTCAATAGTTCAAAGTACGTACTATTGGTAGTGCTTATTGCTTCAGCTATCGGGCTGTATGTCTTGCCTAATATTAATGCTACTTACGCAGTGATTATACTATTGGCCATAACACTAACAAAGATAGGATTTATCATAGCCCTATCCTTTAATCAATTAATGAAAATTATCGGACAGAGCCATTTGCTGAGCCACGTTTTAGTGTTATTCGGATTTTTAATTGTCCTGATTGTACTTTCATTCGCTATAGACTATACAGCATTACATTTTTTTGATTCTACTCATTTCAAGATAAATAATAGTTCGGGAAATAACGGGCTGTTGTTATTTTTCGATATGTCCTATTTCAGTCTAATTACATTTTCATCTGTAGGCTACGGCGATATAATCCCAAAAACGGTTACAGCTAAAACCTTGGTGGCACTTGAGGTGGCCCTCAGATTTTTTGTCCTTGTATTTGGTATCGCAAACGTGAATAGAATTCGAGTAAATAAATAACCCTTAATAACTAAAATTATGAAAACTCTAAAATTAACAACAATCCTAATGCTACTTACGTTTGCCACAGGCCAAATGTTTAGCCAAAACGTAGATTTAGGCACCGAGAAAGAAGCTGTGCTAAAAGTAATGAAAACCTATAAGGATGCGCTGCAAAACCTGACGACTGAAGGCACCTTTGAGTTGTTTACAAAAGACTCAGAAGTTTTTGAATCTGGCGGTGTTGAAGGCTCATACGCACACTATATAGAACATCATTTAGGGCCAGAATTAGGTCATTTCAAGAAGTTTGAATTTTCAGATTATGAAATTGATGCAGAAGTAGATTTGCCCTACGCCTTTACTACCGAAACCTATATCTACACTATCGTTCTCAACCCAGATGATGAAGGCAATAGTAGAACGATAAAGAAAAAAGGGGTGGCAACTTCTATCCTTAAGAAGATAGATGGGCTATGGAAAATCATTAAAACGCACTCTTCATCAAGAAATACAAAGTAAAATATAATGAAAAAACACATCCATTTTTCTGTAGTATTAATCATTTCTCTAATAGTCTCTTGCAAACAAGAAAGTAAAGAGACCAAAGAAGTTGTGAAGGAAGAAATAGAAACAGTTTCTCAAACCGCTGAACCCGACAAGAAAAAACCATTAAGTCCACATACCGAAACAATGGCAATGGTTGGCGATGCTCATATTCATATCGATTACTCTTCCCCAGGAGTAAGGAATAGAATAATTTTTGGTGGACTGTTGGCGTATGACCAAGTCTGGCAGGCTGGTGCCCATATGGCCACTTGGTTGGAAACAGATAAGGATTTAGAAATTGATGGCAAGGTATTGAAAGCCGGAAAATATGGATTTTTTGCTATTCCGAATCAAGAAGAATGGACTGTCATTTTCAACAGAAATTGGAATCAGCACGGAAAGGATGACTATGATGCGAGCGATGATGTATTACGATTTAAAGCAACGCCTAAAATTTCCGAAGAAATCAAGGAACATTTAGAGTACAAAATAAACAAAACAACAGAGACCTCAGGAACAATCTCAATGAGTTGGGAAAAAGTAACGATTGAGTTTCCTTTCGAAATAAAGTAATATGGTCAACAGAAAAACAGCGAAATGGATTAGAAAAGCACACCGCTACTTGGGTATCTTTTTAGGTATTCAGTTCTTGATGTGGACGATTAGTGGGATGTATTTCAGCTGGACGGACATCGACGAGATACACGGTGACCAATTTAAGAAAGAAGCACCTGTACAGACCTCATTTAATGATTTGCTCGGCACATCCCAACTCGCTACTAAAGAACCCGTCCAATCTTTGGAATTACTGGAAATAGCAAATGAACCTTACTATTGGATAAATGAAGCACAGCTTTATAATGCCAGAACAGGACAAGGGAAAAATGGAATTACTAAAGAAGAGGCGCAACAAGTTGCAAATAGGTATATGTTGAACGATTTGGAAATAGCAAAAATTCAATTAGTCCATTCTGTAGGAGCACATCACGAATATCGCGGTCGCCCACTTCCAGCCTATGAAATTTCTTATGAGACACCACAAAACTTAAAAGCCTATGTGGCGGTTGAGAATGGCGCTTTTCAAACGGTGAGACATAGGGACTGGCGCTGGTTTGATTTTCTTTGGATGACCCATACAATGGATTATCAGGGAAGGGATAATTTCAACACGTTGCTATTAAGGGCATTTTCACTTTTGGGATTGATAACAGTCTTAAGTGGTTTTGTACTATGGTACATCAGTTCCCCATCAATCAGAAAATTAAAGAAGAAGCTTAAATAGATAATAACTTAAAAACCAAAAACAATGGATTCAAAAGAAAACACACAAGACGGAATGAAGAAAAATACTTACGGAAAGTTTATGGCTATGCTTGGGCTTTCATTTATAGCAATGTACATCACAATGTACCTAAATACCTACGAATGGGATCACGTTTGGTTTAGCCTTACAAGATTTTATATGGTTTGCCTCGGTATAGCTGCAATGGCAGTAATTATGTTGTCATTAATGCTAAATATGTATAAGAACAAGAAAAAGAACATAGCTATTTATTTGGGGAGTTTAATACTTTTTGTGAGTGCATTGGGTCTGGTACGCGAACAAAAATCAACAGTAGGTGACGTTCTCTGGATGAAAGCAATGATTCCACACCACTCTATTGCAATCTTAACAAGTAAAAGAGCCGACATAAAAGACCCAGAAGCCAAAAAACTTGCTGAGGAAATCATAGAAGCACAGTTGCGTGAGATCGCACAAATGAAAAAGATTATTTACAGATTGGAAAACAAAAAAGAGGAATAGTACTTGCGCTATTTCTTTTAAAACTAATATTATGAAAAAGAATTTAATATTTATTGGCCTTGCCTTAGTAGTAGGGGTATTGGGAGGATGGCTCATATTTGGAGGGTCAGGAAATGATGAACAGGCGATAAAGGACTTGTCGGATATGTCAGATTCGCACGATCATTCAGGTGAAAGTGCTGAGCAGATGTGGACTTGCTCAATGCACCCACAAATTATGCAACCCGAACCTGGCGATTGCCCAATCTGCGGAATGGACCTCATTCCAGCTGAGGCTGGAGCAGACGGTCTGTCTGCGGATGAGATTAAGATGACCGAAAATGCAATGGCACTGGCTAACATACAAACGTCGGTCGTAGGACAAAGTCAGATGGGTAGTGGCACATTAAAACTATCTGGAAAGATAAAGCCCAATGAAGAATCCAACGCTGTGCAGGTCACCTATTTTGGTGGAAGAATTGAAAACCTCTATGTTAATACTACAGGAGAACGTGTAGGTGCCGGACAGCGTTTAGCAACTATTTATTCACCTGAATTAGTTTCTGCCCAACAAGAATTACTCACGGCTGCATCGTTGAAGGAATCACAGCCAGCACTCTATAAAGCTGTGAGGAATAAACTAAAGCTTTGGAAACTTTCTGAAAAGCAAATTAATGCTATAGAGACCGCCGGAAAAGTGCAAGAAAATTTCCCTGTTTATGCAACCGTTTCTGGGACAGTAACGCATAAAATGGTAGAAGAGGGTGACTATGTAAAACAAGGACAACCATTATATAAAATAGCAAATCTCAATACGGTTTGGGCAGAATTTGATGCCTATGAGAATCAGATTGCTTCCTTGAAAGTTGGTCAAACCATTAAAGTGACTACCAATGCGTATCGCAATGAAGTATTTGATGCAAAAGTTTCATTTATTGACCCTTTATTAAATTCTTCTACACGTACCGTCGTAGTTAGAGCAGTACTTAAGAATAAGAACGACCTATTTAAACCAGGTATGTTTGTCGAAGGTAAAATTGAAGGTGCTCAAGAAAGCACTTCAAGTAAAATAACAGTTCCTGCTACAGCTGTGATGTGGACTGGTGAACGTTCTGTGGTTTATGTTAAAACTAATCCTAACGAAGCTATTTTTGAAATGAGAGAAGTCTTACTCGGTAATGCCAATGGAGACACCTATACCATAATTGAAGGTCTTCAAAATGGTGATGAAGTGGTAACTAATGGCACGTTTACAGTAGATGCTGCTGCACAATTACAAGGCAAAAAATCTATGATGAACACAGCTGGTGGCAAAACAATGACCGGTCACGAAGGGCATTTAGGTATGCAAGGAAACAATTCTGGAGATAGTAAGGAGAATGCTGACCATTCAGAAATGAAAGAAAGGATAGCTGTTTCAAACAAATTTCAAGGCCAGTTAAAACAGGTGTTTGATGATTATATTCTTTTAAAAGATGCTCTGGTTAATGATGATGCCAAAAATGCACAACAAGCAGGAAAACAAATAATACAATCCCTGAAAAATGTAGATATGAAGTTGTTATCCGATGAAAAAGCACATAACCATTGGATGACAATTCAAAAGGAATTAAATACTTCGGCAAACGCAATTTCAAGTAATACGGATATTTCAAAACAAAGAGGGCATTTTAAGCATTTGTCTGCGCATATGATAAGTAGTGTACAGCTCTTTGGGGTCAATGAAAATATTTATATCCAGTTTTGTCCAATGGCAGACAATAATAAGGGAGCGTACTGGATAAGTTTAGAGGAAGAAGTCCGTAACCCATATTATGGCGAAGCAATGTTAACCTGTGGTGAGGTTAGAGATACGTTAAAATAATCAGGGTTAGAGTTAATTGGTAAAAGCGGATTCTTCAGCCTTTAATATTTTAAAGAGGAGAAAGATGATGAGTGAAAGTAGAAGAAATAGAAGAAAAAACAAGAAAAATACATATAAACAGAAAAATCCGATTACAAAAAAAGATAAGGTTATCGGAATTTCAGCGATGATAGGATTATTTATTGCTGCTGTAATACTAATCATATATCTAAATTTAGATTTTATTAGGCATTTTTTCAACCTATGAATAATACCATCCACATAAAAAATATGGTCTGTCCGAGATGTATATCCGCAGTTTCCCAAATTTTGGTAGGATTGAACATTGATTACAAAGCTGTCAAGTTAGGAGAAGTAGAATTGGTTTCGATGCTCAATGAATTCGAAAAAAAATCTTTGCAAAAAAAGCTACAAAATGCAGGATTTAGTTTGATTGACGACCGTAAAAGTCAGCTTATCGAGCAAATGAAGAATTTGGTAATTGAGAAGATACATTATTCTAATGAAAAGACCGAATTAAAATGGGCAGATATTGTTACTGGCGAACTTAACTTGGATTATAAATATTTAAGTTCCCTATTCTCGTCTGTCGAAAGCATCACGTTTGAGCAATACATCATCAACCAAAAAATTGAACGTGTAAAACAACTTATTGTCTATGATGAATTAACCTTGAGTGAGATAGCTTTTCAATTACATTATAGTAGCGTTGCGTACTTAAGCAATCAATTCAAAAAAGTAACGGGAATGACACCTACGCAGTTTAAGAAATCTGTGGACAAAAACCGAAAATCATTGGATGAGATTTAAGGTTTTTTACCACTTTTAATGGAACATTTTAAATCAATAGATAATATAATGATTTACCAATAAATTGAATTAAGATATCAAAATGAAATTTGACAGAAAGAAACATTGGGAAACAGTTTACGAAACTAAAAATCCAGACCAGGTAAGTTGGACCCAAGAAATACCAAAAACTTCACTGGAGTTTATACGTTCGTTCAAACTAAATAAAGATGCAAGAATTATAGACATTGGTGGTGGCGACAGTAAACTGGTCGACTATTTACTTGAAGAAGAATATAAGAACATTACTGTACTTGATATTTCAGAAAAAGCAATTGCGAAAGCTAAAAAAAGACTGGGAGAAAAGGCGAGTAAAGTAAATTGGATTGTAAGCGACATTATCGAATTTGAACCTGACACATCTTTCGATGTTTGGCACGACAGGGCAACTTTTCATTTTCTTACAACTGATGACCAGATTAAAAAATATATTAAGATAGCGTCAAAATTTGTACGTGGTTATTTAATAATAGGAACCTTTTCACAAAATGGACCAAAAAAATGTAGCGGACTTGAAATAAAACAATACAATGAAGAGGAATTAACATCGGAATTAAAAAAAGGATTTGACAAAATTCGCTGTGTAACAGAGGGCCACACAACACCATTTAATACCATACAGAATTTTCTGTTTTGTAGTTTTAAAAGACAATTAACTGTAAAGCCAGCAATACCTTCACCCACAAGCTAAAAGAACAGATGCGCATTTTGGCAGTTTAAGTTTTTACAAAAACACAAATCAAAACAAAAGAAACATAATGACTAAAATTTATCTATCATTTCACATTTGTATTTTAGCATTTGCTTAAATAAGAAATAATTGTAACTTTGCCTTATGAAAAATAATTCTTGCATAAGACAACAGGCAGATATTGAACAGATAAACCGTTGTAAAAAGACAGTTTCAGAATTAAACGAAGCATTTGATTATTTAGCAAATGGACTTTCATTGGTTGGAAATAGTGTAAGGCTGAAAATTCTTTACCTACTCTTTGAGGAAAAAAGACTTTGCGTTTGTGATTTAAGCGACATTCTCGGAATGAACATTTCTGCCATCTCTCAACATTTGAGAAAAATGAAGGATAGAAATTTATTGGAAACCGATAGAGAAGCCCAAACCATTTTTTACTCACTAACCCCTGAATATTCAACATTGTTAAATCCGTTTTTTGAAATACTCGATAAAAACAAAGTTTTAGAAACGATATGAAACGTGAGAACAAATTAATTGGTGTAGGTTTACTTGCTGCTATTACTGCTTCATTATGTTGTATTACACCCGTTTTGGCTCTAATTGCAGGAACAAGCGGAATTGCTTCAACATTTTCGTGGATAGAACCTTTTAGACCTTATCTAATCGGGCTGACAATTTTAGTTCTTGGTTTTGCTTGGTATCAAAAACTAAAACCTCAAAAAGAAATTGACTGCGAATGTGAAACAGACGAAAAACCAAAATTTATACAATCAAAAAAGTTTTTAGGAATTGTAACTGTATTTGCAATTATAATGCTGGCATTTCCATATTATTCATCCATTTTTTATCCAGATAATAAAAAAGAAGTAGTCATTGTAAACCAATCAAATATTCAAACTGTAAACTTTAATGTTCAAGGAATGACTTGTGCTGGCTGTGAAGAAAGCATAAAACACGCTGTAAATGAATTGGACGGTATTATAAATGTAACCCCTTCGTATGAAAAGGGAAGTACCTTCGTAGAGTTTGATAAGTCTAAAACCTCTAAGATAGCTATTGAAAATGCAATTAATTCTACAGGTTATAAAGTGACTGGCAAAAAAGAAATAGAATGAAAACTATATTAAAATCAGAAATTACTTGTCCGAAATGTGGACACAAAAAAGAAGAAGAAATGCCGACGAACGCTTGTCAATTCTTTTACGAGTGCGAGAATTGCAAGACGGTTTTGAAACCTAATGAAGGGGATTGTTGTGTCTATTGTAGTTATGGCTCTGTAAAATGTCCTTCTATTCAAGAGAAAGAAAGTTGTAATAATTCCAGTTGTTGCTAAACAATATAATTTTCAAATTATGAAATCGGAAGAGCACAAATTACCCACTGATTTAATCTTGGATATTAAATCCAGATTAAAAACTTTGAGTGGTCAATTAAACGGCATTGTTAAAATGCTTGATGAAGGAAAGGACCCCGAACAAATAAACATACAGTTCAAATCCATTGATAAGGGGATTCAAAAAGCACATTACTTACTGTTGGACGAAGTCTATCGAAAAGCACTTGCTATTGGAATTGTAAAGGCCGTGGACTCTTGCCCAGGAAATTGTGGCAATGAAGATAAAATTGAATATTTAAAAAGTGAATTCCCCAATTTGGAATTATCCGATTTGACCAATCGCTTAAAAGAAATCCAAACCATTGAAACCAGATTAAAAAACTACAACGAAAAAAAAGACTAAAAAAAGTTTGGTGACCCCCTACCTTACGTTCTCATCTTTGTTCCATTATTAATTTAAACTTAAATAAGATGAAACGACAAATCGAGATTTTTACAGCAGGTTGCCCAGTATGCGAGCCTGTGGTACAATTAGTAAAGGAGACAGCAGGAAAGGACTGCGAAATCACACTTCACAATCTGTCCGAGCAATGCGAAAGTAAAATCTGTGTTTCAAAAATGAAGGAATATGGGGTTACAAGAGTTCCTGCAATTGCAGTTAACGGGGAGCTATTGAATTGCTGCACCAACATCGAAATCACAAAAGATGATTTGGCAAACGCGGGAATAGGAAGCTGTTAGGTATGGCAATTAATAAATTGAACAAAAAAGCATCTATGGGGACTGCTGTATTTTCAGCAGTTTCCCTTAAACTATGCTGCTGGGGTCCTTTGCTACTTACAAGTGTAGTTGGTATTAGTGGGAGTTCTGTGTATTTTTCCTGGCTCGTCACATTGAAACCTTATCTGTTGGTCATAGCATTTTTGTCATTGGGATTGGCTTTTTTTCAGGTTTATAAAAAAAAGGGAGGGGAAGATTGTAGCAATTGTGAAACTGATAAGCCATCATTTTTTAAATCGAAATTCTATTTGTGGTTGGTTACAGCGTTTGTTGTTGTAATGACATTGGTTTCTTATTATCCACAAATATTTCACTCAACGACCACAAAAGAACTTGTTGCAACAAACAATACCGATATTCAAACTGTAAAGTTGAATATTGAAGGAATGGTATGTTCGGGTTGTGAAGAAAACATCAGCCATTCGGTAAACAAAATTGATGGGGTTACAAATGTATCTACGTCTTATGAAGAAGGGGCTTCAATTATAGAATTTGATACCACTAAAACGAATGTTGATGAGATAAAAAAGGCCATTGAGTCAAAAGGGTATTTGATTACAAATACTAAAGACCGATAGACACGTTCCCATTGTGATGATAAGAGACATAAATCGTAAATGACCTATTCCAATTGGTTAGTAATAATTTGTGAAGAGCAAATTCTACAAATCATTCAGCATATTACGTAACA
>DEXR01000010.1:37036-39667 GCA_002364245.1 Flavobacteriaceae bacterium UBA3179
CATTATCAGGACATAAAAAACCGTACTATCTGGTCGGCTATCCTTACGCTACCCATTTTTGTGCTGGGAATGTTCTATATGCAATGGGAACCAGGGAAGTGGATTTCTTTGGTATTGACCTTTCCTATACTCTTTTGGTTTGGGCGTAGTTTTTTTAGCAACGCGTTAAAGCAGGCCAAACACGGTAAAGCAAATATGGATACCTTGGTGGCTTTGAGTACCGGAATCGCTTTCCTCTTTAGTGTGTTCAACACCTTTTTTCCTGAATTTTGGTTAAGTCGTGGCATCGAGCCTCACGTATATTACGAAGCGGCTACCGTGATTATCACCTTTATTTCCTTGGGGAAACTATTGGAAGAAAAGGCTAAATCAAATACCTCTTCAGCCATAAAAAAACTGATGGGTCTTCAGCCTAAAACCCTTAAAATTATTGAGAACGGGGAAGAAAAGGAAATTCCTATTGCATCCGTACAAGTGGGTCAGACCATTTTGGTGCGTCCCGGAGAAAAGATTCCTGTAGATGGCGAAGTTTCCAAGGGAAGTTCGTATGTAGACGAAAGTATGATTACGGGAGAACCCGTTCCAGTTCAAAAATCCCAAGGGGAAAAGGTGTTCGCTGGCACCGTTAATCAAAAAGGAAGTTTTCAATTTACCGCTGAAAAAGTAGGTGGAGAAACCCTGCTTTCCCAAATCATAAAAATGGTTCAGCAAGCGCAAGGGAGTAAGGCACCCGTTCAAAAACTGGTCGATAAGATTGCCGGTATTTTCGTTCCTGTGGTATTGGGTATTTCCATTATAACTTTCATAGTCTGGATGTCAATAGGAGGCGATAATGCCTTTTCACAAGCCTTATTGACCTCTGTAGCCGTTTTGGTTATCGCTTGCCCCTGTGCCTTGGGCTTGGCAACGCCTACCGCCATAATGGTGGGTATCGGCAAAGGAGCTGAAAATAATATTTTGATAAAGGATGCCGAAAGTTTAGAGCTCGGCCATAAAGTGAATGCAGTAATCCTTGATAAAACGGGTACGATTACAGAAGGAAAACCATTGGTCACCGATATACTCTGGAAGGATAAGCTTAAAAATCAAAAGCAATACAAGGAAATTCTCTTGGCTATCGAAGCACAATCAGAACATCCTTTGGCAGAAGCCGTAGTCAATCATCTGAAAGGGGAAAACATTGAACAAGCAGAAATTACTTCCTTCGAAAGCATTACAGGAAAAGGAGTAAAGGCGCAATCAGAGAATGGTTCAAAATATTATGTGGGCAACCATAAACTAATGGTCGAAAAGAATATTCAAATTGATGCTTCTTTAATGCAAACGGCAGAAAGTCTCGAAGAGAAGGCAAAAACGGTCATATTCTTTGGTGGCGAAAATCAAGTGCTCGCGATACTCGCCATAGCGGACAAGATTAAAGAAACTTCAAAAAAAGCCATAGCTACGCTTCAAGAAAGAGGCATCGAAGTCTTTATGCTCACGGGAGATAACAATAAAACGGCTTCTGCCGTGGCACATCAGGTAGGAATAACAAATTATCAAGGCGAAGTAATGCCTTCGGACAAAGCGGCTTTTGTCGAAAAATTACAGACGGATGGGAAGATAGTAGCAATGGTGGGCGATGGTATCAACGATTCGCACGCATTGGCGCAAGCCAATGTTAGTATTGCAATGGGTAAGGGTTCGGATATAGCAATGGATGTAGCAAAAATGACCTTGATAACATCAGATTTGCAATCCATCCCAAAAGCATTGGAACTGTCAAAAAGAACCGTGTTGGGCATACGTCAGAACTTATTCTGGGCATTTATCTACAACATCATCGGTATTCCAATTGCAGCGGGAGTTTTGTATCCCGTAAATGGGTTTTTATTGGACCCGATGATTGCAGGTGCAGCAATGGCATTCAGTAGTGTATCCGTAGTTGCAAATAGCTTAAGATTGAAACGAGTAAAACTTTAATAACAAATAAATTCAATACAATGAAAACTTTAAAATTTAAAACAAATATCAATTGTGGTGGGTGTGTATCAAAAGTAACCCCTTTTTTAAACAAACAAGAAGGTGTAGAAAGTTGGGAAGTAGATACCTCTAATCCTGATAAAATCCTAACCATTGAAAGCGATGGTGCAACCGAAGAAGATGTAAAAACGGTTTTGCAAAAAGTGGGATTCAAGGCTGAACCTGTAGATTAATACGTTTTTTTAAGATGGTCTATATTTTAATTTCTGTTGTGATTATTCTTTTTACTGTTCATTTTTATAGAAAAGCGAAACGTCATAGTGTAAAGCCATTTCCAGAGCATTGGCACAAATTATTAATGGACAATGTTCTGTTTTATAGAAATCTTTCAAACAATAGACAGCTAATTTTTCAGCAAAAAATAATGCAGTTTTTAAGTGAGGTCTATATCGATGGTGTGCAGCTTGAACTGGAAGAATTGGATAAGATTTTAATTGCGGCAAGTGCAGTAATACCTGTTTTTGGCTTCAAAGAATGGCATTACACCAATTTAAGCGGTATCCTTTTATATCCAGATTATTTTAATGAGGATATGCAATTTAGTAGTAAGGATAACGCACGGAATATTGGTGGAATAGTTGGGAATGGAAGGTTCGAGAAACAGATGAT
>DEXR01000037.1:0-10514 GCA_002364245.1 Flavobacteriaceae bacterium UBA3179
TGCAATGCTTCCCATACCAAATGACCTGTTGCTACTAGGGTTACATCGGTTCCTTCTTGCAAACGAACTGCTTTTCCTATTTCAAATTTCTGATTTTCAGGAGTGAAATTTGCCACTTTTGGTCTTCCAAAACGAAGATAGACAGGTCCTTGGTGTTCTGCTATCGCTAATGTTGCAGCTTTAGTTTGATTGTAGTCACAGGTATTGATAACCGTCATCCCCGGCAGCATTTTCATCAAACCAAGATCTTCAAGAATTTGATGGGTTGCCCCATCTTCACCTAAAGTAACACCAGCATGTGAAGCACAAATTTTTACATTTTTCCCACTATATGCGATGCTTTGGCGTATTTGATCATACACGCGACCAGTAGAGAAATTGGCAAAGGTGCCTGTAAAAGGTATTTTTCCACCTATAGTCATCCCGGCTGCCATTCCCATCATATTTGCTTCGGCGATTCCAACTTGAAAAAAGCGTTCTGGGTGGTTTTCCTTAAACTCATCCATTTTTAGGGAACCAGTTAAGTCGGCACATAAGGCTACTACATTTTCATTGGTTTTGCCCAATTCGGTCAACCCTGCTCCAAATCCGGATCTGGTATCTTTTTTTCCGCTGTCTGTATATTTTTTCATTGTATTACGTTTCAGAATTAATAATCACCCAGCGTTTCCGGGTTTTGTGATAATGCTTTTTCCAGTTGCTCATCATTGGGAGCTTTTCCGTGCCAAGCGTGGGTATGCATCATAAAGTCAACACCGTTGCCCATTACCGTATGTAATAAAACACAAACCGGTTTTCCGTTTCCAGTTTTTGCTTTGGCTTTTTTCATTCCTTCAATTACGGCGGAAAGATTATTTCCTTTTTCAATTTCTAGCACATCCCAACCAAAGGCTTCAAATTTTCCTTTTACATTACCTAATGGAAGTACGTTTTGAGTAGCTCCGTCAATTTGTTGGCCGTTTAAGTCAATAGTAACAATCAGGTTATCCACTTTATTTCCGGCGGCGTACATAATGGCCTCCCAGTTTTGGCCTTCCTGTAGTTCACCATCACCACAAAGAGTATATATTAAATGGTCGTCATTGTTTAGCTTTTTTGCTTCCGCAGCACCGATAGAAACAGAAATCCCTTGTCCTAAAGATCCCGATGCAACCCGAACCCCAGGCAACCCTTCGTGTGTGGTCGGATGTCCTTGTAAACGGGAATCGATATGACGGAAAGTTCTCAATTCCTCTACAGGAAAATAACCCGAGCGAGCTAAAACGCTATAAAAAACTGGAGAAATATGACCGTTAGAAAGAAAGAAAAGATCTTCGCCAATTCCATCCATATTAAAGTCATCCTTGCGGTCCAATAGTTCTTGGTACAAAGCGACGAAAAATTCGGTACAGCCCAAGGATCCACCTGGGTGCCCTGAATTTACAGCGTGTACTTGTCTTAAAATATCCCTTCGGACCTGGATTACTAAATCCTCAAGGTGTTGTAAATCTGCCATTTGTGTTGTTTTGGTTTTCAGCATCAAAAATACGGTATTATAAAGGGTAGGCAAAACTAATTTAGGACAGTTATTAACGATTTAAGGGAAGTTATTAAGTTTGTAACCTTTTGAAAACAATTTTAATTTTTTTCAGAAGAAATGGAAGTAACGTATCTAAACAAATCCTATTATCTTTGCAGCTGTTTGCCAATCCTGGCATATTTCAGAAAAACCTTGCATGCAATTTAATTTAGAAAAAACCGATCCCGAAAGCCAAGCCCGAGCTGGGACCATAACATTAGATCACGGACCTGTTGAAACACCAATTTTTATGCCTGTTGGTACTGTTGGTACGGTAAAAGGGGTCCATCAACGGGAACTTACCAATGACATTAATCCAGATATAATTTTAGGGAATACCTATCATTTATACTTACGACCGCAAACCACAGTTCTTGAAAAAGCCGGGGGTCTTCATAAATTTATGAATTGGGACCGAAATATTTTAACCGATAGTGGTGGGTATCAAGTGTATTCCCTTTCGGCAAATCGTAAGATTAAGGAAGAAGGTGTAAAATTTAAGTCGCACATTGACGGGAGCATGCATTTTTTCACCCCTGAAAATGTGATGGAAATCCAGCGGACCATCGGTGCTGATATTATCATGGCTTTTGATGAATGTACACCATACCCTTGCGATTATAATTATGCAAAACGTTCGATGCATATGACGCATCGCTGGTTAGATCGCTGTGTGGCGCATTTAGAGAAAACACCTTTAAAATATGGCTATAATCAAACACTTTTCCCTATTGTTCAAGGAAGCACTTATAAAGATCTTAGGAAACAATCTGCAGAGTATATCGCCTCAGTAGGGGCTGCTGGAAATGCCATTGGAGGATTATCAGTAGGGGAACCAGCTGAAGAAATGTACGCTATGACCGAAGTGGTTACCGCAGTACTTCCAGAAGACAAACCACGTTACTTAATGGGAGTTGGAACACCAATTAACCTATTAGAAAATATTGCCTTAGGCATTGATATGTTTGACTGTGTGATGCCGACAAGAAACGGTCGCAACGGCATGCTTTTTACAGCACACGGTACCATAAACATTAAAAATAAAAAGTGGGAAACCGATTTTTCACCCATTGACGACATGGATATTACTTGGGTAGATACGGCCTATAGCAAAGCATATGTGCGTCACTTATTTAAAGTGAATGAATTATTAGGTATGCAAATTGCAACCATACATAACCTCGGGTTTTATTTATGGTTGGTTCGTGAAGCGAGAAAGCATATCTTAGCGGGGGATTTTACTACTTGGAAAAATAAGATGGTTAAACAAATGGACAAACGCCTTTAATGTTAAGTATTCTTGATAAATACATACTAAAAAGATACTTAGGGACATTCTTGTTGCTATTGTTATTGTTTATTCCCATCGGGATAACGGTAAACCTTGCCGAGAAGATTGACAAAATTCTTGAAAATGAGGTCCCTTTTATTGAAGTAGCCAAGTATTATTTAGATTTTACCATCTACTTTGCAAACCTGTTGTTTCCACTGTTTTTATTTTTATCGGTAATCTGGTTTACTTCAAAACTTGCCAATAACACAGAAGTTATTGCTTTTTTAAGTAGTGGGGTTTCATACTATCGGTTTTTACGACCGTATATGATTGGTGCTACAATTGTATGTATTGGCGCATTGGTATTAGGTATGTATTTAGCGCCTATGGCCAGTAAAGGGTTTAATGAATTTAAGTACAAGTATTTAAAGAAAGGAAAACAAGATAGGGCACAGTCTAATGTGTATCGGCAGATAAACGATAACGATTATATTTATGTGAGTTATTTTAATGTGAAAGAAAAAACGGGTAACAACTTTACATTAGAACATTTTGAAGGGAATGAAATGGCCTATAAACTCTCGGCAAGCCGCATACGATTTAATGAAGAAGACAGCACCTACACACTTTATAATTTTAAAAAGCGTATTGTGGGCGAAAATGAAGACCAACTTTTAAAACAAACAAAACTCGACACCACGTTTTCATTTGAAATGGAAGATCTTACACCTGTTGAGTACATAGCCGAAACCTTAAATTTTACCGAACTTAATGACTTTATTCAAAGAGAAAAAGCAAAAGGCTCTTCCTATATAAATAGGTATGAAGTGGTACGCTACAAACGTTGGAGTTTACCAGTTTCAGCTTATATATTAACTATTATTGCAGTTGCTGTATCGTCAGTAAAACGCCGTGGCGGAATGGGAGTGAACCTTGCCATTGGAATTGCCATTGGAATGGTTTTTATCTTTTTCGATAAAATATTCGGGACGATGGCAGAACAGAGTACCTTTTCACCTTTTATCGCAACGTGGTTCCCTAATTTTGTATTTGGTATCTTAGCTATTTACCTTCTTAAAAATGCGAAACGCTAAACTACTCAACTACCTTCATTTACACGGTATCGTATTTATTTGGGGGTTTACAGCCGTATTGGGAGCTTTAATTTCAATCGATGCCATTCCGCTGGTTTGGTTCAGGATGTTATTGGCTTCAGGGTTTATATTGTTGTTTGTTTTTCTAAAAAAAGAAAAACTACGCTTTTCGCCAAAAACACTTTCTCGGTTTTTTCTTGCAGGATTAATTATTGCATTACATTGGTTGTGCTTTTTTGGGGCTATAAAAGCGTCTAATGTTTCGGTTACATTGGCCATTATGTCAACTGGGGCATTTTTTACATCGTTATTAGAACCACTTTTTTATAGAAGAAAAATAATTGGCTACGAAGTGTTCTTCGGAATTATCGTAATAGCAGGGCTGTACCTTATATTTAATGTAGAAACCGATTACGTGTGGGGAATTGGCCTCGCATTGGCTTCGTCTTTTCTTGGAGCGGTTTTTACCATTATTAATGGAGCATTAGTCGTAAAACATAAAGCTTCGGTTATTTCGTTATACGAGTTATTTTTCGGCGGATTATGTATCACGGTCTATTTGGCTTTTAATGGAAAAATCACTTCAGAATTATTTCAATTGTCAACAAACGATTGGCTTTTATTATTACTTTTAGCTTCGGTGTGTACAGCGTATGCGTTTTTGGCTTCAGTACATGTAATGAAATGGATTAGTCCCTATACCGTAATGCTTACCGTAAATCTAGAGCCTGTTTACGGAATTATTTTGGCATTGCTTATTTTAGGCGATTCAGAACATATGAATACTGAATTCTATTACGGAGCTGCGATTATCATAGTAACAGTAATCGCTAACGGAATTATTAAAAATAGATTGCAAAGAAAAAAAAGGCGATTGCCCAATACCTAAAAACAAAATTTTATCTTTGTAAGCTAAGCAAAAAACTACAATCTAAAGATACTATGGAATATCTTGAATTTGAATTACCTATAAAGGACTTACAGGAACAGTACGAGAAAGCTTGCCAAATTGGAACTGACAGCGAAGTGGATGTTACCAATACCTGTGCCCAGATTGAGAAAAAATTAAAAGAAACCAAAAAGGAAATTTATAAAAACCTAACCCCGTGGCAACGTGTACAGTTGTCCCGTCACCCTAATCGTCCCTATACTATGGATTATATAAAATCTATATGTGGGGATTCTTTTTTAGAATTACACGGTGATCGAAATTTTAAAGACGATAAAGCTATGGTGGGTGGTCTTGGTAAAATTGGCGACCAAAGCTATATGTTTATTGGACAACAAAAAGGATATAATACCAAAACGCGTCAATATCGAAATTTTGGTATGGCAAACCCCGAAGGATACCGCAAGGCTTTACGTTTAATGAAATCTGCCGAAAAGTTTGGTCTTCCTGTGGTCAGTTTTATCGACACACCAGGAGCGTATCCTGGATTGGAAGCTGAAGAGCGCGGACAAGGAGAAGCCATTGCCCGTAATATTATGGAAATGACCCGCCTTAAAGTACCAATTATAGTAATCGTTATTGGTGAAGGAGCCAGTGGGGGTGCTTTAGGAATTGGTGTTGGTGATCGAGTTATGATGCTTGAAAACTCATGGTACTCTGTAATTTCACCAGAAAATTGTTCATCTATCTTATGGAGAAGCTGGGATCATAAAGAACAAGCAGCAGAAGCTTTGAACTTAACTGCTAAAGATGCTAAAAAACTAAAAGTTATCGATACGATTATTAAAGAACCATTAGGTGGAGCGCATAGCGATCGTGAAAAAACTTTTTCTACCGTTTCTAAGACCATTTCAAAAGTATATGATGAATTAAAAATCTTATCACCAACCGATTTGGTCAATCTTAGAATGGAAAAATATTCTGAGATGGGAGTCTTTAAAGGGTAACTTCAATTATAACAACACTTTCAAAATTCCGGAGGTTCGTCTTCGGTTTTTTTTGTACCTTATTAACAATAATTTTAAGTTATCAACAGTTCAAATGTTGATGACTGGTTAACATCGAAACTTTAAATTTACGTGTTTCAGTTAACATTTTCTTTACATTCGCCTTATGGAAAAAGTACAGCAGCAAACTAAATATAAATCGAAGTCTTCTCAGGTAATTTCCTTAGAAAAAGGAAAATTACCACCGCAAGCTGTTGATTTAGAGCAAGTTGTGCTTGGCGCTATGATGATTGATAAAAAAGGGGTCGATGAAGTAATAGATATCCTACACGCTGATGTCTTTTACAAAGATGCTCACAAACACATTTTCGATGCCATCCATACCCTCTTTGAAAACAGTGAACCGGTGGACTTATTAACTGTTTCGTCTCAGTTAAAGAAAGATGCAAATCTTGAAGTAGCAGGAGGGGAGTTTTACTTGGTTCAACTCACGCAAAAAGTGTCTTCTTCGGCACATATTGAGTTCCATGCACGTATTATTCTTCAGAAATTCATTCAGCGTAGTTTGATTAAAATTTCAAATGAAATAATTGAAGATTCATACGATGAAACCACCGATGTTTTTGATTTATTGGATACGGCCGAATCGAAATTATATGAAATTACCCAAGGAAATATAAAACGCTCTTCAGAAACAGCACAACAATTAGTAATTCAAGCGAAGAAAAAAATTGAAGAAATTGCCAATAGAGAAGGTCTTTCCGGTGTTCCTTCAGGTTTTGAAGATATTGATAAATTGACTTCCGGTTGGCAACCCAGTGATTTAATTATTATTGCCGCCCGTCCAGGTATGGGTAAAACAGCTTTGACCTTGTCTATGGCACGAAATATCGCTGTAGATCATAATATTCCGGTAGCTTTCTTTTCGTTGGAAATGTCATCTGTACAGTTAATAACACGATTAATTTCTTCGGAAACACAATTAAGTTCCGAGAAACTACGTACCGGAAACTTGGAAAAACACGAATGGGAACAGTTGAATGTAAAAGTAAAAGGACTGGAAAAAGCTCCTTTATTTATCGATGATACACCTTCACTTTCCATTTTCGATTTACGGGCAAAAGCAAGACGATTGTCATCACAACACGGTATTAAACTGATTATGGTCGATTACCTGCAATTAATGACAGCAGGAGGAAACCAAAAAGGGGGGAACCGGGAACAGGAAATTTCTACTATTTCCCGAAACTTAAAAGCATTAGCAAAAGAACTGAACGTTCCTGTAATTGCTTTATCACAATTATCACGTGCCGTAGAAACTCGTGGTGGAAGTAAACGTCCATTGCTTTCTGATCTTCGTGAATCTGGAGCGATTGAACAAGATGCCGATATTGTATCGTTTATTTACCGTCCAGAATATTACAAAATTGACGAGTGGGACGATGAGGAGCGTACACCAACTCAAGGCCAAGGTGAGTTTATTGTAGCCAAACACCGTAATGGTGGCTTGGATGAAATACGCTTGCGTTTTGTTGGTCATTTAGGACGTTTCGAAAATTTGGAACGATTTGATATTCCTAGCGAAATTCATTCTCGTATGAATGATGCCGCCAACGACGATACATTTAGAACCGATAGTTTGCCTTCTGCAGATGAAGCCTTCGGTAGTTCCATGAACAGCGATTTGCCACCGGATGATGATAATGAGGTGCCTTTTTAATGGGTAACTATTAAGTTCCTTCAAATTAGAAATTTATAATCTATCCAATTTGGCTCGAATTTTGTCGTTATATTAGCGTTATGACAAAATATATTACCTTATTATTTATTCTTTTCTTTTCTTTAAACGCTTCAGCCTCTTACATATTAATTCCTATGGACGCTGAAGGGCAAAAAGAACACCTAAAAGCCTACGGGATTACCTATTGGATGTTAGAACGACAGGTAAAAGTAAAATGGTTACTTAACTATCGTGGCGGTTCTTTTTTAATGCCAGATTCCGAAGAGATACGTAAGGAATGTCAAATTCGCGGAGTTTCATTTGAAGTTATTTCTAATAGTAAAACGGAAGAAATTTTAACCACAATTAGCAGCCCTTCACAAAACATGGAAGCTGTTGTATTGGAAAAAGCACCTAAAATTGCGGTGTATTCCCCAAAAGGGAATCAGCCCTGGGATGATGCTGTGACAATGGTGTTGACCTATGCCGAAATACCTTATGAGGTTGTTTACGATAAGGAAGTATTGAGCGACCAACTTATTTTATACGATTGGCTGCACTTACACCACGAAGATTTTACGGGTCAATATGGTAAATTTTACAGGGCATATCGTGCCGCACCTTGGTATATTGAGGAAAAGCAAAAAGCAGAGGCCTTAGCTAAAGAGTTGGGGTATGGTAAAGTTTCTGAAGAGAAACGTGATGTTGCTTTAAAAATACGCGACTATGTTGTGGGTGGCGGATTTATGTTTGCCATGTGCAGCGCAACCGATAGTTTTGATATAGCGCTTTCTGCCGAAGGAGTAGATATTTGTGAACCCATGTTCGATGGTGACCCTAGCGAACCTGGTTATCAAAGTAAAATAGATTATAGTAAAACCATGGCTTTTACCGATTTCATATTGGAACGAAGCCCAATGGTCTATGAGTTTTCGTCAATCGATATGACCGCAAAGCGAAGAATACCGAAAGAAACAGATTATTTTAGTTTAATGGACTATTCTGCCAAATGGGACCCTATTCCTACGATGTTGGTGCAGAACCATACCTCATTAGTAAAAGGATTTATGGGGCAAACTACTTCCTATAATAGAGATGAGGTGAAATCTAATGTATTGGTGATGGGCGAAAATAAAACCAATGGAGAAGCTCGGTATATTCACGGCATAAAAGGAAAAGGTTTTTTTACTTTTTACGGTGGCCACGATCCAGAAGATTACCAGCATAGAGTAGGGGATGCTAAAACTGAATTGGCATTGCATCCTAATTCACCTGGATACCGTTTGATACTAAACAACGTATTGTTTCCGGCTGCTAAAAAGAAGAAACAGAAAACTTAAAAGTAAGTATTACTTTAAATCAAAAAGAGCCGCTCAATTTGAGCGGCTCTTCTAGTATAGTGAAATAAATACAGTTTATAAATTTATTTTACTTTCTCAACAATTGCTTTGAAAGCTTCAGGATGGTTCATTGCTAAATCTGCAAGTACCTTACGGTTCAATTCGATATCATTAGCTTTTAACTGTCCCATAAATTTTGAATAAGACATCCCGTGCTGGCGTGCGCCGGCATTAATACGAGTGATCCATAAGGATCTAAAATTTCTCTTTTTTGCACGACGGTCGCGGTACGAATACTGCATTGCTTTATCAACAGCATTCTTGGCAATCGTCCATACATTTTTACGTCTTCCAAAGTAACCTTTGGCATGCTTCATTACCTTTTTTCTTCGGGCTCTTGAAGCAACTGAATTTACTGATCTTGGCATAATTTTACTTGTTTTTTGTAGCAGGCGGTCATTTAGACACTTTGTTTACATTATGTAGCCGTACTCCAGGGTTTAAATAATTTGTTTTAACCGGTTAAGCGGTATTACTTCATACGAAGCATTTGCTTAACATTGCTCTCATCTGCTTTATCTACTAACGCATCGTGAGTCAACTTAAGCTTACGTTTTTTAGACTTCTTTGTTAAGATGTGGCTTTTAAACGCGTGCTTTCTTTTAATTTTACCAGTACCGGTAAGCTTAAAACGCTTTTTAGCACTGGATTTTGTCTTTTGTTTTGGCATGTCTGCTTCTTTTAACTATTTATTTCACTTTATCTTTACGCTTTTTTCCGGTGTACGGGCCGAAGCGTTATTTCGATTTCTTGGTTGGAGCTATAAACATTATCATTCGTTTCCCCTCTAGTTTTGGCATTTGTTCTACTTTACCAACTTCTTCTAAATCTTGGGCTAAACGTAATAAAAGTATTTCTCCTTTGTCTTTGTATATAATGGATCGACCTTTGAAAAAGACATAAGCCTTTAACTTAGCTCCATCCTTTAAAAACTTTTCAGCGTGGTTCTTCTTGAATTCGTAATCGTGATCGTCGGTATTTGGACCGAAACGAATCTCTTTTACAACAACTTTTGAAGCTTTTGCTTTTAAAGCTTTTTCTCTCTTTTTTTGCTCGTAGACAAATTTCTTGTAGTCCATCACTTTACAAACAGGTGGCTTGGCGTTAGGAGATATTTCTACTAAGTCCAGTCCCATCTCTTGTGCGATTTCCAATGCTTTGCTGGTTGGATAAATATCCATTTCTACATTGTCACCTACAAGACGTACTTCGTCTGCGCGAATCTTTTTATTGATTCGGTGTTGATCTTCTTTTATGACCCTTCGGCCTCTACTTCTTTTTCTTCGTATTGCTATGGCTATAAATTATTATGGTTAAACATTAAAATCTACAATATTATTTTCAATTTCCTTGTTAATTAATTCAGAAAACTCTTCAACGGTCATATTTCCTATATCTCCGTCGCTATGTTTTCTTACAGAAACTGTACCATCTTTTTCTTCCTGCTCACCAACAATGAGCATATATGGTATTTTATTCATCTCAGATTCCCGAATTTTCTTACCAATGGTTTCACTTCGGTTATCAACAAGGGCGCGAATTTCGTTATTTTCAAGCAAATTTAAAACTTTTT
>DEXR01000037.1:10629-11115 GCA_002364245.1 Flavobacteriaceae bacterium UBA3179
TTCAAGCAAATTTAAAACTTTTTGAGCGTATTTTTCATATTTTTCGCTCAATGATAAGATAGCAACTTGCTCTGGCATAAGCCATAAAGGGAAGTTACCTCCTGTGTGCTCTAACAATATAGCCACAAATCGTTCTAAACTACCAAAGGGTGCTCTGTGAATCATGATAGGGCGGTGTAGCTCGTTATCACTGCCTTTATAGGTCAAATCAAAGCGCTCAGGTAAGGTGTAATCCACTTGAATGGTTCCTAATTGCCAGCTTCTTCCTAACGCATCTTTTACCATAAAATCAAGCTTAGGACCATAAAAAGCCGCTTCGCCAGTTTCAACTATATAATTCAGTCCTTTTTCTTTTGCAGCATTAAGAATTGCATTTTCAGCTTTTTCCCAATTTTCATCACTGCCAATGTAATTTTCAGGCTTTTCTGGGTCGCGTAAAGAAACCTGAGCCGTAAAGTCTGCAAAACCTAATGATCCAAATACGTA
>DEXR01000002.1:0-356 GCA_002364245.1 Flavobacteriaceae bacterium UBA3179
ATGGTTAATTTCGGATGCAAAGAAGCGGTTTGCTAATGAAAGTATTTGAAATTGGAGTTTACAATTCAGTCATCAGAGACATAATCAGATCAGGGCGGGACATCCCAAAGAATAATACGATAAGTTCTGAGTTTGAAAACGTATTATATTTTGAGCGTGTCGCTGATAGTGAAGCTCACGCCCGCATTAGAATTGGCTACGAGTACCCAGCTAAACTGGGTTATGTCACGGAATATGTTCAAAAGGTAAGAGATAATGAGCAAAAACGTTGATCAATTAGCCGCTAATCTTGCAGCCCACGATTTGGTTTGTGAAGAACGTAGCAAGAATATCCAGTTGCAGTTTAGTGCGGTTAA
>DEXR01000002.1:460-614 GCA_002364245.1 Flavobacteriaceae bacterium UBA3179
ACGTAGCAAGAATATTGCTCTTCAATTTTCTGCTGTTAATGCCAGGCTAAAACGGCTTGAAGTTATTATGATGTCTTCAACGGGCGCAATTATTTTACTACTTATCGGCCTCGTTTTTAAAGGTATGTAATATGGACGGTTCTGTTGATATCAG
>DEXR01000002.1:744-3413 GCA_002364245.1 Flavobacteriaceae bacterium UBA3179
AAACGAAAAGGCTATGTACATGAGCATGTTAAATTGGTGCGAAAATAATGGACGGTTCTGTTGATATCAGACTTATTATTACGCTGGGCGGCATTTTATTTAGTATCGCTGGCACTGCTGCTGTTGCTCGTAGTCAAATATCTCGGTTAACTGAATTGCTTAAAGATATTGAATCTAGAACGAGAGCGGCAGACAATCGTGTTGATAAATTAGAGACAACCGTTTTAAGCCACATCCAGACGCAAACACAGCGAGTTGACATATTAGCTGGAATGATGTCTCCAGCTAACCAGGAGCGCCATCACAGGGAAGCAGCAACTGTTTTAGCTAGGATTGAAGTTCTGGAACGTGTCCAGCAAAAACTAGAATCTAAGGTGGCTTAAAAGAGTAAGATGTTAAAATATGCAATTTTAGTATTATTAGTTTTTGTGGTAAGCTGTAAGACGTTGCCAAACTTCCCAATTGTCTGGTTTTATAGTAGTAATGATTTGTTGAAGCAGGAAGATGAAATAACTAGGAGCCTACAAATGAATAAATTAAATCCAGTGAAAAAACCTGTAAAAAAATTAACTATTAGATAATGCTATACGAACACTTTAATCAGATACCAAAATCCCTCTGGGATTTAAAATACTTTGTACCCGCTGAGATTGCTTGCAGCACTGGGAAGATACTTGTTAATCTTCATGCATTGCGTTGTCTGGATAACTTTCGCTCCATGCTTGGCAATCCTATCAAACTATCTTCCGCATATCGTTCCCCGTACCATAACGCCAAAGTGGGGGGCGCTCCCAGATCGTCGCATTTGCAAGGACACGCATTTGATGTAGTGTTAAATGGTATGGATAAAGACGTTTTAAAAAAAACAGCAGAAAAATGCGGATTTAAAGGGTTTGGTATGCGCTACCAAACTTTTGTGCATATAGACATTGGCAGAAGGAGATCGTGGTAATGGAATTTATTTTATCGGTACTAACTGGCGGTGCGACAGGAATTATTGGATCAGTCATTGGCAAGGTCTTTGGCTTTGTTGACGGTTACCTAGAAGAAAAGAAGAAAGACAAGGAACACACAAGAGTGATCGAGATGACCAGATTGCAGTCAGAATTAAGGTCGCAAGAGTTAGAAAGCGAACGTGAAATTGTACAAACTCAACAAGACGGACAGATTAAAACTGCCGCATACGATATGTTTGTTAATGTTCCCGTTCCATATCCTTGGGTAGCAGCTATCCTGCGGCTAATTAGGCCGATATTAACCGTGATGCTCGTGGCAATCGTAGGCTATATATATGCAACGTCAGACGATTTTGGGCAGCAAGAAACAATAATTCAATCTGTTATTTACATGGCATCAACGGCTGTGTTGTTTTGGTTTGGTGAACGCTCAATGAATAATAAAAAATAAATTAGTTTTCTCTTTTAAACCATTTAATAATTGAGCTTAACCAATTAAACTCAAAAATTGATATTCTTGAAACATTTTCAATATATTCAACGTCACCGTCATCGTAACGATACCAAATGCCTACTACTTTTTTGTTCATTTATCTTTATCCATCAAGCTGCCGTCTATAATATTGCGGCTGGCGGCAATGCGCCTTTCCATCGCTGGAAGACCAGTTTTTTTTCTTTGAGGAATGTCAGGAGTTTTTCGCCCAAAGTATTTATTACTTGTTGGCTTACATTTAAAAATTGTATTCCACAGGTTTTTTAAAAATAACATCTTCAAAATCCTTTCCAGATTCTTCAATTAACCGTTTCCACATAATTTCTGGCTGTTGCCTACGCTCTGATTTCATTTGCTGAAGCTCTTTTTCAGCTTTCATCTTAGCCCTTTCTTCTTTTTCAGCTTTTAATCGAGCTGTTTTAGTTGGACCATTAATTTCGTCTCTTTTTCTTTGCAGTGTTTCTCGATCTTTTTTTCTTTTCTTTTCTTTCTGATATTCACTTATCATTGCGTCGTCATCTCCCAATAATCGTAGCTATGAACAGCCGCTACAACGGCCAAAATAGCCCCTGCAAGCAGCAATGCCTTAATGTCGGCCATAATGCTTACCGTGATCCGCAATGACCTTTGCAGCAAGCCCAACAAGGCTTGATGAAAATAGCTCGTAATTGTTAACTACGTTCCTGCTGTCACGCAAACCTTGAATTATCATCCTGTGGTAATTCATTTTGTTAGCGGAGACTACGATTGGGCGTGGTGCTGGTTTGTTAATTTTATTAATCATAAACTGGCCCCCGCTTCATAATCTCGTTCCCATTGGTCGTTGTCCAGTTGGTCTTCCTGATCCTGAAGCTCTTCTTGCATTTGAATGTTAATGAGCCGCTTTCGTGCCGCTGTTAATAAAGTGATAGCACTTGAATATGGCATATCAGCTAAATTTTGTAACTCAATTCCTGCGCTCATTTCGGTGCGCTCTTCATTAATCCATTGCTTTGCAAGGCTTGTGATGACTGTTTCATTTGTTTGCATTATTTCTGCTCCCTTTTCTCAACTATTTTAAGTGCCATTTCTTTTGATGGCATCATGTAAATTTCACGACCTTTTTCAACGGTGGTTCCGTCTGCGTTAAAAGTCCATCCTAATGTTTCGGCTTGTTTCTGTGTCATTTTTACTCTCCCAGTTGATGGGGGCCGCAGCCCCCGTTTAAATTATTAAGTTTT
>DEXR01000033.1:0-3091 GCA_002364245.1 Flavobacteriaceae bacterium UBA3179
TACAATCGGCCATTATTAACTATCTAATCAATTAATTATGGTCAAGGATTTTTACATAAAAAATATGGTATGTGATAGATGCATCAAGGTTTTAAGGGATGTACTGGATAAACAAACTATCGAATTGTTACAAATCGAATTGGGTCGTTTGCGCCTAAACATCGAGAGCGATGATGAAATCGAAAAATTGAAAACTTTACTTGAAAGTAATGGATTTTCCCTAATTGGCAGTACCGAAGAAAAACTCACAGAGCAGGTTAAGGTAGAACTGATTAAAGCATTACAAAAATTGCCTTTGGAACTCGATAAGAAATTATCCGCTCACTTAGCCGATGCATTGGGTCACGAGTATTCTAAAATCAGTAAGGTCTTTTCAATTACCGAAGGCATTACCATTGAGAAGTACTTCATCAAATTGAAAATAGAAAAGGTAAAGGAACTGGTACAGGCCAAGGAACTCAACTTTACAGAAATGGCACAGCTGCTGGATTATAGCCATATCAACCATTTGAGTGGCCAGTTTAAAAGCGAAACGGGTATGAGCCTGACCGAGTATAAATCACAACAGAAAAACTTTAGGAATTCATTGGACAAAATTGTATAGATAACAACCATAATTATGACACAAGCTGTTGATTTACAGCAGTAATTTTATCCAAATAAAATTAAGAACTATGAAATATAAAATCACATTACTTCTAACAATGCTTATCACTTTTGGTGCAAAAGCCCAATTGGTAGCGAATGAAACTGAAGAAAATGTTGACAACTGGCCAGAACGGATTTATGACCTTACTATAGATTATAAAACCGTAAACTTTACGGGCAAGGATGTACAGGCAATGACCATTAATGGTGGCATACCTGGTCCCAATCTCGAGTTCAACGAAGGCGAGTTTGCCATTATCAACGTTACCAATAAAATGGATGTGGAAACATCTGTCCATTGGCACGGGATGATATTACCTAATTTCCACGATGGCGTACCGTATTTGACCACACCACCTATCCGTCCAGGGGAAACCTTTCAATACAAATTTGCATTGAAACAATCTGGAACCTATTGGTATCATTCCCATACTGGGTTACAGGAACAACGTGGGGTGTATGGTTCATTACAGATAAATCCAAAGGAAACCGATTTAGAATATGACAAAGATTTGGTCTTAGTGCTTTCGGATTGGGTAGATGAAAATCCACAATCTCAACTTAAAAATTTGAAGCGTGGCAATGAGTGGTATTTAATTAAAAAAGGTCAGGTTCAAAGTCTGGATAAATTAATTGCCCAAGGCGCAGTAGGTGCCAAGTTAAAGATGGCGTGGCAACGTATGCCAGATATGGCTATTTCAGATAATTATTTTGACAAGTTTTTTATCAATGGTGGTACTTCACAGGAATATCCAGATTTTCAGCCCGGCGAGCGCGTGAGGCTTCGATTTGTAAACGCAGCCGCAGCGTCTTATTTCTGGCTCACATTTGGTGGCGAAGACCCAATGCTCGTATCTGCCGATGGACTTGATGTGGTTCCAGTAGAACATAACAAAACTTTGATTGGCGTTGCCGAAACCTATGATTTTATAGTGACGATTCCAGAAAGTGGAAAACTTCAAGTAAGAGCTACGGCACAGGATGGTTCTGGCGAAGCTTCGGCATTTATAGGAACTGGAAATGTACTGGAAGCACCTGTAGTTCCAGAACCTAATCTTATAAAGAATATGAAGCAAATGATGTCTATGGGTATGAAGATGGGCGCACCTGCTTCAAAATTTAATCCTTCAAAAAACGATTCCATTCAAGTAATGGAAAAGTACAAAATGGATATGGGCGGAATGCAGATGAATAGTATGTCTATGATGGATGATAATATGAAAAAGGGTGAAATGGAAATGGATTCTACCAAGATGGCTCACACTAAAATGGACCATTCTAAAATGGATATGAAGGATGATAAAATGAAAATGTCCAAGTCAGAAATGAAGATGAACAAAGGCAAGGCCAATATGAAAATGGATGGCGGTATGGATATGGGCGAAATGAAAATGGGATATATGGTGCCAAAAGATAAAGTGGTAGGCGATAATATGAAAACGGGTGGTAATCCCGAGTTCAATTACAACTACTTAAGGGCTAAAGAACCTACCGAATTTGAAAACGATAAGCCCGTAAAGGAAATGCTTTTCAACCTTACAGGAAATATGAACCGCTACGTCTGGTCTATCAACGGTGTGCCCCTTTCAGAAACAGATAAGATAAAAATCGAGCAAGGCGAAGTCGTGCGTATCACACTTAACAATCTCACGATGATGCACCACCCTATGCACTTGCACGGCCACTTCTTTAGAGTATTGAACGAGAACGGTGAGTATTCACCACTAAAGCATACTGTTAACGTGGCACCAATGCAAAAAGTCGTATTTGAGTTTGCCGCTGATGAAACTGGTGATTGGTTTTTCCATTGTCACATCCTTTATCATATGATGAGCGGTATGGCAAGGGTTTTCAGTTACGATACACCTCGTGACGAACGATTAGAAGGCTACCCACTTACTAACCTTACCAACGAAGCAGACCACATATTCACTTGGGGCGAAATCACGGCTGCAAGTCATATGACCGAGCTTTACGCTACTGCAACAAATATCAGAAATCAATTTGCGCTAAGGGGCGAATATGGATGGAACAAAAATCTGGAAGCCGAGTTTACCTACGAGCGCTATCTCAATGATTACTTCCGAGTTTTTGGTGGTGTAAATGTAGAGAATGAAGGTGAGGACAGCCTTGAAGAAATAAACACAACCGCTATTGCTGGTGTACGATGGTTAATGCCATTGCTCATTAATTCAGATTTCAGAATTGACAGCAAACTGCGTCCACAGATAAGTTTTAGTACGGGCTTTATGATTTTTCCCCACCTTGGAATTTATGGCGAGTATGAATACCAGATGGACTTTGGCTGGGACGGCAAATTACCCGAAGGTCAGGACTTTGAAGAAGAAACCACGTGGCAAGTTGGACTTGAATACGTATTGAGCCGTGACTTCTCATTAATGGGAAGCTATGACAACCGCTTTGGCGCTGGTGGTGGACTCTC
>DEXR01000033.1:3306-3764 GCA_002364245.1 Flavobacteriaceae bacterium UBA3179
ATGAGCAACGAGATGCACCAAGAATCTATGGATGACAAAGACAATATGGCAATGAATGACAACCAAGATGCAAAAGCAGTCCTACAAGACTACTTTAAACTAAAAGATGCACTTGTCGAGACGAATAATGACAAAGCAAAACAATTGGGTGCCACGCTGGCAAGCACTTTAGGCAGTTTTGATGCATCGACCTATTCAGATAACGAGCAACAAGAACTCAAGGATATTTTGGAAGACGCAATTGAACACGCAGAACACATTTCAGAAAGTGATATGGCACACCAACGTGAGCACTTTAAGATATTAAGCAAGGATGTTACCGATATGGTTGCCATTACCGGAACTGAGATGAAGATATACGAGCAATTCTGCCCTATGTATAATAATAATGAGGGTGGTGCTTGGCTTAGTATGAACGAAGAAATAAGAAACCCTTATTTCGGTGACAAAATGTTGAA